>CACDAB010000032.1:0-2086 GCA_902550615.1 uncultured Pelagibacteraceae bacterium | reverse complement strand
AATGGATCTATGTTGAGCCAAAAATTTTTAAGTAATTCTTCGAAAGATATTAAACTTGCATCATAAATTACCTCTACAACTTCGAGGTGACCTGTGTTTCCATAAGTAACTTCTTCATAGGTTGGATTTTCAGTTTTTCCTCCAGAGTATCCTGAAATCACTTTCTCAACACCTGTTAATTTTTCAAAAGACTCTTCCATGCACCAGAAACAACCACCAGCAAAATATGCTTTACTTTTTTCAGATGCCAATACTGAATTTGTAATTATTAAGTTTAAAAATATAAATAATAAAAATTTCATGACTAAAAATTTATACAAAAATTGGAAATTGAGTCTAGATTATTAAAGGTAGCTACTTTTAAGTAGCATACCTTTAATAATTAAAAGAATGATTTATTTTTTCTTATATTTAGCTGCCTCTTCAGAACCACCTGTGGCAGATCCTTTACTATATGAGTGAGCACCCATTCCAGCCAATTGTCCATCTTTGACGATAAGATATTGATCTCTAATTTCTTTTCCTTCAAAGAAACATTCTAAGATTTCTCTTACACCATCAGCATATCTTGTTTGAGCTGACAAAGATGTTCCAGAAGTATGAGGGGTCATTCCATGGTTAGGCATTGTTCTCCATACATGATCATTTGGAGCTGGTTGTGGAAACCAAACATCTCCAGCGTAACCACTTAGTTGACCACTCTTCAATGCTTTTGCAATAGCATCACGATTACAAATTTTACCTCTTGCGGTGTTTACAATATAAGCACCTTTTTTCATTTTGCTTATCATTGCATCGTCAAATAAGTTCTCAGTCTCAGGATGCAGAGGACAATTTATAGTCACGACATCACAAACTTTAACCATAGACTCTACTGACTCATGAAATGTTAAGTTTAATTCTTTTTCAACACTATCTGGTAATTTATGTCTATCAAAATAATGTAAATGGACATCAAATGGTTTCATTTTTCTTAATGCATCTAAACCGATACGACCAGCAGCAACAGTTCCAATGTGCATACCTTCAACATCATAAGATCTTTGCACAGCATCTGCTATGTTCCATCCACCTTCATTAACAATTCTATGTTGGTTGTGATAGTCCCTCACCATTGATACAATCATCATCACAATGTGTTCAGCAACAGATCTTGAATTACAAAAAGTTACTTCAACTACATCAATTTTGTTATCCATAGCTGCTTGTAAATCAACGTGATCAGAGCCAATTCCGGCTGTAATAGCCATTTTTAAGTTTTGAGCTTTAGCAATTCTTTCTTTAGTTAAGTAGTAAGGAAAAAAAGGTTGAGAAATTACTATATCAGCGTCAACGATATGCTTATCAGCCTCACATCCATCTCCATCTTTACTATTAGTAACTACTAACTCATGTCCATTACTTTCTAAAAATTTTCTTAATCCTAATTCTCCTGAAACACATCCTAACAATTCTCCTGGATTAAAATCTCTTCCTTTTGGTGAAGGTAAGGTCATCCCATCTGGATATTTTTCTAGTTTAGGAAGATCTTTAAGTGGATATGACTTAGGCATTCCTCCTTTTGGATCATCATATAATACACATAATATTTTCATTTATTCTCCTGCGTTACTTTCGATCATTAATTTATTTTGAGACATCTAACATTATTTTAAAGTCGCTAGCAAACAAATTATTTTGTTTTTGGATAACTCTTTTTAAGTATAAATTTATTAATTATAATAGCAAAAACTAGAATAATTATTGATCCTGAAATTATCGGGCTTAACAAATAGTCTAGTGAGACACTACCCATAATAACTATAATTGGATTTCCCCCTGCAGGTGGATGGGTTACATTCAACAATATCATTAGACCCACTCCGAAACCAACTGCTAAAGGGATTAATATAAATAATGGCAAAGGAATTAAATATAAAAAAAACATTCCTACGGATGCAGTCACTAGATGCCCAAAAAAAACATTTTTGGGTTGGGCAAAGGGGCTTTCGGGATATCCATACAACAGAACCATCGATGATCCAAAAGATGCAACAAGAAAAATTCCAAATTCAGTTTTATAAGTTAATAAAGTTAAAATACCTAT
>CACDAB010000031.1:0-2148 GCA_902550615.1 uncultured Pelagibacteraceae bacterium | reverse complement strand
TAAAATTTCTGATAAAGTATTTTCTAAATTTACATCATCTTTTGATGTTAATTGAGAAAGTTCGATATTTAACTTTTCGCAAATTTTTAAAAGTAGATCCCCATCAATTTTTCTTTTTCCCCCCTCGATTAAATTTAAATAACTAGGTGAAATGTTTATTTCTTGTGCAAGTTTATTAGCTTGAAGACCCAGTTGACGTCTAAAAGCCTTGATTTTTGGTCCTATTTTTAAATCATTTTGACTCATATTTTCTATTTGTAAATTTTGTAAATTTATATTTACAATTATTTTCCTTAATTTACAAGCTTTTTATCCTTTTTTGTAGATTTTGTAAATTTTGTAAATTATAAGGTTTACATGACTGATAAACAAAAAAACATAGAAAATGAAGCTCAAATCATAAAAAATGAGGACCTTGCAAGACATAATAGCAGAGGTATTTACATGAGAGATGATCATTGTGATTGGGGTTCAAGTGGAATGAAAGATTTAGTTGAGACACTTAACGATTCTAACTAAATCAAATTTTACTTTTCATTTTAATTTTAACCTCTGAGGTAACTACCCATTATGAGTGCAGAAAACATCTCATACGAACTAAAAAGATTTGCAGGCATTAAAAGAGATTATACCCCCGATGAAGTTGAAAGATTGAGAGGCTCAATAAAAATTGAATATTCCTTGTGCAAACAACAATCAGTTAAACTTTGGAAACTTCTTAATACAGAAAATTACATAAGTACTTTAGGATCTTTATCAGGAAATCAAGCAGTTCAACATGCTAAAGCGGGTCTAAAATCAATTTATCTAAGTGGTTGGCAAGTAGCTGCAGATGCTAATAGTGCTGGTGAAATGTACCCAGATCAATCTTTATATCCATATGATAGTGCTCCAAAACTTGTAGAATCAATGAATAATGCTTTGCTAAGAGCGGACCAAATTCAACATATGGAACTCAAAGATGGTGATATGAAAAAAGAGAAAAGAATTGATTATATGCTTCCAATAATTGCTGATGGTGAAGCAGGTTTTGGAGGTCCATTAAATGTTTTTGAACTTACAAAAAAATTTATTAAAGCTGGTGCAGCAGGTGTTCATTTTGAAGATCAATTAGCCAGTGAAAAAAAATGTGGTCATATGGGTGGAAAAGTACTTGTACCAACCGGGACTATGATTAAAAATTTAAAGGCTGCAAGATTAGCAGCTGATATAGCTGATGTACCATTAATAATTTTGGCCAGAACAGATGCAAATGCTGCAAAACTAATTACTAATGATTTTGATGAAAACGATAAACCTTTTTTAACTGGTGAAAGATCTCCAGAAGGATTTTATTATGTTAAATCAGGAATTGAACAAGCAATTTCTAGAGGATTAGCATACGCACCATATTCAGATTTAATTTGGTGTGAAACAGCTACACCAAATCTTGAAGAAGCTAAAAAATTTGCAGACGCAATTCATGAAAAATTTCCTGGAAAACTTTTAGCATACAATTGTTCTCCATCATTTAATTGGAAGAAGCATTTATCAGATGAGGAAATTGCTTCATTTCAAAAAGAAATAAGTAAAATGGGCTATAAATTTCAATTTATAACACTAGCTGGTTTTCATACACAAAATATTGCAATTTTTGAATTAGCAGAAAAATACAAAAAAGAAGGTATGGCTGCTTACTCTAAAATTCAAGAACAAGAATTTGCTCGTGAAAAAGATGGTTACACAAGCGTAAAACATCAAAGAGAAGTAGGTACATCTTATTTTGATGCTGTTTCTAATACAATAAGTAGTGGAAAGAGCTCAACTACAGCAATGGATGGCTCAACCGAGTCAGAACAATTCTAATAAAACAACTCCTCTTATATATTAGTCTATTAACTGGCCCAGAAATGGGTCAGTTAAATTTTCTGGAAATAAATCTTAACTTCCACTTTAGTAGCTTAAATAACTTTACTAAGAAAAAGTTGTCTTTAACTTCTTTTAAGTCTTCAAAAATATCGTTAATCTTCAAAGTACAAACACCTCTTATATCCATATAATTTTGATTTTTAAATTCACCAAATTTTTCATAATAGTTATTAGTCATATGCTCTATGAAACAATTTGGGTCAGGTTGATTATCAATTTCAGGAATTAAAGTTGCTTTAA
>CACDAB010000030.1:0-2425 GCA_902550615.1 uncultured Pelagibacteraceae bacterium | reverse complement strand
AACTTTTCACGCTCTCTTTACAATCATCAGTTAAAAAAATAGATGATGTAATAAATAATAAGTCAAAAAAAATTATAATTAATTCAAATACCTCCAAAAATAAATTTTTATCAATAGTTAATAAGGCAAAAAAATACATTAAATTAGGAGATATATTTCAAGTCGTTTTAAGCCAGCGTTTTGAGACTAAATTGACAAAAAAACCAATCGATATTTATAAAAAATTGAGAATAACTAACCCATCTCCATTTATGTTTTTTTTTAATTTTACCGATTTTCAAATAATAGGTGCAAGTCCCGAAATATTAGTAAGGTTAAGAGATGGCGAAATAACTGTTAGACCTATTGCTGGAACAAGACCTCGAGGAAAAACGATTAAAGAGGATCGTTTTTATGAGAAAGATTTACTTAAAGATAAAAAAGAGCTTTCTGAACATCTAATGTTATTAGATCTTGGAAGAAATGATGCCGGAAAGGTATCTAAGACTAATTCTATTAAAGTTACTGAAAGTTTTATAATTGAAAGATACTCACATGTAATGCATATAGTTTCGAACGTAATAGGTAAACATAATAAAAGATTTTCTAAATTTAAGTCACTTTTAGCGGGTTTTCCAGCTGGAACTGTCTCTGGAGCTCCCAAAATAAGAGCTATGGAAATTATTGATGAACTAGAGTCTACAAAAAGGAAGGTTTATGCCGGTGGCATTGGGTATTTTGCGGCGAATGGAGAGTTTGATACATGTATTGCTTTAAGAACAGCTGTTGCAAAAAATAACAGATTTTATGTCCAAGCTGGAGCTGGGATTGTTGCAGATAGCAAACCATTAAAGGAATACGAAGAAACAGTAAATAAAGCAAAAGCTTTAATTAATGCGTTGAAATGAAAAAGATAATTTTAATTGATAATTACGATAGTTTTACTTTTAATCTCTACCATTATCTGTCTTCATTAAAAGTGAATGTTGAAGTAATTAGAAATGATCAAATAACATCTCATGAAATTTTAAAAAAAAGATATCATAAGATCGTAATTTCACCTGGACCTGGTAACCCCAATCAATCAGGTAATTGTCTTAAAATAGTTAAATCTTTATATAAAAAAATACCAATTCTCGGAGTTTGTTTAGGCCATCAAATTATAGGTCAAGTATTTGGCTCAAAAATTATTCAAGCTAAAAAGCTAATGCACGGAAAAACTAGTAAGATTTTTTCAAAAAAAATGGGTATTTTAACAAATCTCCCTAAAACGTTTGAAGCCACTCGATATCACAGCTTAATTATTGATAAAAAATCATTATCTAAAGATCTTGAAATTACTGCTCAGACTCAAGATGGACTAATAATGGGAGTACAACATAAGAAATATCATATACATGGAGTGCAATTTCACCCTGAAAGTATTAAAACTAAATTAGGAATTAAAATTTTAAAAAATTTTATAAGAATTTAGGATTAATGAAACAATTTATTGAAAAAATTAAGAAAAAGGAAAATTTAACTTTTGATGAAAGTAAATCTGCTTTTGAAATATTGATGGAGGGTAAAGCAGAAGAAAAAGAAATATTTGATTTTTTGACACTTTTATCAGCCAAAGGTGAATCTTCTGATGAGGTAGCTGGTGGAGTTTTTGTTCTTAGAAACAAGTCTAAAAGAGTAAATGTGGAAAACTGTGTTGATACTTGTGGAACTGGTGGAGATGGTATGAATACACTTAATATATCAACAGCTTCAGCATTATTACTTTCGAGTATGGGTGTTAAAGTAGCTAAACATGGAAATAAAGCTGTATCCTCAAAATGTGGATCTGGTGATGTTCTAGAGGCTTTAAATATAAAAATAAATTTAGAGCCAAAAGATATTGAAAATCAAATTAATGATAATAATTTCGGATTCATGTTTGCTCCCAACTATCACAGCGCAATGAGATTTGTGGGACCTACAAGAAAAAAAATTGGAAAAAGAACTATATTCAATATGATCGGACCTTTGAGTAGTCCTGCTCTTGTAAAAAGACAAGTTATTGGTGTTTTTGATAAAAAACTATTAAAAATATTTGCTAATGCTTTAAAAAATTTAGATATTAAATTTGCTTGGATAGTCAATAGTGAAGATGGATTAGATGAAATTTCACCTTATGCTAAAACCAATGTAATTCAATTAAAAGATGGTGTCATCTCTGAAATTATTATTGATCCAAATAAGTTAAATATAAATGCAGATAAGTTTGAAAATCTTATTGGTAATGATGCAGCTTTTAATGCAGATAGAATGATTAATATATTTAAAGGTGAGGATAATGATTTTTCTAAAGCAGTTTGTTTAAATGCTGCAGCAGGATTAGTTGTTAATGAAACTCATCAGAATTTCGATAAAGCTTATGATGATACTAGAAAACACATTTTATCAGGTCAAACATTTAAAC
>CACDAB010000029.1:0-2502 GCA_902550615.1 uncultured Pelagibacteraceae bacterium | reverse complement strand
CCATACAGAAGACCCAAATACTTTGTTCCAAAAAGATGAGCTACAATTCCACTTGTTGCAGGCACTGTTGATAGCCATAAAAAACCAAAACTTGCACCAAATAAAAATGCATTAATATTACTTGCGGGCATAAATATAAAAAAAATTATTGAAACACCTCTTAAAAAATAAATTGCACTAAGGATAATTTTCTTACTCATTTTCGCGGAGAGGTAGCCGCTTAATAGTGAGCCAAAAATGTTAAATAAACCAATTAAGGATAAAATCGCTGCTGCAGTCCAATCCTCAAGTCCTCTATCAATTACATATTTAGGTACATGCGTTCCAACCAAAGTTATATGAAAACCACATACAAAAAACCCTGATACAAGTAAAATATAACTTTTAGTTTTAAAAGCCTCTGAGAGAGCTTCTTTAAAAGATTGATCAGAAGTTTTTTCTACACTTTCCGTTTCAGATGGAGATCTCACAAAATATGCTGCAACTAAACCGGATAACAAAAATAAGCAAAAAACAAATAATGTGTAGTTCCACCCAAACTCTGTGAGAGAAAAATTAGTAAAAATTGGTGAAAGAAAGTAACCAAATGATCCAATGGCAGTAACAAAACTCATGGCGATCGTTCTTGTAGATAAAGGAAAATGTTTCCCCACAACTGACATGGGAATACTTATTGCTGTTCCACCAAGACCTATTCCGATTAATAAACCCATATGAATTTGAAAAAATATTCCAGTGTTTGGACCCGTGTATAAAAAATATACGCCTAAAGTATAAAAAATAAATGCTCCAATTATAGCTATATGTCCTCCGTATTTATCTGCTATAGCACCGAAGATAGGACCTGTTATACCCCACATCAACATCTGCATTCCGATTGCAAAACCAAATGCGGTATTACTTATCTTTAAACTTTCGTTGAAGTCCATAAAGAACAAACCAAATGTTTGTCTAACACCTAAAGAAATCAAAACAACAAAGCATGCAGCAAATAAAGTTACTACCGCTGTTTTTGTCCGAAAAAATTTTTCAGAACTCATCTTAAATATCTTAAAGCTTGTTTGATATCAGCAATCAAATCATTAGGATCTTCAAGACCTATATGTAATCTTACTAAATGTTCGTATTTTGGTAAGTTCATATATTTTCTTTTACCAGTTTCTCTAAATTCTTGGTGAAGCACTAAACTCTCAAATCCACCCCAACTATAGCCATAACCAAATAATTTCAGTGAATTAACAAACTTTCTAACAGAATTAATATTCTTAGCTTTTATCTTTAATCCCATTAAACCTGACGCTCCTGAGTAATATTTTTTCCACATTTTGAAATTTTGTGAATTTTTTTTAAATGGATATAACAATTTAATTCTTTTATTTTTTGATAAAAATGCTGCAACTTTTTTAGCATTTTCTCTATGTCTGTCTAATCTCACGTCTAACGTTCTTAACCCTCTAGTTATTAAATAAGCATCATCAGGTCCTAATCTAAGACCTGTAATTTTTTCTGTTGCTTTAACTTTAGAAAATACTCTTTTATTCACTGCTAAACTTCCACCCATAACATCTGAATGCCCAGAATAATATTTAGTTGCAGAGACAATTGACATATCAAAACCAAGTTTAATTGGTTTTAAGTAATAAGGAGTACCCCACGTATTATCAATTGCAGTGTATAACTTATTTTTTTTTGCAATCGAAATAATTTTTCCTAAGTCTTGAAAATCAAAAGTATTACTCCCAGGATTTTCTACAAAAATCAATTTTGTTTTCTTTGTAATATTATTTTTTAATGTATTAAGGTCATGCGGATTATAAAAAACCGTCTTTATATTAAAATCTTTAAGATAATCTTCGGTTAAAATTCGTGTCGGGCTGTAAACTGGATCTGCAACTAACATTTCATCTCCAGGTCTAACAACACTAAATATTGCTAAAAAAACTGAGCCAAAACCTGTTGGTGTCGTAAAAACATGGTAACTTTCTTCAAGTTTTGTTAAAATTTTTTGTAATATATAAGTAGTAGAGGTCCCTTGTCTAGCGTAATCAAAATAACCACCTGTTGGATTTTGTAGAGCTTTTTTTTGAGTTTTTCTTATATGTTGCATGGACTTAAAAATAATTGTCGATGCTCTAACCACTGGTGGATTTACTGATTGGTTATGAAAATCTTTTGCGGTATGTTTTAAAAATGTCTTAAAAGATATAGCCATAAAAAAATTGATATGATTAAAGGACAATGCTATATCCGTATCAAAAATTCAATAAATTAATGAAAAGGATTTAATGAGTTACCCAAAGAAACATAGAGGCCGAAGAAAAATGGGGTCGAAAAAAAGAAGAGCTAGAAAAAAAAATAAGAAAAAATAGCTTATTCTCTTATCCAGCCACCTCCTAATACTTTATAACCTAAAGAATCTTTATTATAAAAAACACATGCCTGACCTGGTGATATTCCATCCTCAGGACTTTTCAGATTTACATTCGCACCATTTTGATCACT
>CACDAB010000028.1:0-2536 GCA_902550615.1 uncultured Pelagibacteraceae bacterium | reverse complement strand
TTATGGCTATTAAATACCTAAAAAAATCACCAAAAACTCCCTCCACTGACGATAGTAAGACAAACGAAATTGTTAAAGGGTTGTTAAAAGAAATAGAAATTTCAAAAGAAGAAGCTTGTATTAATCTAACAAAAAAATTTGATAAGTATGATGGTGAAATAGTGGTTTCAAAAGAAAGAATTGAGCAGATAGATAAAGAATTAGATCAAAAAACGAAGGACGATATTCAATTTTCTCATGAAAGAGTAAAAAAATTTGCTGAGGCACAATTAAAAAATTATGGTCAAGATTTTGAGGTTGAACTATCGCCGGGTCTTTATGCAGGTCAAAAATTAATTCCTATAAATACAGCCGGTTGCTATATACCAGGTGGAAGATATGCCCATATAGCCTCAGCTGTGATGAGTGTTACAACTGCAAAAGTTGCAGGAGTAAAAAATATAATTGCTTGCAGTCCACCCAAGGAAGGTGTGGGTGCACATCCAGCAATTATTTATACAGCTAATCTGTGTGGTGCAGATGTAATTTTAAATTTAGGGGGGGTTCCAGGAATTGCTGCAATGACAAATGGTTTATTTAAAAATCCGCCAGCAGATATTTTAGTAGGTCCAGGAAATCAGTTTGTAGCAGAAGCTAAAAGAATTTTATTTGGTAAAGTTGGTATTGATTTATTCGCGGGACCAACTGAAATTGCTGTGATAGCTGATGATGAAGCTGATGCGGAGATGGTTGCAGTAGATTTAGTAGGACAAGCAGAACATGGATATAATTCTCCCGCTTGGTTATATACAACGAGTCAAAGAGTTGCTGATGAAGTCATGAAAAGAGTTCCAGAATTAATTGCTGAATTACCAGAGTTACCTAGAAAAAGCGCTGAGGCTGCTTGGAGAGATTATGGTGAAGTAATATTATGTGATACTGACGAGGAGATGGCAACCATTAGTGATGAATACGCTCCTGAACATTTAGAAGTTCAAACAAAAAATCTTGATTGGTTCCATAAAAGACTAAAAAATTATGGTTCATTATTTATTGGTGAAGAAACTACTGTTGCCTATGGAGACAAATGTTCTGGAACAAACCATATTTTACCAACTAAAGGAGCTGGACGTTACACTGGTGGATTATTTGTTGGTAAATTTATTAAGACTTTGAGTTTTCAAAGAATGACTAAAGAGTCTACAAAATCTGTTGGTGCTGCATGCGCTAGGATATCAAGATACGAAGGTATGGAGGCTCATGCTAGGACTGGTGATGTAAGACTTAGAAAGTATGGTTTTTCGAATTAATATTTAATCTAGAATCTCTTCGCCACTTTCTTTTTTTTCTTTATTACTTTTATTGATAGTCTCTTTATTTTTCTTAATGTTTATTAAATCAGCAAAAGTATGGTTAACATCTCTATGGCCAGCTTCATCATCTCTGATAACTCTTACTACATCTTTTAAAGTAGCATGTAGTGGTAAATTCCAATAATTGATTGCAATTTCTGGAGCTGGTTGATCTGGTATGGTTCCAGCTTCAAGCTCATTTAAATATTCTGTATAACTTATCACTGCCTCTTCCTCAAAATAACCCACAATCCTATGCGCAGTTCTTTGAGAAACTATATAAATTATTGCATATGTGATTATAAATATAAACTGAGCAATCATAATAATGAATCTTTCTATTGCAGTTGGTTTAGCAATATGAACAAAAGTCATTAAATGCATTCTTTCATTCTCAGCTTCCTCTAAAAGAGTTTTGATCCACCCTTTATCATCTTCAATTTTTCTTAATGATTTTAAATGAATAAGCATCCCAGCAACCATACCTGGTACAGCTGCTACTGTTTCAAGAACAACTGCTCTATGACCATATCTTTTTTTGAAAAAAGTATCAGCCAAAAATCTCAAAAACTTTGTAAATGACAAAGCGACTTTGTCACTAAAGTTTTTAGGTTCGAAATGTTTATTTAATTCACTCATATTTAATACATTTAAACACTGCAAAATAAATTAACATGTGCCAAATTTGTCTAAAAAATACTAACTTTCCTTAAAAAAAGTCGTTTGAATTAAAATAAATAACCAAATCTTAATCTAAGAGATCTTTTATGAACTTCCTCAACATATAAAGACTCGGTGTAAAATATATCAAAAGTAGTTTCATCTAGATTTAAACCTAAGAAGAAATTCTTATTAAAATAATAATCAATTCCCAACCCTCTAGTATAGTAATTATTAATTTTACTTGGGTCATTATGATAAGCAGTCCATGTGGTATCAATATCACCACCCCCTAAATAGGTAAAAAAATCAAAATCACCAAAATTGTATCCTATCTTAAATTTTGCTTCCTTCATTTTCTCATAAGTCACACTTCCACTTAACCCTGCAATAGATTGATCTTTACCGATATTTTCTTGAAAATTTGTTTCTGCACCAATAAAAAAGTTATTTAGATAAAAGTTATAACCTAAAAAATAACCAAGATTTCTTTTTTCAGTATCAGTTTCTGTATAATAAGGAGTGTCAAAATGATCTGTATAAGT
>CACDAB010000027.1:0-2785 GCA_902550615.1 uncultured Pelagibacteraceae bacterium | reverse complement strand
TGCAGATATGAGTAAGGATGAAAAATCTAAAGCCTGGGATTGTATTGGAATTTATATGGCAAATTACTTTTTACCATCTGGTGAAAAATTTGAATATGGCATGAAAGAAAAATCTATTTCAACAGTAAAAGTTTTAAAAACGTATGCTCTTGAAATTGGTATTCCAGAAAAAGAATGGGATGAAGGAGTAAATAAAGCAGTTGATAAGCATTATGGCTCCAAATACGACAAAGCTAAAACTGAAAAATGTCATACATTTGTTGAAGCTTTAGTTCCGAATGGAGCTGAAAGAGTAAAAAAAGTAGTTCAAACTTTATATTAGATAATAAATAAGGAGATAAAAATGGAAAAAGAAATGTTAGTACATCTTAAGCTTAAAGAGGGTAAATTAGAAACTTTCATGGGTTGGATGCAATCAGATGAAGGGATGGGTGTTAGAAAAAGTGTTGCCTATCCAGAAAAAACTGTTGGAGCCATGATTCCAGATAAAAGTGGGATGTTATTTAAAGTTAATGTTCATAATGAAGCTGGAATGAAAGAATTTGTAACTGGGAATAACCCTACTGCAAAGGCTATTTACGCAGAATGTGTAGAGAGTGCTAAATTATATGAACTATCTGAAGTAAATTTATAAGGAGTATAAATGAAAAAAATAATGTTAACGCTTTGTTTGGTCTTATTTGTGAGCTCAGCATACGCAGGTTCATGTCCGATGTTAGCTAAAAATATTGATGATAAGATTAAAAAAGCTCAAGAACTTAAAGATCAAGGTATGGATGCCCATAATAATGGTGATCATGCTAAGTCTGAAAAACTTTTAAATGAAGCACTTGCTTTATTTAAAAGCTAAACACAAAGGAGAAAAATGAAAAACTATATAGTCACGCACACTTTTAAATCAAAAGAGGCAAAAGCTAAAATGATAGAAGTTACTGGTTCAATGTCTATGGAAGATATGACTAAAGCAATGACAAGTGATAATGCAAAGTGTCAAATGAGTTGGAATACACCTGGAGACAATCTAACAATGTATTGTTGGTGGAAAGGTACTGATCCAGATGCAATTAATAAACAATTAGAGTCTATGAACGACTTCTATGAACCTCATAAATTTGTTGAGTGTACAGATGATGTTATAGATTTTAATGCTAAATAAAAATGCCTAAATTTTTACCAAATGAGGAGAAACAATGAAGGTAATTTATACTAGAACAATGAGAGTAAAAGATGACGGCCTAGGTAAAGCAATGGAAATAGGTAAAGGTTTAGCTGCAGTAAGAAAAAAACATTACCCCAATCATGATGTTTATTTCTCTTTTCAAATGGGTGGAGACCCAAGAACCATAAGGGAGACTTTAATTGGACCCATGTTTGAAGGTGATAATGATGCTGACACTAAAATGTCTGCAGACCCTGAATATATTAAACTTTTAGAGCAATTAAAAGAAGTTGCAATAGAAGGTACTATTGAAGATGAGATTAGACCAATATTTAGTTAAAGGATTTCAATAATGTTAGAAAAATTTAATGGAATAATCTATTTATCTTTATTTATAATTCACTTTGCAGGATTTGCTTACTATGGATTTAGGTGTGTGTTTCAAACGCAGTCTTTTTTAAATCAATATGGAATGCATGATACAGGAGCAGGTATCGTTAGATTTTTTGGCTCTATATTTATTGGATCGACTGCGATGGCTATCTATGTAGGATTTATAAGACCAAATGGTGTAGAAGCGACCTGGGGGTTCTTTAATCTTGTGTTTTTACAAAACCTATCAGCGTTCATAGTTGGTTTTTATAGTACAAAAATAAATAAACTTGGACATACTGATAAGACTTCTGATGAAGCAATTTACGCTCCTTTATTTTTAACAATTTTAAGTGCTTTACTTTGTTACGGGTTAGCAGATAAAATCTACGTTTAACGTCAAAGGAGGAGATAATCCTAGAAATGGAAGTAAAAAGCCAGCTGTTGTTAATGAGTTTAACGGAATGTGAGGTGAAAGACTTTAATGCCAGGTTATGTTATTTTCAATATAAAAATAAAAAAAACTGAAGAATATAAAGAATACGTTGAAAAAGTAACATCAATAGCTAAAAAATTTGGGGGTGAATATATTGTTAGAGGTGGTGAAACTAAAGTAATTGAAGGTACCTGGACATATCCTAGAACAATTATTATAAAATTTCCAAGTTACGAAAAAGCATTAGAGTGGTATAGTTCAGAGGAATATAAACCAATTAAACAAATCCGTTTAGACAATTCAGTCAGTAATGGAATAATAATTAAAGGAGTATAAAATGTCGATGTTAGAGAAATATACAAACGCAATTGATAATAAAGATGAATCAGCTATGAATGAAATTTTGCATGATGATTTTAAATTTACAATGCATAAATCCGGAAATAGCATAGGTAAAGCTGATGTTATAAAATGGGCAATGAGTGGTGATATAAACCAAGATAAAGCAAGAGTGGTCTATGAAAATGATGAAATTGGGGTTCACCATTCAATAGTCACATTTAATGATGGAAATGTTGAAGCAGTAATGGCAGTTTATAAATATAAAGATGGAAAAATTATAAGTTTAGAGACTGGCGCCACTCCAATGCCAAAATAGGTGAGTCAATTATTATTTCTTTGTATAGTTATAACTGCACTTGATATTTTTTTAATCATTTACGCGTTGACTATCCCACTTTATCCAAAAAAATGGCGAAAAGAGGTAAATAAAAAATACAAAAATGAGACAGCGACTGGGGTAACAATAATTTTTGTAA
>CACDAB010000026.1:0-2828 GCA_902550615.1 uncultured Pelagibacteraceae bacterium | reverse complement strand
TATTATTTTTAAAAATTAAAAGTGTGGTTTGATATTGTACATTAAAGAAATTAGCAATTTCTTTATTCGTGACATCGAATGAAAAATATTCAATATTTTTAAAATCATTTTTTGCTTTTTGCAAAACTTTCATTTGACTAGCACATGACATGCAATACTTAATCCATGAGCTAACTACTACAACTTTGCCTTCAGATTGTGCTTTATCAAATAATTCTTTTTTAAAAGTTGTTTCTTTTTCCATGGCATTGACATTGAATGCAAATAAAAGAAAACAAAAAGTTATAATTTTTTTCATAATTGCTTATACAACAAATATTAAAAACCAATAAGAAGCTAATCCTGAAAATATTGTCGCAATTATACTTCTAGAGAAAATACCAATAACCATTGCAATTATTGCAGCTAATATCTTTGGATTATCATCTATTTCGAACAAGCCTTTGTCATTAATAAAAATTGCTGGAAAAATTATTGCAGGAAATATTGCAGATGGCACAAATGACAATATTTCTCTAATTCTATCATTAAACATTTCCTTTTTAATTAAAGCTATCATAGAAAATCTTGTTAGATACGTAATCAATCCACAATATAGAATTAATGCCCAGTTGCTCATACTTTTTTATTTTTCGTTGTTAAAATCATTGCAGTGAATAATCCTGCTAAAGCAGCAACTATGACGTAGGCTTTAAAAGGAATATAATTATATCCCAACGTAGCAACCAATCCTGAAATAATTATTACAATCACATTTATAAGTTTTCTAAAATCATTAACTAATAGAGCTAAGAAAGTTAAAGGAACTGCAAAACTTAGACCAAGTTTTTCAGGAATTGCTGCTCCAAGTATAATTCCTAAAAATGTTGTTGATTGCCATATCACCCAACAAGTAGCTCCACCACCCACTAAGTGAAAATATCTATTATTATCTTTATTTTTTTTTAAATATTCATTTGAAATTGCAAATGCCTGATCAATTAAAAAGTATGAAATAATTATTTTCCAGATTAATTTTAAATCAGATAGATGTTCAGATACAACTGCGCCATAAAGTAAATGTCTTGAATTAACAGCCCCAACAGAACTTATTATTACTAAAGATGAGGCTCCTCCTGAAAATAATTGCAATAATACTATTTGTGAAGCACCACCAAAAATAATTAGAGACATTGCCATTGTTTCAATTGGAGTAAATCCAATATCAATAGCCAATACGCCAAATATCAAACCAAATGGGACCACTGGTATCATAAGTGGGCTTACATCAATAATTCCCTTTAAAAAAACTTTAAAGTTACTTTTCATTTTCTAAAAGGTTTTTATTAGAAGCAAACTATATGATCAATATGAATTGGTCTTTTGATTCCAAATTTTTCATCCACTTCATGTTGATGTATGTGGTGTGAGTGAACAAATACTGGAATTAAAGTATTACTTGGAGCTCTAAGAGTATAAATAAAGTTAGTGCCTCTAAATTTTCGATCAACTACCTCAAGTTTTAAATTACTAGTATCATCATGTTCCAAATCTTCTGGTTGAAGTAATAATTGCACATTGGCACCTTCTGGATATTCTTTTATAAAATTCCCTTCAATAGTGCCTAAATCCCAGTTTTCTAAAGTATTTTTTCCAGTCACCTTTGCTGGAACCAAAATTCCTCTATTTAAAAAATTTACAACTTCAATAGAATTTGGCAAATGATAAACCTTGTAGGGATCATCAAATTGTTTCAGTTCTTGATTTAAAATTATTCCGCATTTAGATCCTAAATAAAATGCCTCATAAGAGTCATGTGTAACAATGATTGTTGTGATCTTTAATTTATTTAAAATTTTTTTTAATCTTACTTGGATTTCTTCTTTAAAACTCTGATCTACATTTGATAATGGCTCATCAAGTAACAACAAGTCTGGTTGCATTATCAATGATCTTGCTAATGAGGCTCTTTGGGCTTCACCGGCACTTATTTCATGCGGGTATTTATTTAGAATGTGAAATATGTCTAATAAATCTACTATTTCTTTTAAACCAATTTTTTTCTCTTTTTTTTCCTTATTTCTTTCAGAACCAAGCGAAATATTTTTTTCAATAGTGTAGTGTGGGAATAGGCTGTTATCTTGAAAAGCAAGTGAAACATTTCTTTCCTCTGGCTCTAAATTAATATTTTCAGAAGATAAAGTTTTTCCATTTAATATGATTGATCCTTTTTTTAATTTTTCAAGGCCTGCAATCGTTCTTAAGATTGTGGTTTTGCCAATTCCTGAAGGACCTAAAAGACATATTACGTCACCTTGATTTTCAATTGCAAAAGAAACATTTTTGACTTTAGTTTTATTACCTACATTAAAATCAACGTTGTTAACTTCAAAAAAATTTTTAGTCATTATTATCTCTTAAAATATATTTAGATGTAACAATTATGAAGAAAGTTGCAATCAAAATCAAAAATAATGAAGGTACCGCAGCAGCCTCAAGTAAATCCTCTGATGCAGAGATATAAGCTGTTGTTGCAAAAGTTTCAAAATTAAAAGGTCTTAAAATAAGAGTAATTGGTAGTTCTCTTATTATTTCTAAAGAGACTAATATTCCAACAAACAACAAAGAATTTCTCAAAAAAGGAATATGGATATTCATAAACGTTTTTCTTTTTGAGTAACCAAGTAAATATGAGCTTTCATCAACTGAAATATTAATTTTCTCATAGCCTGATTTAATTCCGTTGTATGCAAGTGAATAAAATCTAATAAAGTATACAAGCACTAATCCAAGAATTGATCCTATAAAAACTTTTTTAATAGAAACAAAACCCAAATTTTTAATCACAC
>CACDAB010000025.1:0-3076 GCA_902550615.1 uncultured Pelagibacteraceae bacterium | reverse complement strand
TTACTTACATAAATACGGGTTTTGATGAAATGTACTACAAAAGGTTCTTTAAAGCTTGGTCTATAAGTTTGCCTGTAGCGTTGGTTGCAATATCATTAGTCGCTCCTATAGTGCAAAAAATTGTAGATAAAGTTATCGAATAATAATATTCTTTAAATCGTGAGTAATATAATTGCCTACATAGTTCTTATACTTGCAGTAATTTTGGGGACTGCAGCAAATGGTTTTGCCAAAGGAGCTAATGGTTTTACATTATTATTACCAAGCTTATTAACAGCAATAACAATAGTTGCTTGTATGTTTACATTATCAATTGTTATGAAAACTATTCCTGTAGGTATTACTTATGCTTCATTTGCAGGTCTATGTATTATCGCCACAACAATTGTTGGAGTATATAAATTTAATCAAATGCCAGACATTTACACTATTGTAGGTTTAACTTTGATCATTTCAGGAGTGTTAATAGTTAATCTTCTTGGTAAAACAAATTAAATTTATGACTAATTTATCTGGATATATATTTCTTCTATTGGCAATTATATTAGGCATTACTTCAAATGGTTTTTTAAAATCAACTAATGAGTTTACTAATATTGGGCCAACTATTTTTTGTGTAGTATCAATAGTTGCTTGTATTTTTTGTTTATCAAAAGCAATGAATATTATTCCTGTAGGTTTCACCTATGCTACATATGGAGGACTTACAATTACTGCAGTAACTTTATTTGGCGTATTTAAATATAATCAAATACCAAATCTCTATGGTGTTATTGGGATAGCTCTAATTGTTGTCGGTGTAATTCTTTTGAATACTCTTGGTAAAACTACTTAGTTATTGGTCTAAGCATTTTTAAGATTTTATTATGAATATTGTTATTAACTGAAGCAACAATATTTCCACCTTTAACAGCATCAGTATTTTTCCAAGTACTAACAACTCCACCAGCTGCTTTTATAATTGGTATTAAAGGATGAATATCCCAAATTTTATTTCCACATTGAATAACCACATCAACTTTACCTTCTGCAAGATGTGAGTAACTAAGAGCATCTGCACAAGGAAATTGCATTAGTTTTAAAACTTTAGGTATTTTTTTTTGTTTATTTAAAGATAACATTCCATGAAAAGCAGCAGACATCTTTATATTTTTGAATAAGATTTTTTTATTAACTTTTATTTTTCTTTTTTTTCTTTGATCCACAACATATGCAACTTTATCTGAAGCATTAAAATAATATTTTTTAAGAACAGGATAGTTTGCAAGTCCAATTACAGGGTTCCCCTTATAATTTAAAGAGATTAAGTTACTCCAAGTGGGATTACCAATTACATAAGACCTAGTTCCATCAATTGGATCAATAACCCAAGTAAAATCACTTTTAGTTTTCTTTTTGCCAAACTCCTCACCTATAACTTGGTGATTAGGAAACTTTTTTGCTATCTCTTTCCTAATAAATTTTTCAAAAGCTTTATCTGAGGTTGTAACAGGATCGAATCCCTTGCCTCTTAATTTGTTAGAGACTATAAAAGTTCTATTGAGCTTAGAGTAATAAAACTTAGTAAGTTTTCTGGCTAAGCCATCAACAAACTTTGAATACCTTTTAAAATCTGATGAATTTAATTTTGACACATGGGACTATTACTATTTAATTTATATTGATTAAAGTAAAATTTTAAATAATTCTCTTATTATTGTATGAAAATAGAATTAACCGATAACAAAGTGTTTTTTGAAAAACAGGGTGCAAAAAAAGAAATTCACCCTTTCTGGCTAAGAGAACGAGTTAATAGCGATATCTTTTTAGACCAAAAAACTCAACAAAGATTATTTGATCCAACAATGCTTAGAAATAGCTCAGAAATCTCAAAAGTGAATATTTCAGATAAATTTCTTGAGGTAAGTTTTAAAGATGGTGCACACGCAAAACTAGTTATCAAAAATATACTTAAAGAGTTTGAGAAAGATAATGAATTATACTTTATCAATAAAATTTCATGGAAATCAGACTTTCAAAATAACAATATTTATAAGTTTAATAAAAACTTTTTTGAGGAAAAAATAATGTATGAGTCTTTATTAGACTTTTACAAATATGGATTTGTAATATTTGAAAATGTTCCTACTCAAGATAACTTTATTGTCAATTTCGCTAATTCAATCGGAAGTATTAGACGAACAAATTTTGGTGAGTTTTTTAATGTCAAATCAAAACCAAATCCAAATGATCTTGCATACACTTCATTACCTTTAGCACCACATACTGACAATCCTTATAGAAAACCAGTGCCCTGTATACAATTACTGCATTGCATCGAAAATAAAGTTGGTGGTGGCTTATCAACATTAGTTGATGGTCTAGCTGTAACAGAAGAATTAAAAAAAGAGCATCCAACTTTTTTCCAAATTTTAACCGAAATAAAAGTTAGATTTCAATTTGTCGATGATAATGTTGTTTTAGAAGACTGGGCAGAAATGATCCAACTTGATGAAAACAAAAGGCTTAAACAAGTCAGATTTAGTCCTCGATTAGATTTTGTACCCTTAATGTATAAGGAAAAATTAGAATTATATTACTCAGCTAGAAACAAAATATCAGAAATGTACAACTCAGAAAAATTCAGAATTGAATTTAAATTAAAACCTGGTGATCTATTAATGATGGACAACTATAGACTTCTTCATGGTAGAACCGAATATAATGCTAATGAGGGCAATCGATTTTTACAAGGTTGCTATATAGATTATGATAGTACTGAGGGAAAACTCAAACACTTGAAACGAAAATTCAATATATAGATTATTTGTTAAAGCAATTGTTTACTAATATTGCCATTAATATCCAAATTACAAATGTTTCCCCATGACTAAATGTGTAATCAGCTCCAGCAAAACCTGCTGCAATATTTATAGCGTAAATAATTATCGTAGAGACAATTAAGCTTACAAGTAAGTTAATTAATCCTTTTACATATTTCATAATGAAACAATATAGATATTAAAACTCAATGCAATTTTTAATTTTCTATTTTTAAGTGAAATTTTTTTAAGATGTGGGAAGACTAATAAATAGT
>CACDAB010000024.1:0-3216 GCA_902550615.1 uncultured Pelagibacteraceae bacterium | reverse complement strand
ATTTTAAAAAAAGACTCACCAAATACAATCATTGGTTTTTTTGACTCAATAATTTCTTTTGACAATTCATCATTATTTTCAAATATATCTTTGATAGTTTTTACCTTCCCATTTAAACTTTGATAGTTATAAGTTAAGTCTCCAAGATCGTTTAAAGAGATAACTCTAGTATTATTACTTAAATATGCTTTTCGAATTCTCGCATTAACCATTGTTGCTTCAAATCTTGGATTTGTGCCTATCAATAAAATTAAATCTGCTTCTTCAATTCCGTTTATCGATGAATTGAATAAATAATTTTCTCTTTTAGAATTGTCGATAAATCTTTTTGTAGATCTAAAATCATATTTTTTCGTATTAATTGTTCTTTCTAAAAATTCTTTGAAAATAAAACTTGCCTCCATATTTGTTAGATCACCAACAAACCCACAAATTTTATCTTTGTTTGTATTTTCTATTTTTGATTTGATGATTTTGTAAACCTCGTCCCAAGAGGCTTTTTCAAATTTATTATTATACTTTATATACGGAGTGTCTAATCTTTGATTTAATAATCCATCACAAGCATATCTTGTTTTATCTGAAATCCATTCTTCATTTATATCTTCATTGATAATAGGCAAAACTCTTTTCACTTCCCAATCGTAGGTATCAACTCTAATATTTGAACCAACCGCGTCCATTACGTCAATTGTCTGCGTTTTCTTTAATTCCCATGGTCTTGCTTCAAAAACATAAGGCTTAGATGTTAGAGCTCCTACTGGACAAAGATCGATTACATTTCCTGACAGTTCTGATTGAACTGATTGCTCTAAATATGTAGTAATTTGCATATCCTCACCCCTTCCAATTGCACCTAACTCAGGAACTCCAGCTATCTCGGTTGCAAATCTCACACACCTTGTACAATGAATACATCTTGTCATTTGAGTTTTGATCAGTGGACCCATATTTTTTTCAGGCACTGCTCTTTTGTTTTCTTTAAATCTTGACTTATCTATTCCATAAAACATCGATTGATCTTGAAGATCACATTCCCCACCCTGATCACATACTGGACAATCCAACGGATGATTTGCTAATAAAAACTCCATCACACCTTTCCTTGATTTCTCTATTTTTGGAGTATTAGTTTTTATAACCATTCCATCTGCAGCGGGCATTGCACATGAGGCTATTGGTTTTGGAGATTTTTCCATTTCAACTAAACACATTCTGCAGTTACCAGCTATTGATAATTTTTCGTGATAACAAAATCTTGGTATTTCTGCGCCTGCTTTTTCACAAGCCTGAAGAACAGTCAACCCTTCCTCAACCTCTACTTCAATATCATTAACTTTTAATTTAAGCATTTTTATCCAATAAATGTTGATCTACCAAATAAGGTATATTTTTATTTTCTTTTACAATTGGATCAAATTTATTTCTTTTTTTAATTTCATCTTTAAAATGTCTCAATAAACCTTGAACTGGCCAAGAAGAACCCTCGCCAAATGCACAAATCGTATGACCTTCTATTTGTTTTGTAACATCACCCAACATGTCTATCTCATCTTTGGACGCTTCTCCTTTTGCCATTCTTTCAAGCATTCTCCACATCCAGCCCGAACCTTCTCTACAAGGTGTGCATTGGCCACAACTTTCATGTTTGTAAAATCTCGCTATTCGAGCCATACATTTTATAATGTCTTGATCTTTATTAATCACAACTACACCAGCTGTACCTAATCCACTTTTTTCAGCCATTAATGAGTCGAAGTCCATAGTCAAAGTCTCGCATTTATCTTTTGGTATTAATGGCATTGATGATCCACCAGGTATGACAGCTTGTAAATTATCCCAGCCACCTATGACACCACCAGCATGTACTTCAATTAGTTCTTTTAATGGAATGTTCATTTCTTCCTCAACATTACAAGGATTATTTACATTTCCAGATATACAAAAAATTTTAGTACCTGTATTTTTTTCTCTTCCTAAAGATGCAAACCATTTGCCACCTCTTCTTAATATAGTTGGTACAACAGCTATAGTTTCCACATTATTAATTATTGTTGGGCAACCATAAAGTCCAATTAGTGCTGGAAAAGGAGGTTTTAATCTTGGTTGACCTTTTTTTCCCTCAATACTTTCGAGTAACGCAGTTTCTTCTCCGCAAATATATGCTCCAGCTCCGTAGTGAATATAAATATCGAGATCCCACCCAGTGCCTGCAGCGTTTTTACCTAATAGTTTTTTTTCATAAGCCTCGTCAATTGCCGCTTGTAGCTTTTGTCCGTCTACAAAATATTCACCTCTAATATAAATGTAACAAACATGTGCTTGAATTGCATAAGATGCAATCAAACAACCTTCGATTAATTTATGAGGTTCAAATCTTAAAATATCTCTATCTTTACAAGTGCCTGGCTCAGACTCATCTCCATTGATGACTAAATAATGAGGTCTAGAGCCGACCTCTTTAGGTGCAAAAGACCATTTTAAACCTGTTGGAAAACCTGCGCCACCCCTTCCTCTAAGTTGAGAGTCTTTGATTTCATTTATAATCCAGTCTCTGCCCTTATCTGTTATTTCTTTAGTATTAACCCAATCACCTCTTTTTTGAGATGAAGTTAGGTCTGGTCCCAAATCATTGTATAAGTTTTGAAAAATTCTATCTTGATCCTTAAGCATTTTTTAAATCCATTAATGTTTTTCTATTATTTTCTGGTTCATTATTTACTCTTCCTCTATAAGAGCCAGGTGTTGGTTTTTCTCCTTTTAAAATTTTATCTAAAATTTTTAAAGTTTTTTCTTTATCAAGATCTTCATAATAGTCGTCATTAACTTGCATCATCGGTGCATTGACACATGCACCAAGACACTCAACTTCCATCCATGAACAACTTTTATCATTTGAAAGGACTGATTCATCCTCTGAAATTTTTTCTTTACATGCCTCGACTAATTTGTTTGCGCCTCTTATCATGCATGGGGTTGTGGTACACACTTGAACAAAATATTTACCTACTGGGGATAGATTATACATGCTATAGAAAGTAGCAACTTCATATACTTTTATGTATGGCATATTTAAAAATTTTGCGATGTATTTCATTGCAGCTAAAGGTATCCAGTTTTCATTTTGTTTTTGAGCAATATATAATAATGCCATCACAGCACTTTGTTGTTTACCTTCTGGATATTTAGCAACAATATTTTTTGCTGACTCTAATG
>CACDAB010000023.1:0-5131 GCA_902550615.1 uncultured Pelagibacteraceae bacterium | reverse complement strand
TTTTCTTTTTCTGTAAATTTCATCTGTACTTCTCTTCCATTTTCAATTGGTCCAAGTGGAATAGATCTATAAAAACAAGATCGATAACCAACATGACAGCTAGCGCCATCACCAATATCAACAGTTAGCCAAACAGAATCTTGGTCATCGTCAATTTTGATTTCAGTTACTTTTTGAATAAAACCACTTGTTTTACCTTTATGCCAGATAGCTTTTCTTGATCTGCTGTAATAATGAGCCTCTTTTGTTTCGATAGTTTTTTTTAACGCTTCAACATTCATATAACCATGCATTAAAATTTCTTTTGTTTGAGAGCACATTGTAATAACAGGAATTAATCCATCATTATCAAATTTAGGAGAAAGTAGATTCCCTTCTTCAATTTCCAGCACATTTTCTCTTTTTTTGAACATATTCGGTGATTATGTAGCACATATCTAGATATATTAAATATTTTAAAAATACGCATTTATAGGTATAAAACCCACCATGAAATTAGTTAAAGATATAGATAATAATCAAGATTCTAAAAAGATTTCTGATAAGGAAGCTGAAGAAGCTTTTAAAACTATTTTAGCTTGGATGGGTGAAGATCCAAGTAGAGAAGGATTATTGGAAACGCCAAAAAGAGTGGTCAAAGCATTCAAAGAGTATTTTAAAGGTTATAAAGAAGATCCTATACAGGTTTTAGATAAAACATTTGGTGATGTCGATGGGTATGATGACATGGTTATTCAAAAGAACATTTCTGTTCAAAGTCATTGTGAGCATCACATGGCACCTATTATAGGTAAAGCTCATGTGGCTTACATTCCCAATGAAAGAGTTGTTGGGTTAAGTAAATTGGCAAGAGTTGTTGAGGTTTTCTCAAAAAGATTGCAAACTCAGGAAAGATTAACTATGCAAATTGCGAATACACTAATGGGGGCATTGGATGCCAAAGGAGTAGCAGTGACAATAGACTCAACTCATCAGTGTATGACTATGAGAGGAATTAAAAAAGAACAAGCAACAACAGTTACAAATTATTATTTAGGTCAATTCAAAGAAGACCTAAGTTATCAAAATAGATATTTAAGGTTAATTAGTAATTCAAAAGATTAAAAGTGTCAGATCAATTTAAAGCATTAGTTTTAAATCAAGAAGGTGACAACTTTACAAGAGAAGTAAAATCAGTAGATAAAAGTTTTTTAAAACATGGTGATGTCACTATCAAAGTAGATTATTCAGACCTTAATTTTAAAGATGGAATGATTTTAAAAAATGGCGGAAGATTAGTAAAAGAATTTCCTCACATCCCTGGAATTGATTTTTCAGGAACTGTCGTTGACAGCGCAAATTCAAAGTTTAAGTCAGGTGATCAAGTAATTTTAACTGGGTTTAGAGTTGGAGAAATCTTTTATGGTGGTTATTCACAAATGGCAAAAGTCAATGGTGATTTTTTAGTTAAGAAACCGGATGACCTAACAAGTAAGCAAGCAATGATTTTAGGAACTGCAGGCTTTACTTCTTTGATGGCTGCATTTGCAATTAAAGCAAGAGAAGAAATATTACTTGGTGCGAAAGTAAATGATGTTTTGGTTACTGGAGCATCAGGAGGAGTAGGAAGTATTGCGGTAATGATATTAAATAAAATGGGATACAATGTGACAGCTGTATCAGGCAAAGACTCAAAAGCAGATTATCTTAAATCGTTAGGTGCTAAAAATGTTATAAATCGTAGTGAATTTGATAAAGATCCTAAGCTTATAGATAAAGGTTTATGGGATGGAGTAGTTGATACAGTCGGTGGAAAAATTTTAGCAAATGCAATTGTTCAAACAAATTCAAATGGGATTATTGCAGTCTGTGGTAATGCTAGTACCAATGAGCTTAACACTAATGTTATTCCATTTATGTTACGAGGAATAAAACTTTGGGGAATGGACTCTGCTAATTGCAGTATTAAAAGAAGAGAATTTATTTGGGGTGAAGCAGCAAAACTAATTGACTTTAATTTAATAGAAAAATCAGTTCAAACAGTTAGCTTAGAGGAGTTAATTGAAACTTATCCTAAAATATTAAAGGGTGAAATTTCTGGGAGAGTTTTAGTTGATTTAAATAAATAATGGATTGGGATAAACTTAAGATTTTTCATGCAGTAGCGGAGGCAGGAAGTTTTACTAATGCCACTGTTAATTTAAACCTTAGTCAATCTGCAATTAGTAGACAAATTCAATCTTTAGAACAGGATCTAAAAGTTCAGTTATTTGAAAGACATGCAAGAGGGCTCACACTTACAGAAAATGGAGAATATGTGTTTAAGACTGCTCATGAAGTTATTAGCAAATTAAAAGAAGTCGAAACCTCTCTAGGAGATCAAAAAAATAAACCTACTGGCAAATTAACAATTACAACTGTTAGAAGTTTTGGCACGCATTGGTTAACACCAAGAATTGAGGAATTTATGCGCCTAAATCCTGAAGTAGAAATAGAACTTATTTTTGAGGACAAAGAGCTAGATTTAAGCACTAGACAAGCTGATATTGGTATTTTTATGAGAAGACCAAAACAACTTAATTATATTCAAAAAAAATTAATTGATCTTAAGTACTTTATATATGGTTCAAATAAGTACTTAGAGAAACATGGTATGCCTAAGACTATAGCTGATTTAAATAAACATAAATTTATATCTTTTGGCAAAGGAGCACCATCACCAGTTTATAATCCAGATTGGGCGCTAAAATTGGGAATGCATGATGGTAAAAAGCGAAAGACTATTATGAAGGTTAATAGCGTAATGGGACTGCTTTTAGCAGTAGAAGCTGGTGTTGGTCTAGCTGCATTACCAGAATATCTCGTTAGTAACTCAAGAAATATAATTAAAGTCCTTCCAAAATCAGAGGGACCAATCACGGAAGCACACTTTGTATATCCTCAATCTCTAAAAAACACAGCTAGAGTAACAGCTTTTAGAAATTTCTTATTTAGTAAAATAGGGGACTGGAAGTCTCAATAGACTGCGACACTATTGCGATTGATAATCATTCTCAATGAGAATAGTTCTCATTCTCATAAATCATGCGGAAGAACTGAGAATAAAGGGGAATAAATGAGGAAGATATCAATTATAACGTTAATCTTTTCAGTAATCGCATCATCATTTGCAATTGCTAACGAGGTTAATGTTTTCAATGCAAGACATTATAAAGCAGACTCTGAGCTTTATTCTAAGTTTACAAATATGACTGGGATTAAAGTTAATTTGTTAAACGGAAAATCAGGTGCTTTAGAAAAAAGAATCATAAGTGAAGGTGCAGACTCATCTGCTGACTTATACATCACTGCAGATGCAGGGAGATGTGGTGCAATGGATGCAAAAGGTGCACTTCAAGGTGGTTTAACATCTGCATCTATTAAAGATGCTGTTCCAAAAAGCTTTAGAACAAACAAGTGGGTTGGAGTCGCAAAAAGAGCAAGAATAATTTATTACTCACCAGAGAGAGTAACTGGTGCTGAATTATCGGGGATGACTTATGAAGGTTTAGCTGATCCAAAGTGGAAAGGTAGATTAGTAATAAGAAAATCTAGTAACATTTATAATAAATCTCTTGTAGCGTCTTTGATTAAAAATAATGGAAAAGCTGCAACAGCAGCATGGGCTGAAGGAGTTGTGGCAAATATGGCAAGAACACCAACAGGTAATGATAGAGCACAAATTATGGCAGTCGCTGCTGGCGAAGCTGATATTGCGGTAGCTAATACTTACTACTTAGCTCTAATGTTATCTGGTAAAAAAGGTGCAGAGCAACAGGAAGCTGCAAAAAAAGTAAAAGCTTTCTTTCCTAATCAAAATGATAGAGGAACGCACATGAATGTTAGTTGTGCTGCTTTAGTAAAAGGTGCACCTAACAAAGCTAACGCTGTTAAACTTGTAGAGTTTTTATTAACTCCAGAGTCTCAAGAGCATTTTACAAACAATACTTTTGAGTTCCCAATGATTGATGGTGTTTCACCAAGTCCATTAGTAGTCAATAATTTAGGATTAGATTTCAAACAAGATATGAAAACTAAATTAGCTTCTTATGGAAAAAATCAAGCTGCTGCAGTTGAAGTAATGACAGCTGCTGGATGGAAATAGCAAATGGAAGAAAAAAAGAAATTTATTTCTGAAGTTGATTTAAATAAGTCTTCCAAAGCATGTTCCCCATGCAGTTTGGAGTGTGAAAAAATCAACAAAAGAGTAAATAACAGAAAGCTATCAGAAATTAAAACTGAGGAGGTTCCGCATATCCTAAAAGTATTTGATTTTTGATTTTCTGGGTGTTCAAGCGCCTTAATTAAGTTGTCTCCTTATTAAGGCCTTGAACATAATACTTTCATGTTTATAAGGCGGATTATAAATTATGAGAATAAATTTTTGGTATATATCTTCTTTTGTAATTTCATTATTTGTAATTATTCCAATTTTAACTGTCTTTTCTAGTTTTTTTGACAATACCTCCAATTACTATCAAGTATTAAAAGATACTTTTTTATTGGAGTATATTTTCAATTCCCTAATCTTATTGGTGAGTGTTTTAATTTTAACTTTTATTATAGGGACAGGATCAGCTTACTTGGTTTCATTTTTTAATTTTCCGTTTAGTAATTTTTTTAAATGGGCACTAATTCTATCTTTTGCTGTACCCCCTTATATCTATGCGTATTCTTTAACAGCTTTTTTTGAAAATTATGGAACTGCCTATACTATTTTAAAAAATTTATTTGGTGAAAGTAATTACAACCAAAGCATTCCTAAATTTGATGGTTTATTAGGTGTGGTATTATCAATTTCTTTTTCACTTTATGCTTACGTTTATATTCTAGCTAGAGCGTCATTCTTATATCAATCACAAAACATAATTGATTTGGGAAAAAACCTTGGGTTTACAAAGTTTAAGGCATTTTATTCAATTATTCTCCCAGCAGCACGACCTGCTATAGTTGCTGGCTTATCGCTGGTGGCTATGGAAACACTTGCTGAATTTGGTGCAGTAGATTTCTTCTCAATAAATACGTTAACAACAGGTATTTATAATTCATGGATTGCTTTTGATGATTTAGCATTTGCAAATCAATTATCGTTCTTTTTATTGTTATTTATTTT
>CACDAB010000022.1:0-8198 GCA_902550615.1 uncultured Pelagibacteraceae bacterium | reverse complement strand
GCCAAGATAATTTAGATTTTAAAAAGAAAGATGAATTTATTATCTATCAAGGAAGTCATGGAGATAGAGGTGCAGAAATTGCAGATATAATTTTACCAGGTGCTGCTTATATTGAACAATCTGGACATTACACTAACTTGGAAGGTAAATTACAAAAAGCTTATAAAGCATCTTACCCCCCAGGTGACGCAAAAGAGGACTGGCAAATTATTAATGATCTCGCTGAGGTTATGAATAATAGAAAACTTTTTAATGATAAAGATGAACTTGAAAGTAGTATGTTTAACTATTTAAAAGTGAATAAAGATCAGCAAACTTCAGAATTAGATCATGAATTTAACGAAAGCGATTTTACTGATGAATTTTTAAAAGTTGATTATAAAGACTACTATTTTTCTAATGTAATTGCACGTTCATCAAAAACTATGCTTGAATGTAATAACGCAAAAATTGATTTAAAAAAAACAGGGACAGAAGGTTAATTCATGGAATACTTAAATATTATTTTTCAAGAAAGTTACAAAATTTTATTTTTATTAGTGCCTGTTTTAGTTTCAGTCGCTATGATCGTTTGGTTGGATCGAAGAGTTTGGGCTTTTGTTCAAAAAAGACAAGGTCCAAATGTTGTTGGTCCATTTGGCTTATTACAATCCCTAGCAGATGCCCTAAAATATATCTTCAAGGAAATTATAATACCTGCTAGCTCAAACAAAGTAATTTTTATTCTTGCTCCAATAATAACAATGACTCTAGCTCTAATAGCATGGGCTGTAATTCCTTTTGGAGTTGAACAAGTATTAGCAGATATAAATGTTGGAATTTTATATATTTTTGCTGTCTCATCATTGGGTGTGTATGGGATAATAATGGGTGGATGGGCATCGAATTCAAAATATCCTTTCTTAGGAGCAATTAGATCTGCTGCACAAATGGTATCTTATGAAGTATCGATTGGTATTATTATAATTAATGTCTTATTGTGCGTTGGATCTCTAAACTTGAATGATATTGTAGTTGCTCAAAAAGAAATGTGGTTTGTAATACCATTATTTCCAATGTTTGTAATTTTTTTTATATCAGCTTTAGCTGAAACGAATAGACCACCCTTTGATTTACCAGAGGCAGAGGCTGAATTAGTTGCGGGTTACCAAACAGAATATTCTGGGATGATGTATGCAATGTTTTGGTTGGGAGAATATGCAAATATTTTGTTAATGTGTGCACTAGGGTCAATTTTATTTTTAGGAGGCTGGTTATCTCCAATCGATCTTTATCCTTTTAATTTAATACCTGGCGCTCTTTGGTTAATTTTCAAAATTTTATTTTTATTTATTCTTTTTGCGTTGGTCAAAGCGATTGTTCCAAGATATAGATATGATCAACTTATGAGACTAGGTTGGAAAATATTTTTACCATTATCTTTAACTTATGTTGTTTTGACAGCAAGTTATCTTTTTTACTTTAATCTTTTACCTACAATATAAATGAAAATATCAAGATTTTTTAAAACAATATTAATGACCGATTTTATCAGTGGGCTTTTTATTGCTGTTAAGGAACTTTTCAAATCAAAAAAAACGATAAATTATCCATTTGAAAAAGGCAAAATTAGTCCAAGATATAGAGGTGAACACGCATTGAGAAGATATCCTAATGGAGAAGAAAGATGTATAGCTTGTAAATTGTGTGAAGCTGTCTGCCCTGCTCAAGCAATTACAATTGAATCTGCCGAAAGAGCTGATGGAAGCAGAAAAACAACTCGCTATGATATTGATATGATGAAATGTATTTATTGTGGGTTATGTGAAGAGTCTTGTCCTGTAGATGCAATTGTCCAGGGACCAAATTTTGAATTTTCAACTGAAACTCGTGAAGAACTCTATTATACAAAAGAAAAGCTCCTAGATAACGGAGATAGATGGGAAAATGTTTTAGCGGCAAATATTAAATCAGACAATCCATACAGATAATTTATGATTGCACATGCAATATTTTTTTATGTCTTTTCTGTAATTGCAGTTGTTTCCGCCATAATGGTAACTGTTTCTAAAAACACAGTTCATTCAGTTTTTTTTTTAATTCTTGATTTTATAAGTATATCTTGCCTCTTCATAATGATTGGTGCAGAATTTTTGGGGATGATTATGTTGATAGTTTATGTTGGGGCAGTTGCAGTGCTATTTTTGTTTGTCGTAATGATGCTTAATGTTGCTCAACAAAAAAATCAGTGGTTTGTTTCAAAAGATAGCTCAAGACATATTCCTATAGGATTATTAATAAGTGTAATAATTTTTTTTGAATTAATTATTGTAATAGGTGGATGGAAATATAAGCCTGATTTATTTAATTCTGCAAAATCATCACTAGAGAACGGGGTCAGTAACACTCATTCATTAGGTCAGGTTTTATACACTGATTATATACATGTGTTTCAAATTAGTGGGATGATACTTTTGATTGCCATGATAGGTGCAATAGTCCTTACTTTTAGACAAAGAGAGGGTGTTAAAAAACAAAGTTATTTAAAACAAATATCTAGAGAAAGGACTGAAGGTGTGGAAGTACTTGAAGTTGCGTCTAACAAAGGAGTAAAAATAGATGATTGATATAGGTTTAGGTCATTATTTAACTTTAGGTGCTGTTATTTTTAGTATTGGAATAATTGGTATATTTCTTAATAGAAAAAATATTATTGTAATCTTGATGAGTATTGAACTTATCTTATTAGCTGTAAATATTAATTTAGTATCTTTTTCAATTTATTTAGGAGATCTTTCTGGTCAAGTGTTTACCCTCTTTATACTAACTGTGGCTGCAGCTGAGGCTGCAATTGGTCTTGCGATCATAGTTGTTTATTTTAGAAACTCTGGAACTATTCGAGTAGAGGAGATAGATAAACTAAAAGGTTAAAATGGAAATTTCAATTATAGCATTACCATTAATAGCTTCAATTATCTCAGGATTTTTTGGAAAATTAATAGGAGATAGAAGTTCAGAAATTATTACTAGCCTGTTGGTATCTATTTCAGCAATTTTTTCTGTCCTCGTTTTGTATGAGGTTGTTGTTAATCAATATCAAGAGAACATCATCATAGCGACATGGATTAGCTCTGGATCGCTTGAAGTAAATTGGTCAATGAAAATTGATTCATTATCTGCTGTGATGTTAGTTGTTGTTACATCAGTTTCTGCCTTAGTTCATATTTATTCAATCGGTTATATGTCTCATGACCCACACAAACCAAGATTTATGGCTTACTTATCTTTATTTACATTTGCAATGCTGATGTTAGTTACTGCAGATAATTTCATTCAATTATTTTTTGGTTGGGAAGGTGTAGGTTTATGTTCGTATTTTTTAATAGGATTTTGGTTTAAAAAAGAGTCAGCAAACAAAGCTGCAATTAAAGCATTTGTCGTGAATAGAGTAGGTGATTTTGGATTTGCCCTAGGAATATTTTTAATTTTTTATTTATTTGGAACTGTAAATTATACTGAGGTTTTTGATGAAATTCCAAACATTACAGATAAAAATTTGGTATTTTTAGGTATCACATTTAATGCTGTAGATTTGATTTGCTTACTTTTATTCATTGGTGCAATGGGTAAATCAGCACAAATTTTACTTCATACCTGGTTGCCAGACGCTATGGAAGGACCAACACCTGTTTCTGCCTTAATTCATGCCGCCACTATGGTGACAGCAGGAGTTTTTCTAGTTGTAAGGTGTTCACCTATTTATGAATACTCTGATCTAGCTTTAAATATCATTACAATTGTTGGTATGAGTACTGCATTCTTTGCTGCAACAGTAGCTCTGGTACAAAATGATATAAAAAAAATAATTGCGTATTCTACTTGTAGTCAATTAGGTTACATGTTTTTTGCCACTGGCGTGGGAGCATATAATGTTGCAATGTTTCATTTATTCACTCACGCGTTTTTTAAAGCACTATTATTTTTAGGATCTGGTTCAGTTATTCATGCTTTTAAAGACGAACAAAATATAAATAATATGGGCGGAGTGTGGAAAAAACTTCCATACACTTATTCACTAATGATTATAGGAACGCTAGCTTTAACAGGGTTTCCATTTTTGTCAGGTTTTTATTCTAAAGATGCAATAATTGAATTTGCATATTTGAGAGGAAATACAACAGGCTATTATGCTGCTGGTATAGGTATTTTTACAGCATTTCTTACATCAATTTATTCTTGGAGATTAATTTTTAAAACTTTTCATGGTGAGTATAATAATAAAGAGATTAAGATAGATGAGACACACGAGTCTCCTATCGTGATGTTGATACCTCTAGTTTTATTATCAATTGGTGCAATATTTGCAGGATTTTTATTTAAAGAATTATTTATCGGTTATGAAGGTTTAAATAATTTTTGGCGTGACTCAATATTTTTTCTAAAACCATTAAGCACTGATCACCCACCACTATGGTTTTTATTACTTACTCCAACTTTGGTAATATTATCTATCCCACTAGCATATTATTTATTCCTTAAAAATAAAAATTTACCTGAACGATTAGCTAGTATAAATAAACCGCTTTATCAGTTTTTGTTAAATAAATGGTATTTTGATGAACTTTATGATGTTTTATTTGTTAAACCATCAAAAAAATTAGGTTTATTTTTATGGAAGTTCTTTGATTTGAAAATTATCGATGGGTTTGGTCCAGACGGTATTTCGTCGATGATCAAAAAATTTTCAGTAAAAGCTAATAAATTTCAAAGTGGGTACATATATCAATATGCTTTTGTGATGTTACTTGGTTTTTCTGCTTTATTAACATTCTTAATTGTAAAATAATGAACTTTCCTATTCTTTCCTCTTTAATTTTATTACCATCAATTGGAGCTTTATTCTTATTTTTTACCAAAAGTGATAAAAAAAATAATTTTACTGGAAAATATGTTGCTTTATTTACTTCAGCAGTAAATTTTTTTTTATCAATTTATCTATGGATATTATTTGATCCAACAACTTCTGAGTTTCAATTTGTTGAGGAAAGAATTTGGATTAAAGATTTAATAAATTACAAGCTAGGTGTTGATGGTATTTCAATTTTGTTTATTTTACTCACAACATTTATTACACCCCTTTGTATTGTATCGGTAAATAATTCAATCAAAGAGAGACTAAGTGAATTTTTGATAGCTGTACTTATCATGGAGTCTTTTATGATCGGTGTATTCTGCTCATTAGACCTTGTTATTTTTTATTTATTTTTTGAGGCAGGTTTAATTCCTATGTTTTTAATTATTGGTATCTGGGGTGGTGCCAGAAGAGTTTATTCAGCATTTAAATTTTTTTTGTATACCTTGCTTGGTTCAGTTTTAATGTTAGTAGCTATAATTACAATTTATTGGCTGAATGGAACTACAGATGTAGTTGAACTTTATAATTCTGGAATTGATATAAAGTATCAAAATCTTTTATGGTTAGCTTTTTTTAGCTCTTTTGCAGTTAAAACTCCTATGTGGCCAGTTCATACATGGTTACCAGATGCTCATGTTGAAGCACCAACAGCAGGATCTGTTTTATTAGCAGCTATATTATTAAAAATGGCAGGTTATGGTTTTATAAGATTTTCTCTTGGATTATTTCCGGCAGCATCAGAAATCTTCACCCCATTGATTTACACACTCAGTGTAATTGCGATTATTTTTACTTCTTTCATAGCTTTAATGCAGGAAGATATGAAAAAGCTAATTGCTTATTCATCAGTTGCCCATATGGGTTATGTTACTTTAGGAATTTTTACTATTCAGCAACAAGGTATTGAGGGAAGTATTATTCAGATGATCAGTCATGGACTAGTTTCTGCAGCACTTTTTTTATGTGTAGGTGTTGTTTATGACAGAATGCATTCAAGACTTATAAATACTTATGGTGGTATCGTGAGTATTATTCCAAAATATTCTATTTTGTTTATGTTGTTTACTTTAGCAGCTCTAGGCCTACCTGGAACAAGTGGTTTTGTTGGGGAGTTTTTAATTTTGATGGGTGCATTTAAGGATAATTTTTTAGTAGCTGTGATTGCTAGCTTAGGGGTAATTATTGGTGCTGCATATATGCTTTGGTTATATAAAAGAGTAGTTTTTGGGAAATTAATAAATACAGATTTGAAACAGATGTTTGATTTAAATAGATCTGAGTTATTTATTTTATCTTGTTTAGCTGTACCAACTCTATTTTTTGGATTTTATCCAGATCCTCTAATTAACACAATTGAGGTTTCCATCTCAGATTTAATTGATCAATATAATTTTAAATTAGCAAGTAAAACATAATGGAAAATTTACAATTAGTATTACCCGAAATATTTCTATCTTTTTCGATAATGTTTTTATTAATATTAGGTGTTTTTAAAAAAAATAGCTCAAGACTTGTTCAGAGTCTTTCTTTAGCTGTTTTGATTGTAACCGCTGTTATCACTTTTAACGAAACAATTGGTATTAACGAAACAAAATTATTTAATAATAGTATTATTATTGATTATTTATCTTCTTTAATGAAGATAATTACTTTATTAGCTGCTTTCTTAGTCCTAATCATTTCTTCGAACTATCTTAAAACTTTTCAAATCTTTAAGATTGAGTATCCAATATTAATTTTAAGTTCTGTATTAGGAATGATGGTTATGATTAATTCTAATGACTTAATTGTATTTTATATGGGCCTTGAGCTTCAGTCGTTGGCCTTATATGTTTTAGCTACATTCAATAGAGATGAAATCAAATCTTCTGAAGCGGGACTTAAATATTTTGTTCTAAGTGCTCTATCCTCCGGTTTATTGCTCTATGGTTGCTCTTTAATATATGGATTTACTGGATCTACTAATTTTGATGTAATAGCTGATCAATTAAATTCAAATGAGTATGCGTTGACATTTGGTATCGTATTTATTTTAGTGGGACTAGCCTTTAAGATTTCTGCTGTTCCTTTTCATATGTGGGCTCCAGATGTATATGAAGGTTCACCTACTTCGGTGACATTATTTTTTACAATGGTTCCAAAAATAGCAGCACTGACAGTATTTATAAGATTTTTATATGTACCATTTTTAAATTTGATTGATCAGTGGCAAATGATTTTAATTTTTTTATCAATCGCATCAATGCTATTTGGTGCTATCGCAGCTATAGGACAAACAAATTTGAAAAGGCTTGTTGCTTATAGCTCCATAGGTCATGTTGGTTACGCTCTAGCTGGTGTAGCGGCAGGTACTAATGATGGCATTCAAAGTTCAGTAATTTATATAACTATATATATACTAATGAACTTAGGATTATTTTCATGTTTGTTAATGTTGAAACGAGACAATAACTATTACGAAAAAATAGATGATTTGTCAGGTTTGTCTAAAAATCATCCAATGCTAGCGTTATCATTACTAATAATTTTATTTTCACTAGCTGGGATTCCTCCTTTGGCTGGTTTTTTTGCTAAGTTTTATGTTTTTAAAGCAGTCATTGAACAATCAATGTATTTTTTAGCAATCGTTGGTTTATTATCCACAGTCGTTGCAGCTTTTTATTATTTAAGGTTAATTAAAATTATGTATTTTGATGAGCAAAAAGAAAAATATGATACTGATCATGGTTTTTGGTTAAAATTTTCTTTAACAGCATCTACATTGTTAATTCTGATATACTTCATATTTCCGAGCCAATTAATAGAGGTAGTTTCCAGAATTAACATAATTTAATGAAATTCAGAATTTTAAGATTTAAAAAATTAAGAAGCACGAATGATACAGCCATAAGAATGGTTAAAAGTTCCAATTTAAATTATGGAATGATAATTGCTGATAGCCAAAGTAATGGGCGTGGGCAGTACGGAAGAAAATGGATTTCATTTAAAGGAAATTTGTTTGTAAGTTTTTTCTATAATTTAGAAAATATGGATTTAAATTTAACTAAAATTACAAAATTAAATTGTATATTAGTAAAAAAACTAATTTCAAAATATTACAAAAAAAGAATTGTATATAAAAAACCAAATGATTTGTTAATTAAAGGAAAAAAAATTTGTGGAATTCTCCAAGAGATAATAAATAAACAAAATCAAAAATTTTTAATACTTGGAATTGGAATTAATTTGATAAAAAACCCTATAATTAGCAACTACCCAACTACTAATTTAAATGATTTAATTAATAAAAAAATTTCAAAAAGAA
>CACDAB010000021.1:0-8313 GCA_902550615.1 uncultured Pelagibacteraceae bacterium | reverse complement strand
CAAAACAGGCACAACAGAAGAGGCAATAGCAGTTGGTGAAAAAATTGGTTTTAAAACAAATCTTTTAGCTTTAAATCCTCTTAATCCAAAGCAAAAAGTTCCAGTTTATTTTGCAAATTTTGTCTTAATGGATTATGGATTTGGTGCAGTTTTTGGCTGCCCAGCACATGACCAAAGAGATTTCGACTTTGCAAAAAAATATAATCTGAAAATTACAACTGTTGTTAGACCAGATGATGAAAATGATGATTTCAGAGTGCAAAGTGAAGCATATTCAGGAGCAGGTGTTTTAATAAACTCAGATTTTCTAAATGGTTTAAAAGTACCAGAAAATTCAATTCTTGAGACAATTAAAATTTTAGAGAAAAAAAAATTAGGAAAAAAACAAATTAATTTTAGATTAAAGGATTGGGGTGTGTCTAGACAAAGATATTGGGGATGTCCAATTCCGATAGCTTATGATGACAAAGGGAAGGCATATCCAATTCCTAAGTCAATGTTGCCAGTGGAACTACCTGAAAATATAGATTTAAATGTGAAAGGTAACCCACTCAACAGTCAATACAATTGGCGAGAAGTAATTATAGATGGAAAGAAATTGCAAAGAGAGACGGATACCTTAGATACCTTTGTTTGCTCGTCTTGGTACTATCTCAGATTCTGTTCTCCAAATGAAACTGAATATGGATTTAACAAAGAAGATATAAACTATTGGATGCCGGTTGATCAATATATTGGTGGTGTTGAACATGCAATTTTACATTTACTTTATTCAAGATTCTTTATGCAAGCTTTGTCATATAATAATGATACTTTTGATATATTAGAACCTTTCAGTGGTCTTTTTACCCAAGGGATGGTCTGTCATGAAACTTATAAAGACCCTGACAATAATTGGGTAGGCCCAGACGAAATTGAAAACATAAATGGAAAAAAATATTTAAAAAAAGATAAATCAAAATTAATTACAATTGGACCTTCAGAATCAATGTCCAAATCAAAAAAAAATACAATTGATCCTGAAGATATTATTACAAGTTATGGAGCTGACTCCGCAAGATTATTTATATTGTCAGACAGTCCACCTGCTAAGGATGTTCAATGGTCTGAGGAGGGGATTATTTCGTCATTTAAATTTATACAAAAACTTTGGAACTTAAATGAAAAAATTATTAATGAAATTGATAAAAATCATGACCAAGATACTAATGAAGAAATCACTAAATATACAAATAAATATTTAAAAAAAATTCAAGATAATCTTGAAAGTTTTAGTTATAACAAAATTGTAGCAAACTTATATGAAATGTATTCTTTTTATAATAAACAAATAGAAAAAAATTATACTAAAAAAACATTAGTTGAAAATTACCAAAAAATTTTAATTACTATGATACCAATTCTTCCACACTTCGCGAATGAATGCTTAAGTAAAATAAAAGTAAAAAATTTAAAATGGCCAGAGTATGATCTTTCTATGTTAAAGGAGGACAAAATAAATGTAGTTATACAAATAAATGGAAAAAAAAGGGGTCTGGTTCAAACAAAGCCAAATATTGTAGAGGAAAAACTCTTGGAAATAATTCAGAATGATGAGAAAATAATGAAATATTTAGATCAAAAGAATATTAAAAGAAAAATTTATATTAAGGATAAACTATTGAACATAATTATTTAAATGTTAAGAAAAATTTTTTTCATAATTATATTATTCAGCCTCGTAAATCATTGCGATTACAAACCGATTTATTCAAAAAAAGATAAAGTAAATTATAAAATTATCATAACAAGTTTTTCTGGAGATAAAGAAATAAATAATTTAATTGCTGCCAACTTAAAAAGAGATAGTAGTGATAATTCAAAACAAATAATAAACATGAGCTTTGAGTCTGAATATACAAAAAATATTTTGGCAAAAAATACGACCGGCACAATAACTGATTATCAAATAGATGTGAGCACAATATTCAAAATTGAAAAAGAAAATACCTCACAAAACTTTTTAATCAGAGAAAAATTTAATTTTAAAAAAATGACTGATAAATACGAAGAAAAAAATTATGAAAAGAATATTAAAAGAAATCTAGCTAATTCAATATCACAAAAACTAGTTCTCAGATTGGCCATGATTAAATGATCCTAAAGACATTCGAGCTAAAAAAAATCAACAATAATAATAACTTTTACCTGCTGTATGGCAAAAACGAGGGTTTAAAAACTGAGTGTATTAATGAAATTTTAAAAAAGAATAGTGGAAAAATTTTTAATTATGATGAAAAACTAATTAAAGATCAAACTGAGTCTTTTTATGAAAAAGTATTATCTGGTTCACTATTTGAAAGCGAAAAAATTATTTTGATTAATAGAGCTTCTGATAAAATTACAGATATAATTCAAGAATTAATAAATAGAAATATTACTAATACCAAAATAATTATAAATGCAGGAAGTCTTGAAACCAGATCAAAACTGAGGTCAATATTTGAAAAAAATAAGGATCTAATTTGCATACCAACATATCCAGATAATAATGATACACTCTCAAAATTAGCCTTGACTTTTTTTAGAAATGAAAACATCTCAATTTCACAGGAAAACATTAATCTAATTGTCGAAAAATGTAATGGGGATAGAAATAATTTAAATAATGAACTTAATAAGATTAGGAATTATGCAAAGGGTAAAAAAAAAATATCGTCTCACGAAATACTAAAGTTAATTAATTTAAGTGAAAACTATGAAATATCAGAACTAATCGATAACTGTTTGGCTTTAAATAAAAATAAAATCACAAAGATACTGAATGAAAATAATTATAATAATGAAGATTGTATAATTATTTTGCGAACTTTCATAGCAAAAGCAAAAAAAATTCTAAAGCTTGCGATTAAACTTGAGGAAAACAAAAACATAAATAAAACAATAAATTCAGCAAAACCACCTATTTTTTGGAAAGATAAGGAAATTGTAAAAGTTCAACTTTGCAAATGGAAACCTAATCAAATAAAAGAACTAATTAAAAATATTAACAATGTTGAGCTAGAAATTAAAAAAAATTATAATAATTCAATACTTATAATTACTAACTTTATTTTAGAAAAAAGCCGTTGGTAAATTAATAATTAGATTTAATGATATCAATTATTTTATTTAATTGTTCAATATCATGATAGGCAAAAGTAATTGTTCCTTTATTTTTTTTATTATTCTTAATTGCAACATTTAAACCAATCTTGTCAGAAATTGATCGTTCAAGATTTTGAATATTCGGATCATGCGATTTTACATAAAAACCTTTTTTCTTCTTAAAAATTTTAACAAAATTTTCTGATTGACGAACTGAAAGTTTTTTTTCAATAATTTTTTGAGCAACAAAACTTGCATTTTGAAGTCCAACTAAAATTTTTGCATGGCCAGCTGTAATTTTTTTGGTTTCTATTAAATCTAATACATCACCTGGTAAAGTTAATATTCTTAGACAATTTGTTATGTAACTTCTACTTTTTCCGATAAATTTTGATACTTTTTCTTGATCATAAGAAAAATCATTTATTAATCTTTGATAACCTTGAGCTTCCTCTAAAGGATTGAGATCATTCCTTTGGACATTTTCGACAATTGCAAATTCTAGAGATTTTAAATCATCTGCCTCAGTAACAACAACTGGTACCTCATGAAGCCCAGCCTTTTGAGCTGCAAGCCATCTTCTTTCTCCAGCAATAATTTCATACTTTGAGCTTTCATCTGATTTTCGAACGATGATTGGCTGAATAATACCTCTCTGCTTTATTGATTTTTCTAGATCATTCAAGCTATCTTCATCGAAAATTTTTCTTGGTTGAAACCTATTTGGATAAAGATCACTAATAGATAATTTGTTAGTTGCTTGCTCTACCTTAGTTTCACCTATTAATGATGATAAACCCCTACCTAATCCCTTTTTAATCTTATTCACTAAGCGGCACTCCCTATATGTCTTTCTTGATTTATAAACTCATCAGTAAAATTATAGTATGATTTACTTCCAGGACAATTTTTATCATAAATTAGAACTGGCACTCCATGTGAAGGTGCTTCAGATAATCTTACGTTACGTGGGATTACTGTTTGATATACCTTTTCCTTAAAATAATTTCTTGCTTCTTGCTCAACCTGAGAAGATAATTTATTTCTCCTATCATACATCGTCAAAAGTATTCCTTGAATTTCTAAACCAGGGTTTAAATTAATTTTTATTCGATCTATTGTTTTCATAAGTTGGGTTAGACCTTCTAACGCAAAAAATTCTGTCTGAAGGGGGACTAAGAGAGAGTTTGAACATACCAGTGCCATCACTGTCAATAAACTTAGAGATGGTGGACAATCTATAAGTATATAATCGTATATTGTTCCAGAATCATTTAAATAAGCGGCTAATTTTACCTTTAAAATAAATGCCCTATCACTATCTCCGGCTGTTTCGACCTCCAGACCAGACAAATCGACATTTGAAGTTATTAAATCAAGATTATTAAATTTTGTTTTTTTAATTACTTCTGAGATAGACTTTGTTCCATTCAAAATACCATAAATAGTTTCGTCTGATTTTTCTGAATTAGATAAACCAAGACCAGTTGTTGCATTCCCTTGTGGATCTAAGTCAATAACTAAAATTTTTTTTCCTTGTTGTGTCAGTGCAGAGGCAAGGTTAATTACAGTGGTTGTTTTTCCAACCCCACCCTTCTGATTTATAATTGAAATAATTTTCATCAAATTTTTTTTTCCATATTTTTTATATTTAACAAAAATGAATCTTTGTTTGTTAAACTTTTTTTTTCCTCATAGTCTAAATCCCAAATTTTAAGAGTTTCATTTAAAATTTTTCTCCCACTTTTGCCCATGAATAAAATAATATTTTTATATTTCCGAAAATTTTTTTGAACTAAATCAAGAATTATTGGCATTGGCTTAAAAGCTCTGGACATAATCGTTCCAGTTTCAATATCTCTAAGTTTAAAGATATCTTTTTGTATTATTTCTGTGTTTAATTCCAATTTTTCAGAAACATCTTTTAAAAAAACACATTTATGATGACTTTTTTCATAAAGTTTTATTTTCATGCTGTTTTTTAATTTCTTCATTAAGATTGCTATGATTAGTCCAGGGATACCACCCCCTGAACCTAAATCAGAGGTTGTATTTGTGTTTAAATCAACAAAATCAATTATTTGCGCTGAATCAACAATATGTCTTTGCCTTATAACCCCTTGATCGGAGTTTTTTCTACTAATTATGTTAATTTCCTCATTTTTTTTTTGAATCATGCTTATAAGGCTCTCAAGCTCATTACAAGTTTCACGTGAAACTTCAAATTTTGCAATTTTAGAGTAATTTTTAGAAATTATCGAATCCATTAAGCTATATGCTTAATAGACTTTCTTTTTACGTGTGACAACAAAATATATACAGCTGCTGGAGTAATTCCGTCTATTCGTAAAGCTTGTCCCAGAGTTTTTGGTCTAATTTCCTTGAATTTGGACTTTACCTCGTTCGATAAACCAGAAAATTGATCATAATCAATATTATCAGGGATAATTAGATTCTCATCTCTTTTGAAAGCTAGGATATCTGCATTTTGCTTCTTTAAATAACCTCTATAGTGAGAATTAATTTCTATCTGTTCATCTATTTCAGAGCCAAAATTCTTAATTTCAGGCCAAATTCTACGTATTTTAGTCATATTAGCATCTTTTTGGGCTAAAATTTCTTCTGCTGACCTTAAAATACCATCTTTCGCAATTTTTATGTCGTGTTTTTGAGCTTTTGTCGGAGATATACTCAAACTAGACATTTGAAGTGAAATTTTACTCATTTTCGCGAATTTATCCTCGAATTTAAATTTTCTTTCATCTGATATTAAACCGATTTTAATCCCTTTGTTAGTAAGTCTCAAATCAGCGTTATCTGCTCTTAGACTTAATCTATACTCAGCTCTTGATGTAAACATTCTATAAGGCTCTGCAACACCCTTTGTGACTAAATCATCTATCATTACTCCAATATAAGCATCTGACCTATCAAGAATGAATGGTTCTTTACCCATAAATGATAATGCTGCGTTTACACCCGCAATAAGACCTTGGGCTGCAGCTTCTTCATATCCTGTGGTTCCATTAATTTGACCAGCTAAATATAAGTTTTTAATTTTTTTGGTTTCTAGTGTTAAAAAAAGTTCTCTAGGATCTATATAGTCGTATTCTATAGCATATCCTGGCCTAATCATTTTTACGTTTTCTAAACCATTGATATTATTGAGTATTTCAGTTTGTACTACCTCAGGTAGTGAGGTTGATATACCATTTGGGTAAATTGTGTGGTCATCAAGCCCTTCCGGCTCTAAAAATATTTGATGTCTTGTCTTTTCGGCAAACTTAACTACTTTATCTTCTATTGAAGGACAATATCTAGGACCTACTCCTTGAATGCTGCCAGAATACATCGCACTCTTAGATAAATTTTTTTCTATAATCTTATGCACCTTTTCGTTTGTATAAGTCATAGAACACGAAACTTGTTTATTCGAAGTAGATTTCGTTAAAAAAGAGAAGAAGTAAGGATTTTCATCAGCTGCTTGTTTTTCTAAATTTTTGAAATTTATTGACCTCGCATCAAGTCTTGGTGGAGTACCTGTTTTTAATCTTCCTATTTTAAATTTATATTTTTCTAATTGTTCACTTAAACCAGTGCTAGGTTTCTCATTATATCTACCTGCAGGAGTGCGCTCATCACCAATATGAATCAATCCATTTAAAAAAGTACCAGTTGTTAAAATTATTTTACTACACCTAATCTTATTACCTTTTAATGTTAATAAGCCGTTTATTGCATTATTTGAAAAAATAAACTTTACAACTGGATCAGAAAAAATGCTTAAATTACAATAGTCTACAAGTTTTTTTTGCATAAATTGCTTATATAAGCCTCGATCAGATTGAGTTCTTGGACCTCTCACAGCTGGTCCTCTGCTTCTATTTAACAACCTAAATTGTATTCCGGATTTATCTGCGATCTCTCCCATAACACCATCTAATGCGTCTATTTCTCTAACTAAATGACCTTTACCCAAACCACCAATTGCAGGATTGCACGACATTTCACCAATAGTATTTTTATCGTGAGTAAATAGTGCAGTATTTACACCTAGACGAGCTGAAGCAGCAGCTGCCTCACAACCAGCATGACCTCCTCCAATTACAACAACATCAAATGAAAATTCATTTTTCATGATGTAAATTTATATTTGAAAAAAAATTTTACAAGGCTCTTATTTCCCGATACAAAAATCGTTGAAAATACTACCTAATACTTCCTCTACATCGACCTTTCCAACAATCATACCTAGATGTCTTGTAGCTAACCTCAAATCTTCAACAGCTTTATCAAAATCTTTTTTATCATTTTTTTCTAAAAAATTTCTTAAATTTACTGAACACTGAACTAAGTGTTGTCTGTGTCTTTCTCTAGTAATTAATATATCTTCATTTGTAATAAATTTTATTTTTAGTCTTTTTTTGATTTTTGAAATTAATTTATCTAAATTTAGGTTCTCCTTTAATGAAATTAAAACATGATCTAACTTTGTTACCTCTTTATCTAATTCACCCTGAATAAGATCTGACTTATTTACAATTAAAATTGCATTATCTTTTAATAAATCATTCAAAAAACCCTTTAAATCAATACTTTTTGCATCTACTACCACTAATTTCAAATCAGCATTTTCTGCCTTATCTAGTGATAATTTTATACCTTTTTTCTCGATTTCATCTTTAGAATTTCTGATACCCGCTGTATCTGAAATAATAACTGGATAGCCATCAATATTTAGATGTGTTTCAATTACATCTCTTGTTGTTCCTGCGATTTCAGAAACAATTGCTACATCTCTATTCGATAAATTATTTAATAATGAGGATTTACCAGCATTTGTTGGACCGACAATGGCAATTTTAAAGCCTTCACGTATTATTTCGCCTACCTTTTGATCATCCAAAATTTTTTCAATTTGATTTAAAACTTCAGTTGAATCTTTCTGAATTTGTTCAATATTTTCATCTGGTAAATCCTCTTCTGGAAAGTCTATTTTTGCCTCAACAAAGGATAAAATCTTTAATAACTTTTCCCTCAAGTTATCAAATTTTTTAGCTGATTTTCCTTTCATAGTTTTCACAGCTTGTAATCTTTGTATCTCAGTTTCTGCTGAAATTAGATCAGCTATACTTTCAGCTTGAAGCAAATTAATTTTACCATTTTGAAAAGCTATCTTAGTAAATT
>CACDAB010000020.1:0-8632 GCA_902550615.1 uncultured Pelagibacteraceae bacterium | reverse complement strand
GCTGGTTGTCAGTTAGTTGCTAGTTGTGATTTAGCTTATAGTGCTAAAGATGCATTATTTGCAACCCCTGGAGTAAATATTGGATTATTTTGTAGTACGCCAATGGTTGCTGTAAGTAGAAAAATTAATAAAAAACCAATGATGAAAATGTTGCTTACAGGTGAGCCAATTAAAGCAAATTATGCAAAAGAAATCGGTTTAATAAATGATTGTTTTTCAAAATCTAAATTAAATAATGAGGTTTTAAAAATTGCAAAAAAAATTGCATCTAAATCAAACCTAACAATTAAAATTGGTAAACGAACATTTTATAAACAATTAGAGATGCCTCTTAGAAAAGCGTACGCCCATACCAGCAAAATGATGACAGTAAATATGATGGCTTTGGATGCTAAAGAAGGGATTTCGGCTTTTTTGGAAAAAAGAAAGCCTAAATGGAAAAATAGATAATGAAAAAAAATATATTACTTATTTTTTTTTTAATTATTGGAACAGTTATAGTCTATAATTTTAGAGATCATAATCAAAATAAAGCGATTGAAGCTTGTATGGCTGGAAGTAAAAAGTTAGATCAACCCATGACCGCTGATGAGGCAAAAAAGTTTTGTGAAGAAAAAATAAAAAAACAATGATTGATACTAAAGAAATCCTCTTAAAATACAAAAACATTGCAATGGTTGGGGTCAGCAATGATCCTACAAAAGCATCAACTATTGTTATGAAATATATGCAGATGTATGGTTTTAAAATTTACCCTGTAAATCCTAAAGCCAAAGATAAAAAAATTTTAGGAGAAGACGTGTGTGGTAAAATAACCGATATTAAAGATAAAGTTGATATAGTAAACGTATTTAGGCCCTCTAATGAAGCTTTAGAAATTGCTAAAGATACAATCATAATTAAGGCTAAGGTTTTATGGTTGCAACTTGGAATCAAAAATCTGGAAGCAAAAAAATTGGTTGAACAAAAAAAAATTGAATATATCGAGAATAGATGTACTAAAATGGAATATCAGAAACATTTTTTAAAAGTTAGACAAGCTTTCCCTGTTCTTCAAGATTAAATGAAAAAAATTTTTATTGTTTATGGTCACTACAATAACAAATCTTTTAATGCATCTATAAGAGATACTTTTGTAGAAACAGTTAATAACAATGGTCACTCTACAGATGTTGTTGATTTATATAAGGAGAAATTTGATCCAGTTTTCTCAGGAGAGGAACCTAATGAGGATGTATTAAATCACAGAAAAAGAATAGAAAATTCTGATGTAATAGTCTTAATTGCTCCAATATGGAATTTTAGAATGCCAGCTATTGTTGAAGGATGGATAGATAAAGTTCTTGCACCACCATGGGCATTTAGATTTAAAAAATTGTTTGGAAATTATGGATATCCTTTAGGAAATTTAAAAGGAAAAAAAGCAGTTGTATTTTGCACTTATGGATCTCCACAATTTGCTGTTCGAACTTTTTTTCTTAATATGCCAACAAAAAGACTAAGGCGTGGAGTATTTAATATATGCGGCATAACGGATGTTATATATCGAAGATACTTTGCTGTACCTTTCGTTGGCGATAAAAAAAGAAAAAAATTCTTAGAAGATGTTAAAAAAACTGCAAATAATATTTAGTACTTTTTTAATTTTTTTAATTTCAGTATCAATTGCAAAAGCAGAATTACTAAAACCCAATAGCGACATCAAACCTGATAGAGTTATAGAAATTCAATTATCAGGACTTCAAAATAATGACCTTATCTATAAGGATAGTGGCATAGAGCAGACTTGGAACTTTGCTCATCCTAACAATAAAAAAGTTACTGGTCCTTTAGATAAATTCAAAAGAATGATTAAAGGAGACTCTTATCAAATGATGATCAATCACTTAAGTCACACCATAACAAAGCTTGGAAGTGGTGAAAATTGGGCTCAATTTGAAGTGATACTTTTAGATAAAGATAAAATTTATCATAAGTTTAACTGGCAAGTTGAAAAGTATGAAACAGATGGTCCACTAAAAGATTGCTGGCTAACAACCATGGTCTCCAGCCCAATCCCATTAGGAAGCTCCATATGATTAAAAATGACAATTTTGTTTCGTTATGAATAAAAATTTAGTAGGAATCGCTTAATGAAATCAAAAACTAAAGTTGTTGTAGTTGGTGGTGGTGTAGTTGGAGTTAGTGCTCTTTATCATTTAGCAAAAAAAGGCTGGTCTGATGTTGTTTTAGTTGAGAGAAAAGAACTTACATCTGGATCAACTTGGCATGCAGCAGGATTACTTCCGCTGTTTAATATGAGTTACTCAGTTGGTCAATTGCACAAGTATGCAGTCAATCTTTATAAAACATTAGAGGAAGAGACTGGAAAAAATGTTGGCTTTAGTGTTGTTTCAAATATTCGTTTAGCTAGTACAAAAGATAGAATGGACGAATATCATCAGTATGCTGGTGTTGCTAAAACAATTGGTGTTGATGTAAAATTTTTATCACCACAACAAGTAAAAGAAATTTGGCCTTTATGTCATACCGATGATTTAATTGGCGCAATTCAACATCCTGAGGATGGATATATTCAGCCAGCTGATTTAACACAAGCTTTAGCCGCAGGTGCAAGAAATAGAGGAGCAGAGATTTATAGAAATACTGCCGTTACAGCAATCCGACAAACAAAAAGTGGCTGGGTAGTTGAGACTGATAAAGGTTCAATCGAATGTGAACATGTTATTTCTTGCTCAGGAAATTTTGCACGTCAAACAGGTGAAATGGTTGGATTGGATATTCCAGTAATACCTGTTGAACATCAATATATCGTGACAGAACCTCATCCAGAAATTCAAAAAAGAAAAAAAGCAGGTTTGCCTGAGATGGGAGTCTTGAGAGATAGTGATAGCAGATGGTATATGAGAGAAGAAGCAGGAGGATTAATATTAGGTCCTTATGAAGATGGTGCTCCAGCTTGTTATGTTGAAGGACCTTCAAAAGATTCTGAATACGAATTATTTCAAGAAGATTTAGATCGACTGGCAACTCATATTGAAGGCGCTATTCACAGAGTTCCTGCTTTTGGCGAAGTGGGAGTTAAAAAAGTTTACAATGGAGCAATTTGTTATACCCCTGATGGTAATCCAATAGTTGGTCCAGCTTGGGGATTGAAAAATTTTTGGATTAATGAAGGTCATAGTTTTGGTATCACGGCTGCTGGTGGAGCAGGCTGGCAATTAGCAGAGTGGATTGTTGATGGAGAACCGACAATTGATATGCTTGGTGTTGAACCTAGACGTTACGGAAATTATGCAACTAAATCTTATTTAAAAGCAAAAAATGAAGAAGCTTATAGCCACGTTTTTATTGTTCATTATCCTGATGAGGAAAGACCAGCTGCAAGACCATTAAGAACATCTCCTTGTTATGAAAGAATGAAAGATTTAGGTGCAGTGTTTGGTCAAAAATTTGGTTGGGAGAGACCCAATTTTTTTGCAACGGATGGTATGGAACAAAAAGATGATTGGTCATTTAGAAGATCAAAATGGTTTGATGCAATTAAAAAAGAGTGTCAAAATGTAAAAGAAAATGTTGGCCTATTAGATATGACGGCATTTGCAAAATGTCGTATTAAAGGTCCTAAAGCTGAAGAGTTTTTAGATTACTTGGTAGCAAATAAACTTCCTAAAAAAATCGGCAGAATAAATTTATGTCATGCATTAAATACAAAAGGTGGAGTTCACTCAGAATTTACAATTATGAAAGAAGCTGAAAACAGCTACTACCTTGTTTCTGCAGGTGCAAATCTAAGATTGGATCATGATTGGATACAAAAATGGATGCCAACTGATGGATCAGTAATATTTGAGGATTTAACCAATAGCAAAGGGGTACTTGTTGTAGCTGGACCAAAAGCAAGACAATTAATGCAAAAAGTTTCTACAGATGATTTTTCCAATGAAAACTTTAAATGGTTAACAGCTAAAAATGTTAATGTTGGTTATGCTCCGGTAAATGCTATGCGAGTAAACTTTGTTGGAGAACTGGGTTGGGAACTACACCATCCAATTGAGTATCAAAATCATATTTTTGATAAATTAATGGAAGCTGGAAAAGATTTAGGATTGAAACCTTTTGGAATAAGAGCAATGAATAGTTTAAGAATTGAAAAATCTTATAAATTAGTTGGAACAGAATTATCAATAGAATATTCACCATATGAGTCTGGCTTAGATAGGTTTGTACATCCCAACAAAGGAAACTTTATAGGTCTCGAAGCATTAAACAAGTGGAGAGAAAAAGGTTTTGATAATAAATTAGTTACTCTCGAAGTTCATAATACAACTGACTCAGATGTATTAGGAAATAATCCAATTTATAAAGATGACAAAGTTGTTGGAAGAGCTACAGGCGGTGAATATGGATTTAGATTAGATAAGTCAATTGCATTAGCAATGGTAAAACCAGACTTAGCTAATGTAGGGGAGAAACTTAAGGTTGATATTTTAGGTAAGATGTATGAAGCTACAATATTAGATGAAAGTCCTTATGACACTGAAAATAAATTATTGAGAGCTTAATGAAAATTTTAGTCGCAGTAAAAAGAGTAATTGATTACAACGTTCAAATCAGAGTTAAAGAGGATAATACAGGTGTTGTAACTGATAATGTTAAAATGTCTACCAATCCACCTGACGATAATGCAATCGAAGAAGCAGTAAAAATTAAAGAAGCTGGTAAAGCAACAGAAGTCGTTGTAGTAAGTATTGGTGAAGAGAAAGTTCAAGAAACAGTTCGTAAAGCTTTAGCAGTAGGAGCAGATAGAGGAATACTTGTTAAGACCGAGGGTATAATTGAACCACTCGCTGTTTCAAAATTGTTACAAAAAATTGTTGAGAAAGAAAAACCAGATTTAGTTTTTATGGGCAAACAAGCAATAGATGACGATTGTAATCAAACAGGTCAAATGTTAAGTGCACTATTAAATTGGCCTCAAGCAACTTTTGCATCTAAAATCGAAATCAAAGATAGTAAATTAGAAGTTACTAGAGAGATAGATGAAGGTTTAGAAACAATTGAAATTAATGTTCCAGCAATAGTAACTTGTGACTTAAGATTAAATGAACCAAGATATGCCTCATTACCAAATATAATGAAAGCAAAGAAAAAACCTATTGAACAATTAAATGCGTCAGATTTAGGGGTAGATATAACTCCTAGAATCGAGCAAGTTAAAGTTGAAGAGCCACCTAAGAGAAAAGCTGGAATAAAAGTATCAAGTGTAGCCGAGTTGGTTCAAAAATTAAAAAATGAAGCTAAGGTAATATAATGTCGGTTTTATTAATTGCAGAACATAATAATAAAGAGTTAAAGCCATTTACACTTAATGCCAGTACAGCAGCTTCTCAAATTGATAGTGATGTACATGCAGTTATTATTGGACATAATTGTGATGAAGCTGCAAAAGCTCTTTCAGAATTACCATTAATTAAAAAAGTTATTCAAGTTGAGGCTGCTCACTATGAAAATTTTGTTGCTGAAAATTTTGCACCTGTAATTGTAAAATTAGCTGAAAATTATTCACATATTATCAGTTCAGCGAATACTTTTGGCAAAAATTTAATGCCAAGAATTGCTGCTGCTTTAGATACATCTCAAATAAGTGATATTATCAAAGTTATTGCGCCTGATACCTTTTTAAGACCAATTTATGCAGGAAACGCTTTTGCAACTGTTAAAAGCAAGGATGCAAAAAAATGTGTAACCATTAGACCTACATCTTTTGATCCATGTGAAAGCTCAGGTGGATCAGCTCCTATAGAAAAAGCAGATCCTGGTGAAGAATTTGCAAAAACAAAATTTATCAAAAGAGAAGAAGTCAAATCAGACAGACCTGAACTTGGTACAGCAAGAGTTGTTGTTTCTGGTGGAAGAGGAATGCAGAGTGGTGATAACTTTAAATTAATTACTTCTTTAGCTGATAAATTAAATGCAGCTATAGGAGCCTCAAGAGCCGCAGTTGATGCAGGATATATAAGTAATGATCATCAGGTTGGTCAAACTGGAAAAGTTGTTGTTCCTGATTTGTATATCGCTGTTGGTATCTCAGGTGCTATTCAACATTTAGCTGGTATGAAGGAAAGTAAGGTGATCGTGGCGATCAATAAAGATGGTGAAGCACCAATTTTTAGTGTCGCAGATTATGGATTGGAAGCTGATCTTTTTGAAGCAGTTCCTCAGTTCTTGGATGAATTGAACAAATTAAACACTATACAAAAATAATATAATCTGTAAAAAATTGAGTATGTCCAGAGAGACAATGGAATATGATGTAGTTATTGTAGGTGGGGGTCCATCAGGGCTGGCTACAGCTATTAGATTAAAACAACTTAATTCAGAATTAAATATTTGTTTGTTAGAGAAAGCGTCTGAAATAGGTGCACATATATTAAGTGGGAATGTTTTTGAAACAAGAGCTTTAGATGAATTAATTCCTGGTTGGAAAGAATTAGATGCACCTATCAAAACTAAAGTTACTAAAGAAAAGTTTTTATTTTTGGGAAAAAATAAATCATTGAGCTGGCCAACCTGGTTACTTCCAGCAGTTCAAAAAAATCATAAAAATTATATTATTAGCCTTGCAAACTTATGTCGATGGCTTGCAGAACAAGCTGAGGCACTTGGCGTTGAAATTTTTCCAGGATTTCCGGCAAGCGAAATATTGTACAACGATGATGGCTCTGTTAAAGGAGTTGCAACTCAAGATATGGGTTTAGATAAAGAAGGAAATAAAAAAGATAGTTATGAGCCTGGAATTGATCTTATTGGTAAAGTAACTGTTTTTGCAGAGGGCTGTAGAGGTCATTTAGGTAAAGAATTAATTAATAAGTTTGAACTAGATAAAGAGAAAGATCCTCAACAATATGGAATTGGTTTTAAAGAAATTTGGGAAATAGATGAAAAAAATCATGAAGAGGGGATGGTCATGCATACAGCTGGTTGGCCATTAGATAAAAACACTTATGGTGGAAGTTTTATATATCACGCTGAGAACAAACAAGTTTTCTTAGGTTATGTCATTGGATTAGATTATAAAAATCCTCACTTATCTCCTTTTGATGAATTTCAAAGATTTAAAACTCATCCAACAATTAGAAAAATTATTGAAGGTGGAAAAAGAATTTCTTATGGAGCGCGAGCTTTGATTGAAGGTGGTTTTCAAAGTTTACCAAAAATGTTTATGCCTGGTGCATTACTTGTTGGATGTGATGCGGGTACGCTTAATATGCCTAAGATAAAAGGTTCGCATACAGCCATGAAAAGTGGAATGATAGCTGCTGAAACTATTCATGAACATTTTAAATTGAAAAAAGATTTATCGATCTTTGAGGAAAAGTTCAAAAATAGCTGGGTTTATGACGAACTTTATAAGGCTAGAAATGTCAAACCAAGTTTTAGCTGGGGTCTCATTTTGGGTATTATTTTTACAGGAATAGATCAAATTTTATTTAGAGGTAGAATGCCTTTTACTTTAAAACATAAACATGCTGACCACGAAACACTTAGGCCAGCAAATGAAATGCCTAAAATTGAATACCCAAAACCTGATAATATCATCACTTTTGATAAAACAAGCTCGGTATATTTAACCGGTACAAATCACGCTGATAATCAACCGGTGCATTTGAAATTGAAAGATCCAAATTTGCCAATTAGTTATACGTTAGAAAAATTTGATGAACCTGCCCAAAGATATTGTCCAGTTGGAGTTTATGAGGTTCAAAATGAAAATAATGTCCAAAAGTTTGTAATTAATTCTCAAAATTGTATTCATTGTAAAACTTGCGATATTAAAGAGCCATCGCAAAATATTACTTGGGTTACCCCAGAAGGTGGTGGTGGACCTAAGTATGGTAATATGTAATTAAGATAGATCTATTGCAAATTTTTTTAAAGTTTCGATTGGTAAAATTTTAAGTGTGTTTTCATGAGTGCTCTTTAAAAATATTGGACAACCTTTACCAGCTTCTACTGCACGAGCATACCAAGTAGCACAAACACACCATCCATCACCATCTTTTAAGCCGGGAAATCCAAATTCAGGGTGTGGGGTGATTAAATCATTCCCAGCTTCTTTACACCACTCTAAAAATTCCGTTGTAACTTTTGCACAAACTGTGTGTAAACCATGATCATTTTCATCAGTATTACAACAGCCGTCTCGATACCAACCTGTTAAAGGATCTAGAGAACATTCCTCTAACTTTTCACCAAGAACATTTTTTTGAATTTTATCCATAGAAAACATTAAATGTTTTTTTATCAATATATAAATTAAATGAAAAAGATCTTCTTTCACCCTCTCTTTTAAAAGGATAAGCAGTATGCATCAAATAATTTGGAAATATAATCATATCACCAACTTTAGGATTGTGATTATGTAAACTATTACTTAAAAAAGATTTTGAACCATGTATAAAATCTATAGTCCCGTTTGTTTTAAGTCTTTTTGTCCCTTTAGTAATATTTTTTGGTATCTTTAAATAGCCAACTCCTGAGATATTGCCATTATGAAAATGAACAGGGTTATATTCATTCTTATATTGCCTTACTACCCAAAAACTTTTTAAATTCATCTTTTTTACAT
>CACDAB010000019.1:0-9026 GCA_902550615.1 uncultured Pelagibacteraceae bacterium | reverse complement strand
TTCATTTAAATCAACAAAACTTCTATCAATAAATGTCAAAAAGGTTAAAAAACCTAGAAATAGTGTGATACTAGATAGAATAATAATGATTATATTTTTTTTCAAAAATTCTAACATAAATTAGAATTATAGCATTTAAACGAATGAACAACTATTTTGTAATATTAGCTGCTGGAAAAAGTAAGAGATTTAATAAAAAAGAACCTAAGCAATTCTTTAATTACAGAAATAAAGAAATAATTGATCATTCCATAGAAAAATCCCTCAATTCAAAGCTATTTAAGAAAATTTTAATTGTTTCAGATAATCTTAAACATTTAAAAAAGAAGAAGTATCCTAAATCAATAAGTATTATTAAAGGAGGAAAGGAAAGATCAGACTCTTCTTTAAAAGGTTTAAAATACCTTAAAAGATATAAGCCAAAAAATGTATTTATACATGATGCTGCTAGGCCTAATTTCTCAATTAAATTACTAAAAAATATTGCTAAAAATTTGAAAAATAACAAAGCCGTAGTTCCAATTATCAATTCAAAAGACACAATAAAATATAAAACTCAAAATCGAATATTTAATCTAAACAGAAATAATTTATTATTAACACAGACTCCTCAAGCATTTAGATTTAAGGATCTATATGAAATTGCAAAAGATCAAAAAAGTAAAGTCACTGATGAAGCAACTTTATTTATAAATAAAGATTTCAAAATAAAATTTATACCAGGTGAGAAAGGAAATAATAAAATTACATATATTGACGATATAAAAACTCCCAAGACCTTTTATGGTATAGGTTTCGATATACACAAATTAGCAAAAAATAAGAAACTTTATCTTGGAGGAGTAAAAATTCCTTTTCATTCAGGTCTTGAGGGTCATTCTGACGGAGATGTAATTTTACATGCAATTATTGACTCTATTTTAGGAGCTACTAGAAAAAAAGATATTGGAACATATTTTCCGAATACAAAAAAATTTAAAAATATTAGATCTCCGAAAATGCTAAAACCAATTATATTTGATCTTAATAAATCTAATTTAATTATAAATAACTTGGATATAAACTTAATTTGTCAAAAACCAAGAGTTTCAAAATATAGAGACAAAATAATTAAATCAGTCTCAAAATTAACTGGTCTTAATATAAACCAAATAAATTTAAAGGGTAAAACTGTGGAAAAATTAGGTCTAATAGGAAAAGAAAAGGCTATTGCTTGTGAAACTATAATTTCAATTACAAAATATGATTGATAAATTTGGAAAAGCTTTTTTGACAATGTTTGGAATAGGATACGTGAAATTTGCTCCTGGTACCTTAGCATCTTTTGTAACGTGTCTAATTTATCTTTATTTTGTTACAATTAAGTTAAGTTCAATTTTATTGATTATTATATTCATATTTATCCTCATAAACTCGATTTTATTGATTAATAAGTTCTCAAATAAATTTAGCGAAATTGATGCTAAAGAAATTGTAATTGATGAATTTTTAGGACAATCAGTTCCAATAATTATATTTTTCTGTATCTTCTCAGCTATAGGATATTTTGATAAAGAGCCTGGTTTTGCTTATGAACAACCAGATAGGTTTTTTTTTGGAATAATTCTTCCATCTTTCCTTTTTTTTAGAATTTTTGATATTTTAAAACCTTTTCCAATTAACATAATTGATAAAAAAATGAAAAATGGTTTGGGTGTAGTTTTGGATGATATTATTGCGGGAGTTTATGCTTTTTGTGCTTCATGTTTTACATTATATATTTACGTTGAATATTTTATGGATTAAATATTTATGTTAATAAAAAAAACTTTAAATAATTTAAAAAAAAAAAAATTAAAACTTTCTATTGCTGAATCTTGTACTGGTGGAATGCTGGCTAGTTCAATTACCTCAATAAGTGGTGCCTCAAAAGTATTCAATTTAGGACTAATCACCTACTCTAACCAAGCTAAAATTAGAATTCTCAAAGTTAATAAAAATATTATTAAAAATTATGGTGCAGTTAGCCACCAATGTTGTTTGGCAATGGTAGATAACTTATCTAAAATATCAAAAGCCAATATTAACGTTTCTATAACTGGAATCGCTGGCCCAAAAGGTGGCACCAAACAAAAGCCAGTAGGTCTAGTTTATATTGGTATAAAAAAAGGCAAAAAAGTACAGATTAATAAGTGTTTATTTAAAAGTAAAAAAAGATCTTCAATTCAAAAAGCAACTGTTAAAAAAACCTTAGATTTAATTCTTAGAATTTCCAAATAATTCTTCAGCTCTTTTTTGAAAGGCATCAGCTATTTTTTCTAAACCAAATTGAAAAGAGACTACCATTAAAGAATTTAAAAATTTATTCTTTATTTCAAAATCAATATCAAAGGTGATTTCAGTAATACCATTATTTTTATCAGTAAAAGTCCAATTATTTGTTAGATGATTTAATGGTCCCTCTATGTTTTTTACATAGATTGAATCAGTTTTTTTATTAAAGGCAACATCACTTTTGTATGTATCTTTAAATGGTCCTTTACCGATGGTTAAATCAGCGATAATTTTTTGAAGATCACCATCTTGTTTGTTTTCATATATTTTAGCATCAAAACAAAATGGAACAAATTCAGGATATTTTTCTATATCTAAAACAAGTTCAATTAAGTCTTTTTTTTCACATTCAATTAATCGCTTAACTGAAGCTTTTGGCATTAATGATTGTTTATCCGATTTTGTTGTAGCTTAGCAAAATCTTCATCTGCATGATAAGAAGATCTTGTTAATGGCGATGAAGAAACTAATAAAAAACCTTTTGATTTCGCAATACTTCCTAATTCATCAAATTCTTCTGGTGTATAGTATCTATCAAGAGGATGATGTCTAACAGATGGTTGTAAGTATTGACCAATAGTTAAAAAATCTACATCAGCAGCTTTTAAATCATCCATTACCTGCAAAATCTCATCTTTTTTTTCACCTAAGCCAACCATTATCCCTGATTTAGTAAAAATTTTTTTATTTATCATTTTAGCATTTTTCAAAAGTTCTAAAGATGCGAAATATCTAGAACCGGGTCTTACTTTAAGATAAAGACCAGGAACAGTTTCAATATTGTGATTAAAAACATCAGGATTTGCCTCTAAAACTTTTTTATAAGCATTACCCTTTCTTAAAAAATCAGGAGTTAAAACTTCAATTGTAGTATTTGGATTTGTTTTTCTTGTTTGGTTAATAACCTCAAAAAAATGATTTGAACCACCATCATCTAAATCATCTCGATCAACTGATGTTATTACAACATGTTTTAAATTTAATTTTTTTACAGCCTGAGAAATTTTTATTGGTTCAAGATTATCTAGTTTTCCTGGTTTACCAGTTTTTACATCGCAAAAAGCACATGCTCTTGTACATGTATCACCCATGATCATAAACGTAGCATGTCTTTTACTCCAACATTCAGTGATATTTGGGCAATTAGCTTCCTGACAAACTGTTACAAGATTATTTTTATTTACGATTGTTTTTGTTAAAAAAAATTCTTTGCTATTTACTAATTTTGATCTTATCCAATCTGGTTTTTTTTTAATTGGATTTATCGGTTTATTCTGCTTTTCTGGATGTCTAATTTTCATTTTTTTTAATTATATAAATTTTTTCATTTTTTTTACCAAATATGAACCTTTCTCTAATCAAAGATTCTATATAATCAAGATCTAGATTGTCACTTAACAATGAATTCTTAAATTCCAAGTCACTTATTTGGTTAATTATTAAAGATTCTTGTTGTTTTAAGTTTTTTAAAATCTCTTTTTTTTCAAAATATGAAATTAACCCTCTTTGACCAGATAAAAGATTAAAAAAGAAATAAAGAATCAAAAAAGTAGAAACTAATAAAAGGTAATTTTTTTTTAATCTTTGAAGCATTAATGAATCTTATTCATTCTAGCTTTTTTTCCAAGTTCTTCTTCTATACGAATTAATTGATTATATTTGGCCACTCTTTCAGATCTAGCTAAAGATCCTGTTTTTAATTGGTTGGAGTTAGTGCCCACTGCTAAATCAGCAATAAATGTATCTTCGCTATCTCCTGATCGATGTGAAATGATAGTATTAAACCCAATAGTTTGAGCAAATCTTATGACATCTAGTGTTTCGGTAACTGTACCAATTTGATTTAGTTTTATCAAAATTGAATTTGATGAAACATTTAAAAATCCCTTTTTTAACCTTTCCAAATTTGTAACATAGAGATCATCTCCAACTATCTGTACTTTTTTAGTAGATCTCATTAATTTACTCCACGACGTCCAATCATTTTCAGAAAATGGATCTTCAATGGATTTAATTTTATATTTATCAATCATTTTTTTGTATTCTGAAATTGTTTTATCAACGGTAACATATTTTTTTGAGTGAATAGAATATTTACCTTTTTTAAATAATTCATTAGCTGCAACATCCAGACAAATTGAAACATCTTTACCATTTCTAAATCCTGATTTTTTAATTGATAAAACAATCAAATCTAAGGCCTGATTGTTATTATTAATCATCGGTGCAAATCCACCTTCATCACCAACCGATGTGGCTAAACCTTTTGCTTTAATTAATTTACTTAAGTTTTTTATTACCAAATAACATATTCTCATTGCTTCAGAAAAAGATTTTGCTTTATCTGGTCTAATCATAAATTCTTGAATTCTAAGACCATTATTTGCGTGTGCTCCACCATTAATAATATTCATTAATGGATAAGGTAATTGAAAATTTTTTGTTGCATAAAAAGATTTATAAAGAGGAATTCTTTTTACTTTTGCTGATAACTTTTTTGCAGCCATCGATACTGCTAATATTGCATTAGCTCCTAGTTTTGTTTTTTGTTTAGTACCATCCAAATTAATAAGTATTTCATCTATTCTTTCTTGATTATGTACATTTTTATTCCTCAGAGCTCTTGATATTTTGGAATTAATTAAATTAATTGCAGAGAAAACACTTTTGCCTAAATATCTTTTATTATTGGCATCTCTTTTTTCGTAGGCTTCATAAGTACCTGTAGAGGCTCCTGAGGGACAAATTGCTTTTGCACTTTTGTTTTTTACATAAACCTCTGCTTCAATAGTTGGATTCCCTCTACTATCAAAAACTTGTCTTGCTTTAACTTTTAGAATTTTACTCACTTAATTTTTAATAAGATTATCAATATCACTTAATTGTTTTAAAAGATCTTCTAATTTATCTAATGGGACCATGTTGGGTCCATCAGATGGAGCATTATCTGGATCTTGATGGGTTTCAATAAAAACTCCTGCAACTCCAACTGCAACTGCAGCTCTTGCTAAATATTCAACAAACTCTCTTTGACCACCACTTTTTTCTCCAAGACCACCTGGTTGTTGCACTGAGTGTGTTGCATCAAAAATTACTGGATAACCATTCTTAGCCATTATTGGTAACGACCTCATGTCGGAAACTAAAGTGTTGTATCCAAAACTTGCACCTCTTTCAGTTACTAATATTTTGTCATTTCCAGATTCTGAAATTTTCTTTGTTACATTAACCATATCCCATGGTGCAAGAAATTGACCTTTTTTTACATTAATAATTTTATTTGTTTTGGCTGCAGCAATTAACAAGTCGGTTTGTCTACATAAAAAAGCTGGGATTTGTAAAACATCAACATGTTTTGAAACGATTGCACATTGCTCAGCATTATGAATGTCTGTTAGGATAGGGACATTTAATTCTTTTTTAATTTTATCAAACACAGGTAATGAAGCTTCTAATCCAGCTCCTCTTTTGCCTTTTAAGCTTGTTCTGTTCGCTTTATCAAATGAAGTTTTGTAAATAAATCCAAGACCAAATTTTGAAGTAATTTCCTTAATTTTTCCTGCCATATCCATTGCATGTTGTTCACTTTCAAGCTGGCAAGGTCCAGAAATTATACAAATCTTATCATTGTTCGAAATATCTATTTTTCCACAATTTACTTTAATGCTACTCATTTATGATTTTTTGATGCTTTGATAAAAGATGAGAATAATGGATGTGGAGCAAAAGGTCTAGATTTAAATTCTGGATGAAACTGTACTCCAATAAACCAAGGATGATTTTTTAACTCAATGATCTCAGGTAAAAAACCATCAGGCGATAAACCAGAAAAACTCATTCCTTTTTTTTCAAATTTGTCTTTTAGATTGATGTTAACTTCATATCTGTGTCGGTGTCTCTCTTTGATAATCTTTTTTCCATAAATTTTTTTAATTTTAGAATTATTTTGTAATTTCGCATCATAAGAACCTAATCTCATTGTTCCACCTAGATTTTTATCTGTTCCTTTGATAGTTTTTCCATCTTTAATCCATTCATTTATTAATCCAATTACAGGTATGCCATTTCTATCAAATTCACTCGAAGTTGCTTTTTTTAAATTTAATTGATTTCTAGCAAATTCTATAATTGCCATTTGCATTCCATAACATATCCCAAGAAAAGGAACTTTATTTTTTCTAGCATATTTTATTGACTCTATTTTTCCAGTTGTTCCTCGTTTACCAAAACCACCAGGTATTAATATACCTGAAATGTGTTGAAGTTTTGATTTAATCTCAGAAACTTTTAATTTTTCAGAGTCAATTCTTACTAAATTTACCTTTACATTATTTTGAATACCTCCATGAGTAAGAGCTTCATCTAAAGATTTATAAGCATCTTTTAACTCAACATATTTACCAATTATGGCGATATTCACCTGTTTTTTAGTTTGTAAAATAATTTTAGTTATTTTTTTCCATGGTTTAAGGTTTGCTGGTTTTTTTGATTTAAGTTTAAAATAATTTAATACTTGAACATCAAGTTTTTCTCTAAAGAAACTTATTGGTGCTTCATAAATTGTTCTTACATCAACAGTTTCTATTACATTTTTAATATCTACATTACAGAAAAGTGAGATTTTTTTACGATGTTCTAACGGGATAGGTCTTTCTGATCTACATATTATAATGTCAGGTTGAACACCTATACTTCTCAATTCTTTAACAGAATGTTGAGTAGGTTTAGTTTTAATTTCATCTGAGGACTTTAAATAAGGTACTAAGGTAAGATGGATAAATAATGCATTTTTTTTTCCTATATCATTTGCAAATTGTCTTATGGCCTCAATAAATGGTAGACTCTCAATATCACCAACAATTCCACCAATTTCACAAATAACAAAATCTTCTTTCGACGAGTCATTCTTTATAAACTCTTTTATTCTATCAGTTATATGTGGAATAACTTGAACTGTTTTTCCGAGATATTTTCCTTCACGTTCCTTTTTTAATACATCACTATAAATCTTACCTGTTGTTATATTATCAGACTTCTTTGCAGATACTCCAGTAAATCTCTCATAATGCCCAAGATCTAAATCTGTTTCAGCACCATCATCAGTTACAAAAACCTCTCCGTGTTGAAATGGGCTCATTGTTCCCGGATCTACATTTAAATAAGGATCTAATTTCCTTAATCTAACTTTATACCCTCTCGATTGAAGTAAATAAGCTAGTGATGCAGAAGAGAGGCCTTTTCCTAATGATGAAACCACGCCGCCTGTGACAAAAATAAATCGCGCCATGGAAGTATCTTATAGCGAATAAAAAAGAAAATTAAAAGTATTAATTATTATTTTCTGGAATAGAGGGAGTATCCTCTGCTTTTTCTTCAATAGTATCCAAAACAGATGATGTAGGTGTTAATTCTCCTCTAGATACAATTGTAAGTGCTAAACTACAAATTATAAACAAAGTGGCAACAACTGCTGTTGCTTTGGTCATAAAATTACCTGCTGATCTGGAAAACATAAAACTTTCCTGAGAAACTCCAATTCCTAAAGCACCACCCTCAGACTTTTGCATCAAAACTAGTAACACCAATATTAATCCGAATATGATGTTCAAAATTAACAATATATTTTCCATGAGGGGTTAATTATATGTTTTTTTAATTATATCAATAAATTTTTTAGAATCTTGAGATGCCCCACCTATTAAGTAACCATCAATATTATTTATAGATTTCAATTGATTAATATTTTTTGGATTTACTGAGCCACCATAAAGAACTTTATAATTCTTTTTTTCTTTTTTAATAAAACTGATTGTCTTAAATAAGTCATCAGATTTTGGTATAATTCCTGTACCAATTGACCAAACTGGTTCATATGCGATTATAATTTTTTTATTATTTTTAATATTTTTCAAACCTGCTTTAATCTGTTTATTTAAAACACTTTTGGTAATTTTTTTTCTTTTTGCTTTAAGCGTCTCACCAATACAAAAAATTACCCTCAGCCCAGACTTCAATGCACTTTTAATCTTTAGATTTATTAATTTATCAGTTTCACCAGCTTGTCTATTTTCAGAGTGGCCAATAATAATATATTTAGCACCAACACTTTTTAACATTGACGAATTGACTGAACCTGTAAAAGCACCATAAAGATCCTGCTCATGACAATTTTGCGCACCAACTTCAATATTTGAACCTCTCAATTTTTTTGACATTGGCTCTATTAAAGTGCTAGGTGGGCAGTAAATTATTTTCAAAGACTTTCTTTTTTTGAAGTTTTTAAAAAATTTAACAACTCTATTCAGCGTATTTAACGAATTTAAAACACCAAACATTTTCCAATTGGCAATAAAATACATATATTTATTTGTCATGAGGCTTATTTTAATTTATAGGTTTGCTTTTTATAGATCAATAAATTTATAGTAATGATTAGTAGTTTAAGAAATTTTGCAAAAACTAAATTTGCTGGTTTGTTAGTTTTTATAATGATAATTCCATTTGTATTTTGGGGTATGGGTGGAATGTTCAGCAGTGGTAATACTAACAATATTGCTAAAATTAATAATAATAGTATTTCCACTGAAGATTTTATTGATTACATAAATAAATCGGGAATCCCTGAAAAAACAATCAGAGAAAATTTAGAGCAAAACATTATTGAAGAAATTCTGTCTGGTTTAGTTTCTACTACTTTACTGGATCTAGAAATA
>CACDAB010000018.1:0-9315 GCA_902550615.1 uncultured Pelagibacteraceae bacterium | reverse complement strand
TTTTTTTTCATTTCTGAGAAGAAATGATTCTATCAATAATTTATTGATAAATATAGTCTCTAGTCACAGGGGTTGATCTATAATTTTTAGTGAGTTGAAATTGATAAACAACTTGATCACCCCACTTAAATGCCATTTCACAACCAGCGAGATAAAACTCCCACATTCTAAAAAATTTTTCATCGAACATTTGGATTATTTTATCTTTATTTTTTAAACAGTTTTCTTTCCAGTGTCTTAAAGTATGAGCATAATGAAGTCTTAAAACTTCAATGTCGGTTACAATTAAGCCAGCTTTTTCAATAGGATTTGTTACTTCACTTAAGCTTGGGGTATAACCACCAGGAAAAATATATTTTGTAATCCAAGGATGAGGATCTCTTGGTGGGTTAACAGACCCAATAGTGTGAATTAACGAAACACCATCATCTTTCAACAATTTTTCAATTTGTTTAAAAAACTTTTTATAAAATTTCCTTCCAACGTGTTCGAACATGCCAACACTCACTATTCTATCAAATTTCTCATCCAGCTCTCTATAATCCATCAGTTTAAATTTTACTTGGTTCTGTAAATTCATTTCTTTTGCTTTTTGATTACAATAATTTAGTTGATTTTCTGATAGGGTTATTCCTGTAACTTCACATTTAGCATTTTTAGCAATATCAATTGCTAATGATCCCCAGCCACATCCTATGTCTAAAACTTTTTGGTCAGGTTTAATATTTAATTTTTTAATTATATGTTGAATCTTATTATTCTGTGCAGTTTCAAGACTATCATTTTCTTTTTTAAAATAAGCACATGAATATTGTCTTTTAGGATCTAAAAACAAATCATAGAGATCATCTTTGATATCATAATGATGTGAAACATTCATTTTAGATTTTTTGATAAAGTTAAAATTAGTAAGATATCGGTAAGACCCCCTTAGTTTATTTAAAAGATAACTAAAAATGTTTAACTCATTTCTTCCAATGTTCATCAATGCTAGATCTAAAAAATCTGAAAGAGATCCATTTTCGATAACAATATCTCCATTTGTATATGCCTCCCCAAAGTAAAGATCTGGATGGAATAGTAATTTATAATGAAGTTTCTTATTTAGAATTTTTAATTTAATAGGATCGTCAGTTGGCTGACCAATAATATAATCCTTGTAGTCAGCGTCGGTCAGGATAAACCCTCCTTTTTTAAATACTTTATTAAGAAATCTCGCTAAATACATCTCAAGCTGCCAATTGTGATTTTGTTTCAAAATTTAAATCTTTTAAACTCTGCAAAAGATTTCTCTCATCAACTTCGCTAAGTAAACTTAAAGGTGGTAATAGATTTCCATAAATTTTGTTCTCTTTTGAAAACAAAGTATGAAGAGCTGAAATTAAATTATATTTTTCAAAAGTATTTCTGACATTAACTAATTTTTGGTTTAAAGAATGATCTTTCTTTTCTTTAAAATCATCGTAAACTTTTCGAGCTAATTGAGACGTAGCATTGCAAGTTGCAGTAATAATTCCTGAACAACCGCTTTCTAATCCTTTAAGTAATTTTGACTCTGAACCTGGCATAACTGAAAAATTTTCCAACTTTAACTTTTCAAATAAATTGTAAGAACTATCCTTCACACCTACAATTTGATCAGGAAATTTGTGAACCAATTTTTCCACACATTCAATACTAAATTTATATCCACACAATTTTTCAAAATTATAAAGTATAATTTTAGACTCTGGTACTGCATCAATGATTTTTGTGTAAAAGTTTATTACATCCTTGTCTTGATATTTATAATAAGCTGGTGGCATGATTAAAAATTTTTTAAAGTTTAGAGAGACTGAAATTTTCATTAAATTAATTGTTTCATTTAAAGAATTTAATCCTGTTCCGATTAAATGTTTTTCTTTGTATTTACTTTCTGAAAGGTGATTTAGTAATTTAATCTTTTCAACGATAGGAATTAATTGCGCTTGGCCAGTGCTTCCAAATATTGCGGTGCCATGACAACCTTGGTCAATTAAATTTTCTGCATGTGATATAGTTTTTTCAATATTTAAGCTCAAATCAGAGTTCAGAACTGACATCGAAGCTGCATATATCCCACTTATTTTTGTCATAATAAAAATTTATATAAAATATAAATATTAGTAAAGTTTATAAATCGAATATGAAAATACTAACTGTCCAAAATAGAATGGGTATTGGCGATACAGTAATCTTTTTACCCTTTATTAAGGCAATATCAAAAAAATACAATTCACCAGTAAGTCTCCTGGTAAGAGAAAATTCGAAAGCGACAGAGTTCTTACATCAAACTAATTACATTAATAAAATTCTTATCTTAGAAAGAGATAAAAAATTAAGTAATAAACATGGTGGTTTTTTTGGAACTTTAAATTTAATCAAAGAATTAAAAAAACAGAGTTTTGATAAAATTTTCATTTTTAATTCTTCTTTTAGATTTAATATAATAGCAAAATTATCAGGAATAACTGAAATTTATCAGTATCCATTATTTAGTAAAACTGACCAGCACATTATCAATACGCCAAAAAAATTTTTAAAAGATAAATTAAATATTAAAGAAATTGAAGATCCTGAAATACATATTGATGATGAAACTATTTCAAAATCAGTTGAAAAATTTAACATTGATAGAAATAAAATTAATATACTCTTAGGAATTGGTGGCTCAGGCCCAACGAAAAGAGTTCCCTCAAGAATATTTATTAATTTTATGGAAAAAATTTCAAAAATTAAAAAATGTAAGTTTTATCTTGCCACCGGTAAAAATAGTGATGAGCAAATTATTCTTAATGAAATACTTCAGTCTAAATTTAAAGACGCATGTTTACCTTTAGATGATTTATCGATTAAAGAAATTTTGCCAATCATAAAAAACTGCAATCTGTCTATTTGTAATGACTCAAGTTTTAGTCACTTATCTGCGGCATTGGGGACTAAAACGATAACTTTGATGGTTGATACTCCAATTATTTACGGAAATTACAATACTAAAATGTTCCCTGTAATTCCAGATGGTGAGGAAACTGTCAAGCATCATACCTCTGGAAAAGATAGAATAAATCCACAGAAAATATTTGATAAAGCTTTAGAGATTCTAAATTAAGAAATATCGTTCAAAACTATATCTTTTGCTTCATTTACTATTGAGGACAACCTAGCTGTCTCTGGTGAAATATCCGGATGGATTTTTTTTTGTATTTTAACATAAGCTTTATTTACATCTTCTTTTGTAATTTTTTTATTCACATCTAAATTTAATATTTTATATGCTTCAGTTACTGAAATTGAAGATGAGTTATTTAGGTTCGATTGATTAAAAGAAAATCTTCCTGATCTTCTCAATGTTTGAATTAATCTATAAAGCGATATTAATTGAAAAATAGACAGACCTTTTAATTTTAATAATGCAAGACTAGCTAATGTAAAAGGCAACGTTAATAAAAAACGCCCACCGATGGCAAATAAAATTGCTAATACAATAAATCCAAGTATTAATAAAATCCTTAGACCTTTTGATATTTTTTTTGAGGAAATCTTAGTTATAAATTTCAATAGAAAGTATAAAATAGTCAAAATGACTAATGTATAAATTATGATATTCATATAGTTCTTCTTTTTTATGAAGGTACCACAACTTAGAAAAAAACTGGAAATAAAATCTTGTCACAACACGAGTTGGGAAGATAATTACAGCTGGATACATCAAAAAGATATTCTTGAAGTCTTAAAAGACAAAAATAAATTAAATCCAGAAGTAAAAAAATACTTAATTGAAGAAAACAATCATACTGACTATCATCTTAAAGATACTAAAAACTTACAGAAAAAACTCTTTGATGAAATAAAGGGAAGAATAAAATTAGATGATGAGTCTCTTCCTTTTAGAGATCACACTTATGATTATTGGACAAAAACCACAACCGAGGGAAATTATTCTATCAAACTCCGTAAAAAAATTAATACAGATAATGTTGAAGAAATTTGGAACGGAGATAAAGAAAAAGAAAAATTAGGCGTTGAATATTTTGGAGTGGGAGATTTAGAAGTAAGCCATAACGATAAGCTACTTGCATATTCTCTGGATACCAAAGGATCAGAGTATTACAAAATCTTCATAAGAGATATTTCAACAAATAAGTTGGTCACAAAAGAAATAATGGATACATCTGGCAGTATTACTTTTAGTCTAGACGATAAATATATTTTTTACTCAAAATTAGATGAAAATCATCGTGCCCGAAAAATATATAGACATAAAATTGGAGACCATTTAAGTGAGGATTATTTGGTTTTTGAAGAAAATAGTGAAGCTTTTACAGTTGGAATAAGCTTAACCTCTGATGAAAAATATTATCTAATAACAACTTCTGATCACAACACATCAGAGCAATACTACTTTGGTGTTGATGAAATAACTCCAAAACCAAAATTAATCATTAAAAGACAAAGAGGAATTTTATACTCTATAAATTCTTGGGCTAACAATTTTTACAATCATACAAATAATGATGCTGAAGATTTTAAGATTGATATCTCTTCAAGCTTAGAGAACCAAAATTGGAAACCTTTTGTGCCTTCAAAAAATGAGGTTTTAATTGGTGGTTGTGTGTTTTTAAAAAATTGGATAATTCGATCAGAAACTTCTGATGCATTAGATAAGTTATTCATAAGAAATATATCAACAAATTTTGAGGAAGAATTAATTTTTTCAGATGAAAAAGTATACGTACCAAATATTTCTCTTAAACAAAAAGATCGAAACACAGACGAAATTTACCTTGGATATTCATCGCCGAAAACTCCTTCAAGAGTTTATTCATATAATCTTTCAGATAAATCAAAAAAATTAGTTAAAGAACAGGAAATTCCATCAGGCCATAATTCAGAAGATTATATTGTAGAGAGAATTGAATATAAATCTCATGATGGAAGAATGGTTCCTTTGACAATAACAAGACATAAGCAAACTAAGATTGATGGAACTGCAAATATCTTATTGTACGGTTATGGTTCATACGGAAATTCAATGAGCCCTGGTTTTTCATCTACACGTTTGAGTTTGATCAACAGAGATATCATCTGGGCTACAGCCCATATTAGAGGTGGAATGGAAAAAGGTATGAAATGGTGGAAAGAAGGAAAATTAACAAACAAAAAAAATACTTTTGAGGATTACATTTATGCAGCTAAATATTTAATTGAAAAGAAATACTCTTCTGCTGGAAAGATCATTGGTATGGGTGGATCTGCAGGTGGATTATTAATGGGAGCAGTGGTAAACCAATCTCCAAAATTATTCTTAGGGATTATAATGGCGGTTCCATTTGTTGACTCTTTAACTACTAACCTTGATCACTCTCTACCATTAACAGTTGGTGAATTTGATGAGTTTGGTAATGCCAAAGATAATAAAGATCACTTTGATTATATATTTTCTTATGCTCCTTATAATAATATAAAAAAAATGGACTACCCTCATATGTTAATTACCACTAGTTTAAGTGACAATAGAGTGTTGTTTGATGAGCCTGCTAAATTTACTGCCAAGCTAAGAGACTTAAAAACAGATAATAATTTATTACTTTTAAAAACAGAAATGGATGCAGGTCATGGTGGAAAATCAGGTAGAGATGGCGCTATAGAAGAAATAGCTTTAGACTATGCTTTTGCACTAAAAATTTCAAAAAAAATTTAATTTCTCAATCTTGAAAAAATTTAAATCGTTCCTACATCATTTATGTAGGTCGCCTAATGGGGCTTATAAATAAACTTGCTTAACAAAGGAGGATATATGACAAGTAAGGATCTATCTATATTTAACTCATTAAGACCATTCTCGATTGGGTTCGACGATATGTTTGATCAATTTGAGAATATGTTGGGAAATGGTGCAATGACAATGCAATCCAATTACCCACCATACAACATCAGAAAGACTGGTAAAGATAACTACGCTATTGAAGTTGCTTTAGCAGGTTTCAACAAAAAAGATGTTGAGGTTGAGTTCGAAGATAATTTATTAACTGTAAGAACAAAACAAGTTGATAAATCTGAGGATAAAAATGCTGATGGAGAGATCATTCATAAGGGAATATCTCAAAGACAATTTGCTAGATCATTTACAATTGCTGATGACGTTAAAGTAAATGGTGCCGAGCTCAAAGATGGTCTTTTAACAATATCTTGTGAGAGAATTGTACCAGAGCATAAGAAGAAAAAACTAATCGAAATTAGATAAGTTAAAGCCTTACTTGCGGGGCAACTAGCTCCGCAAGTAAACTAAAAACATCCTTTTGATGAAAATCCAATTACCACTGAGTTAGTGTCAACCTCAAATTTTCTTTCACAAGAAATACCATATTTTTTTGTTTTATATACAAGAACTTGATTTCCTTTTTCGTTCTTAAAATCTTCATCAGGATTTCCTAGATCAATTTTAAGTTCACTAGATAATTGACCTATATATTTACCCAATCTTTTATTTTCTTGCTCAACAATTTTGTCAGTTTTTTCTTGCACTGTCTGGCATGCAGTGACCATTAAGAAGAAACTAAGTAACAACACGATTAATTTAAAATTTCTCATTTTTATATTTTAGCTTCTAAATATGACCAAAATATAAACTTCTTAGTTGAATTATGTTGATAAAATTAGATTTGGCTAAGTATTTGTTAAAAGAATCATCTATTTAATCAGGATAGGAGGAATAATGTTAGACAAATATTTTGAGTACAAAAAACACAAAACAGATTTTAAAACAGAAGTAATAGCCGGGACTACTACTTTTTTGACCATGGCTTATATCATGTTTTTAAATCCGTTTATTTTATCAGGTGAATTTGCTGGACCCGAAAAAGGTTTCTTTGATTTTGGTGCAGTTTACACTGCAACTATTCTAGCAACTGCTTTGGCTTGTTTCATAATGGCATTTCATGGAAAAACTTGGCCGATTGGTCTTGCGCCAGGAATGGGGATTAATGCTTTTGTAGCTTTTGGAGTTTGTGCAGGTATGGGATATACACCGCAACAAGCTTTGGGTGCTGTATTAGTTGCTGGTGTATTATTTTTAATTATATCATTAACACCAATAAGAGCATGGCTTATCAACTCTATCCCTAAGAGTTTAAAGTTAGGAATTGGCGCAGGAATTGGTTTGTTCTTAGCAATTATTGGTCTTCAGATAATGGAAGTAGTTGTTGATAATCCTGTAACATTAGTACAGCTTGGAAATTTAAGTGATCCACTTGTTTTATTAGGATGTGCAACTTTTATTGCAATAATTGTTTTAGATAAGATGAACGTTAAAGGTAATATCATTATTGGTATTTTAGTATTTAGTATAATTGCTTGGGCTACGGGTCTTGCAAAGTTTAATGGTATCGCAAGTGCTCCGCCTTCAATGACTTATCTTTTTGAATTTGATTTATCTGCAGCTATGACAGCTGGAATGTCTACGGTCATATTTACTCTATTGTTTGTAGACTTTTTTGATACTGCAGGAACTTTAACTTCAGTTGCCAATGTAGCTGGAAAAGTAGGCAAAGACGGAAAGGTTAAAGACATCAATAAAGCAATGTTATCAGATAGTGTGAGTACTGTTGCAGGAGCTGTAATGGGAACCACAACTGTAACTAGTTACGTTGAGTCTGGGGCTGGAGTAAAAGCTGGTGGAAAGACTGGCATGACCTCTTTGGTAATTGGTATATTATTTTTAGCATGTATATTTTTTGCGCCCTTAGCAACTAGTTTGCCAAAACAAATTGATGGTGCTGCTTTACTTTTTGTTTCAGTTCTATTTATTAGGAACATTACTGACATAGAGTGGAATGATGTTTCAGAGTCTGCTCCAGCAATTCTTGCAATGATCGCTATGCCTTTAACTTATAGTATCAGCAATGGTATTGCTCTAGCTTTCGTATCATATGCTTTAATCAAGATATTTACTGGTAAATTTGCAACTACTTCACCAGCTATTTGGGTAATAGCAATTTTGAGTGTTGTAAGTTTTGCAGTTGCTTAAATATTAATTGAACAGGGCTAGTTTATACTAGCCCTGTTTATTTTTTTTCACGATCTCCTCAATAGACAATTCTTCATAATGTTCTGTAGGTTGAACAATCCAAGGATCTGAATCTAATCTGATAGGACAAAAATCAGGTTCGAAAGTTGACGATTTCTTTTTCCATAAACAAGCAGTTTTTACCTCTTTTATATAATCTTTAGTTGGGCCATAATTTTTCAACCACTCAATGCTTTTATTAAGCGTTAAACCAGTATCGGAGAGATCATCTATTAAAAGAACCTTATTAAAATCTTTGTTATTTGCCAAAGAACTTATTTCTCTTGCAAACATCAATTGGCCCTGTTGATCCTCTAAACCTTTACCTGAATAACTTTGAATAACAATATATGCGATTGGTAATTTCAAAATTCTTGATAAAATATCAATAATAGGAGCTGCCCCTCTCATAATACCAACTAATACAGTTGGTTTATATTTTTCATGAATTTGTATTGCTAACTTTTCAACAATTTGAGTATATTCATCAAAACTGATAATTAATTTCTCTGCCATGAAATTTATTATCATAATTAAAAATAATTAAAAAGGAGAAATCATGAAGGCTTATTGGATAAGTTTGTATACTAAAGTTGATGACCAAGAAAATTTAAAAAAGTATGCAGAGACAGTAACTCCAATTATTAAAAGTTATGGTGGTTTACCTTTGGTTAGAGGTGGCAAACATACAACTTTCGATGGTGATGATTTTTTAAGAACTGTGATTTGGGAATTTCCAAATTATGAGCAAGCTTTAAAATGTCATCAATCTAAAGAATATCAGGCTGGTTGGGATTTAGCCAAAAAGACCACTATAAGACACATGCAAATCGTTGAGGGATTTAGTACTGAATAGGCTCAGGATCTATACTTCTCCACAAATACCATGTAGCTACTGAGCAATAAGGTGAAAATCTTTTTTGAAGTAAAGACACAAATTTTTCAGGTGGAAAATATTTTTTATTATAATTTTTAGAAATCGCTCTCATAAGCCCAATATCTTGTATAGGCCAAATGTCAGATCTATTATAAGTAAAAAGTAAAATCATTTCAGCCGACCATCTACCTATTTGTCTTAAATTAGATAAATAAACTATAGCTTCCTCATCACTCATATTCTTTATTAATTTAGGATTAAAGGATTTATTAATGATTTGTTTTGCTAAACTTTTTATTCCTAAAACTTTTTGCCTACTTAATCCACAATTTCTAAGTTGTGTTGAGGTCAATTT
>CACDAB010000017.1:0-10948 GCA_902550615.1 uncultured Pelagibacteraceae bacterium | reverse complement strand
TTGATAGGTCTTGGAGCAAGAGATACATTAAGATTGGAAGCAGGTTTATGTCTTTATGGTCATGATCTTGATAAAGACAAAACTCCAGTGGAAGCAAATTTAAAGTGGGCTATTTCAAAAGAAAGAATCTCTAAGGGAGATTTTATTGGCTCTGACATAATTATTAAACAATTAAATGATGGTGTCAGTAAAATAAGAGTTGGAATTAAACCTGAGGGCAGAATTATTGCAAGAGAAAAAACAAAAATATTTAATCAATCAGATGTTCATATTGGAGAAATCACAAGTGGCACATTTGGACCAAGTGTTAATGGACCTGTTGCAATGGGTTACGTGGAAAATGAATTTTCAAAAAAAAATACTAAAGTATTTTTAGAAGTCAGAGGTAAAAAACATCCTGCAAGTATTTGCAACTTACCATTTTATAAAAAAAGTTATGTCAAAGGGGTAAACTAATGAGTGAAGTAAAATATTCAAAAGAGCACGAGTGGATTAAATTAGATGGAGATGTTGCAACAATTGGTATCACAAAACATGCTACAGAGATGTTAGGTGATATAGTTTTTGCAGAACTTCCAGAAAAAGGTTCTAGCGTAGAGAAAGATGGTACAGCTGGTGTTGTAGAATCAACGAAAGCTGCTAGCGATGTATATACCCCTGTGAGCGGTGAAGTAGTTGATACCAATCAAGCTATAGTAGATGATCCATCAAAGATTAATCAAGACCCAGAGGACTCAGCGTGGTTTTTTAAACTAAAAATAAAAGATCCATCAGAAATGGATACTTTAATGAATAAAGACGATTACGATAAATTTGCAAAGGAGACTTCAGCATAATGTTACCAAATTCAGAAAAAGATTTTTTAAGAAGACATATTGGTCCTTCGAAAGAAGACCAATCAAAAATGTTAAAAGAATTAAATTATGAATCACTAGATGACTTAATTGACAGCACAGTTCCAGAAAAAATAAAGTTTAAAGGTGAACTTAATATTGGTGGTTCAAATTCAGAGTACGAGGCGTTAAGAAAATTACGAGCAATTTCGAAAAAAAATCAAGTTTACTCAAATTTTATTGGTATGGGTTATTATGGAACCTATACACCCTATGTAATTTTGAGAAATATATTAGAAAATCCAGGTTGGTATACTTCCTATACACCTTATCAGCCTGAGGTAGCCCAAGGAAGACTTGAGATGTTATTAAACTTTCAACAAATGATTGTTGACTTTACAGGGATGGATATTGCCAATGCATCTTTATTAGATGAAGGCACAGCAGCAGCAGAAGCCATGGGTTTAAGTCACAGATTAAATAAAAAAGATAGTAATTTAGTTTTTGTTTCTGAAGATTGTCACCCTCAAACAATAAATGTAATTCAAACAAGAGCAGAACCTATGGGTTTAAAGGTTTTAGTCGGTAAAGAAGATGAAGTTTTAGATCAATTAAAAGAGGATTTAGTTTGTGGAATTTTACAATATCCAGGAACTTTAGGAGATATTAAAGACCCAAGTGAAGCAATTAGCAAAATTCACAAAAAGAATGGGAAAGCGGTATTAGCTTGTGATCTGTTGGCTTTAGCAAAATTAAAAACACCAAGAGAACTTGGTGCCGACATTGCAGTTGGAAGCTCCCAAAGATTTGGAATTCCAATGGGATATGGAGGTCCACATGCAGCTTTTTTTGCTACAAAAGATGAGTTTAAAAGATCAATGCCCGGAAGAATTGTCGGTGTATCAGTTGATAGACATGGTAATAAAGCATATAGATTATCATTACAAACTAGAGAGCAACATATCAGAAGAGATAAGGCGACGAGTAATATTTGTACTGCCCAAGCTTTATTAGCAATTGTTTCAGCAGCATATGCTATTTATCATGGTCCGGATGGAATTAAGAATATTTCAGAAAGAGTGTCTCAATTAGCAAAAAGTTTTGCTGATAAAATAAAACAATCTGGATACGAGCTTTATTCGAATAATTTTTTTGACACTGTAACAATTATTACCAAAGAAAAGACTGATCAAATTTATAAGAACGCTCTGAATCAGAAAGTAAATATTCGAAAAGTAAATTCTGAAATGCTTGCTGTTTCATTTGATGAGAGAAAAAATGTATATAGAGTAAATCAACTATTAAAAATTTTTAATGCAGCAGAATCAATCAAAAAAGAAGATCCATCGGTAAGTTTACCTAATCTTCCAAAAAATTTATTAAGAACTTCAAAATATTTAGAACATCCAGTTTTCAACTCATATCATTCAGAAACTGAAATGCTTAGATATTTAAAAAGATTAGAAGATAAAGATATAGCATTGAATAGAACTATGATTGCACTTGGTTCTTGTACAATGAAATTAAATGCTGCTGCCGAAATGATCCCAATATCATGGAAAGAATTTGCAGAACCTCATCCATTTGTTCCAATTGAACAAATGGAAGGTTTTAGAGATTTATTTACTGATCTAAAAAATTGGTTGCGTTCTATAACTGGTTTTTCAGGTGTTTCTTTGCAACCTAATGCAGGTGCTCAAGGTGAGTATGCGGGCTTAATGGTTATCAGAAAGTATCATTTAGATAGGGGTGAGGCTAATCGTAATATATGTTTAATTCCAAGTTCAGCACATGGTACTAACCCAGCAAGTGCACAAATGGTTGGGATGAAGGTGGTAGTTGTTAATTGTGATAAAGAGGGAAATGTTGATTTTGATGATTTAAAGAAAAAAGCTGAACAACATTCGGAAAATCTTGGGGCACTGATGGTAACTTATCCATCTACACATGGAGTATTTGAGGAAAAAATAACTGATATCTGTGAGTTAGTTCACAAACATGGTGGACAAGTCTATATGGATGGAGCAAATTTAAACGCCTTAGTTGGAGTTGCAAAGCCTGGAAATTTTGGTCCAGATGTCTGTCATATTAATTTACATAAAACATTTTGTATTCCACATGGTGGGGGAGGACCAGGTATGGGACCGATTGCTTGTAAAAGACATTTACAAGTTTATCTACCTAATCATCCAGTGATTAAAGATTGTGGACCAACATCTGGTATTGGAGCAGTCTCGGCAGCTCCTTGGGGTAGTTCAAGTATTCTTTCAATCTCTTGGATGTACATTAAAATGATGGGATCAGCAGGGTTAAAGCTTGCTACTGAAGTAGCAATATTAAATGCAAATTATATTGCTCATAGACTAAAAGATCACTTTCCAATTCTGTATAAAGGATCAAATGGAAATGTTGCTCATGAATGTATTATTGATATTAGAAATATCAAATCAGAGACAGGAGTAACCGAAGAAGATATTGCAAAAAGATTAATAGATTATGGGTTTCATGCACCAACTATGTCATGGCCAGTAGCTGGTACAATGATGATAGAGCCAACTGAAAGTGAGGGTTTGACAGAACTCGATAGATTTTGTGATACTTTAATTAAGATTAAAGAAGAAATTGAAAAAATTAAATCAGGTGAATTTGATAAAATAGACAATCCAATAAAAAATGCTCCTCACACGGACAGCGAACTAGCTTCTGATGATTGGACGCATAAATATTCAAGGGCAGAAGCTGCTTATCCAGCAAAATTCTTAAGAGCTAATAAATTTTGGCCTCCAGTTGCAAGAGTAGATAATGTTTATGGTGACAAGAATATATTCTGTACTTGTCCAAGCATAGATGAATTTAAAGAAGATGCAGCTTAAAAATTAATGAAGATTGCTGTTGTCGGCTCAGGCATATCAGGATTAAGCGCTGCATATTACTTATCAAAAAAACATCATGTAGATCTTTTTGAGAAGGAAGATCGTTTCGGTGGTCACTCTCATACTATTGATTTATCGTTTGGTACAAAAAAAGTTCCAGTTGATATAGGTTTTATTGTATTTAATTACGCAACTTACCCAAATTTAATAAATTTTTTCGAAGAGAATAATATTGCAATTGAAAAAAGCGATATGTCTTTTTCTGTATCAGTTGAAAAATCTTCATTCGAATATTGTGGTCGAGGATTAAATGGAATTTTTTCAAATAAGACCAATCTGTTTAATCCAAGATTCCTCAAAATGTTTTTTGATATAATAAAGTTTTACAAAAAATGTGATAATATAAAAAAAATTGATCAAGAGACTACACTTGGTGATTATTTGAGAAAGGAAAATCTTTCAAAAGAGTTTATCAATTTTCATTTGATACCGATGGTCTCAGCCATATGGTCAATGCCACCAAGCGCTGCCAGTCAAATGCCGTTAAGATTTTTCTTAAATTTTTTCCAAAATCATGGTTTGTTTAAATTAAAAAATAGACCCCAATGGTACACAGTATCAAATCGGAGTAGAACTTATGTTCAAAACATTATTTCAAAAATCAGCGGTGAACATTTCAAAAATTATCCAATCAAAAAAATTAAAACAAAAACAATAGGTATAGATTTATATTATGGAGGAGAAAGTGAATATTTTGGATACGACAAAGTTGTTTTAGCGACACATGCAGATGAAGCTTTATCAATAATTGATAATCCAACCGACCAGGAAAAGAATGTGCTTTCAAACTATAAGTATAAGGAAAATATTGCTTATATTCATACCGATGAACAAGCTATGCCGAAAAATAAAAAGGCATGGTGTTCATGGAATTCATCAATGAAAAAGGATGACATAGAAAAAAATTCAATTACATATTGGTTAAATTTATTACAAAACCTTAAATGTGATGAAAATATTTTTCTTACCTTAAATCCTTATTTTAAAATTGATGAGAAGAAAATTTTAAAAAAAGTAAGATTTACACATCCATATTTTGATCAATCTGCACTTAATTTTCAAAGTCAGCTTACAAATTTACAAAATAAAAGAAATATTCTTTATTGTGGTAGTTATTTTGGTTACGGTTTTCATGAAGATGGAATAAAATCATCTATTGAAATGCTTAAAACCCTTAATGACTAGTTGTATATATAATGGCGCTGTAATTCACAAAAGATTTAAACCAAAGATACACTTTTTTAAGTACAGGGTATTTTCACTTTTAATTGATCTTTCTGAATTAGAAAAATTAGATAAAACGATTAATTTTTTTTCATACAATAAATTTAATTTAATAAGTTTTTTTGATAAAGATCATGGAGATAGAGATGGATCACTCTTAACTGATTGGGTTAAAAAAAATCTTAAACAAAATAATATTAGTAGTGAAAATATTAGAATTAAACTTTTATGTTACCCAAGAATCTTTGGATATGTTTTTAATCCATTAAGTGTTTTTTATGTGTACAATAATAACAATGATTTGATATCCATATTATATGAAGTCAAAAATACTTTTGGTGAGCAACACACTTACGTTTTTAAAGTAAAAAATGGCAATTTATTGCAACACAATTGTGAGAAAAAATTTCATGTTTCACCATTCATTGAAATGAATTGTAGTTATTTTTTTAGAATTTTAAAACCTGCAGATAAGATCTCAGTAATCATAGATCAATATCAATTAAACGAAAAAATATTATATGCCTCTCAAGATGGGAAAAGAAAAGATTTTACAACTTCAGAGTTAATTAAATCTTATTTAAAACATCCCTTAATGACGTTTAAAATTATTGCAGCGATACATTTTGAAGCGTTTAAATTATGGACTAAAGGAATAAAGTTTATCCAAAAAAAATTGAAAATAAGAAACAATATATCTTTTGAAAATTAATGTCCTTAAATAGACTTTCAGACAAACTGGTTTTTAACATATTAGCTGGAATAAATGTAGGATTTCTAGAAATTACAAATTATCAAGGAGAAGTTTTTAAATTTGGAAATCCTCAGGATAATTTAAAAGCTAAGTTGAAAATTAAAAGACCAAATTTTTCTTTTAATCTTATAAAGGGTGGCAGCATTGGTTTTGCTGAGTCTTACATGAGAGGAGAATTTGAAACTGATAATTTATCCAATCTCATTGAAATAACAGCTCGAAATATCAAAATCATATACAAGTTTTCAGGCTTACTCGATTTTCCAATTATAAATTTTTTAAAAGGGATCTTTATAAAAAATACAAAGAATAGAAGTAAAGAAAATATAGCTAAACATTATGACTTGGGAAACGATTTTTTTTCTTTATGGCTAGATGAAACTTTAACTTACTCAAGCGGAATTTTTAGCGATACCACTAAAGACCTTTCAGAGGCACAAAACAACAAATATCAAAAAATGATAGACTTAATAAAACCAAACTATGGCGACAGGGTTTTAGAAATTGGATGTGGCTGGGGTGGTTTTGCAGAATATTTAGGAAAAAAATATGATGTAAAATTAGATTGTATTACTATTTCAAAAAAACAATTCGAATATGCAAAAAGAAGGATTCATAATTGTGGTTTAAATGAAAAAGTAAATATTGAAATAAAAGATTATAGAGATTTAAAAAATAAATATAATTCAATAGCCTCCATAGAAATGATTGAAGCTGTAGGGCAAAATTATTTGGAAAGTTATTTTAAAACTATTAAGAAAAACCTTTCTACAGATGGTAGGGCAGCCATTCAAGCAATTACAATAGATGATAGTTTATTTGATAGATATAAAACGAAACAAGATTTTATTCAAAAATATATTTTTCCAGGAGGATTTTTGCCAAGTAAAAATAGCTTAAACAAATATGTTTCAGACAATGGTTTAACAATTAAGTCTTACGACTCATATGCTGATCATTATGCAAATACATTAGCCATTTGGAAAAATGAATTTAATAGAAAATGGGATCTCATTAAAAAACAAGGTTTTGATTTAACTTTTAAAAGAATGTGGGAGTTTTACCTATCTTATTGTGAGGCTGGATTTAAATCGAAAAATATTGATCTGATACAATTTTCAATTCAAAATAAATAAATAAAGGGGACTTGTGAGCAAAATAACAAACTTAAGATCAATTTTATTGATAATCTCTTTATTCTTAATTACAAACTGCTCAAATAATAGCGATATGAAACCAGAAGATTTTAAAGGTAAAGAACCAAGATTAATCATAGAAAATTACTTGTCAGGCAATGTTAAAGCTTGGGGAGTTCTTCAGAATAGATCTGGAAAAGTTACTAGACAATTTTCAGCAGATTTAGATGGCAAGTGGGATGGCAAGCAATTAATTCTTGATGAAAAATTTAATTGGGATGATGGTGAGGTACAAACTAGACAATGGCAAATTACTAAAATAGACGACAACAATTATGAGGGAACTGCTGGAGACGTAGTTGGTAAAGCCAGGGGATATTCATATGGTCCAGCATTTAAATTTGAGTATGTTTTATTAGTTCCAGTAAAAGGTAAAGAAATTAAGATTACTTTCGATGATTGGATTTTCAAACAGGATGATCGAGTAGCAATTAATAGAGCTACAATGACTAAATTTGGAATTAAAGTTGCTGAATTGACTGTAGTATTTGTAAAAGATTAAACTTTCTTTTGATATTTTGTTAATTTTCCAACTAAACCAAAATAAATCTTACTCGGAAGAAAACTTAAGATTTTCAGTACAATAGTTAATGATTTTGGAAAATGAATTTCAAAAGTTTTTTTATTGACCAAGCCATCATATATTTTTTCAGCCGCATATTCAGTAGTTTTTAAAAAAGGCATTTTAAAATCATTTTTATCAGTCATTGGAGTTTTGATAAAACCTGGAGATACCAAGCATACTCTGACATTAGATCGACCAAAGTCAAAATATAGACTTTCTGCTAAATTATTCAGAGCAGATTTTGAAGGTCCATATCCAGTTGAATTTGGTAAACCTCTATAACCAGCAATTGAGGAAACAATAGTAATTGTTCCACTTTTCTTTCTTTTAAAATATTCTTCAACTGCTTTAATAGCATTTAATGTCCCAAAAAAATTAATTTTAAAAACTTCCTTAATTTGTTCAACATCAATATCTCTTTCTTTTTTTGGATTCCATGTTCCAGTGGAAAAAAAACAAATATCTATATTTTCAAATTTATTCTTAATTTTTTCAAAAACCTCTTTACATTTTGATTTATCAGTCACATCTAATGGAAATGGACTTATATTTTCATGATTGTCTGCAATCTCATCAAGAAGATTCTCACGTCTGGCTGAAATAGCAACATTCCATCCTTCATTAGCAAATTTTATTGCAAGAGCTTTGCCGATTCCAGTGCTCCCACCCGTTATCCAAATTGTTTTTTTATTCATAATCTAAAGATGTATAATACTTTAATGCTAAAAAATAAATTTTTATCATTCATACTTTTTTTTATTATCACATTTTCAGCCTCATTTATTGGAAGTTTAGTCACAATTAATTTTAAAGACCCTTGGTATTCTCAATTAGTCAAATCTGATTTTAACCCACCTGATTGGATATTTGCACCTGTTTGGACTACGCTATATCTAATGATGACAGTCGCTATTTGGTTTTTTTGGCATAGTAAAAGTAGAGACATGAACACGATTTATATTTATTTTATTCATATTATATTTAATACAACTTGGAGTATCGTTTTTTTTGGATTACACCAAATTTTTTTAGCTTTAGTTGTTTTGGTAATCTTAATTGGTTTAATAATTACTTTAGTAATTAGATATAAGCGTGTCAATTTTGTGAGTTATTATTTAATGATTCCCTATTTACTTTGGTGTTGCTATGCATTATTTCTGAATGTTAACTTACTAATATTAAATTAATGGATGATGTTGTAATAGTTGGTGGTGGAATAATTGGAGCCGCGACTGCTTACTTTTTATCAAAAGAGGGCAGAAAAGTTAAAGTTATAGAAAAAGACCCAACTTATAAAACTGCTTCTTTTCCTTTGTCATTAGGTGGCTTTAGAAGACAATTTTTCCAAAAAGAAAATATTTTATTAGGAAAATTTGCCAGAGAATTTATTTTTCAAATTCCAGATTTATTAAAAACTGAAAAAAATCCAAAACCCACTGCTAGTATGGTGACTAATGGTTATTTATTAATGTTTGGACCTGAGCATGCAGATGAACAATATAAAGCGCTCGAAAATCATAAAGCTTGTGATGCGGGAACAAAAAATATCAAAGGCTCTGAGTTGAATAATTTTTTTCCATATATCAATAGTGAGGGAATTGAAACAGCGACTTTTACTGACAATCAAAGTGAAGGATGGATTGACCCCTTCATGTTTCATAGTGCTCTAAAAAGTAAAGCAATTGATCTTGGCGCAGAATTTGTTAAGGGTGAAGTTAAATCTCTTTCAGAAATTAATGCTAAGACAATTATTTCAGCAGCTGGATGTTGGACTAAAGAGCTTTTAGAAGATATACCTGTTGAACCTCAAAAACATACAGTTTTCAGAGTAAAGTGCCCAAAACATATTCCTGAAATGCCATTAACGGGAGATCTAACAACAGGAGTTTATTGGAGACCTGAAGGTAAAGAGTACTTAGCTGGTTCACCAAAATCAGTCTTTGATGCCAAAGATCTTGAACCTGCATGGGATGATTTTGAAGAATTGGTTTGGCCAGCATTAGCTCATAGAATACCGGCTATGGAAGAATTAAAATTAACTGGTGGATGGGCTGGATATTATGATTGCAATCGACTTGATAATAATGCAGTTGTTGGAAAACATCCAAAATTTGAAAATGTTTACTTAGCAACAGGTTTTACAGGAAGAGGATTAATGCAAGCTCCGGGAATTGGTAGAGCATTAACAGAATTGATTACGACGGGTGCTTATCAATCAATTGATATTTCAAATATGGCTGTAGAGAGAGTTTTAGGTAAACAGGCGAGACATGAGCCATATGTTCTTTAATTAAGTTCCACAAAAAGTTTGATAATTTTCATTTGAACTGGATAATATTTGGTATTTACTGATATCTTTTTGATCAGTATAGGGGCTATTTAAGATTTTTAAAAAGTTAAGCAAAGGTTCCAAATTTCCTTGATCTGCGTCTTTAAGAGTATTTTCAACTATATGATTTCTTGGAATTAAAAGAGGGTTTGTGCTTCTCATCAATTTTTTATGCTTTTCCTTTGAATTATCATGACTTGATGACCTTTCCTGCCACCTTTTTTTCCAGTTGCTAAAATCAGTACCTTCATAAATATTATCTTTTTGAGTTTTAAAGTTCATCAAGTGGCAAAATGTATTTGTGTAATCAACTTTTTTTTGATGCATCCAAGTGAGTAAGTCTAAAATTAGGTACTTATCTTTTTTATCCGAACCAATTAAACCTAGCTTAGCTCTCATCATATTTAACCACTTTTCTTCATATGTTTTTTCAAAAGTATCAATTATTTCAGTTGCTAATTTTACAGCTGTGTCTTGGTCTTTATCAATCAAAGGTATCAAGCACTCAGCAAATCTTGCAAGATTCCATTTTGTTATAACCGGCTGATTGCAATAAGCATATCTACCTAATTTATCAATTGAACTAAATACAGTTTTTGGATCATAAATATCCATAAAAGCACAGGGTCCGTAGTCAATGGTCTCACCAGCAATACTCATGTTATCAGTATTCATTACACCATGAATAAATCCAACTCTCATCCAATTGACAACTAAATCAATCTGTTTATCTAAAACAACTTTTAAAAGATCTAAGGCTTTATTTTTTGAATTTTCAATTTCTGGGTAATGTCTTTTGACAACATAATCAAATAATGTCTCTAACTCACCTTTTTTATTCCTTGCCGCAATATACTGAAAAGTTCCTACTCTAATATGACTTGATGCTACTCTGGTGAGTATAGCACCTTCTAATGGTGTCTCTCTAATTACATTTTCTCCAGTTTTTGCGACCGCTAGACTTCGCGTTGTTGGTATATTTAAGGCATACATTGCTTCACTTATTAAATATTCTCTTAGCATAGGCCCTAACGCTGCTCTTCCATCTCCATTTCTTGAAAAAGCAGTTTTTCCTGAGCCTTTAAATTGAATATCGTATCTATGATTATTTTTA
>CACDAB010000016.1:0-16301 GCA_902550615.1 uncultured Pelagibacteraceae bacterium | reverse complement strand
CTTTTTAGATAATTTTTGTTCAATGTCATAAATATATTTAAGATTAAAATCTTTACTACGCATTAAATTTTTTCCATGCATAATACCAATTCTACCAAGTCCAAATAAAGCTATATCAATCATTTAAAATTTGTATTAAAATAATAACTTAACTAAAAAAATTTCTTATGTCAGTAAAATTAGGAGTTGCACCCATTGCATGGAGTAATGATGACATGCCTGAGTTAGGTGGTGACACCTCATTAGAACAATGTTTAAAAGAAGCCAATGAAGCAGGCTATATAGGCATAGAGTCTGGCGGAAAATTTCCAAAGAAATCTTCGGAATTAATTCCAAAATTAGATCAATTTAATCTTAAACTTTGCTCAGGATGGTATGGTGCTAATCTAAGGAAAAATTCTGTTGAGGAAGAAAAAAAATCCATTCAAGAACAACTAGATTTATTTAAAGATTGTGATGCACCTTGTATAGTTTTTGCGGAAGTTTCTGGTTCTATTCAAGGAGATCCTAATAGAAAATTATCAACTCGGCCTCAAATGGAAAGGGACGAATGGCAGAAGTTTTGTGAAAAAATTTCTGAACTAGGAAAATATTTAGAGGATGAAGGAATGCCTTTGGCATATCATCATCATATGGGAACAGTAATTGAAACTCAAAAAGATACTGAAAGACTTATAGAAAATACTCATGAAAGTGTAAAATTAACATTAGATACAGGACACATGTTATTTGCAAAAGGGGACTCAAAATACATATTACAAAATTATCATGAAAGAATTTTGCACGTCCATTGTAAAGATATAAGAAAACAAGTTCTTGAAAAATCTTTAAAAGAGGATTTAAGTTTTAGAGGTGCTTTTTTAGAGGGTGCGTTTACAGTACCAGGAGATGGTTGTATTGATTATCAACCTTTATTTAATGTATTAAAAAATAATAATTATTCAGGATGGTTGGTGGTTGAGGCAGAGCAGGATCCGGCAAAAGCAAATCCGTTAGAATATGCGAAAATTGGTTATAATTATCTTACAGATACATTGAAAAAATCTGAAATTGAAATTTATAAAAATTGATTATCTATAGAGTGAAGTGAGTTCATTATTTCCAGCAGCAACACATGGAGATTTAAAACAAGTACCAATAACCCATTCAGATCCAGGATCAGGTAAAAAATTTGATGACATCACAAATATAACACCCATCTCAACTGATTGCCCCGCCTTACCTTCTGCTTTAATTCTAGGATCAGGATCAGTTTTTACTTTAGTATCCTCTGAAAAAGGATTCTCTATATTAAGATTTTTGTTTATATAATTCACAACTTTGGATGAGGACCACTCGCCATTACACGGATCACCCCAAACAGTCAATTTACCTTCATCATTATTCCCGCAATTATTTATTTCTCCATTGATAAAATCGACTACTTTCTTATGATTTTCTTTGACTAAGTTAGCTTTTGCTTCAACTGCGGGCCTTGTACTTGCGGTCCAAATCAACATCCCAACCACATATACTAATGATAACAATACTAATGCTTCTAATAGTCCAAAATTTTTGAAATTTATTTGCATAATTAAAGTTTAATAATTTTTGATTTGTCTAATTTTTTTTCAAAAAAATCAATTATATTTTGTATTGTTTCTTTTCCCATTCTTATCATGCATTCCTCAGTAAATGCAGCGGTATGAGGACTTAAAAAAACTTTATTGTTTTTTAGCAGAGGATTATCCTCTTTAGGTGGTTCTGTTTCAAAAACATCTAAACCTGCACCAAATATAAGACTTTCATTTAATGCTTTATCTAAGTCATTCTCATTAATCATTCCACCTCTTGCAGCATTAATAATTATACAATTTTTCCTCATTGTTTTAAGTAAGTCATAATTAATAATATTTTTCGTTTTTTCATTAAGAGGCATATGTAAAGAAATGGCATCCATAGATTTTACTGCTTCTGTAAGATCTTCAACTTTTTTTCCACCCAATTCCTCAATAATATCTTTTGAAACAAATGGATCATAAACAAAAACATTCATTTCAAATCCTTTGCATCTTCTAATTAAAGATTGACCAATTCTACCAAATCCAGCAATTAAAATATTTTTTTTCCAAAGTTCAATTGTTTTTGGAAGTTTGTTTCTATTAGAAAAATTTCCTGTTTTAACAGCCTCATCATACATGTTTTTTCTCTTTGATATATTGAGCAACATAAACATAACATGTTCTGCCACCGCAACAGCATTTGCTGTAGCCGTAATTGCCAAGGTGATATTTTTTTCTTTAGAAGACTTGAGATCAATATTGTCGTACCCAACGCCATGGCGAGATATAATCTTAAGTTTTTTTGATATATTGATTAATTCGCTAGATAAATTTGCTGTTCTAATTGATAGACCATCACACTCCAAAATTTTTTGTTTAATATCTTTCTCATCTATATTTTCAATAATCTCATAATCATAATTTGGGTTATTCTTTATGAGATCTATCCCCGCTTTATGAATAGGTTGAATTATCAAAATTTTTTTTTTATCTGACACTTAAATTTAGTAAGCTTTAGAGTCTTCTTTTGATTTGATTGATTTTAATTTAGATAAAGCATCTTTTGCACCTGCACTCATATACCTTTGATCGGATCCAATGGTTACCAAATTAAATCCTAAATTAAGCATTTTTTTTGCATACTCTGGACTAGCATTATGAATACCTGCAAAAATTTTATTTTTTTTTGCATGTTCCAATATATTCAAAATCTTTTCATAAGTTGGGCTTCCTTCAGGATTATCAAAAGCTGGTTTTTGACCTATAGCCAGACTTAAATCAGCAGGTCCAATATAAATTCCATCTATTCCAGGCGTACTCATAATTTCATCTAATTTATCTAAGGCTTCTTTTGTCTCTATCATTGCCATTTTTAAAATCTCATCATTTGCAAAATCTCCATAATCTGAACCTCCATAAATTAATCCTCTAATTGGTCCAAAACTTCTATACCCTTTAGGGGGATACATGCATGCTTGAACAAATTTTTCAGCTTCAAATTTGTTGCTCACCATTGGACAAATTACACCGTAGCACCCTGCATCTAAAATTTTCATTATTTGTCCTGGTTCATTCCAGTTTACTCTTGCTAAAGGAGTAACATCTGTAGATGAAATTGATTGTAGCATTTGTAATGCATTTGGATAATCTATAACACCATGTTGCATATCAATTGTAAGCGAGTCCCAACCTTGATGAGACATTACTTCCGCTGAAAAAGAGCTAGGAATTTGTAACCAGCCATTAATTATTTGCTCACCATCTGTCATCATCTTTTTTATTTTATTTGGTCTCATTTTAAGATTTCAAACCAAGGTGAGTGTACTTTATATTAAGATAATCTTTAATTGCCATTGAACCACCTTCACGTCCATATCCAGTTTGTTTAATTCCACCAAAAGGTGCCTCAGCTATCGCAACTGCAGGAGTATTAACCGCCACAGTACCAGTTTCCATTAATTCTGAAGCTCTGTGAGCTTTGTCCATAGAATTTGTATAAATATAACTACATAATCCTAAGTCATTATCATTAGCTCTCTCAACTACTTCATCAAAAGTTTTAAATGACAACATTGGAACTAATGGACCAAATGGTTCTTGTTTCATTATTGTAAAATTATCCTTTACATTGTCAAAAACTGTTGGCTCATAAAAATATCCTTTGTTAAAACCTTGAGGTCTTTTTCCACCCAATAAAACTTTTGCTCCTTCCTTTTTAGTTGTTTCAACTAATTCTTCAATTTCTCCTAATCTTTTTGCAGTTGTTAGAGGACCTAACTGAACTCCCTCATCTAAACCATTACCAATTTTTAATTTTTTTGTTCTTTCAATAAACGCATTAATGAATTCGTCTTTTTTATTTTCTTGTATATAAAATCTGTTAGGTGAAATACAAACTTGACCATTATTTCTAAATTTTGCAGTAATTGCCATATCTGCAACTTTATTTATATCAACATCATCAAAAACTATAAAAGGTGAGTGTCCACTAAGCTCCATCGTGACTCTTTGAACTTTATCTGCAGCCTTTTTTAAGATCAATTTACCTACTCTTGTTGATCCAGTAATTGAAACTTTTTTAATAATATCAGACTCTAATAACTCATTTGAAATACTTTCAGGATCTCCTGATAATAAGTTTACAACTCCAGGAGGAACTCCCGCTTCTTTGCAAATATCTACCAACTCCATTACTGTTCCTGGAGTAATTACATCAGGCTTACAAATTACTGAACATCCGGCAGCTAATGCTGTTGAAATTTTTCTTGCTGCTAGAATTAAAGGAAAATTCCATGGGACTAAAGCTGCTACAACTCCAACTGGCTGATAATAAACATGAACTCTAGTATCTAGAAATCGACTTTCGACTGTTTGTCCATAAATTCTTTTTGTTTCTTCAGCATTCCACTCAAAAATATCAGCAGCCCCGCCAGTTTCGCCAATTCCCTCTGCTAAAGGTTTTCCAACTTCAATCGTTAACCATTTTGCTAAAACATCTTGTTTTTTTCTTAAAAGATCAGCAATTTTTCTAATAATATATGATCTCTGCCAAGGTAAAGTGTTTTTCCAAACTTCCAAACCTTTCTCTGCAGATTTAAGAGCTTTTTGAACATCTGCTGAAGACGCTTTAGACGCTTGGCCAATAATTTCTTCCGTAGCAGGATTTATAACATCATAAGTTTCTTTTTTTTCCGCTTGTTGCCACTTACCATCAATGAACTGCCCAAATTTACTATACATAATTTTTATTTTATGGTTAATTAAGCGAAATTTTAAGAGAATATATCTACAATTATGAAAAAAATAAAGCTTACATGTGCTCATGCAATTGTAAAGTTCCTGACTTCTCAAAAAATTCTTATCGATGGTAAAAAAGAACCTTTATTCGCTGGTGCTTTTGGAATATTTGGTCATGGTAATGTAGCTTGTTTAGGACAAGCTTTAGAGGAAAATAAAGATAAACTTCCAACTTATAGAGGTCATCATGAGCAAAACATGGCTTTAACAGGAATTGCTTACGCTAGAGCAAAAAGAAGAAAACAAGTATTTGTAGCAACAAGTTCTGTAGGTCCTGGTTCTACAAATATGGTAACAGCTGCAGCAGTTGCGATGAGTAATAGACTGCCAATTTTATTTCTTCCGGGTGATACTTACGCAAATAGGATGCCTGATCCAGTTTTGCAACAAGTAGAACATTTTAATAATCCAGGAATTACTCAAAATGATGCTTTTAAACCAGTTACAAAATATTTTGATAGAATAACCAGACCAGAACAAATTTTACAAACATTCCCCCAAGCAGTACAAGTTTTATTAGACCCGGCTGATTGTGGTCCAGTATGCATATCTTTATGTCAGGATATACAAGGAGAAATTTTTGATTATCCTGAGGATTTTTTTAAAGAAAAAATCCATAATATACGAAGACCAAGACCTGATGATTTTCAAATTAAAGAGGCAGCTGAAAAAATTAAAAAATCAAAAAATCCAATCATAATTTCTGGTGGAGGTGTTTTTTACTCAGATGCAATGGAGGAACTTTCTACTTTTGCAGTTAAACACAATATACCTGTAACACAAACTGTAATGGGTTATTCTTCTATGAAAAGAGATCATTCTCATTTTTTGGGACCTATTGGAGGTTTAGGAGGAAAAGCAGCAAACAACTTTGCAAAAAAAACTGATTTAGCGATTGCTATTGGAACTAAATTAGGAGATTTCACAACTGGGTCGTGGTCCAATTTTGAAAATCCAAATTTTTCATTAGTATCAATTAATGTTGCAAGATTTGATGCTAGTAAGCATATGGCACAATCAATTATTGGAGATGCAAAAGTTTCTTTAAACGAACTATCACAAGCTTTAGGTGATTGGAAAGCATCCGAGGAATGGCATAAAAAATCCAGAGATGAACTTAAATCTTGGAATGAATATGTTGATAAAGAAAGTGGACCAACTAATCAAAAACTCCCAAATTATGCTCATGCAGTTGGTGCAATTTATAGAAACTCTGATCCAAGTGATATCGCTGTCACTGCAGCTGGAGGTTTGGTAGGTGAAGTTGTTCAAATTTGGAGACCAAGAGAACTTAATACTCATGAAACAGAGTGGGGTTTTAGTTGTATGAGTTATGAAATTTCTGGAGCTTTAGGAATTAAAATGGCCAATCCAAACAAAGAAGTTATCACCTTTGTAGGTGATGGATCATATTTACTTTATAATTCAGATATATATTCATCTGTAATAACTAATAATAAACTAATTGTAATTGTCTGTGATAATGGTGGTCACGCTGTCATTAATAGACTTCAATTATTTAAAGGTGGAAAAGAATTTAATTGTTTGTTTGAGAGTTCAAATGTTTCAAATTTAGTAAAAGTAAATTTTGCAAAACATGCAGAAAGTATGGGGGCAAAGTCTGAAGAGGTAAGTTCTATCAGTGAATTAGAGGAAGCTTTCAAAAGAGCGAAGAAATCAAAAGTGACTTACGTTATTTCAATCAAAACTCATTCGTATCAATGGCTTGAAGGATCAGCTTATTGGGAAAGTCCAACTTTAGAAATTCCCAAAACCAAAGAAAATGAAAAAGCTCTAAAATTACACAAAGAAGGTAAAGCAAAACAAAGACAGGGAGTATAACCCTAATGAGCAAAGTATTTAAAGTTGGCTTAATTGGTTGTGGTCATATCGCAGAAACATATTTCAGAGCTCACAAATATTTCAAAAATTTTAAAATCATTAAATGTGCAGATGTTAAAGAAAAAGCAGCTAAAAAATGTGCTAAAATTTATAAAATTAAGGCAGTTTCAGTAAGTAATTTACTTAAAGATAAAAAGGTTGAAATAATATTAAATCTAACCCCACCAAAAGTTCATTACCAAATTGCAAAAAAGGCTTTGTTAAATGGAAAACATGTTTACTCAGAAAAACCATTAGCAATTAATTTGAAAGACGGAAAGAAATTACTAAAGCTCTCAAAAAAAAAGAAATTATACTTAGGAAATGCTCCAGATACTTTTTTAGGAGGAGGCAATCAAAAATCGAAAGAATTATTAGAAAGTAAGAGTATAGGCAAAGTAAATTTAGGTAATGCGATTTTTGCTTTTCCAGGGGTTCAATCTTATCATCCAGACCCAGAACCATGGTTTGCAAAAAAAGAAGGTGGCCCAGTAATTGATATGGGACCTTATTATCTCACAGCATTAGTAAACTTATTGGGTCCAGCAAAAGAGGTAAAAGCAGCAAGTTTGATGAAAGGTTCACGATTTCGAACAATTGGTATTGGTCCTAAAAAAGGAAAAAAAATTAAGGTAGATTGTCCAACGACATATTTTACAACAATCATATTTGAAAATGGAAGCATAATCAGACTCACTTTATCTTTTGATGTTATAGCTCATCAAAGAAATCATATTGAACTTTATGGAACCAAAGGTTCTATGATTGTGCCAGATCCTAATATGTTTGGTGGTTCAGTTTATGTTTGTAAAAAATTAGGAAGCCCATGGAAAGAATTTAAAACAAATCAAATGCCGCTAGGAAAAATTAATATTAGAACGCAAAGTTCTAGAGCAAATGAGTCACCTACTAACGCTAATTACAGAGGAGTTGGTCTTGCAGAAATGGCTTATTGTATTGATAAAAAAAAGATACATAGATGCAATGGAGAAGTATCCTTGCATGTTCTTGACTTGATACAATCAACTATGCAATCCGCTAAAACAAATAAACCAATTAGACTTAGTACAAAATGTAAGATTCCAAAACTTTTTATTAATAAAGAAATAAATAAATTAATGAGATAAAATATGCAGATTGGTATTGATCTTGGGGCAAGTAAAATAGAGTATGTATTATTAGATAATGTTGGCAATGAGCATCATAGAGAAAGAACCGAAGTTCCAAAAAATTATAAAGATACATTATCCATAATTAAAAAAATAGTTATCGAACTTGAGCGTAAAGCTGGTAAAGAATTACCAGTGGGTGTATGTCATCCAGGGATTCATTCTATTCAAACAGGACTAGTTAAAAATGCGCCTAATTCTTTTTGGATAAATGGCAAACCTTTACAAAGAGATTTACGGAGTGAGATTGGTAAAGAAATTTATTGTGAAAATGATGCAAACTGTTTTGCTTTATCAGAAGCAATAGATGGTTCTGGAAAACATTATAAAATAGTTTTTGGGGTAATTCTTGGATCTGGTGTTGGAGGCGGTTTAGTTATAGATAAACGAATTGTCAATGGACCTAATGGGATTACTGGAGAATGGGGGCATAATCAAATACCGAGCGCTTGTATTGAAGGTGTTCAAATAAAAAAAACCAATTTAAGAGCTGGGGAAATAGAAAACTTTGTTGCGGGTATAGGTATTTCTAAAGCGTTCAAAAACGAGTTTAAAAAGGATTTATCTGCCCAAAAAATATTTGAGATGCATAGAAAACTTGATTTAGATGCAGAAAAATTAATTGATAAATATAAAGATCAACTCGCTATGTCTTTAGCCACTGTTGTTAATATTATTGATCCAGATGTGTTTGTTTTCGGGGGTGGGGTATCTAACGAAATAAATTTTTTAGATGAAATTAAACAAAAAATGAAAAAATTTGTAGCAGGGGGTGAATTTGAGGGGACTTTTTTAAAACCCAAATTTGGTGATGCAAGCGGTGTTCGGGGTGCAGCTCGATTAGCAAGAACCACAAATTATTGACTAGTGAATAAAATTCATTTACTACAAAAGGAGCTAATTATTTAAGTCTAGGAAGAGAAATATGAAATTATGTAGAATAGGTAGTGTTGGAGAAGAAAAACCAGCAATTATAGATAGTGAAAACAATTACCGAGATTTGTCATCAATTATTAATGATTTAAACCCTGACACATTGAATTTTGATACATTAGAGAAAATAAAAAAAACTGATATTTCAAGTTTACCAAAGCTTGATTCAAGTTCTCGAGTAGGTGCATGCGTTTCTAACCCATCAAAATTTATTGGTATTGGTTTAAATTTTAAAGATCATGCCGAAGAACAAAATTTGCCAATACCAAAAGAACCGATAATTTTCTCAAAATTCACTAGTTGTATAGCTGGACCAAACGACCCAATTATTGTTCCTAAGGGGTCTAATCATACGGATTGGGAAGTTGAGTTAGGTTTTGTTATCGGAAAAAAAGCCATAAATGTAAGTGTTGAAAATGCCATGGATCATGTTCTTGGTTTTTTTTTAGTAAACGATGTAAGTGAAAGAGATTTTCAAAAGAATAGAGGTTTAACTTGGGATAAAGGAAAGGGTTTTGATACATTTGGCCCAATTGGTCCTTACATTGTGACAAAAGATGAGGTTACTGATTTTCAAAACTTGAATATGTTTTTAGATGTTGACGGCAAAAGAATGCAAACAGGAAACACCAAACATATGATATTTGACGTAAAGACATTAGTCTCTTATATGAGCTCATGTATGAGTTTACACCCTGGTGACATTTGTTGCACTGGAACACCCCCAGGTGTTGGAGAAAATATGAAACCACCTCACTTTTTAAAAGGAGGTGAGGAAGTAGTTTTGGGTGTAGATAAACTTGGCACTCAAAAACACCAGGTTGTTCCTTACAAGGAATAGTATAAATTTTATTAATTAGATGTTAGAAATTTTTATTGCTTTAGGTGCGGGTTTGATAAGTTTTTTATCACCATGTGTATTACCATTAATACCTGGTTATATCTCTTATATTTCTGGTACTTCATTAAATGAGTTAATAGAAAAAAAAAATATAAACTTAATTCCTATCATTCTTTTTACAATTGGTTTTTCAATTGTTTTTATCATTTTTGGAGCTGCTTCAACTTTTTTAGGCCAAGTACTATTACAAAATTCAAATGAATTAAGAATTGGTGCTGGATTAGTAATCTGTATTTTATCTTTACATTTAATTGGAATCATAAATTTAAAATTTTTGAATTATGAAAAAAGACTTCACACAAATAGTAACACTAATTTTTTTAGCCCAATATTAATTGGTATGGCTTTTGCTTTTGGTTGGACACCATGCATAGGCCCTATTCTTGGATCAATCTTAGCACTTGCCTCAACAGAAGAGAGCATCAATAGAGGTATTATACTTTTATCATTTTATTCTTTAGGTCTTGCGTTACCATTTATTTTATCGGGTTATTTAATTCAAAAATTTTTAATTTTTTCAAAAAATTTCAAAAAGAACATTAATTTAATTTCAAAAATTGGTGGTGTAATATTATTAATTACCGGTATATTAATATTAACAAATCAGTTACAAGCATTAGGTTATTATTTACTTAATATATTTCCTTTTTTGCAAAATTTTGGATGATTGTATATGAAAATTTATCAAATTGACTCAAGTGCTAGAAAAGAGGGTTCTACCTCAAGAGCTTTAGCTAAAAAGTTACTAGAAAAAATTAAAAAACCTCAAGATGAGGTTATATATAGAGATCTAAATGAAGAAATGGTTTTTGTGAGTGGTTTAACGGAATCTGGAATGAATATTGAGGAAAAAGATCAAAATGAAAATCACAAAAAAATGTTTGAGCTCTCCAATCAACTCGTAAAAGAACTCAAAGAGAGTGATATTATAATTATTTCAGCACCAATTTACAATTATGGTCCTCCCGCAACCTTAAAAGCCTGGTCGGATTTGGCAGCAAGAATTGGAGAAACATTTAAATTTAAACCTAATGGTAGAAGAGAAGGTTTGTTAAAAAATAAAAAAGCTTATTTAGTAATTACATCAGGAGGAACTAAATTAAATAGTAATGAGGACTTTTTAACTCCTTGGTTGAAATTTATTTTGAATTTCTTTGGTATAGAAAAAGTTGAGACAATCAGTGCGGATCAAATGGCTCTAGATTATGAAAAATCAATTAAAGAAGCTCACGCACAAATTGATAAAATAAAACTATAATCAATTTAAATTAATTTCGAAATTTTGATTTGTTCTTTTCTAATTCAATAAAATAAATTATTATGTTGAAAGGGGGTGTCTTAACAGACTGAGATTAAACCCTATGAACCTGTCCGGTAATTCAGAAAGGGAACGATGGATAAAACATATTTTTTAACACAATCAACCGCATTATCCTTAGTAATTGTTATATGTTTAATTTTTTTATCATTTGGAATTTATTATTCTAAAAACTATCAAGGTTTAAAAAACTATTTAACTGCAAATAGAAATATTGGATTTTTCTCTTTAACTACGAGTTTAACAGCATCTGCGCTAGGAGCTTGGGTTCTTTTTGGTCCTGCCTCAGCTGCAACTTGGGGCGGTTTAGGTGCAGTAATTGGATATTCCCTTGGGACAGCTTTTCCAATGTTTTTTTTTATATATCTTGGAAAAAAAATTAGAAAAGAGTTTCCTCAAGGTTACACGCTCATTGAATTTTTAAGAAAAAAATTTGGTAAAAGTTTATTTAAACTTATTTTGCTGATGACAATTTTTTATATGTTTATTTTCTTATGTGCTGAAGTTACAGCGGTTGCAGTTTTGATTAACTATATCTCAGGTACTGAACTTTGGTTCACTGCTTTAATTGTGCTATTGTGTACTTTAACTTATACTTTATATGGTGGATTAAAAGCTTCAATATTGACTGATAACATTCAAATGTTTGTTATTGGTTCATTATTATTTATTTCTTTAATATATATTTTGTCTTTCACAGGATCAAAATTTTCATTTGATTTTGTAAAAGAAAAAAACCCACATCTTTTAAGTGGATCTTATTTGCCTGGTTATACTTCTGGTTTAACTTTTTTTATTGCTGTGGCGGCAACAAATCTATTTCACCAAGGTAATTGGCAACGTATTTATGCAGCAAAAGATTATAAAACTTTAAAAAAAAGTTTGATAATATCTTTTTTGATAATTGTGCCGATTGTTTTTTTTATGGGTTTTACAGGACTTGTTGGTTTTTCACTCAATTCATCAATAAGGCCCGATCTAAGTTTTTTTTACTTATTACTAAATGAACAAGCAATATTTTTATCAATAGTAATTATTATTTTAGGTCTAGCATTAACTATCTCCACAGTTGATACCTTAATTAATGCAATATCAAGTTTAATTATAGTCGATGGTAAAGCTACATTTGAATTTAAAAAAAAAGCTAATTATTTAAATTTTTCAAAATATATAATTGTTTTTTTATCTGTAATATCTTTTGTAATTGCATCTTATGGCTTTGATATTTTGTATTTATTTTTACTGGCTGACTTATTTTGTTGTGCGTTCGTGATAACCGTTTTTTATAGTTTTTATAATAAGATTGATGAAAAAAATGCATATATATCAATCATTATTGGACTTATATTTGGATTTTTATTTTTCCCTTCACCAGATTTTTCAAAAAGTTTATTAGTTGGAATATTGTTATCAAAAGAAATATTTAGTCCGTTTATATCCCAATCATTATTATTTTTGTCATTTATCATTGCAACTTTTTTACCTTTTTTGGTACTTAAGGCTCAAAAGATAAAATTTTAGCTGATTGTATTAAGTGAATTAATCGTTATATAACTGATCGAATGTCAGAAAATCAAATAGTAATTAATGATCTCTCAAAGATTTATGATAATGGCTTTAATGCTTTAAAAAATATAAACCTCAATATCAAAAAAGGAGAAATTTTTGCGATGCTTGGACCCAATGGTGCAGGTAAAACTACTTTGATTAGTATTATTTGCGGCATTGTAAAACCATCATCAGGAAAAGTTAAAGTTGAAGACTTTGATATCATTGAGGATTATAGGGAAACAAGATCACGTATAGGACTTGTTCCTCAGGAATTAACTTTAGAGCAATTTGAAACTGTTTTTAATAACGTTTCGTATTCAAGAGGTTTGTATGGAAAAAAACCAGATCCAGCACATATTGAAAAAGTCCTGAAACAACTCAGTCTTTGGGACAAAAAAGATTTAATCTTGCGAAAATTATCAGGCGGAATGAAAAGAAGAGTTTTAATCGCTAAAGCATTATCTCATGAGCCAAAAATTTTATTTTTAGACGAACCTACTGCTGGTGTAGATGTTGAATTAAGGCAAGAGATGTGGAAGGTGGTAAAATCGTTAAGAGAAATAGGTGTTACAATTATTTTAACAACTCATTACATTGAAGAGGCTGAGGAGATCGCTGATCGAGTAGGGGTTATTAATCAGGGAGAAATTATTATTGTTGAACAAAAAAAAGAATTAATTAAAAAAATGGGCCATAAAGTTTTATCTGTTGAATTACAAGAGGAAGTTAAAGATATTCCTGACTCATTAAAAAAATATAAATTGATTATTGGAAGCAATAAGATGTCTTTAGCATATACTTATAATTTAAAAGAAAAACAGACTGGGATTACAAATCTTTTACAAGATATAAAAGATTCTGGTTTAAAACTTAAGGATCTTAAAACCGAACAAAGTAATTTAGAAAAAATATTTGTAACTTTAGTAAAGGAAAATAATGAAAATTAATTATTATGGATTTAAAGCTATTTACTTTCATGAAATGGATAGATTTAGACGAACTTTAGGCCAATCTCTTTTATCACCAGTAATTTCAACATCATTATACTTTATTGTTTTTGGTTCTGTGATTGGTGGTTACGTTCAAAAAATTGATGGTATTAGTTATGGATCATTTATAGTTCCAGGATTACTGATGTTAACTTTGTTAACTCAATCTATAAGCAATACCTCTTTTGGAATATTTTTTCCAAAATTTAATGGGACTATTTATGAGATTTTAGCTGCGCCTATATCCGCTTATGAAATTGTACTGGCATTTGTGAGTGCAGGAGCTACCAAAACACTGATTGTTGGTTTTGTAATTTTTTTGACAGCACAATTTTTTGCTGATGTACAAGTTCAATATCCATTGCTAATGATTTTTTTATTAGTTCTCGTTTCTTTTACATTTGCATTATTTGGTTTTTTAGTTGGTTTAGTTAGCAAGGACTTTGAACAGATGTCAATAATCCCCTCTTTTGTGATAACACCAATGGTATTTTTAGGTGGAAGTCTTTATTCATTAGATATGTTGCCTGAATTTTGGCAAGTGGTTACTTATTTTAATCCTGTGGTTTACCTTATTAGTAGCCTTAGATACTCTTTCTATGGCATATCAGATTTTAATATTTGGATTAGTGTAGGTTTAATGGTGTTATTTTTGTCAGTTTGCGTAATTATTGTTTCTATATTACTTAAAAAGGGCTACAGCATAAAGTCTTAAAAGATTTATTTAAAAATTTTTTTGAGTTTTTTGAGGTTATCTAAATTGTCAACAGTGTACCATTTTTTTGGCATTACATCAGAAACATATAATTGTCTGATTTTAATTAGTTTTTTCCAGAGAATATTAAAGTCATCAGTTGGTTTAACTTTATCGTTTATCTTTTTTGGATTTAATATTTGAATACCGGTGCAGTAAATATCAGATTTTTGTGTTCTTGAGAGTTTTTTAACAATATTTTTTTTTTTAAAAATAAAATCTCCCGTTAATCCTTTAATTGGTTTTGTTGGAATTAACATGCATAGGGGCTGACCTTTTTTATAATAATCTTTCTCAAGTTTTTTAAAATCAATGTTAGTGACGTTATCGCAAGTTAAGACATAAATTGGAGAGTTGAATGATTTAAATATAGAGTTGAATATCCACCAAGAATTACCTTTTTTGTCTGTATTTATTATTGATGAAACTTTTTCTTCTATTAAATGTTTAGCTAAAATAGGCCCTTTGTAACCAACTGAAATATGAACAAAATTTATATATTTTTTCAGTCTTTTGATACCCCTTGCTATTAATGAAGTTTGTTTAAATTTAACTAAACCTTTAGGTATTTTTTTGGTAAGTGGCATTAATCTGGTTCCACGTCCAGCTGCCATTATAAAAGCATGATTTATTTTTCTATAAGTCATTAGATTTCAGACCAAACTTGATAATTTTTTCAATTTCAGACTGCGCTAATCTCTTTGCATTTTCAGAGGACACTATTTCTTTAAGTGGTTTTTTTAAAAGATTATTAAAATCGATTACAAAATATTTTTTATTCTTAATTTTCATCTCTTTGGCATATTTTAACTCGTCTTCACCAATTAGATATTCATCTTGTCGATCACCTTTTCTAGATTGAATTATTTTATATTTACCACCAAATTTTTTTGTCCAGACTTTTAAGAAATCGATCATTTTTGCAGATTTCATTTCGGCCGAGAGAATTTTTCCATTTAATTTATTTTTAAGTTTTAGAGCCTGATCAATTAAACTTACAGCTTCATTGACTGAGAAAAAAAATCGTCTCATATAAGGACCAGTGGTAAGTATAGTCTTATTTTTTTTATACATTTGTTTCCAAATTGGTAGAACAGATCCAGTGGACCATGTTACATTACCATATCTCACACAAATAAATTTAGTTTTACTATAAGATTTTATTGATGAAAAAAGTCTTTCCATACAAGATTTACTTAAGCCATAAATATTTTTAATTGGCGGTGATGCTTTGTCGGTTGAAACACCTATAACAGTCGGAACTTTTTTGTTTATACAGGCTCGAACAATATTAGTTGATCCAAGTATATTTATATCAATACATTCAAATGGAAATTTTTCTGATAAGTCGACAAATTTTGTAGCTGCAGCATGAATTACGATATCAGGTTTAGTATAATTTAAACAATCATTTACAGACTCAATATTAGAAACATCTAAAGGTACTACTTCACAATTCGTTAAATTCTTTACCAGGAAATTTTGTTTATTGTTACGAGCACCAAGAAAAACTTTATACTTTTTCTTATAAAAATTAGCTAAATTTCTTCCAAGATAACCAGTGCCACCTGTTATAAGAATTTTTTTCATTATTAAATGTTATAAATTTGTTTATAATTTTAATCTAAATAATGTCTATATCTATTCATATACCTTTTTACAATCCAAATCCCAAAAAAAAAGAGGGACATAGAAATTTACGACGATTTGATTATTTAAAAGAAAATATTGAAAACTTAAAAACACTCTCAATTAAAAATGATATTTTTGTGCATACGCACAATGAGTTTTTAGATGATAAAAAATTAGATGCTAGAATAATTAAGCATCAAATAAATGATAATGATTTGGATAAAGGTTATTTAACTTGGAAGTGTCGATCATTAATGGAAGAACAAAAAAATGATTATGAATATTTTTGTTATTTAGAACACGACATTAAGTTTTCTGAAGACAATTTACAATAT
>CACDAB010000015.1:0-16996 GCA_902550615.1 uncultured Pelagibacteraceae bacterium | reverse complement strand
TTATTACCGTTATAAAGAATATCACTTTTTAGATTTTGCCAAACAAAAGCGTAACCTTGACCAAGATAGTAGATTGTTTCATTGATATGTTCTGGAATATTAATTTGAGATTCTTTAAACCACTCTCTGATTAAAATAAAATATTTCAAATAAAATATTAATTGTTTAATACTCCTTGATTTAGGAAAACCAGAATTATCAAGAGTAATTTTAGATATTTTTTTTAGTAAATTTAAACCATATGGCAAATACTTTTTTTCATCCTGATAACAAAGTCCAACTAATATAATAGATGCACAACCTATCAATTTATCTTCAACAAATTTTGATTTATTAATTTCATTTATGAGGTGATTTGCTTGTTTTTGTACCATAGTGTTGAAATCAATTTTATATTGTCCGTTACCATCTTCATAAGTGAGATTATGACTAGATAACCAAGCAATAATTCTTTTTGCAGTTAAATCGAAATTCCAACTTTTTGCATTGTATTTATGATTTAAAGTCATCCAGTTTTTTATAACTGATTGGGTATTTTTTTTTGAGGACTTAAGATCTAAACTAAAAAGCCAATAAAAATTATTAAGTTTTCTTAAGTTTTTTTTGGTTATTTCTTTATTATCCCAAATTTCATTTAATGCAAAATCTTCAATCCTAAATTTTTTTTTTTGATATTTGATTAAGGATGAAAGTAAATGAGGACTAGGCTTATAAATCAAATTTTGATAAAAAGTTTTTGAAATTTTTTTATCGTACAGACTAGAATTTAAGTATAATTCTCTTATTTTATCGAAAATATTAAAAAAAAACCGATTTATGTTAACCATAAAATTATTTTGATTTTAATAATTCAATATTCTTTTTTATATCTCCATTATTACTTTTAAAAATTGTTGTTCCAGAAACGAGTATATTTGCTCCTGCTTCTATTGCCTCTTTTGAATTGTCAAAATTGATACCTCCATCAATTTCAATATCAAAATTGAGATTTTGAGTTTTCTGTATTTCTTTAAGCTCTTTAATTTTTACTAAAACTTCTGGCATAAATTTTTGACCACCAAAACCGGGGTTAACACTCATAATTAAAACTAAGTCAATTTCGTTCAAGTGTTCTCTAATTACATCAACTTTAGTTTCAGGATTTAAAGATACCCCAACTTTTTTATTTAATTGTTTTATCTTTGAAATAGATAAACTTAGATCGTCTGTGGCTTCTGGATGAATAGTAATAATATCTGCACCTGCATCAGAATATGCATCGATATATTTGTGGACTGGAGAAATCATTAAATGGACATCAAATATCATTGATGATTGTTTTTTTAATGCTTTTATAACTGGAGGCCCGATGGTTAAATTTGGAACAAAATGCCCGTCCATCACATCTACATGTATCATATCGGCTCCAGCGTCTTCCAAACGTTTTATTTCGTTTCCTAATTGACTAAAATCAGCAGATAAGATTGATGGTGATATTTGTATTTTTTTCATTGATAACTAAATTACTAGTACCAATTTTTAAAATTTAATTGAATTAAAAAATTGATAAATTTGTCTAGAAATTTCACTTTCCAAAGGAAAAGATAACATTCCCATGACAGAATATCCCAAAATCCATGGCATTAAATAAAATCTTATCATAAAGAAAAACCAAGCAACATATAGTGGAACTATCGGTTGAATAATAAATTCAGGTGTAATTGGTTTAAAAATACGTAGTAATGGATTGGTAAATTTTACGAATACTTTCATGAAAAAAAATTGAGAGTCTTCTTTTTGGAAAATATTCATTGCAACTCTTCCAATTAATGTCCACATTATTACCCCAAGTATGTAATCAATAATGTACACTATTGGGTGAAAATTAGCCGACATTTAAGAATTTATATTGGAAAAAGATTTGAATTAAAAGGGGCGAAATTAATCGCCCCTTAAAATAATTATTTAGTGTTGTTTGCCAAGGATCGATTTACCTGATGGTACTCGAACCTCATCAACCATTTTCTGCGTTGCAGCGTTTGGCGCTGAAGTCATTAGACTTACAACAACCATAGCTACTAAGCTGACAGCTGAACCAAAGATACCAAATGTTAACTGTGTAATACCTAAGAATCCACTTCCGCCGCTTCTTACCCAAATTAGGTAACCAGCACCAGAAATTAATCCTAAAGCCATACCAGCTATAGCACCTTCTCTGTTAGCTCTCTTCCACCATACACCAAGTACAAGTGGGAAGAATAATCCAGACATCGCAAAGTCAAAAGCCCAGATTACCGAACCTAAGATACCTTGGATCTCCATTGCTGCAATAGTTGCTCCAGCAAAACCAATTACTACAAGTAATACCCTTGCAACAACTAGTCTCTTAGCAGTCTCAGCTTTTGGATCGATGATTTTATAATAAACATCGTGTGAGATTGCGTTTGCAATTGCTAGAATCAAACCATCAGCTGTTGACATGGCAGCAGCCATACCTCCAGCAGCAACTAGACCTGAGATTACGTATGGTAATCCAGCTATTTCCGGAGTTGCTAACACAACGGCTTTACCACCCATGAAAAACTCATTTAATTCAAGAGTTCCATTTCCGTTAAAGTCGCTTACAAACATTAAGTTTGCTTGGTTCCAGTTTTGATACCAATCTATCGCTTGGACTTCTGAAATTGATTTACCAATAATACCTGTTGGTAATGTTGGATCAATCAATGACAACTTAGATAGCGTCGCTAACATTGGAGCAGAAGAATAAAGTAGGAAGATAAAGAATAAAGACCAACCTACTGATTTTCTAGCTGCTTTTACACTCGGAGTAGTGAAATATCTCATCATCACGTGAGGCAATGAAGCTGTTCCCATCATCATCGCTAGTGCTAATGAAATAAACGCCCAAGGCGTTGCATTCACCGCTGAGTGAGCTTTAGTTATACCAGCCAAACCTTTTGGCACCTCTTTTAGATTTTCAGCAGAGTTTTTCACAAAACCAAACTGAGCTTCTAATTCAGCAATTCTTGATACTTCATCAGCTAACATGAAGTGTGGGAAGAAACCCGCACCCATTTTGTTACTGATCCAGAATACTGGTAATAAGTAAGCTATGATTAGTACAATATATTGCGCAACCTGTGTCCAAGTTACTCCTCTCATACCACCTAACATTGAACATAGTAAGATACTTACTAATCCAACATAAACTGCGTATTGGAATGGAATATCAAGTGCAACAGATGCAATAGTACCTGTAGCGTTAATTTGTGCAGTCACATAAGTAAATGATGCAACAGTTAAAACTACTACTGCAAGAAATCTACTTAAGTTACCGCCATATCTTGTACCAATAAAATCTGGAACTGTGTAACAGCCAAATTTTCTCAAGTATGGTGCTAATAAAGATGCGACTAATACATATCCACCAGTCCAACCTACAAGAAGTGCCATATATCCGTAACCTTTGAAGTAAATACCTCCTGCCATTGCAACGAATGATGCACCAGACATCCAGTCTGCTGCAGTTGCCATTCCGTTGAATACAGTTGGCACTTGTCTTCCAGCTACGTAATAAGCATCAGCTTGAGCTGTACGTGATAGATAACCAATTATAGCATAAATGGCTACTGTGAAAGCAACGAAACAAATTCCGATTGTTTTCGCAGTCATACCCATCTGCTCGGCAATTGACATAATGATTATGAAAGCTAAAAAACCACCTGTATAGATTCCATAAACCTTAGGTAAATTGTCTATAAAATTACCTTTCATCATTTAGTCATCCCCTCTTTCTGAGAAGCCGAACTCTTCATCAATTTTCTCCTGCCTGTTCGCAAACCAGAAAATTAGGATTACGAAAGCACCAAGAGAACCTTGACAAGTGAACCAATAAGTTAACGGATAACCAAATGGTCCCGTAACTTCATTCATTTCAGCCCCGAATAAGAAGATGCCAATTGAGAATACAAACCAGATTGCTAGTGTCATGAATAGCAAACCTCTGGATTTTTCCCAGTGTTGTTCTTGTTTTGACATTTATACCTCTCTCTTTTTAGTTATAACTGGCAAAAACCATAACCATTATCGAGGAGATTTAAAGTGTTAAAATTGCTCAAATTAGTCCGATTTATAGGTTATAACTATCAAAAATAGCTTATTTTATGGGAAAATATAAACTTACCTGGAAAGATCTTACCTTGAGGGACTTCAAGATCTATCTATTTGCCCTTTTTAAAGCATTTATCCCTAAAAAAAAAATAAAGTCATTAGATGAATTAGAGGATTTTATTCAAACAAAATCAGCTTGGGTGTCACAAGTTACTTTGTATGGTTATTTAAAGACCAGGATGGGCACCAGGTATGTTCTTCATTTTGAAAATGATGAATTTATGAAGTCAGTTAATTTAGCTAAGTGGAATATCTATGCTGTGGCTTTGCAAGATCTTACGTTTTTTACCTTCTCTTATTTAAAAGCAACTACAAACTATGAAGATACCAATAGGGCTAAAGAAATTTTTTTTAAAATTCTAGATGATGAAATTACAAACAAAATGCCTTTAGATATTATCGAAAACACCAAAAAAAATTTTGATGAAAGATTTGAGAAAATGAATTGGGATACTTATCATAGTGATCTCCCTTTTAATCCTAGTGCATTATCTTTATATAAGTGGGCTCCTATTGCTGAGGAGCTAAAAACTTTAGATCGTAAAATAGTTTTAAATTCAGTCATTCTCAAATGGGATGTCGTTAAGAAAGAATTTCAAGAAAGATTAGGTTTCTAAGTATTTTTTCTATTGTCAACTAAACTATCAACAACACTTGGATCAGCTAAAGTAGTAGTATCACCTAATTGACCATGTTCATTTGCTGCAATCTTTCTAAGAATTCTTCTCATTATTTTTCCAGATCTTGTTTTTGGAAGCCCTGGAGTAAAGTGTATCAAGTCAGGAGTTGCTAATGGACCTATTTGTTTTCTAACCCATAATTTTAGTTCTCTTTCAAGATCTCCTGTCTCAGTCTCACCTGCATTAAGAGTTACGTAACAATATAGTCCATTTCCTTTAATGTCATGTGGATAACCAACCACAGCAGCCTCAGCAACTTTAGGATGAGCAACAAAAGCACTTTCAATTTCAGCAGTACCCAAGTTGTGTCCTGATACAATAATTACGTCATCTACTCGTCCAGTGATCCAGTAATATCCATCCTTGTCTCGTTTGCACCCATCCCCAGTAAAATATTTTCCATCAAATTGAGAAAAGTAAGTATCAATAAATCTCTGATGATCGCCATAAACAGTTCGCATTTGGCCTGGCCAAGACTGAGCTATACAAAGTCTCCCTTCTCCTGCACCTTTAATTTCTTTTCCATCTTTATCGACAAGAACAGGTTTAATTCCATAAAAAGGTTTTGTTGCTGATCCAGGTTTTAAAGGTATAGCTCCTGTTTGAGGCGCAATTAAAATTCCGCCTGTCTCTGTTTGCCACCATGTATCTACGATTGGACACTTTGAGTTTCCAACTGTTTTGTAATACCACATCCAAGCCTCTGGATTTATAGGCTCTCCGACTGTACCCAATAATTTTAGAGATTTTCGAGATGTTTTATTTACTGGATCATCACCCTCTCGCATAAGGGCTCTGATAGCTGTTGGAGCAGTATAAAAAGTATTAACTTTATATTTATCAACAATCTGCCACCATCTTGAGCTGTCCGGATAATTTGGTACTCCCTCAAACATTATTGTAGTAGCTCCGTTAGATAAGGGTCCATAAATAATATAACTATGACCTGTTACCCAACCTATGTCTGCAGTACACCAATAAATATCTTTAGGCTTATAGTTAAATATGTATTGATGAGTCATGGAAGCATAAACCATGTACCCGCCCGTTGTGTGTAGTACACCTTTTGGTTTACCTGTAGATCCAGACGTATAAAGAATAAATAAAGGATCTTCAGCATTCATTTCCTCAGGTTCACAATGACTTGGTACATCTTTAATTAGATCATGATACCAGACATCTCTGTCGTCATCCCAATAAACATAGTTTCCTGTTCTTTTGACAACAATACATTTTTTAACATCAGGACAATTACTTAATGCTTCATCGGTTGTTGCTTTTAATGGAATTGTTTTTCCCCCTCTAACACCCTCATCAGCTGTTATAATGTATTCTGATTTACAATCATTTACTCTTCCAGAGATGGACTCTGCTGAAAACCCTCCAAATATTATAGAATGTATGGCTCCTATTCTTGCACAAGCTAACATCAAAACAGCCAGCTCGGGTATCATCGTTAAATATATTGTTACTCTGTCTCCTTTTTGTATCCCTAATTTTTTTAGACCATTAGCTGCTTTTGAAACTTTTTGATGAAGTTGTTTATAAGAAATTTTTTGAGTATCTTTAGGATCATCGCCTACCCAAATAATGGCTGTTTTATCTTTTTTATCTTTTAAATGTCGATCAATACAATTAGCAGATGCATTTAAAGTTCCATCTTCAAACCATTTTATTTTAACTTCATCTTTACTATACTTCACATCTTTAATTTTTTTATATGGTTTTATCCATGTAATTCTTTTTCCTTCTTTTTTCCAAAAAGCATTATTGTTCTTAATAGAGTCGGTATATTTATTCTGATATTGAGATTTATTAATTAAACCACTTTTCACCCACTCTGGTTTTGGTTTAAAAATTAGTTCTTGTGTTGAGCCTTCGTTATTAATTTTAACTTTTTTAATCTTACTTTTAATCTTTTTTTTTCTTTTAAGAATTTTTTTTCTTTTTTTAACCTTCTTTCTTTTAGAGGTTTTTTTTCTAGATTTAGATTTTTTCTTTTTTTTAGGCATAAATATTATTTCTAAATCTTACCCATGTTATTTAAAATTTTCCAGCTTTTAGAATCTATTGGCATTACTGATAGTCTGCTTTGTTTAATAAGTGATAAATGGCTTAATTGCTTGTTTTTTTTAATATTCTCAAGACCGACTGGCTTATTTAATTTTTTTAGAAACTTTACTGTAACAGCAACAAATCGACCAGATTTATCTGTCTTGTCTAAATATGCTTCCTTGATAACTTCAACAATACCAACAATTTCTTTTCCTATGTTCGAATGATAGAAAAAACATTGATCTCCTTTTTTCATTGATTTTAAATTTTTGGCAGCTTGATAATTTCTTACTCCATCCCAAGGAGCACCTTTAACACCAGCCTTTTTTTGTTGATCAATTGACCAAACGTCAGGTTCTGACTTAAGTAACCAATATTGCATTAAAGTTTAACCCCAGCACCTTTTAAAAATAATGCATTTTCATCTAAGGGCCATCTTGGTTTTGCTGGATGATCTAGTTTATTAAATAGTTTTAATTTATACTTTTCCAAACCTACCATTGCTATCATCGCAGCATTGTCCCCACATATTTCAATTGGTGGAAAAACACTTTGATAATTATTTTCTTTACACAAGTTTATCAACATAGATCTTATTTTTTTGTTTGCTGCTACACCACCTGCAACAACAAAAATTTTATCTTGCATATTATTTTGTTTTTCAAATTCATTAAAAGCAATTTTGGTTTTTTTTTTCAATATTTCTTCAATTGTTTTTTGAAAAGAAGCTGCCAAATCAAATTTTTCTTGTTCTGTTTTAATGGTTTTACTTATCTTCAGGATTGCAGTTTTAAGACCAGCAAATGACAAATTACAGCCACCCTTATTAATAATAGGTTTTGGTAGAGCATAAGAATTTGGATCACCTTTTTCTGCCCAAAGCTCGATTTGGGGTCCTCCAGGAAATTCTATTCCTAAAAGTTTTGCAGTTTTGTCGAAAGCTTCACCTAGTGCATCATCAATAGTTGTTCCTAGTCTTTTATAATTCCCAAGACCTTGAACATTTAAATATTGTGAATGACCACCTGAAATTAATAGCAGGAGGTAAGGATAATTTAAGTTTGAAACTAATTTTGGACTCAATGCATGTCCTTCTAAATGATTTACAGCTATAAAAGGCTTGTTTATTGAAGAGGCAAAAGCTTTCCCAAAGCTTAAGCCTACTGACAAACAAACGATTAGACCAGGACCTGCAGTCGAAGCTACTGCATCGATATCTTTAATTTTTATTCCACTTTCATCCAAAGCTTTCTTCACGATTAAATCTATTTTTTCGATATGTGATCTGGCCGCTAACTCTGGAACTACACCTCCAAATTCTTTGTGGACATCAGTTTGGCTAGAGACAATGTTTGATAAAATTATAGGTTTCCCTTGGTTATTCTCAGTTATAACTGAGGCAGCTGTTTCATCACAACTAGTTTCAATTCCAAGAATTAAGGGTTTTTTACTCATACAAATAGTTTTTAATAATTGTACATTTCCAATACAAGAAAGAAATAAATTTATTTATGACTAAAAAAATTATCATAGGTTCAAGAGGTAGTAAATTAGCATTGTTGTATGCTCAAAAAGCTAAAGAACAAATTATTAAAAAAACTACTTTAGATACAAATGATATTGAAATTAAATCTATTTCAACCAAAGGTGATCAAGTTAAAGATACTAGGTTATCTGATATAGGTGGCAAAGGATTGTTTTCAACTGAAATTGAAAAAGAGTTAGAGAATAAAAGTATCGACATTGCAGTACATGCATTAAAAGATATGCCAGCAACAGAAACTAGCGGACTTAAAACAGACTGTTTTTTAGAGAGAAATGATCCAAGAGAAATTTTGATAACGAATGATAAGAAAAAATTAAATGATCTTAAGCTGAAATCAATTATAGGAACATCCTCATTTAGAAGGGAATTTCAAATTAAAAAATTAAGATCTGATCTAACATGCAAAATAATTAGAGGTAATGTAGATACTAGAATTAAAAAACTAAAAGATGGAAATTATGATGCAATAATTTTGTCTTATGCAGGGATTAAAAATTTGAATCTTGAAAATGAAATAGCTGAAATTTTCTCAGCACAAGAAATCATACCAAGTGCTGGACAAGGAATAATTGCACTCCAATGTCGTGATGCAGATAAAAAAATTATTTCAATTTTAAAAAAAGTAAATCATGAAGAAACCTATAAAAGAGCTCATGCTGAGAGAAGTGTACTTAAAGTTTTAGAGGGAGATTGTGAAACAGCAATAGGCGTTTATTCAAAAATAGAAAGTGATACAATTGTAGTTGAGGCAGAACTTTTTTCAATAGATGGCTCTCAAAGGTTTTATGAAAAGAAATCTGGCCAGATTGATAAATTTAAAGAGATAGGTAAACAAATTGGGCAGAATTTAAAAATGCAATCAAATAATTCTTACAAAAAATAATATGCATATTTTATTAACAAGACCACTTGAAGATTGTTCAGAAATGATTTTAAAGTTTAAATCATTAGGTCATCAAGTTTCGCACATCCCACTGATTAATATTGAAAAGGTTAATTATGAGGAAATAAAATTTTCTGAATATGGAGGAATTATTTTTACCAGTGCTAATGCAGTGAAATATTTAGATCAAAATAACATAGACAAAAATATCAAATGTTTTTGTGTTGGTAATTTAACTGAGAAAAAGGCTAGATCATCAGGATTTCAAAACACAATAGCAGCAGAGGGCAATGTTTCTAACTTAAAAGAGTTAATTTTACAAACTTACGAGACAAAAAGTAAAAAGTTACTTTATGTCAGCGGTGAAATTATATCTGTTGATTTAGATCAACAACTCATGAAAGAGGGCTATGGCATAAAAAGAGTGATTAATTATAGAGCAAAACATAATCAAAAATTCAATGAAAGTTTTGTAAAAGATTTAAAATTAAACATGCCTGATATGGTTTATATTTATTCACAGAATAGTGCTCAAAGTTTTTTGAGTTTTGTCAAAAATCATCAATTTGAAAGCTTATGGATGAATACTAATTTATCGTGTATCGGCGAGAAAACTTCATCTATATTGAATGAAATTAAATGGAAAAAAATATTTCTTTTTAATCCTGGAGAAGAAGAGTTTTTGTTATATAAAATTTAATTATGGAATTGTTTAATAATTTTTCTGAAATATTTCTATCGGTATGGAACAAAGGTATTTTAGGTGTTGATATCTTACAAATATTAATTGGTTTAGGAATTTTTTTAATTTTTTTAATTTTTAGAGGTCTAATTAGTAAACTTGTAATCAAAAAGTTAGAAATAATTTCAAAAAGAACAACAAACAAATTGGATGATACTTTTGTAAATTCTTTAGTTGGTCCAGCAAGATTTTTACCAATTGTTTTAGGTTTTTTTATAGCAAGTTATTACATGACATTTTCTATGGAAGGTAGAGAAATTGTTGATACTATAAATAGAACTCTAATAACCATATTAATATTTTGGGTTATTCATCAAATTATAGAACCAGTCTCATATATCTTAAGCGGTCTTGATAAATTATTAACTAGAGAACTCATTGGATGGATTATTAAATCTTTAAAGATATTAATATTCATTTTAGGACTCGCAGCAGTCTTAGAATTATGGGGAATAAAGATTGGACCTATTATTGCTGGTTTAGGTTTGTTTGGAGTAGCAGTTGCATTGGGTGCTCAAGATTTGTTTAAAAATTTAATTTCTGGGATTTTGGTATTAGTTGAAAAAAGATTTAAAATCGGTGATTGGATTTCTGTTGATGGAATAATTGAGGGTATAGTTGAAAAAATTGGTTTTCGATCAACAACAATCAGAAAGTTCGATAAATCATTAGCAATAATTCCAAATTTTCAATTTGCAGAAAATGCTGTAGTAAATGTGAGTGAAACTTCAAACTGGTTAATTAGTTGGATTATTACTCTCCAATATGACACTTCGGTTGATCAATTAAAAAATATTAGAGATCAAATTGAAGATCACATAAAAAAAAGTGATGATTTTGACACTAACATAGGAATTGCAGTTAGGGTCGATAAGTTTTCAGATAGTTCTATAGACATGTATGTGCGTTGTTTCACAAAATCGGATAGTTGGAACGAGTGGCTTTCAGTAAAAGAAAAACTTGCAATTGCAATAAAACAAATTGTTGAAAACAATAAGGCTTCTTTCGCATTTCCAAGCTCTTCGATTTATATTGAAAAAAAATGATTGCTATCTTTTATTTAGTTTTACAATTATTAAAACTTTATTCGTATGTAGTGATTGCCAATGTTATCATCAGCTGGTTAATTGCTTTTAATGTATTGAATACTCAAAATAGATTTGTTTATGCAGTTTTAGATTTTACTTACAGATTAACAGAACCATTTCTAAGAAGAATAAGACGATTTTTACCAAATTTGGGAGCCTTAGACATTTCACCAATTATTTTACTGCTATTGATTTGGTTTATAGAAATGTGTATGAAGCTCTACATCGCACCAATGATATTCTAGGATTTATGATTTTAATTGATGGAAAAAAAGAAGCAGCACTATTAAGGGAACAGCTTAAAAAAGAAGTATCTGATCTTAAAATTAAGTATAATAAAGTTCCAGGGTTAACAGTAATTTTGATTGGAGACTTAACTCCTAGTCAGATTTACGTTAGAAACAAAGAAAAATCTGCTAACGAAGTTGGACTTAAATCCGATGTGATTAAATATCCAGATAGTGTTGAAGAAAAAGTCATTTTAGAGAAGATAGATGAATTAAATAAAGATAATTCTGTATCAGGTATTTTAGTTCAATTACCATTACCAAAACATATTGATAAACAAAAAATTATTGAAGCGATTGATCCATCAAAAGATGTAGATGGATTTCATCCAATGAATGTTGGAAATCTTTCATCAGGTTATGAGAGTTCCGTTCCATGCACACCATTAGGATGTTATTTGTTAATTAAAAAGATAGAACCTAACTTAAATGGTAAAAAAGCAGTTGTTGTTGGTCGGTCCAACTTAAATGGTAAACCAATGACTCAACTTTTACTGAAAGAAAATTGCACCGTTACTATAACACACTCTAAAACAAAAGATTTAAAAGCAGAGTGTTTAGAAGCTGATATTATTATTGCAGCTGTTGGTATTCCCGAGTTAGTTAAAGGTGATTGGGTTAAAAAAGATACTATCGTGATCGATGTTGGAATTAATAAAACTGAGAAAGGTATCGTTGGTGATGTTGCATTTGATGAAGTTTCAAAAAATGCTAAAGCACTCACGCCTGTTCCTGGTGGAGTTGGTCCAATGACAATCGCTTGCTTGCTAAAAAATACGATTGACTGTTTCAAAAGATCGCAAGCATAATGTTGAATTCCATAAATTTTTTTTGATAAGATAGGTTATGAAAAAACCTAGATACCCCTATAGAATTGCACTTCTTATGCTCATACTGACAGTTCCACCAATTGGCGCGACACAATTAGGCTGGTATTTATATGATAAACAAACTGGATTTGATTATGGTATGATAGTTGGAACATTTTCAGTAATTTATGCTGCATGGTTAATGTATGAAAAAAATTGGAGAGAAGATGATGAGGATTAAATTGTGGAAAAAATAATTTTTTTCGGATTAGCTATACCAATTTTAGCATTTGTCCTTTACTTGGGCGGAACAGCTATCATGAAAGGCTTTGAGGCCAAAAGAGAAAATAAATCCAATGAGAGCTTAGAAGATCAGGACCATGGAGATAACTTATCTGATAATAATGATAAGTTAACAGATGAATTGGATAAATTAAATCAACTCCTTAAGGATGGTGTTTTAACTGAAGAAGAATTTAAAAAAGCTAAAAAGAAGATTTTAGATAATTAATTATAATCAAGTAATTTTTTTAAAGATCCAAATTCACCTATTTTATAAATAATTGCATCTTCTTTTTTAAATCCATATTTTTCCGCTCCAGCCTTAAATCTTAAAGGTGGCTCCATGATTGGTTCTAAGGATAAAACAAACGTGCCCCAATGCATTCCAATCACTTTTTTACTCTTTAAATTTTTTGCAACCTCTAAAGCTTCCTCTGGATTTGTGTGATAAACCGACTTATCTTTATAAGGCATTATTGGATAAAAATTATAGGCACCAATATTTATAAATGTAAGATCAATTGGACCATACTTATTACCTATATCTTTATAAATATTTCCTAATCCAGTATCACAACCAAATAATAACTTTATATCTTTATATTCGATCAAAAAATTTCCCCATAAAGTTTTATTAGTATCTGTGAGACTTCTTTTTGACCAATGCACAGCAGGTAAAAAAGTAATTTTTAAATTTTTATTTATTTCAATTTTATCATACCAGTCCATTTCATTCACATTGCTATAACCATTTCTGGTGAAATACTTACCAAGTTTTAATGGAAGTAAAACTTTAGAATTTTTGAAAGGAAATCGCCGGATCGTCATCATATCTTGATGATCATAATGATTATGGGTGAGTAAAAAAATATCTGTTTGTGGAATTTCGTTTAATTTTAGTGCTGGTTCAGTAAATCTCTTAGGTCCAAAAATTAGCGGCCCAGCATTTTTTGAAAATACTGGATCTGTAATAATTGTTGTTTCACCAAGCTTAATTAAAAATGTTGCATGGCCAATCCATCCTACATAATCGTCTTCTTCTAATTTTTTTAAGTCTTTTAAAACTTTCTCTTTTTCAATAACATGTTCTTTGGGAACTGTCATATCAAGCTTTTTTTTCTCTCTATTAAAAATTTTGAAGGACCATTTAACATTAGGATCTGGTTTTGGTGAACCCTCAGGATTTCTAAAAGTACCGTCTGGTAAATGGTGATAAGGTTTTTTTTCCACTAAAACTAATTTTTTTTATTGTAAGTTTTTATAATTGTCTCCTCTAAAGTTCTACTTATTATTATGGTACCCTTTTCATTTGGATGTATACCATCACTTAGATTAAACTCGGGCTTCATGGCCACTCCCTCAAGTAAAAAAGGAATAAACACTATTTTAAATTTTTTGGCTAGATCAGGAAAAATTTTGTCAAATTTTTTTTTATAAGAAAAACCATGCGAGGTTGGAGCAATCATCCCAGCTAGGATAATTTCAATATTTTTATCTTGAGCAATTTTTATAATTTTTTCTAAATTGCTTTTTGTTTCTTTTGGCTGGATGCCTCTTAACATGTCATTAGCCCCTAAGCATAAAATTATTAGATCTATATCTGGCTCACTTAAAGTCCAATCAGCTCTATTTAATCCACCTGATGACGTGCTACCAGAAACACTGCCATCAATAATCTCAATATTATAACCCTTTGCTTCTAAATTCTCTTCTAAAACAACTGGTAAACTATTGTCATCAGACAAACCATAACCAGCCATCAAACTATCACCAAATAATACAATCTTTTCGATTGCATATGCATTAATGGTTAGTAGACAGATAATAATTATTTTAATAATAAAACTTTTACTCATGAGTACTCTTCTTAAATTAAAAAAGATAAATCTTAAATACCAAACTGGTAAAGACAATATTAGTGTTTTAAAAGATATAAATTTGACCACAAAAAAAAAAGAAACTATTTCTATAGTAGGTGAAAGTGGTTCAGGAAAAACAAGTTTAATCATGTTAATTGGTGGTTTAGAGCGTCCAACTTCAGGCAAGATATACTTTCAAGACCACGAAATTACAAAATTAAGTGAGGATGAAGTATCAAAAATCAGAAAAAAAAATATAGGTATAATTTTTCAGTCTTTTTATCTAATCCCAAATTATACAGCCCTAGAGAATGTAACCTTAATTCTTGAATTGAATAAATTTAAAAATCCTGAAGAAGAAGCAAAATCTCTTTTAGATAGATTTGGCTTAAAACATCGACTAAATAATTTACCCAGTCAGTTATCTGGAGGAGAACAACAGCGTGTCGCTATCGCAAGAGCTATTGCTATGAAGCCAGAGCTAATTCTAGCTGATGAACCTACAGGAAATTTAGATACAGAAAATTCCGATATGATTTCTAAAATTTTATTTAGGTATGTTAAAGAGGAGGGTTCCTCATTAATTATGGTAACACACGACCCAAAACTTGCTAACCGCGCAAACAGAAAAATTAAAATTAAAGATGGAAAAATTAAATAATTTTTATCAATACAAGTTTATCTTAATATATGCTCTGAGAGATTTAAAAAGGAACTATAAAAAAATCTCAAGTATAATCATCACTCTGTTCATCAGTCTTTTTATATTAAGTGCAATATTTACTATTGAGGATAGTTTAAAAAAGGAACTCAAAGAAAATGCTAAAGAGCTTTTAGGTGGAGACTTAGAGATTGATTATAACAGAAATCATGGAAATATAGATTTATTAAATAAAGTTGAAGAGTTTACAACTATATCAGAGATGGTTGAATTCAGCACAATGCTTTCGACAACAACTCGAGAGAAAAATAAATCTTTATTTACTAGAATAAAAACAGTTGACCAAAAGTATCCTTTATATGGTGAAGTAACTTATGAACCTGCTGATGCTTATGAAAGAATGCAAACTGAACCTTATACAATTTTAATTAATGAGAGTTTATCAAAAACCTTAAATATAAAAACAAATGAAATTGTAAAAATTCAAGATCAAGAATTTCTTGTTATTGGTAAGGTAAGATCTGTTCCAGATGTAAGTGGATTTGTGACTTTTGGAGATTGGGTTTTAACAGGTAAACAAACTTTAGATATCTTAAAACTCAACGGAATAGGAAATTTTTTAAATTATGAATATAAAGTAAAATTTAATAACAATGATAATCCAGAAATAATCATAAAAAAAATCGAAAGTATTTTTAAAGATGATCAAAAAGTAAAAATTAGATATCCAGAAAATGCAGCAAGTGGACTAAAAAGAGTAATTGGTAACTTTTCACAATTTTTATCCCTTGTCTCAATAAGTGCGATGCTTATTGCTGGTATTGGTATTGCTAATACTCTTTTGTCTTTTTTAAATCAAAATAACTTGTCTATAGCAGTAAGAAAGGCCTTAGGTTTCTATTCGGGTAATATTAAAAAACTTTATTATCTTCAATTGGTAATATTATTATTTATAATTACTATTTCAGCATATTTAAGTAGTTTATTAATTATGCCATTAGCAGACAAATATTTGTCAAGTAGCTTTGGACTGAAGATAAATTTATTTTTGTCTTTTTTTAATTTTTTAAAGATATTTTTAATAGGTTTACTAGTTTTGATAATTTTTTCGATCCCTACAATTAGTTCTATCGATCAAGTCAAAGCTTCAAGTCTATTTAGAAATGTATTCCAAAACTTACAATTTTATTATTCAAAAAAATTAATTAGCATGAGTATTATAATGTTATCGATTTTGATTTTAATATTCACTTATAGATCAGAAAATTTTGTTTATAGTCTTGGGTATTTTGGGGCATTTTTTATTTGTTTGATTATCTTTTTTCTACTTTCAAAGTTAATTATATTTTCTCTAAAAAAGTTTAAATTTAATTCAAGCACTCCTTTAAAAGTATCTATTAAAAATATTACACAATCAAAAAGTATTACACCAATTACAATTATGTCTTTAGGTCTTGGTGTTACATTACTTTTGACTTTGGCATTAGTTGGAACTAATTTTAAAAGAGAGATAGCAAAATCAATACCTGACATCGCTCCTGATTATTTTTTTGTGGGCATTCAAAATGGAGAGCGTGAAAAGTTTGAACAAAGAATTTTATCAATGGATCCTGGTGCAAATATTGAAATTGTTCCAATGGTTTCTTCAGGAATAGTGAAAATTAATGGTATAAATCCAAACACATATATTACACCTGAAAATGATAGTTATTGGGTTATTGGCAGTGAACGGAGATCATCTTGGACAAAAGAAGTTCCAGAGGATAATCTAATTATTGATGGTAAGTGGTGGGATTTGTCTAAACCAAATCAACTTCAGATATCATTAGACGCTAAGGTTGCAAAAGATTTTAATATTAAATTAGGGGATATATTTACTTTAAATATCTATGGTAGAGAAATTGATGGTGAAATAGTCAACTTTAGACAAGTTGATTATAGAGATCTAAATA
>CACDAB010000014.1:0-18960 GCA_902550615.1 uncultured Pelagibacteraceae bacterium | reverse complement strand
TTTTTCAAAGATATTTTATTCAACAATTTTAATTTTTTAATGGTAAGAGTTGGTGGTTTTTCTACAATTATATTTTTATTATTATTAAAACATTCCATGGCTATTTTAAAATGATTACCAGACTCAGTTCCTATATAAACAATATCAATTTTATTTTCAAAAAATTGTTTTAAGTTTTTTGAGAACCTACATTTAAAAATTTTAGTATATTTTAAATTTTTTTTTCTATCGATATCATAAACTGCCACGACTTCAGCATTTTTAACTTCTTTTAGAAATACACTTGCAACACGTTTTTCGACTACTCTGCCAAGTCCGATAATACCAAATTTAACTTTTTTATTCTTCATAAGTAATATTTTTTAAACCAATCAACATATTTTTTTACGCCATCTTTTAAAGATATCTTTGGTTTAAATTTAAATAAATTTTTAAGTTTATTGTTATCAGAATAGGTATAAGACATATCACTTTTTGGTTTCATTACATTTTGAATGATTAGTTTCTTATTCAAATTTTCCCTAATATATTCTAAAAATTTATTCACTTTTATTGGTTTACCTCTTCCAATATTGAATAGATTAAAATTTTTATTGGTATTTTTTTTTGTAATTTTCACAACAGCATCAATTACATCATCAATATAAGTAAAATCTCTATACAAGTTCCCATTATTAAAGAGGGTAATTGATTTATTTTTAGCTATAGCATAAGTAAACAAATATGGACTCATATCTGGCCTTCCCCACGGACCATAAACAGTAAAAAATCTAAGCCCTGTAATTCTCATAGAGTATAAATAACTATAAGAATATGCCATTATTTCATTTGCTTTTTTTGTGGCTCCATAATAATTAAGAGGAAAATCTGTATTATCTATTTCTTTAAAAGGTTTTTTATTTTTTTTTCCATATACACTAGAGCTGCTAGCAAAAAGTAAATGTTGAATATCATTTTTTCTTGAAACCTCTAAAACATTTGCAAATCCTAATAAATTATTTTTTGTATAATCATTTGGTTTTTTGATCGAATGTCTTACACCTGGCTGAGCAGCTAAATGAATTATGATTTTAATTTTATTTAATTTGATTATTTTATCTAATGCAGAAAAATTACAAATATCTGTTTTAAAAAATTTGAATCTTTTATTTTTTAAGAGATTCTTAACCCTACTTTTCTTTAAATCTAAATCATAATAATTATTGAGATTATCAATGCCAACTACTTTATTTTTTTTTTGAGAAGAAAGTCTTTTTGATAGATGCATCCCAATAAAACCTGCAGTTCCAGTTACTAAATAATTCATAAAAATATTTTTAACATCATTTATTATTTCTTCTGATTTCATCTAATTCAGATTTCAATTCGTCATATTCTCTCATTTTTTTTTTCATGAAATTATAAGTAAGTTTTCCCTTTTGAATTATGCCTTTAGGGGTTAATAAATAAATGTACGTATTTTTATTTTTATTTTTTTTAAAATTTTTTATCTTTATTAAACCCTTACTTTTTAAAGCTTTGAGACAATAATTTACTTTACCTAAGCTAAAACCTGATGTTTTGGAAATTTGTCTTTGCGACTTTGAACTTTTTTGACTTAAGGCTCTGAGGATTTCGAGTTTGTCTTGACTATCAAGCATATTGTTATATAAACCTGTTCAATTATTGAACGATAGCATATTAAACAAAAAAGTAAACATAATTTACTATTGATTATGAAATTCAAGATAGGATTTGATAAAAAAGACAAAAAAAAGTTATTCAATTACTGGGATGAAATTTTACGCAACAATGTTTGGTCAGAGGGTAAATTTTCTAGATTGTTTGAAAATAAATATAGTACTTATGTCAATCGTGAATGCTTAAGTTTTTCAAGTTGGACAGGAGCAACTGAACCAATTATTGAATTCTTTAATTTAAAAAATGAAATAATTTTGTGTCCTTCTAACACGTTTCAAGCAACTCCACTAATTTCAAAACAATTAGGATGCAAGGTTAAATTTGTTGATTGTAACAAAAATGATCTTTGCCTATCTTTTGATGATTTAAAAAAAAAGATTAGAAAATATAAACCTAAGGCTGTTTGGATTGTCCACATAGGTGGTCACATTGCTTTTGAAATTGATAAAATTGCAAATTATTGCAAAAAAAATAAAATTCTACTTTTTGAGGATTGTGCGCATGCCCACGGCGCAAGCTTTAATGGAAAAAAAGCTGGAACTTGGGGCGATGCAGGAGTTTATTCTTTTTATGCAACAAAAACTATATCTACGGGAGAGGGCGGAGTTTTAGTGTCAAAAAATAAAAATCTTATCAAATTTGCAAAACAATTTAGAAATTATGGAAAGCCTAATTTAAAAAATGTTGGTAAAAATTTTAGGATGAATGAATTCAATGCAGCTTTGGGTTGTGTTCAGATTGATAGATTAAATGATATTGTTGAGTGGAAGAATAACTATGTAGATAAAATTAAAAGTAACTATTCAAATACCTTAAATTTGCCAGATAAAATGATTTCAGGTTTTTATAAATTTATTGTTTTCCAAAAAATTCAAAATGGAACAGGTAAAGTTTATGAAAAAGGATGTCATAAAATTTTTGGAGAAAATGTAAATCTTCCAAATACTGATTGGGTAAATAAAAATCACTGGTGTGTACCAGTATATTATAAAGGATAAATTATGAAGATTTTAGTTACAGGTGGCTCAGGATTTATTGGAAGTTTTGTTGTTGATCAACTTTCAAAAGATAAAAAAAATCAAATTCAGATTTTTGATATTGTTGCTCCAAATTTTAAAATTGAGGATAACGTAAGATATATTGATGGAGATATTTGTTACAAAACTGCTATTGATAAAGCTATAATTGATTGTGAAGAAGTTTATGATTGTGCGGGTGTCTTAGGAACAAGTGAACTAGTTTTTCAAACAGAGAGAGCAATTGACACCAATATCAAAGGGGCCTTTAATGTAATTCAATCCTGTCTGGATAATAATGTAAAAAGAATTTTCCATCCTACTAAACCTTTTTTTAAAACATACTGGGAAAATACTTATACAATTTCAAAAATAACAGCTGAAAATTTTGCAAGGATGTATAGGGACGTTTACAATATGGATTTAACTATTCTTAGATGGTTAAACGCCTCAGGTCCTAGACAGCATTTATTTCCTGTAAGAAAGTTTATACCATTATCCATATGTAACGCTCTTTTGGATAGAGACATAGAAGTTTATGGTACTGGTGAGCAAACTGTTGATATTATTGATGTAAGAGACATAGCAAATATTGCAATTATTTCGACAAGAAGTGGTATTGGAAAAGATAAAAAAGTTTATGATGTAGGCGCAGGACAAGCATTAACTTGTAATTTTGTAGCTGAAAAAATAATTCAGATGACCAATAGTAAATCAAAAATCAAATACTTACCAATGAGAGTTGGAGAGGCTTTAGATACAAAAATTGTTGCAGTTAATCATGAGGAGCTTTTTAAAAAATTGGATTTAAAGCTAAATTTTAATTATGAACAAACTTTACAAGACTCTATCGAATTCTATAAATCCTTAGGTAAAAATTATCTAGTTAAATCATCAAATTATTTTAAAGTTTGAAAAAAATAACAGTTATAATCTGTAATTATAATAACGAAAAATACTTAGAGAAGTGCTTAAAGTCTATATGTAATCAGTCAGTAACAAAGAGAGCATATAGCATCTTATTCATAGATGATTGCTCAACAGATAATTCAATCATCATCGCAAAAAAATATCTGAATTTTGAAAATTTTAAAATAATAAAAAATAATAAAAATATTGGCCTGGTAAAGAGTTGTAACAAAGCAATTAAACTTTGCAAAACAAAATATATTATAAGAATTGATTCAGATGATTATGTTAAAAAAAATTTTATTGAAAAATTTAATTTAAGCACAAAAAAAGATTATGATTTTATTTTTTCCAATTATTTAATCATGAAAAAAAACAAATTTTTTAAAATAAATTTAAAAAAAAAAAATTTAAATCATTTAATCTCTTGTTCTGTTGCTTTAAAAAAAGCACATTTAAAAAAAATTGGACTATACAAAAATTTTTTTTGGGAAGAAATTGATCTATACATAAGATACCTCAAATCTTACAATAAAATTAAACACATTAAAGACTACCTTTATATATATCGAATACATAAAAATAATATGACAAACTCTTATGAGGCCAAAAAAAGAGGTTGGAATGAAATAAATGACAATCATGAAAAAGAAGATATAAAAATAATCAATGACATATTGAAAAAATAAAGATGAATAATTCAAAAGTTATATTAATTGCAGAAATAGGAGAAAATTATTTAGGTAAGATCAATTTAGCAAAAAAATTAATAGTTAATGCAAAAAAATCTGGTGCAAATTATGCTAAATTTCAATCTTATAATGAAAATTGTTTAAAAAAGAATGACCCCGAATATGCCTGGTTTAAAAAAGTTGCCCTAAAAGATAATGAACATTTTCAACTAAAAAATTACTGCAAAAAAAAGAGGATAAATTTTTTGAGTTCACCCTTTAGCTTAGAAAGAGCAGAATTTTTGTGTGAAAAATTAAATCTTAATCAAATAAAAGTAGCTTCTAGTAAAATGACCAGCAAGAAACTTTTAAAGTATCTAAATAAAAAAACAAAAAAAGTTTTTTTATCTACTGGCATGTCAAATATTAAAGAAATTAGTCAATCATTAAAATATTTAAATAATACTGAGGTTGTAATAATGCATTGTGTTAGTGAGTATCCTTTAAAAGCAAAAAATTCAAATTTGCTTGCTATTCCAAAACTAAAAAAAGAGTTTCCAGAATTTACAATAGGTTATTCAGACCATTGCATTGGAAATCTTGCAGTTGAAATCGCAGTATCATTAGGAGCTACTGTTGTTGAAAAACATTTTACATTAAACAAAAATTTTAAGGGAACAGATCATATATTATCAGCTGACTTTGAAGACTTAAAAAAACTTAGAAAAAAAATTGATTTAATTTCTCTGATGCGTGGAAATGGAATAAAAAAGCCGACAAAAAAAGAGATTAAAATCAAAAAATTTATGAGAAATAGATTTAAAGATTAAAAGAATGAGAGTTACACTAATAATTCAAGCAAGATCAAATTCTACAAGGTTAAAAAATAAAATGTTTTTAATGCTTGGGAAATATAAAATTTTAGAATGGGTTATCTTAAGATTAAAAAAAATAAGGTTTGTTGATAACTTGGTAGTTGCAACATCTAATAAAATTGCAGATAAAAAAATCATTAAAATTGCAAAAAAAAATAATTTAAAAATTTTTGTTGGAGATGAAAAAAATGTTCTAGAAAGATTTTATTTATGCTCTAAAAAATTTCCTGCAGACTTAATTGTTAGAGTTTGTGCAGATAATCCATTTATTGATAATAAAGAAATAGAAAAACTTATTTTGTACTTCAAAAGAAATTACAAAAAAAATGATTATTTGCAGAACTTTTTAGTTTCTAAAAATTCTCTTTACGCAAGTGGATTTGGTGCTGAAATATTTAAAATTGAGTGTCTTAAAAAAGTATATTTAAGTGCTAAATTGTCAAATGATAAAGAACATGTCACAAGATACATTAGAAATAATCCATTTAAATTTAAAAGTTCATATTACGTTGGTAATAAAAATCTCCATTTTCCATATTTAAATTTTGATGTAGACACAAGAAAGGATTTAAAAAAATTAAATAAAATTTTAACGCAATTAAATATAAAATTATCTACTAAAGGTGAAATAATTATTAGAAGATACTTGAATAAAAGTATAAATGAAGATCTTATAAATCTATTTCCGATAAATAGAAGCTTGACAGGTTTGGGGAATTTAAAAACCCTAAGATATATAAAAAAAAAAATTCCAATTAAAATTTTAAATATTAAATCAGGCAAAGATGTATATGATTGGAAGGTTCCTGATGAGTGGATAGCTAAAAAGGCTTATATTAAAGATTCTGAAGGTAATTTGATTGTAGATTATAAAAAAAATAATCTTTCGCTAGTAAATTATAGTGCAAGCTTCAAAGGCTTCTTGACTGCAAAACAATTATCAAAAAAAATATATACAAAAAAAAATATGACAAATGTTATTCCTTATAAAACATCGTATTATAAAAAGGATTGGGGATTCTGCGTAGATCAGAAAAATTTTCATAAAATAATGAATAGTAAGAAAAAATTATATGTACATATTGATACAAAATTTAAAAAATCAAAGATGATATTTGGTGAAATTTTGATTAAAGGTAAATCAAAAAAAGAAGTTTTGATATCGACATATATTTGTCATCCATCTATGGCGAATGATAATTTAAGTGGTATCATTCTAACTACTTATCTAGCTCAATTCATCAAAAGTTTAAAAAATAGATATTGGTCTTACAGAATAATATTTATTCCAGAAACAATTGGTGCAATAGCTTATTGTAATTTGAATGAAAAAAAAATTAAGAATGTGCTATTTGCTTTAATGGTAAATAATGTTGGTGGTCCTGGTAAGATTAGCTTTAAAGAGAGCTTTAATAATAACCACTTTATTAATAGCTTAATAAAACAAGTATTAAATGAAAATCGAATTAAAGCAAAAAAATATAAATTTGATATTCATGGGAGCGATGAGAGACAATTCTCTTCTCAATTTTTTAATATAAATTCAGCATCAATTCATAAAGATAAATATTTCGAATACAAACAATATCATACCTCAGCTGACAATTTAGAATTCGTAAAAAGTAAAAATCTATTTAAAATGCTAAAATTGTACCAAAGCCTAATAATTAAAATAGAAAATCAAATAATATTTAAAACTGTAAAAACCAAATGCGAACCAATGCTATCAAAATATTCTCTTTATCCAACTTTAGGTGGAGAAAATGTGCCAGGAAAAAAGATGAATTTTATTGATACCATATTATGGTTAATCTTTTTATCTAACGGTAATAGAACCATAGAACAAATTGCAAAAAGATTGAAAATAAGTAAGTATAAATTAATGGAATTCTATAAAATTCTCCAAGACAAAAAAATAATTAAAAGAATTTAATTATGGTAAAAAAAGATAAAAATAAAGTGAAAGATATTGTCGATGAATTTTTAAAAGATAAATTAGGTGATACTTTTCATGTTGATGTTAAAAAGAAAAATCTTATAAATGATGGATTGCTTGACTCTCTTGATATATTAACCATTTCTTCAATAATTGAAAAAAAAACTAAAAGAAAAATAAATATTTCGGATCCAAAAATTTTTAAAAAGTTTCATAAATATAGTGACTTAATAAAAATTTAGCATGAAAATACACCATATTGGAATAGTTGCAAAAGAAAAAGATCTTTCAAATTTTTATATAAAGCCAAAAAAAAAATATACATATTTTGATAAAGTTCAAAACAATAAAATTATCTTAGAATACAATAGTTCTAATAAGTTATGGATGGAATTTATTATACCATTAAATCAAAATTCTACAGTCTTTAATTATTACAAAAAAAATGGCCCCTCTATTCACCATTTTGCATACCTAATCAAAAATTTAGAAATAATAAAAAAAAAATATATGAAGAAAGAAGGTTATATTTTTGTCAATCAATTCAAAACTAATATTCCGTGTTTTGGTGGTAACTTACAAACAATTTTTTTCTATAATAATAATATATTTATTGAATTTTTATCACATGAAAGAAAATCAGCTTATAAAAAAAATAATAGATAATTGTAATAATTTTCCAGATAAAAAAATATTATTTGATAAAAAACAATCTTTAAATTACCTAGAGCTTTTAAATCTAGCTTATCTTAACTCACAAAATATAAAAAAATCTAAATCTCCTTATATTCCAATAATCGTTTCAAGAAATATAGAGAGTGTTATAAGTATTCTGTCAGTAATATTGGCAAATAAAGCTTTCTGTCCCATATCTGAAAATACCCCCTTAGAAAGAATCAAACTTATCTTTAAAAAACTCAGAAGTAAAAAATATATAAATTGCTCAAAAAAAAAAATAAAGTTATCTGGCAAAATAAACATTAAAAATAATCATAAAAAAGAAAATGTTATTAAAAATAAATATTACACTAATCCAGAAAAAACATTTTATATATTATTTACATCAGGCTCAACAGGCGTGCCGAAAGGTGTGAAATTAAGTTTTGATAATATTCTCAACACGCTTTACTGGTCAAAAAATCATCTTGATTGGGACAATCACAAAATTGGTATAGCTACACAATTTTCATTCGATATATCTATGTTCGATTTGTTTTCTGGTCTTTTTTTCAATGTTCCAATGTACATTTTTTCTAATCCGTCAGACCCTTTCGAAACATTAAAGGAGATTACACAAAACAGAATTACCTCAATTTTTTCTGTTCCTACTTTTTTTTCTAATTTCGTGAGATACTCAATTATTGATAAACCAATAAAGTATCTTTCAAGAATAATTTCTGGAGGAGATTTTTTTTCTCAGAAGGATATTCTTTCTTGGAGAACAAAACAAAAAAAAATATCAATTTTCAATGTTTGGGGTCCAACTGAAACATCAATAGTAAACTCTATGTATAAAATTAAAAATAGTGATTATAAAAATTTAACCTACAAAAACAGTATCCCTGTTGGTAAATCTGAAAAAAGAATGAAAATAGTAATTATGGATAAAAAAAATAGATCTAAAAAAAATTCGATTGGTGAAATATGTTTGGTGGGTAAAAGTGTTAGCAAGGGATATATTGGAGATAAAAAGAATATGAAAAACTACATTCGTTTTAAAAGTGAGCGTGCTTATCTGACTGGTGACTTGGGTTATTTTGATAAAAAAAAATTGTTACATATAATTGGACGAAAAGACAATACTATCAAAATTTCAGGATATAGAGTTGATGTTAAAGAAATAGAAAATTTAACTAATGAATTAGATAAAGTTAACAATTCGATTACTCTAGCAGTAGACTTGTATGGATTTAAATTATTGTGTCTAGCAATAGAAACTAAAAAAAAGATTAGCAAAAATTCAGTTATTAAAAAATTAAAAACAAACTTACCCACATATTGTCTTCCAAAAAAAATAGTTTTTTATAAAAAATTTCCTTTAAATATAAATGATAAAATTAATAAAAAAAAAATTGAAGAAGACATTTTACAATCCCAAAAAAAATAAGATCATTGCTCTAATAATAGGTGAATCAACAGGTCTGGATTGCCTTAAATTGTTAATTAAAGAAAAAAATATTTCAATTTCATATGTTGTATGTTCAGATAAAAAATATGAAAATTTAGTAAAAATATTATGTAAAAAAAATAAGATTAGTTTTTTTACAAAAAAACTAATAATCAAAAATTTTTACAAACTGGAAAAAATTAGCAAAACAAGTGATCTATTGATAAGTATTTACTCAAATATAATCCTTAATAAAGAATATTTAAATTTTTTTAAATTAAAGTGTTTTAATATTCACCCTGGCATTTTACCTTATTATCCAGGAAAAAATTGTGTTTCAGGATCAATTTTTAATAAAGAGAAAAATATTGGATCTACTATTCATTTCATCACCTCAAAAATAGATGGTGGAGACATTGTTCTTCAAAAGAAAGTTTTTTTAAATAAAAGTGACTCTTTATTCAATGCTATGATAAAATTAAGAAATACGACTAAACTTGTTTTAAAAAAGTTTATCAAATTAGAATTAAATAAAAATGAAATTAATTTTTTTAAAAATGATTCAAACAAAATAAAAGTGTTCCCTAAATATATTCCTGACTATGGAAAATTAAATAAAAATTGGAGTTTAGATTTATTTAATAGAATGTTTCAAGCTGGAAATTCTGGTCCATTTAGGAGTGAATGGGGTAGAATAAATTTTTTTTATAAAAAGCAAAAAAAAGAAATAATTCAAATTATTTCAATTAAGAAAAATAAAAAAAAACAAAAAATATTAAAAATTTCAAGAAAAAGATTTAAAATTTATATTACCAATTATGAAATTTTAGTGGAGGCGTATTAAATGATTAAAAAAATAAATAAAATATTCAAAAATTCTGAAATTTATAAAGCTAAATATATATACATATATAGTGATTTTAGAACAATTTTCCAAATTGAAAAAAAAAATCCATCTTTATTTGTTAATAAATTTTTGAACTTATTTCTCAAAAAAGGTATTACATGTATCACTCCAGCATTCAGTTATAATACAAAAGAAAAATTTCATCTTGATAATACTCCGTCTAAAGTCGGTTTTTTAGGAAATTTTATGCTGAAAAATTTAAAACACACAAGATCAATTCATCCACTTTTCTCTTTTATTGCAGTTGGTAAAAACGCTAATATTTTGAAAAAAATTAGTAAATCAGCTTTTGATCAAAATTCAGTTCACGCTAAGCTTTTTAAAAAAAATTGTTATTTTTTAAATCTATGTAGACCTTTAAATCAAGGCAATACTTTAGTACATCATATAGAACATTTAAACAAAGCTAAATACAGATTTAATAAAGTATTCAAGACTAAGGTTTTCAATAAAAAAAAATTAATTGGATCAGGATACTCCGCTTTTCTTAGAAAAGACCTAAATGATAAAAAAAGTATTTTTAGTTTTACAAAAGTAATAAAAAAAATTAAAAAAAAAAATTATTTTTTTAATTACAAGTTACATAACTTTGAAATTTTAATTTATAAATACGATGATTTCTATAATGATTTAAATTTACTATATAAACAAGACAATAAAATTTTCTTAAAATACAAATGAAAAAAAAGACTTTTAATAATTTAATTACAACTGGTTTAAAAGAATTAAATCCTCAGAAAAATGATTTATATTTAGGAGAATGGTGTATTGTGGACAATCATTTTAAACAGAAAAATAAATTAAAGATCTGCAATTATCATTTAAATCAAAAAAAAAAAATAAAAAGAGATCACTATTATCTAACAAAACTTTATAATAAAATTTTACCATCTGTGGTAACATCATTGAATAAATATCATAAATTAAATAAGTCTAAAAAATATTGGGAAATAATTGTTGGTCCTACTTTAGTCCAATTACTCTCTATATTTTGGGATCGATGGGAGACAATTCAACTAGTATTTAAAAAGTATAAAATAAACCAAATTCCATTTTTGGATTATTCTCAAAATGATTTTATTACTCAAGATTTTTATGATTTATTTGTCGAAAAAATGAACACTCATTTTTGGAATAATTGTATTTATTCAGAAATTTTGAGGGATAATTCTAAAATAAGAATTTTTAAAATAGAAAATAAAAAAAATAAAAAAAAAAGATTTTTAAATCATTGGTCTAAAAATCAAATATTAAAGAAATTTAAATCAAAAAAATCGAGCGTGAGTAAATTTATTTTTTTCGATGAGAATTTTAATAAATTAAATTTAATTGAATTTGGTGTCAGTCAAAGAGAATTTTTTATTAAAGACCCTATTTTTATGAAAAAATTAGATTTATCAAAAGAAATAGGTGTGAGAAATATTGAAATAAATTTTCAAACTAAAAACACATTTGAAAAAACTATTGTTAAAAAAATTGTTAATTTTTTTCCAATTTCTCATTTAGAGGGAATGAGTAGAATAAAAACATTTGTTAAAAAAATCGATATTAAAACTAAATATATAGTTACGTCTTATGGACATATAAATAATGATTTATTTAAAGTATGGCTTGCAGAAAAAATTGAGACCAAAAAATCAAAATTAATTATTGCACATCATGGTGGAACTGTTGAGAAAGAAATAAATTTCAACTCTTGGGAAAATATTTCTGACAAATTAATCGGATGGGAGAAAAATATTAAAAAAAAAGATTATGTTCAATTAAGTCCAATTTTTCTTTGCAAAGAAAAATTTGCTCTTAAAAATTTTACAAAACTTTTCTTTAAGAAAAAAATTTTATTTTTAACTACAAGTTCGAGTTTATATACTTATAGAATAGAAGATAAAATCTTAAGTTCACAAATAAAGTTACATTTGAATTTTTGGAAAATTTTTTTCAATAAGTTACCCTTGCATATCAAAAATGAATTTTTAATCAGGAACAATCCACAATTCGATCCTTGGAATTTAAAAAGAGATCTTAATTTATTTTTTAAACGAAATGTGTGCTCTAATTTCAAAAATATAAACACAGATATTTATAGATCTAAAATTTTGATAAATACTTCAATGAGCACTTCTTTTTTTCAATCTATGCACTCTGGAATTCCATGTATTTTGCTATTAAAAGACGATTTGTGGAATTTAAGTTTGGATGGTAAAAAAATTTACTATTTATTAAAAAAAAATAAAATTATATTTACTAAACCAAAACTATTAGTTAATCACTTAATTCGTATTAATCAAGATCCATTAATATGGTGGAATAACAATAAAACTCTTAAAGCTAGAAGTTCATTCAAAAAGCAATTCATGAAAAGTGGAAGTTTTAAACATTGGTGCGAATACTTTAGCACGCTTAATTAAAACAATTTGTTATTATTTTGAAAAATAATTTTCTGTACCTCTGGTAAATTTAGATGAGCAGACCCACTTATAACACAACAAATTTTTTTATATTTTTTTATTTTTTTCAGTATCCCAACTACAGCACAAGCAGAGCCCTCTGCAAATATTTTTTCCTTAGCCAACAATCTATATCCTCTTAAAATGTCATGATCTTTTGCTTCTATTAATTTCAAATTGTCTCTTGTAAGCCTCATTTTTATCTCAACTTGAGAATAAGGGTTAATACTTTTTGCAAGTTTGGATTTTGATAACACTCCAATAAAGTCAATTTTTTTAAAATTACTTTTCATGCCTAAGAAATGACTTCCGTTATTAACACAAGTTACAATGCATTCAATGCTCTTGTTTTCTCTCAAAATTTCTGAAGTTATCTCTTTATTTGCAGTCAATTTTTTTTTTGAATTTCCAGGATTGGCATTGAATATTTTATTTTTTTTAAAAAATTTATCACTTAAGTTATATAAATTTTTTAGAGAAGTTTTTTTAACCTTAACATTTGCCCCTAAATGTTTAACCAAACTTAAAGTTTGATTATCATTATTGTTAAGCCAGACATAACATTTTAATCCTAGAATTTTAGCATAAAATGATAGTGAAATAGCTAAATTTCCTGTAGAAGCACAACCAATTTTTTTAATTTTTTTTTTTAAGGCAAGTTCTACTAATTTTCTTGCTTCTCTGTCTTTGTGAGAGCCTGTCAGATTTTGATATTCAAACTTTAACCAAACTCTTTTTTTTAAAAGATTAGATATTTTTTTTGAATAGAAAAGTTTATTTTTCAAAGTCACTAGGACTAAAATACCATTTAGGATAGTTTAATATATAATTATTATAAAAATTTTTTTCAGTGCATAAATCAAGCCAATTGAGCTATTAGTACCGGTCAGCTGCACGTATTACTACGCTTCCACATCCGGCCTATCAACGTGGTGGTCTACCACGGCTCTATAGGAAGAACTAGTTTTAAGGTGAGTTTCCCGCTTAGATGCTTTCAGCAGTTATCTCGTCCATACTTAGCTACCCGGCACTGCAGCTGGCGCTACAACCGGTCCACCAGTGGTATGTTCAACCCGGTCCTCTCGTACTAGGGTCAACTCCTTTCAATTCTTCTACACGCATAGCAGATAGGGACCGAACTGTCTCACGACGTTCTGAACCCAGCTCACGTACCACTTTAATTGGCGAACAGCCAAACCCTTGGGACCTGCTCCAGCCCCAGGATGTGATGAGCCGACATCGAGGTGCCAAACACTGCCGTCGATATGAGCTCTTGGGCAGTATCAGCCTGTTATCCCCGGCGTACCTTTTATCCGTTGAGCGATGGCCCTTCCACTCAGAACCACCGGATCACTATGACCGACTTTCGTCTCTGCTCGACTTGTCAGTCTCACAGTCAGGCAAGCTTATGCCATTGCACTCTACGAACGATTTCTGACCGTTCTGAGCTTACCTTCGCACGCCTCCGTTACTATTTGGGAGGCGACCGCCCCAGTCAAACTACCCACCATACAATGTCTTGATGCCGGATAACGGCTATCAGTTAGATATCAAGAAAAACAAAAGAGGTATTTCACTGACGACTCCACAAAAGCTGACGCCTTTGTTTCAATGTCTCCCTCCTATACTAAATATGTTTTTCCTAATACCAATGTAAAGTTGCAGTAAAGGTGCACGGGGTCTTTCCGTCTAACTACGCGAACTCCGCATCTTCACGGAGAATTCAATTTCACTGAGTTGATGTTGGAGACAGCGGAGAAATCGTTACGCCATTCATGCAGGTCGGAACTTACCCGACAAGGAATTTCGCTACCTTAGGACCGTTATAGTTACGGCCGCCGTTTACTGGGGCTTCAGAAATGAGCTTGCACCCATCGCATTAACCTTCCAGCACCGGGCAGGCGTCAGACCCTATACATCCACTTACGTGTTAGCAGAGCCCTGTGTTTTTGATAAACAGTCGCTTCTCCCTGGCTTGTGCCACCTTTTATTAGTTGCCTAAAAAAAGGTCTTCCTTATTCCGAAGTTACGGAAGCATTTTGCCGAGTTCCTTCAACATCATTCTCTCAAGCGCCTAAATATACTCTATTAATCCACCTGTGTCGGTTTAGGGTACGGTCTAATGATGGAGCTATTTCTTGGAACCTTTTCGCGGCAAGCTCAATCCATTAAGAGCTCACAACCTACAAGATTCGTCACTACCATCTGGTTAAGGAATATTAACCTTATTTCCATCGACTACGGCTTTCGCCCTCGCCTTAGGTGCCGACTAACTCTGCGCGGATTAACCTTGCGCAGAAACCCTTGGATTTTCGGCGAAGAAGTTTTTCACTTCTTTTATCGTTACTTATGTCAGCATTCGCACTTCTGATACCTCCAAGATCCCTCACGGGTATCTCTTCACAGGCTTACAGAACGTTCCGCTACCAGTTATAATTTTCGAAAAAATTATAAATCCACAGATTCGGTATATGATTTTAGCCCCGTTACATCTTCGGCGCAGAAACTCTATTAGACCGGTGAGCTGTTACGCTATCTTTAAAGGATGGCTGCTTCTAAGCCAACCTCCCGGCTGTTAAGGAATTTCCACATCCTTTAACACTTAATCATAATTTTGGGACCTTATCTGGTGGTCTGGGCTCTTTCCCTCTCGACCATGGACCTTAGCACCCACAGTCTGTCTGCTGAGGAACAATGTTTAGCATTCGGAGTTTTATTAGGTTTGGTAAGAATCTCTTCCCCCTAGCCCATTTAGTGCTCTACCTCTAAACATCTATTTACTCAACGCACTACCTAAATAGTTTTCGCGGAAAACCAGCTATCTACGAATTTGGTTGGCCTTTCACCCCTTACCACAAGTCATCCAAAGACTTTTCAACGTCAACTGGTTCGGTCCTCCGGCAAGTGTTACCTTGCTTTCAACCTGCTCATGGTAAGCTCATTCGTTTTCGGGTCTAATTCATTTAACTATTCGCCCTATTAAGACTTGCTTTCGCTACGCCTACACCTAGATGGCTTAAGCTTGCTAAATAAATTAAGTCACTGACCCATTATACAAAAGGTACGCCGTCACTCTAAAAAGAGCTTCGACTGATTGTAGGCATGCGGTTTCAGGTTCTATTTCACTCCCCTAATAGGGGTTCTTTTCACCTTTCCCTCACGGTACTAGTTCACTATCGGTCACTGAAGAGTATTTAGGCTTAGAGGGTGGTCCCCCTATATTCGAGCAGGATTTCACGTGTCCCGCTTTACTCATGAATTTTAACAAACATTACTTTTACGGGACTATCACCCTCTATGGTTAGCTTTTCCAAACTATTCAAATTTTTTTATTAAAACTGCTGGCCTAATCCGGTTTCGCTCGCCACTACTAACGGAATCTCAATTGATTTCTTTTCCTCTGGTTACTTAGATGTTTCAGTTCTCCAGGTTGTCTCTTTAAACTTATGTATTCAGTTTAAAGTACCACATAAAGTGGTGGGTTTCCCCATTCGGAAATTTTCGGATCAAAACTTACATACAGCTCCCCGAAACATATCGCAGTATATCACGTCCTTCTTCGGCTTTCAGTGCCAAGGCATCCGCCACACGCCCTTAAACGCTTGATTTATGCACAGAAAAAAATTCTGTGTTGAATCAAATTTTTATTTTGAACATTAGCCAATAACATTGCCAATGTTCGGATATAGATATTGATATTAATTATTTTATTTACAATTTTATATAACTAAGTGTTTGGTGGAGGATAGCGGGATCGAACCGCTGACCTCCTGAATGCAAATCAGGCGCTCTCCCAGCTGAGCTAATCCCCCTTAATCTAAATTTGGTGGGCCGAGAAAGACTCGAACTTTCGACCCCACCCTTATCAAGGGTGTGCTCTAACCAACTGAGCTACCGGCCCCCATGCAAGAGAAACACTAATTAAGAAGAGAAATGAGGACGGTCAACATTAGCCTATGTATATTATTTAGAATAAAATTTAACTTTTATTCATCCTTAGAAAGGAGGTAATCCAGCCGCAGGTTCCCCTACGGCTACCTTGTTACGACTTCACCCCAGTCGCTGACTATACCGTGGTCAAGGGTATTAAACCTTGCCTTAAGGTAGAACCAACTCCCATGGTGTGACGGGCGGTGTGTACAAGACCCGGGAACGCATTCACCGTGGCACGCTGATCCACGATTACTAGTAATTCCAGCTTCATGCACTCGAGTTGCAGAGTGCAATCCGAACTGAGGTATCTTTTAAGGATTTGCTTAACATCGCTGTTTCGCTTCCTGTTGTAGATACCATTGTAGCACGTGTGTAGCCCAACACGTAAGGGCCATGAGGACTTGACGTCATCCCCACCTTCCTCCAGCTTATCACTGGCAGTTCTTTCAGAGTGCCCAACTAAATGATGGCAACTAAAAGTGAGGGTTGCGCTCGTTGCGGGACTTAACCCAACATCTCACGACACGAGCTGACGACAGCCATGCAGCACCTGTGTTTCGTCCGGCCGAACCGAAAACTTTAATCTCTTAAAGTCGCGACGAACATGTCAAGTGTTGGTAAGGTTCTGCGCGTATCTTCGAATTAAACCACATGCTCCACTACTTGTGCGGGTCCCCGTCAATTCATTTGAGTTTTAACCTTGCGGTCGTACTCCCCAGGCGGTGTGTTTATCGCTTTCGCTGCGACACTGAAAATTAATTTCCAACGTCTAACACACATCGTTTACGGCATGGACTACGAGGGTATCTAATCCTCTTCGCTACCCATGCTTTCGTTCCTCAGTGTCAGTAATGATCCAGAAAGCTGCCTTCGCAATTGGTATTCTTTCTAATATCTACGAATTTCACCTCTACACTAGAAATTCTGCTTTCCTCTATCAAACTCTAGCTGAAAAGTTTTGATGGCAGTTCCAGAGTTAAGCTCTGGGATTTCACCACCAACTTTTTCAACCACCTACGAACTCTTTAAGCCCAGTAATTCCGAACTACGCTAGGTCCCTTCGTATTACCGCGGCTGCTGGCACGAAGTTAGCCGGACCTTCTTATTCGGGTACAGTCATTTTCTTCCCCGACGAAAGAGCTTTACAACCCAAGGGCCTTCTTCACTCACGCGGCATCGCTGCATCAGAGTTTCCTCCATTGTGCAAGATTCCCCACTGCTGCCTCCCGTAGGAGTTTGGGCCGTGTCTCAGTCCCAATGTGGCTGATCATCCTCTCAAATCAGCTATTGATCAAAGTCTTGGTAGGCCATTACCCCACCAACAAACTAATCAAGTGCGGGCTCATCCAATGGTGCATAAAGCTTTCTCCGTAAAGACTTATCCGGTATTAGCACAAGTTTCCTCGTGTTATTCCAGGCCAAAGGGCAGATACCCACATGTTACTCACCCGTCTGCCACTAAGTATTGCTACTTCGTTCGACTTGCATGTGTTAGGCGTGCCGCCAGCGTACGTTCTGAGCCATGATCAAACTCTCAAGTTTAAAAACGGCGCACACTAGCTTCTATATAAATTCTAAGAATAAAATTTATATAATGTTGAAGTGTGTACGACAAATTTTGGTAACCTTAACCGTCCACACTTCTCTTCTTAAATTTTTACATTTTAAATAGCTAATTGAGCTTAAAACGCTCAATAATACTCACTAATTTTATTGTTAACAATAATTTTATTGAGAAGTTCGATGCTTATAGGCTAAAAATAAAGGAAATCAAGCCTTTAAGAATAAAAAAAACGTCCAAAACCCCTTATTTTTAGGGGTTTTTTTTGATAATAATCAACTTCTAGAATATTAATTACAACTTCAATAATTTGATGTTAAAAAAAATTAAACTTAATATTAAGAAAAACTTAGAGATATTTGCACTAGGATTACTCATAATCATAACGATTACTTTCACAACTTATTATAATTACAATAAAAAAAAAATTTTAAGTAATTACTCGAATTTATTAGATAACGTCTACTTCAAAAAATCATTTAATCAGATACTAGACAGCTTAGAGCCAAGATTTAAAAAAATTGAACATGAAATAAACGTAGGTGAAACATTTGATAAAATATTAGAGGAATACTTAGTGGAAAAGTCTGAAATAGAACAAATAAAAAAAAAATTAGGTAAAAAAATAAATTTGAATAAACTAAATGTTAATCAAAAGATGAGTTTTACAATAGACCAAACAAGTTCCGTTATTAAAGAATTTATATTTCAAATATCAAATACAGAAAAGATTTATCTCACGAGAAAGAAAGAGACAGATCAATTTGATCAGAAGATTTTGGTTACTAAGCTTAATAAAAATGTAGTTTATGATGAAAGTATTATTTTAGATAGTCTTTATAAATCTGCCTCTAACCAAAAAATTCCACCTGGGATCATAATTGAGTTTGCTAGAATTTATGGCTTTCAAGTGGATTT
>CACDAB010000013.1:0-19164 GCA_902550615.1 uncultured Pelagibacteraceae bacterium | reverse complement strand
TAATTAGCATAATAAACTACTCCACCAGAGTCTGTATCTTCATAATAAACTTTTAATTTGTGAAAAAAATTTTCATGCATAAAAAAATTATATCAAATAATCATCTAATTTGCCGAAAAATAGATATTTTGAAAATAAGCTATAGCTTTCATTTTAGAATTATCAGTATCAGACATTATTGCTAAACCATCTAATTCATTAACGTCTAAATCGTGGAATTTTTTAAAGTCTTCTTTGACGTTTGATTTAACAGTCACCCACTGATTAAGATTATTTTTAGTAGTAGATAAAACATTATCTATGGACTTTTTGGTATAGGGGCTGGGTGAACTAAATCCAATTTCGTTATTACTTGAAAAAACATAGTTTATTGCCCTATTAGAAAGTGGTGTTGCACCAGTTTTTTTTACTGCAAATACTCTGGCTGCAAAATCATGTCCTTTTTTTGTGTTTTCTTTTATACCAGATAAATCTTTTTCAACTTTCCATGTAATGTTAATAAAAGGTGTCTTATTAAGGTCAATTTTAACCTCTTTACCTAAACCAGAAGCAGCATTATCGGCAACAGATTTTAGAAAATTGCCATTTTCATTAGATCCAACCGAATAATTTGTCTTATTGTCTGCACCTCTCACTTTTCTGACCTCGAGCTGTGAAAGTTCAGCTTCGGTAAATTCAAATACTTTTATTTCACTAGCTACACCTATAGTGATAAATAAAAAGACACTAATTAAAAGTTTTAGGACTATTTTCATAAATTTTAAAAAAAAGTTGTTAATACATTATTTAGACAAAATTTAAACAATCAAAAATCAATTTCTATTCGTATATAATAATTATGAAGACAATTTCCATTTTTATTTTGTTAATTTACTGGTCAATTATGATTTTTGCTCCAGTGATGTCAAAAGATGTTAAATTTAGCAGAGCTAAAGTCAATCAAACTAAAATAGTAGAAACAAAGCAGCGAAATTAATAGGTCGAACGACCCCCACTGATATCAAAAACTGCAGCGGTTGAGAATGTATTTTCCTCTGAAGATAACCAGCAGACTAAAGAGGTAAACTCCTCAACCTCAAGAAATCGTCCTCTTGGCACTTTTGATAACATTCTTTGGACATGTTCTTTGGTCATTTGGTCCAAAATTCTGGTTTTAGCACCTGCAGGAGTAACGGCATTTACTGCTATATTTTTATCCGCAAGCTCTTTCCCTAGTGATTTTGTTAATCCAATTGCCCCTGCTTTTCCAACACTATAAGCGCTTGCGTTAGCATTACCGTCTTTACCCGCAACTGAGGCCACATTAACTATTCTTCCATAATTATTTTTGATCATATTCGGTACAATTGTTCGACAACAATTAAAAGTACCCATTAAATTTATATCAACAACCTTCTTCCACATTTCAATATCATATTCCCATAAAGTTGCTGTTGGACCAGTAATACCAGCATTATTAATCAATATATCAATATTTTTTTGTTTAGTAATTTCTTGGACACACTCTTCAACTTTTGAGTAATTTGAAATATCAACAATATTAAAACTTAAATTGGGACTTTTAATATCTTCAATTGCTTTTTCGACCATCTTTTGGTCATTGTCCCAGATAATTACACTCGCACCCGACCTTATTAATCTTTTTGTAATGTCTAAACCAAAACCTTGTGCACCTCCAGTGACAATTGCGGTTCTGCCTTTAAAATCAAAAGAAATTTTATCCATAAAATTACTCTCTAGCTAGGAGGTAATAAACGAAAGCTGCAACAAAAGCACCAATAATCCAAGAGTAAGATTGTAAAAACATTAGATTTGTGTTCCAAATTGTTGAGGCAGAAAAAATAAATCCTAATAATAATGAATAAACTCCTTTAAGATGCCATCCTCCCGAATAATAATAAGTACCATTAGTTTCAAGTGAGTATATATCTTTATTTTCTAATTTTCCTTTTTTAATCATGTAAAAATCAGCAATCATTAATCCGAACAGAGGACCAAAAAAAGCGCCGATCGTATCTATATAAGATAAGACCCCAACCTGACTTAAAAAAGTTAACCAAAAAACTCCTATAATAAACCCAAATATAGCAATCACATAACTGGCACTTTTGAAGGAGAAAGATGTGGGATCAAAATTAATTAAAGTATATTGAGAAGGAATAAAGTTTGCTATTAAATTAGTTGATGCAGAGGCAATGATTATAAAAATTAAGGCTAAAGAAACCAAAAGAATATTATCTAATTTTCCAATTATATCTGTCGGGTTAGTTAAAATTATCTCCACATTTTGTTGATTTAAATTTTGAAATGCATCAGCACCGGTAACAATAAATAATGAAAAAAATGAAAAAATTATTAGATTTAAAATTAAGCTTAAATTACCTTTTCTTAGTTCTTGTTCATTTTTAACGTATCTAGAAAAATCACCAAACGACAAGATCACAATAGAAAAAAAGGTAAAAGTTGTGCCAGCAACTGTTATAATGGGGCCTACATTATTAACATTAAATATATTTTGAAAATCAAGTATATTGATGAATGATTTGGCAGTCAATTTTACATCAGATAAAAAAACAATGAAGAAAAACATTACCATTGCTGCATAAATTAACAATGCTGAAAACTTAATTAATCTTTTGTTAAAGTTCATGCCAACACTAAATAAATATGTTTGCAAAGTAATAGATATTATGATTGCAGCCCAATCAATTATATTTAATCCAATAAAAAAAATTAATAAAATTTCTTTTTGTAAAATTGAATTATCAACTGAATACATTAAAACTCTAATAAGAAAACCAATCGCTTTTGATAAAAAATATGTTTGGATACCAAACATAAATATTCCAACGATACTCCTTAATAATCCAAAAAATTGAGCACCTCTGAATCCCAATGACGATCTTAACAAAACAACAAATGGTAATCCAAATTTTTGAGAGGGTTTACCTATTAAATAAGAAAATATGTAAACAAAAAAAGTTCCTAAAATTGTTCCAAAAAGAACTACAGCAGTATTCAAATTATAAATTAAGTACAGAGATGCAATTAGTGAAAATCCAATAACACTCTGTATATTAACCCCCCAAAAACAAAATAAATCCTTCCAGTCCCAAGTTTTATTGTTAGGGTTTACAGTCACTAAATCCCAATTAATGAGAGTTTTTTTTGTTTTTTGCTGACTCACTTAGACAATATAAAACTTTAATATTCTACTGTCCATATAAGAGAGTTGGTAACCAAAGTGCAATTTTAGGAAATATAATGATCAAAACCAATCCTATCACTTGAAGAACCATAAACTGCATCATCCCATAATAGATATCTTTTAAATCCCATTCAGGGACAACTCCTTTTAAAAAATACGCTGAGAGTGCTACTGGAGGTGAGAGCCAAGCGGTCTGTAAATTAACGGCAACTAAAATTGCAAACCAAGTTAAATTAAATCCTAATGCCTCTACCAATGGTAAAATTATTGGAATAATAATCATTACAATCGGTACCCATTCTAGTGGCCAACCTAATAAAAAGATCATCACCATTATCATTGCTAGAATTAAATATTTATTCATCTCTAAACCTAATAAAAATTCAGTTAATAAAGTTGGAGTTCCTAATCTTGCAAAAACTGCACCAAAAAAATTTGATGCTGCAACCAATACCATTATTAAAGCAGTAATCTCTAATGTTTTCACTAATGCCTCTTGAAGTTTTGAAAGAGTTAATTTTTTATAAGCTAATGAAAGTAATAAAGCACCCATAGCTCCACAACCTGCTGCTTCTGTTGGAGTTGCAAATCCAAATAAAATACTACCTAATGCAGCAAATACTAAAGCTGCTGGAGGAACTAAACCTAAGAAAAATTCTATCCATACTTCTTTCATGCTAGCAGCTCTCATGTCATCAGGTAATACAGGTCCAAGTTTTGGATTAATCATGCATCTTATTGTTGTGTAAGCTGCATACAAACTCGCGAGAAGGATTCCTGGTAAGATTGCAGCTGCAAACAAATCAATAACTGGAATTTCCATAATAGGTCCCATTACAACAAGCATAATACTTGGTGGAATTAAAATTCCTAAAGTACCCCCAGCGGTAATAGTGCCTGCAGCAAGTTTTACGTCATAACCAGATCTATTCATGGATTTTGCAGCCATAATTCCAAGAATTGTCACCGATGCACCAACAATTCCTGTCGCCGCAGCAAATATAACTGAAACGAATAAAACTGCGTAATATAAAGAACCCTTAACTTTCGCTAGCATCATTTGAAATGCTGAAAACAATCTCTCCATTAATCCAGCTTGTTCCATCATAATACCCATAAAAACAAAGAGCGGGACGGCGGCGAGAGTTTGTTCGGTCATGACCATTGAAAATTGAAGGGTCATTAAATAAAACACTAATTTTCCAAATCCAAGATAACCAAATACAAATCCTAGAAATATTAAAGTGAACGAAATGGGAAACCCTATAAATATTGCAAATAGCATCACGCCAACTAAAATGAAACCTAAAATAGCCGGATCAATGAATTCTGCTATCATTTTTTCTCTCCTGGCCACTCACCTTTTTTAGCTGCCCAATAACTTTTTAGTAATTCTGAAAAACCTTGAATTAATAAAAAAATAATTCCAAGTAACAAACACGTTTTAATAGGCCACATGTAAGGCATCCAAGTAGTATCCATCCCTCGTTCACCCCTTCTTATTGACTCTTCAACAAAACCTATAGTCATATAAAGAAAAACAATTAATCCTGGAAAATAAAATAAAAGATACAACCAGAAATCAATAAGACCTTGTGTTTTAGTTTTAAAATTTCTGTATAAAAAATCTGCTCTTATATGCACCCCTCTAGAAAGAGCATATCCTGCACCAAGCATAAATAATGCGCCATAAAGAAAACGGCTTATGTCGTAAGCCCAAATTGTTGGTGCTAAAAATAATTTTCTTGCAAAAACTTCGTAAGTCATTGCAAAAATGAGTGGCATCAATATCCAACAAACAATACTGCCAATCCACTTACTAAATTTATCAATATTAACAATAGATTTAGCCATCCATGATGGCATATCGGTTGGCATTTTACCTGTTCCACCTCGCCTTTCGGCAATCATTTCATCAGAGATATCTAGTTTACCAGGTTCGTCTGCCATAAAATTTTAGTTAAAAAAATTAGAGCGGACTTTAAAAGTCCGCTCTAAAAAATCAAGATTGATTACTGATTACTTTAATGTTGCTGCGTGAGCCATTCCTAGCTTCGCATTAGACATTTGAGCACCACTCCAGAAAGGAACAGCAACATCAGCAAAATTTTTCATTGAAGTGTAAACTTCGTTAAAAAATTTATTATCTTTAGCATTCTTATTTAAAGATGCTTTAGCCGCAGCCATATATTCTGTGAAATAATCTGAAGGTGTATCTTCTAGAATTACTCCATGTTTAGTAGTTAGCTCTCTTAAAGCTTTACCATTCTCATAGATTCTGTAACTTAAAGATTTTGCTAATGAAGCATTAGCAGCTACTTCAAGTGACTTTTTCTCATGAGCACTCATAGCATTGTATGTTTTTCCAGTAATATAAAAGTCAGCATTTACGACTACTTGGTGTAAACCTTGTAAGTAATAGTGCTTTAACACTTTTTGAAAACCAAATGTTAAGTCTGGTTTTGGACAACACCACTCAGCAGCATCGATAGTTCCTGCTTCAAGAGCTGGAAGAATATCTCCACCACCCATTGCAACAGATGCTATACCAATGTCTTTGTAAGTTTGTCCTGGAATTCCTGGAGGAGTTCTGAACTTATATTTTCTAAAGTCAGCCATATCTTTAATTGGTTTTGGAAACCAACCTAAAGCTTCTGGGCCAACTGGTTGAATCATAAATCCTTTAATATCTCTTCCCATTTCTTTCCAAAGTTGGTCGTATAACTCTTTACCACCACCATATTGGAACCATGATAGGAATGCGATATTGTCGATACCTACTCCACCACCAGCTACTGGTGAACCAAATAACATTGCAGCAGGGTGATCACCTGACCAATAGTGAGTCCATGCGAAACCACAATCAATCAAACCTTTATCAACAGCATCTAGAGTTTCTTTAACTCCTACAACTGCGCCAGCTGGCAATATTTCAAATTTTAACGATCCACTCGTTAATTCAGTTACTGTGTCAGTAAAGTCCTTTAACATTTTTACCTCATCAGCTTTAGTGTTAAGAACAGTTTGACACTTTAATGTTTTTGCAGCATTGGCACTTGAAGTAAATCCAAGAACTAAAATTGTTGCAAATAACATTGAAATGATTTTTTTCATTATTTATCCTCTTGTTAGTTAAATTTAACTTATTTAATTCAATCAGAAAAACAAACCTGACACAAGTGACAATTGATAAATATAAGTGTAAAAACAATAAAAAGCTTAAACTAAAAAACGATACAACTATTGATGGAAAATTTTGATTACGTAATTATTGGAGCAGGATCTGCGGGATGTGTTCTTGCGAACCGACTTTCTGAAAATCCAAATAACAAAGTCGTATTAATTGAAGCTGGTGGTAAAGATAATTATCCATGGATACATATTCCTGTTGGATATTTTAAAACGATGCACAATCCCTCTGTTGATTGGTGTTATAAAACTGAGCCTGATGCTTCAATGAATAATAGATCAATCCGTTATCCAAGAGGCAAAACTTTAGGCGGTAGCTCTTCCATCAACGGACTACTTTATATTAGAGGACAAAGCAGAGATTATGATATTTGGCGACAATTAGGAAATACTGGTTGGGGTTGGGATGATGTTCTGCCATATTTTATAAAGGCAGAAAACCAAGAGAGAGGAAAAGATGAATTTCATGGTATTGGAGGGCCTCTCTCAGTTTCTGATCAAAGAATTCAATTACCATTATTGAATGAATTTCAAAATGCCGCTGAAGAGTTTGGTATCCCCAAGACAAAAGATTTTAATACAGGTAATAATCATGGATGTGGTTATTTTCAAGTTACCGAAAAAGATGGCTTTAGATGTAGTACTTCAGTTGGATATCTAAACCCAATAAAAAACAGACAAAATTTAAGAACCATAACTAATGCTCATGTAAAAAAAATTAATTTTGAAGGCAAAACTGCAAAAGGAATTGAATATTGGCAAGGCGATAACCTTAAAAAACTAACTTGTAATAAAGAAATTATTTTATCTTCAGGCTCAATAGGTTCACCTCAGATATTGCAAACTTCTGGAATAGGAAATTCTCAAAAATTAAAAAACTTAGGTATAGATATAGTACAAGAGTTAAAAGGTGTGGGTGAAAATTTACAAGATCACTTGATGTTTAGACCTATATATAAAATTCAAGGACTTAAATCGCTTAATAAAAAGGTTAATAGTTTATTTGGAAAATTAATGATTGGTCTAGAATATGTTTTTAATCGAAGTGGACCAATGACTATGGGAGCAAGCCAAATGTGTATGTTTGCTAAAAGTGATCCCTCGTTAGAATTACCTGATCTACAATGGCACGTACAACCAATGAGTATGGACACTCTAGGAGCAACTAAAAATCATGATTTTCATGCTTTCACACCTACTGTTTCAAATATTCGACCTACAAGTAGAGGTCATGTAAGTATAGTAGATAAAGATTCCAGAACATATGCAAAAATAAAAATGAATTATCTTTCAACCGACCATGACCGAATGATTGCAGCTAGAGGATTAAAACTTACAAGAAAAATTGTCATGGAGTCAGAAACATTTAAAAAATATAAACCTGAGGAATATAGACCAGGTATAGACATTAATGATGATGAGGAACTTGTAAAAGCAGGTTCAGATTTTGCACAAACAATTTTTCATCCAGTTGGCACATGTAAAATGGGTCAAGATGATATGGCTGTAGTTGATGAAAAACTAAAAGTAAAAGGAATTGAAAATTTAAGAGTAATTGATGCTTCTATAATGCCAAACATTACATCGGGTAATACTAATGCACCTACAATAATGATTGCAGAAAAAGGTGCAGATATGATACTTACCCATTGATGTTTGCTGAATTATTTACACCAGAACAATTAACTATATTAACTCAAATTATTTTAATCGATTTAGTCCTTGCAGGAGACAATGCAATAATAATTGGTATGGTTGCATCAAAATTTCCTTTAGAGCAAAGAAGAAAAATTATTATTTTTGGAATTGGTGGTGCGGTAGTTTTAAGAATTATTTTAACTTTATTGACTGCATATTTACTTCAAATAACGGGACTAAGGCTTTTTGGAGGTTTGCTTCTTCTTTTTATTGTCTACAAATTGTATGTGGATGTCATTAAAGGTTCTGAAAATCATGATGATATAAAAGTTGATAATTCCAGTTTTTTCAAAGCGATTTGGACAATCCTCTTAGCAGATTTTACAATGAGCTTAGATAATGTTTTGGGAGTTGCAGGGGCCGCAGGAGATCATTATGGATTATTAGTATTTGGTTTGGTTCTATCAATTGCCTTAATGGCATTTGCGGCAACTTTAATATCAAATTGGATTAAGAAGTATAAATGGATTGCTTGGGCAGGTTTGATTGCAATATTAATTGTTGCTATTGAATTGATTTACACAGATATTAAAATATTGTTCTTATAATGTATTTAAAAAATTATAACTTAAAGAATAAAACGGCTGTTGTCACTGGTGCTGGCAAAGGGCTTGGAAGAGCTTGCGCAATAGCTCTTGCAGAAGCTGGAGCAAATTTAATTATAATTAGTAGAACTAAAAAAGATCTAGATGAAGTTTCAAAAAAAATTAAAAAATTAAAGTCTAAATGTAAATCTTATGTATGTGACATCACAAATTATAATGAAATTAAAAGCATTATTAATAAACAAGCAAAAATAGATATTTTGATTAATAATGCAGGCAATAATATTCCTGAACATTTTACAAAAGTTAAGACTAAAAACATGGAATATCTTGTAAAGATTAATACGATGGCAACTTTTAACCTTGCTCAGCTGTGTGCTCTTAAGATGATAAAGTCAAAAAATAGAAAAAAAATTGGTGGTTCAATTGTCAATATGTCATCACAAATGGGTCATGTTGGAGGTCCTATTCGAAGCGTATACAACATGACAAAATTTGGTTTAGAGGGATTAACAAAAGGCATGTCTATTGATCTTGCAAAATACAACATACGAGTAAATACAGTTTGTCCTACATTTGTGGTTACTCCTATGACAAAAAAATTTCTCAAAAGTAAAAAATTTAAAAAAGAAGTTTTAGGAAATATTCCGTTAGGAAAATTTGCTGAACTCTCTGATGTTTCAAGTGCAGCTGTTTTTCTTGCCTCTGATGCTGCAGCAATGATTACAGGTACTTCATTATTGGTTGATGGTGGATGGACTGCAAGATAATAACTAGATTATTTTTTTTAATTTTTTGTTTTATACCTACACATTTAGTAGCAATAGAATTTACAGGAAAATTTCTACAAGGACATTTTATTATTGGACAGACTGATCCAACTGCAAAAATTATAATAGATAAAAAACAAGTCAAAGTATCAGAGGATGGTTTTTTTGTTTTTGGTCTAGATAGAGACAGAAAATTTGATTTAACAATTACAAAAATTATTAATGGAAAAAAAGATAAAATAATAAAGAAAGTTCTTAAAAGAAAATATAATATTCAAAGAATAGATGGTTTAGAAGAAAGTAAAGTCACACCTCCAGAGTCTGTTTATAAAAGAATAAAAGAAGAAAATAATAAAATTGGAAAAGCTAGAGCAATTAACTCAGATTTACCCTTTTTTAAAAATCAATTTATTATGCCAGTTGAGGGCATCATTAGTGGTGTTTATGGAAGCCAAAGAATTTTAAATGGAAAACCGAAATGGCCTCATTATGGAATTGATATTGCTGCTAAACAAGGAACTATGATCAAATCATCTGGATCAGGTATTGTTACCATGGCAGAAGATGATCTTTATTATACAGGGGGAACAATAATTATGGATCATGGACATGGCATCTCAACTATTTATTCACATCTTGAAAATGTAATGGTGTCTGTTGGAGATAAAATAAATCAAGGAGATATAATTGGAACTGTGGGTTCAACAGGAAGATCAACTGGTCCTCATCTAGATTTTAGAGTGAATTGGTTTCAGACTAGACTAGATCCTATGTCTGTAATAAATTAAATCATGCAAACATTAATTCTATTAGCTTTAGTTATTGTGATCGGGTGGATATTATTTAGACCGATCACGAAGAAAGAACTAGATAGATTTAATGATAAAGACTGGCCAGATATGGATTTACATTAAGAATTTAAAGAAGGCTGTTTCTTCATATCCTCTTTTTTAATACCGGCTACTCTTACTGGTTTTTTCATGGCATCTCTTCTAAAAGGTTCACCTAATTCTTGATTTAATATCACTTCAATAAATGTTGTAATACCTTTCTTTTGATCCTCACAAGATTGTTTAATGGCAGCCGTAGTCTCTTCCATAGTTTTAACAGTAACACCTTTTAAACCGCAAGCCTCTGCTACTTTTGCAAAACTTAATTCAGGATCAAGTTCTGTACCAACAAAATTATTATCAAACCAAAGAGTTGTATTTCTTTTTTCAGCGCCCCATTGGTAGTTTCTAAAAATTACCATTGTAATTGCAGGCCACTCCTCTCTTGCACAAGAGCTCATTTCATTCATACTTATTCCAAATGCTCCATCTCCCGCAAAACCAATTACAGGTGTATCCGGACAACCAATTTTAGCACCCAGTATTGATGGAAAACCATAGCCACAAGGACCAAATAAACCTGGCGCTAAATATTTTCTTGGCTTTTCAAATGTTGGATAGGCATTTCCAATTGCGCAGTTATTTCCAATATCACTTGATATAATTACATCCTCAGGCATACCAGCTTGAATAGCTCTCCAAGCTTGTCTTGGTGACATTCTATCTGCGTCTCTTTCTCTAGCTTCTTTATTCCAAACTGTTCCCTCATCATCATCTTCATGATCTAAACTTGATAATTTTTGCAACCATGCTGATTTTGTTTGGTGAATTAAATCTTTTCTTTTTTGTCTATCGGTATCACCTGCATTTGATGATAATTTTTCTAATATTTGTGTTGCAACTAATTTTGCATCACCACTAATTCCAACTGTAACTTTTTTAGTTAATCCAATTCTATCTGGATTCATATCGACTTGAATTATACTTGCTTTTTTTGGCCAATAATCAATTCCATAACCTGGTAGAGTTGAAAAAGGATTTAATCTTGTTCCTAAAGCTAAAACGACATCAGCTTTAGAAATTAATTCCATCGCAGCTTTTGATCCATTGTATCCTAATGGCCCAACTGCTAAGGGATGACTTCCTGGAAAACTATCATTGTGTTGATATCCTGAGCAAACAGGTGCATCAAGTTTTTCAGCAAGTTTTTTAGTTTCCTCAATTGCACCACCAATAACCACACCTGCTCCAGATAAAATAACTGGAAATTTTGCTTTAGATAATAAATCTGCTGCCTTAGCAATTGCTTCAGCACCTCCACCTTGTCTTTCTAATCTGACGATTGGAGGAAGGTCTATATCAATCACTTGACACCAATAATCTCTTGGAACGTTTATTTGTGCTGGTGCTGAACCTCTTATAGCTTTTTCTATTACTCTATTTAAAACTTCAGCCATTCTCGAAGGATCTCTTACCTCTTCTTGATAACAAACCATATCTTTAAATAAATTCATTTGTTCTACTTCTTGAAAACCACCTTGCCCCATAGTTTTATTTGCAGCTTGTGGGGTTACTAACAATAAAGGTGTGTGATTCCAATAAGCAGTTTTAATTGGTGTTACTAATCCTGTTATACCTGGACCATTTTGTGCAATAACCATTGACATTTTTCCTGTAGCTCTTGTGTAACCATCTGCAATCAAACCACCATTTGTTTCGTGAGCCACATCCCAAAAGGTAATTCCTGCATCTGGGAAAATATCAGATATAGGCATGAACGCTGAACCAATAATTCCAAAAGAGTGTTCAATACCATGCATTTGTAAAACTTTTACAAAAGCTTCTTCTGTTGTCATTTTAGTCATTTGTAGAACCTTTCTAAATTACTTTAGAACAATTTTTTTAAAAATTAATTGTTAATTTTTGCGATTAATATATAAGATTTTAGAAAATTCAAACAAACAAATCGACACTATATAAATGTCAACAGATATTATAATTCACGACAAAAAAGACAATGTTGGTGTAGTTGTAATAGAAAAAATAACTCCAAAACAAGATTGTAAATGCTGGATAATGGAGAACGACAGCTCAGCTAACATTCAATCAGCAGATGAAATCCCTCTAGGCCATAAAATTGCAATGATTGATTTAAAAGAGGGAGATACAATTTTAAAATATGGTCACGATATAGGTAAAGTAGTTAAGGCAATTAAAAAAGGTCAACATGTGCACGTTCATAACGTCAAAACAAAAAAGTGGTAATTAGATGGAAATTCCAAAAAGTTTTTTAGGTTATAAAAGAGAAAATGGCAGAGCAGGAACAAGAAATCATGTAATCATTTTACCTGTTGATGATATTTCAAACGCATGTGCTGAAGCAGTTGCAAATAATATTAAAGGAACAATAGCTCTTCCCCATTCTTATGGAAGATTACAATTTGGAGCGGATTTAGAATTACATTTTAGAACAATGATTGGAACCGGCAGCAACCCAAATGTTGCAGCGGTAATTGTGATTGGTATTGAGCCTAAATGGACTAAGAGAATTGTCGATGGAATTGCAAAAACTGGAAAACCAGTTGAGGGTTTCCATATTGAACGTACCGGCGATATTGGAACTGTAATGAAAGCTTCAAAAAAAGCTCAAGAATTTGTTATGTGGGCTTCTGAAAAACAGAGAGAGGAATGTCCAATAAGTGATTTATGGATTTCTGTAAAATGTGGAGAGTCTGACACCACATCTGGTCTAGCCTCTAATCCTACAGTTGGAAATTTAATGGATAAACTTGAACCACTTGGAGTTCATTTGTGTTTTGGGGAAACATCAGAACTGACAGGAGCAGAAAAAGTTTGTGCTACAAGAGGTGCTACAAAAGAGGCTTCAGATAAATTTATGAAGACTTGGAGTGCTTATAATGATTTTATTTTAAAAGAAGCAACTGATGACCTTTCTGAAAGTCAGCCAACTGCTGGTAATATAGCGGGTGGTTTAACAACTATTGAAGAAAAAGCTTTTGGAAATTTTCAAAAAATAGGAAATTGTAAATTTGTTGATGTTTTAGAACCGGCTGAAGAACCAAAAAAAGGAAAAGGTTTATACTTTATGGATACGTCATCTGCTGCAGCAGAATGTGTAACACTACAAGCAGCCGCAGGATTTAATATTCATTTATTCCCTACTGGTCAGGGTAATATTGTTGGTAACCCAATTGAACCAGTTATAAAATTAACTGCAAATCCATTAACAGTTAAATCTATGGGAGAACATATTGATTGTGATGTTTCAAAAATTCTCTCAAGAGAAATGAATTTGTCTGAAGCTGGAGATGAATTAATTAAAACTACTTTAAAAGTTGCAAATGGTAGACTCACTTGTGCTGAGGCTTTAGGTCATAGAGAATTTGTTATGACCAAATTATACCGGAGTGCTTAAAATTTTTACTTAGCTGGTTTGCTAAAGTGCTTTTTTTTTAAATCAGATAAAAATCTTCGAATAAATGCTACAGCAACACCTAACGCTATAGCAAAAAATATAGAAAATAAACTATATACAATTGGCATATCTTTTGAAAATTTTTGAACTAAAACTGATAATGGTGTTAAATCCTTTTCCGCAACCTTAGTAATGCCGTTCATAGTATGATCAACAAAAAAAGTATCATACGCAATTGCAATTCCAACAATTAATAATAAAACTGCTAATAAGGCTTTTAGTCCAGAGCTTTCAATTGATTGTCCAATTTTTTGACCTGTTTGTACTCCAATTATCGAACCAATAACCAACATTAAAACTAAAATTAAATCTATAGATCCATAATTAAATGCATGTAAAAACGTTACAATGACACTTACAAAAATAGTTACAAACAAAGATGTTCCTGGAACTAATTTTGTTGGCATGCCTATTATATAAATCATTGCAGGCACTAGTATGAAAGCTCCACCAATACCCATAATTGCAGCAATAAAACCTACAAATAAACCAATGATAATTGGTGTGAACGCACTCTCATATAATTTTGATTTAGGAAATCTCATCCTAAATGGAAGACCATGTATCCAATAATGAACGTGTAATTTTCGTTTTATAATAGTGTTTTTTCTTGCTTTATCGATCTCACCAAGACTTTCAACAAGCATTAAAGTTCCAATAATTGCCAAGATATACATATAAGCAAGTGAGATAACAGTATCTATTTTACCGATGTCTTTAAAGTAAGTGAATGTATAAATTCCAATGATAGTTCCTATTGCACCACCGATGACAATCATAAAACCCATCTTATAATCCAACGTATTTTTAAGATAATGAGTAGTAGATCCAGAAACAGAGGTAGCCAGAATGTTATTTGCTTCATTGGCAACGGCATAAGCTGGTGGAACTCCTAAAAATATTAAGAAAGGTGTCATTAAAAAACCACCTCCTACTCCAAAAAGTCCTGATAAAATTCCAACCAAAGCACTTAATAAAATGATTTCAATAGCAGTAACATGTACTTGTGCTATTGGTAAAAATACTTCCATTTAAAATAATTAACTTTTTTTAAAAAATTTATTTAAAAGTTAAAAAAGTTCCAAATAATATTACACCCCAGCAAGCTAGTATTGCTGAAAAAATTCCTGTTTTAATTAACGCTGTTTTATAATTTAAGATTTTTTGAAGAATTTTTATATTTGAAAGGTGCATCTATATCCTCAATAGCACCAGCAGAAAAATTGTCAAACTTTAATTAATAAATTGTGGCTCCAAAAATTTTTATTTCGCCATCCTCAACACCAAGGACCAGCCTTCCTAAAAATTCTCCAGGCACCTCTTTGTTAGTCTGCTTAATCAATACGGTAATATGATCGCCTCTTCTTAATGTTCCAAATGGTTCGTAGGTCTCATTCAAATTGGTGATAATCTTGTTGTTAGCCCATTGCTTTCCAAGTTCTACTTCGTTAGCCCCAAACAGCATTTGGGTAGAGAAGTCTCTGGTAAAGCCGCCATAATCTTTCATATTTGAGGCTCTTACGAGATTTTCCCAAAAAGGCTTGGCTATCGTGAATATCTCCTCGTCAGATTTTTTCAAAAGGTCCATAAAGAAGTTTGAAATATGGTGTTACGAAGCCTTCTTCTTCTCTTTTTCGTCAACGATATGATAAACTGGTACTTTCTCCAGAGTAAATTTTCCTGTTTTAGGGTCTCTTCTAGAAACTGTTAAGCAATGCCAATTTTCATCATCAAGTTTCATATGATCGCCTCTGTAATAATAACCTGGCCAACGAGTTTCTTCTCTAAATAATGTATGCTCTGTTACACATTGTGAGGTTAGAGCTCTGTGTTTAAGCTCCCAAGCTCTCATTAGTTGGTGATAATCCTCAGCCCCTACGTTTTCCAAATCTTCTTGCAACCACTTTAGAAGTTCAAGAGCCCTCTTAAGCATGTTGCCATTAGTCATGTAATTTGAGGTAATCCCCCCAACATACTCATCCATAATTTTCTGAAGTCTTTGTAATCCTTGAATTGGAGAAATGTAACTTGGTGAAACAGTTCCACCAGTGATCTCGTTTTGAGCAACTGTGTAAGTCTCTAAAGGTTTGTAAACTGACTTTTTAAAATCCTCACATTGTTTATCAGTAACATTAATTCCTTCTGCTTTTTTATCCTCTATATATTTAACTGCTGCTTTTGCAGCTAATCTTCCTTCAGTAAAAGAGCCTGATGAAAATTTATGAGCACTTCCCCCTACTGTATCTCCAGCACCAAAAAGTCCATCGATTGTAAGCATTCTGTTATAACCCCAGAAATATTCTGGTGGAGATAGATCTTCTGGTCCACTTACCCAAGCGCCAGAGCATGTTGCGTGTGATCCCATAACATAAGGCTCAGAAGTTGTTAATTCTGGATTTGTATATTTTGGATCAATATTTTGAGATGCCCAAACTACAGCTTGACCAACAGTCATACCTAAAAAATTTTCCCAACCCACAGTTTCTAAATGAGGATCTTGGAAAGCTTCTTTAGTTACCATATGTATCGGACCACCACCTGCAGCAACCTCTTGAATAAAGGCATGGTTTCTCAAACAAGTGGGAGTTGGATGATGATCGATATATTCTCCAACTAACTCTTTAGTTTGTTCATACCATTTTTTTTCATAATTTTCGCCATTAGCATTTTGTGTGTATGTTTTTAAATGTAAAAAATATGCTCCAACTGGTCCATAACCATCTTTAAATCTACACAATACAATTCTGTTTTCCATTTGAGTCATCTTTGCACCTGCCGCAATAGGTAAAGCATAAGCAGATCCATTACTCCATGGTGCATACCAAGTTCTTCCCATACCTTCTCCAACTGCTCTCGGTTTAAAAATATGTGATGCTCCACCAGCTGAAACTATAACTGCTTTTGCTCTGAACACATGAAAATCACCTGTTCTCATGTTAAAACCAACTGCGCCACCAATTCTATTTTCTTGAGACTCATCCATTAACAAATGAGTAATCATTATTCTGTTGTAAATTTTATCTGCGGATTTTTTTGCTGCCTCAGCAACAATTGGCTTGTAACTTTCGCCATGAATCATTATTTGCCATTTACCTTCTCTGAGATATCTTCCAGTTTTTTCATTTTTCATCATAGGAAGACCCCACTCATCAAACATATGAACAGTTGAGTCTACATGACGAGCCATGTCATAACCCAAATCTTCTCTAACCATTCCCATTAAATCATTTCTGGCATACCTTACATGGTCTTCGGGTTGATTTTCATCCCATTGCATACCCATATAACAATTGATTGCATATAAACCTTGTGCAACAGCACCACTACGATCAATGTTTGCTTTTTCAACACAAACAATCTTTAAATCTCTTCCCCAATGCCTGGCCTCAAAAGTTGCTCCTGTGCCGGCCATTCCACCACCAACAACTAATACATCACACTCCTCATAATGTGTTTTGTGCTTAGCCATTAATAATAAACACCTTTTTTAAAAGACTCTTTTGGAACCGATGGTAGTTCTTTATTGGTATTTAATCCTTCTGGCTCACTATATAATCTTTGTGAATTAATTTCTCCTTGATTAGGAGTATCACCTTCAGCAAGTTTAGGAATAAATTTTCCCCAAGGTTTAGTTGTTATAGGTGAAACGAAATTTTTCTCTGTTCCGTTTCTAAATTTAATTTTCCAAGAAATAGTTCCTTTTTCTTCTTCTCTTCTAACTCTAACGCTGTGACCCATCGGAGCAAAATCAGCATACCCTCTAACATCAATTGCATGATTAGGACATGCTTTAACACACGAATAACATTCCCAGCAAAAGTTTGGTTCAATATTTTTTGCTCTTCTTATATTTTCGTCAATGTGCATGATGTCTGAAGGACATATATCTACGCAATGACCACAGCCATCGCATCTTGTCATGTATACAAAAGTTGACATAATTTTTATTTTTCTCCTTTTTCTATTAACATATTAATAATGTTTTGGCTCTTCTCTTTTTATACCCAGGCCAAATTGTTCTGGGGCATCAGCTGGTGGGGGTAAATTATCCCTAGATCCATCTGCCTCTGCTAAATTTTTTTGAATAGCTGCTCCAGGTTTATAAAACATGTGAGCGAATTTCGACCAATAAACACCACCGAATAAAATTAAGTTAGATGCAACAAATAAAATTAAAAATAAATAAGACAAACCTATTTGCCCATTAAATTGTGTGAATGACCAAGCTAACCCAAAAGTTGAGCATGCAAGTAATGCTAAAACAAATAAATCAGCTTTTATAATTCTATACCAAGGATGGGCTTCTGCTGAAACATCAACTCTTAAAAAAAACCAAAACCAATATCCTCCTAAACATGTTAATATTGCTCCTGCATGCCAAATCATTGACCAAGTTTGAGAACTTGGTTTATCAGCACCTGTGTAACAAAAAACTAAAATAGCTGAAGACACCCAAAATAAAATTGTGCCATACATTCCTAGAACATGGGCCAGTCTTCTTTTTCCAAAACCTAATTCAGAAGTTGTGCCAATATCAACCACTGTTGTTTTAGCAATTACAGAAACTTTTTCTCCAACCCCTAATTTTTTTGTTGCTGACAGCTTTGCTTTTTTCGCGTTGTTAAAAAAATAAGTCAAATTTTTGTGATGTATCATTTGAATAATAGTTCCAATTGCAATTAATAAAACCATTGCAATGATAAAAGATTGCATTGCAAAGGGTGAAATGATTTCTGATAAAATTGAAAATGGATTGTTACTTAACATTTCCGCCTTTTGTTAAATTTTGAATTAGTTTTAAAGTTTTATATCTAGTTGAATTTATAGTTCAACCTCAAACTGGGGTCAATTTGTCTTTTATAACAGGCTAATTATTTCTTTTATAATGTTGTTTGTTTGGAATGACTGATCGTACTCCACCCTGGGGATTGTCAACATCTCCTTCTCTTCGGGGAATCAGATGAAAATGACAATGTAAAATAGATTGACCAGATACAATTCCTATATTTGTACCTAAATTAAATCCTTTAACTAACGGATCTTTATTAGTTATTTCTTTTTTAACAATTTTTATAAGATCATTACATGCAACCAATTCATCATTAGATAGGTCAAAATAATCCTTTATGTGTCTTTTGGGTATAATCAAACAATGATGTTCTGAAACTGGATAAGAATCATAACTTGCATATGCCAAATCATTTTCATGAGTACATCCACTTTTTTTAACGTCACAAAATAAACAAGGATTGTTTGGATCTTTCATCTATTAAAATCTATAAGAATTGCATTTGTTTATAACTGCATCATATTCTTTTGACAGAAACTTGAATTTTTTTAGGTTTTTTCTTTTCCATTTAAGTTCATTTATAGTTCTGACTGAGGCAACCCCTTTCCCAGAACCTATCAATAATATTTCATCATAATT
>CACDAB010000012.1:0-21867 GCA_902550615.1 uncultured Pelagibacteraceae bacterium | reverse complement strand
TTGATCTATTAGTTCAGAAGTATTGATATTGTTTAGTTTCCGAAGGGAAGCAACTCTAGGAGAGGGTAGAGGTTTTCCAGTAAGCAATGTAATTGCTTTAGAGGCATCTAACCCAGAAATTCTTATTATAGCTACTCCAGACACCCCTGGACCAGATGATAGTGCATATATAGTCATAAATTTATTATATAATGAATTTACTTATTAGATATAATTAAAAAAATGATTATCTGGATAGCTTCATACCCAAAAAGTGGAAACACATGGGTACGAGCGATAATAAGTTCTTTTCTAAACTCTAACTCAAATGAAATTGATATTAATAATCTCAAAATAAGACAATTTCCACTTGCTCAAGATTTTAAGGAATTAATAAGTAATTTTAAAAGCGAGGAACAATTTGTAAAAAATTGTATTCATGCCCAAGAAAAAATAAATTTAGATAATCAAATTAAATTTTTTAAAACACATAGTGCCTATTGGAAATATGACAATTATGCATTCACAAATGAAATTAATTCATTAGGTGTTATACATGTTGTTAGAGATCCACGAAATGTTATTACATCAGTAATGAATCATTTTAATCAAACAGTTAATAGCTACGAAAAAGCAACGAGATTTATTACAGATGATAAAAAAATGTTAAGTTCAGAAAATTTACCACAATCTGAAAATGATATACCCACAATTATATCATCTTGGTCAAACCATTATAATTCTTGGAAGAAATTTAAGAAAAACAATCTTTTAATAAAATATGAAAATCTTTTGATTAAACCAGAAAGTGAATTTCAAAAGATCGCTGAATTTTTGAAAAAATTAGTTAATATAAAAATTGATCCATCTCAAATTTACAATACGATTGAAAATACCAAATTTAAAAAATTCAAAACTCAAGAGAGTATTAATGGTTTTAAAGAGGCCGCTAAAAATAAAAACAATGAAAATATAAATTTTTTTCATTTAGGTCCTGAAAATAATTGGGAAAAACTGCTAAATGAGAATACAAAAAAAAATATTGAGTCTATTTTTGGAGAAGAAATGAAAGAATTAGGTTATTTATGAACTAACTAGATGCCTTTTAGATAAATTCTTTCTATTTAACTATTTGCTCTAATGCCTCAAAAAAACTCTTTGAATAATCCTGGCTATTAAATAATGGGCTTTTAGTGGCATTTAAAAATATTGATTTTCTCAAATTTATATAATCATCATGATTATTTGATAGATTTACCACCTTCTGAATGTAATCCTCATCATCCTTGGCTATCAGTTGTTCTGTATTTAGATTTTTATTTATTGACTCCCCACATCTTGAATTAAAATTATATCCAGCCATAGTAATAACAGGAACTCCCATCCATATCGCTTCAAATGATGTGGTAACACCATTGTAAGGAAAAGTATCCAAAGCGATATCAATTTGTTTATACTGATCAAGATGATTTTTAAATTCCTTTTCTCTTTCTATAAATTTAATTGAATTCAAAACACCACTATTATTAAATAATTCTTTAATTCTTTCTGATGCATGCTTTTTTGATGAAGTTTTTAAAATAAGCTTAGAATTATTAATTTTTTTTAGAATATTTGACCAAACAGAGACGACATCTGAATTAATCTTAGCAAAATTATTAAAAGATCCAAAAGTAAAATGTTTATTCTTTAAAAAAGGAGGGGGGTTTTCATTTCTCTCAAAATTAAATCCACAATGAGAGTTCCAAATTTTAGGTAAACAAATCACTTTTTCAGAATAAAATTTCTCCTCACTCGATCGAATTAAATTTGGATCTGAAATTATGTAATCCATATTTTTCAGTCCAGTGGTGTTGCAATAACCCATCCATATCATTTGCTTTTTAGCTATTCTATTTTTAAACATTTCTAGTCGATTTGTGGATGTATAACCCATTAAATCAACGATAATATCTAATTTTAATTCTCTTACTCTATTTACAGCACTGACATTATCGAAATTCCAAATATTAATGTTCTCATCAACCAAGTTTTTGAAGTCTTGTGTTGACTGATCTTCTTTTGGATTGTTTAAAATTAAAATAATTTCAAATTTTTTTTTATCATAATTTAAAAGAATTGTTTTTAAAAAATAGGTAATTGAATGACCACTGAGGATATCAGCTGATAAAAATCCTATTCTAATTTTTAAATTAGAAGTCTCTGAAAGTTTAACTAATTGATTTTGTGGAATTTCTTTTAAACGTTCATCTAATAACTTACCATAATTAAAGAAGTCAGATTGTTTCCAATTTTTATCAAAACAGTTCCAGTAACCATAATTACACAAATCCCAAGCATTAAAATTATTTGATTTTATTACTTTATCTAAATGAAATATCATTTTTTTCGCATAATTTAATCTTCGATAAATCATAGTCATTGCCAAATGAATTGGCCTATGCTTCGCACAATATTTTTCTACTGACTCATATAATTTAATAAGATCACTAAAGTCAGATTTATAATCTCGCTCTATATCTTTTAACAAAACGCTAGATGTAATAAAATTGCCAAGACAGTCTATAGCATGAATAGTTTTTTTTTCTTTTAAGTAACCCTGTTTAAAATCTTTTAAGGCTAATAGTAATGAATGTTTGTCTTTTCTATTACTTTCAATTCTACAAATACCCAATAGATTGCATATACTTGAAGATCTTTCCTCCTCACTTGTTTTTGAGGTTATTTCAAATATTATCTTGGAGTATTCCCTTTGTTTGAATAATTCTTGTAATTGGATTTCTAAATTTAACGTTGAGACCATTAATCAGCTCAAGCTGGCTTATTCATTGAGTTAAAAAACTCAGCATTATTTTTGGTATCTTTCAATTTAGAATTAATAAATTCGATTGCATCCATTGTTCCCATTGGGGCAATGATTCTCCTTAACACATTCATTTTTTGAAGGTCATTTTTATCAAATAACAATTCCTCTCTTCTTGTGCCTGATTTAGTAATATCGATTGCTGGATAAATTCTTTTATCTGCGATTTTTCTATCTAAAACAGTTTCGCTATTACCAGTTCCTTTAAATTCCTCAAAAATTACTTCATCCATTCTACTTCCAGTATCAATAAGTGCAGTTGAAATAATGGTTAGTGATCCACCTTCTTCAATATTTCTAGCAGCTCCAAAAAACCTTTTTGGTCTTTGAAGTGCGTTCGCGTCGACACCACCTGTTAAAACTTTCCCGGAACTTGGTATTACAGCATTATAAGCTCTTCCAAGTCTTGTTATTGAATCTAACAATATAACTACATCTTTTTTATGTTCAGTTAATCTTTTCGCTTTTTCTATTACCATCTCAGCTACTGCCACATGACGTTGCGCAGGCTCATCGAATGTGGAACTAATTACTTCGCCTTTAACTGTTCTCTGCATATCAGTCACTTCTTCAGGTCTTTCATCAATTAATAAAACTATTAGGTAACACTCGGGATAATTTTTAGCTATTGAGTTAGCTATACTCTGCAAAATCATAGTTTTGCCAGCCTTTGGTGGTGAGATAATTATTGATCTTTGACCTTTACCAATAGGGCTCACTAAGTCGATAAGTCGTGGAGTTAAATCCTGTTTTTTGTCTGGTTTTACTTGTTCAACTTCCATAACAAGCTGCTTGTCAGGATATAAAGGTGTCAGGTTATCAAAAGCTATTTTGTGTCTAGATTTATCGGGTTCTTCAAAATTTATTTTACTTACTTGTAATAATGCAAAATATCTTTCACCTTCTTTGGGTGCTCTAACAGGTCCCTCAACAGTATCACCAGTCCTCAAACCAAATTTTCTAATTTGACTTGGGCTTACGTAGATATCATCTGGACCTGGTAAATAATTTGATTCCATGGCTCTTAAAAAACCGAAGCCATCTTGAAGTAATTGAAGTACACCTGCCCCAGTTATTTCCTCCTTTTCTGCAACTTTTTTCAGAATTGCAAAAAGTATCTCTTGCTTTCTTAGGGTGCTTGCATTTTCTATTCCAAGCTCCTCTGCCTGAGTAATGAGCTGTTCTGATGATTTTAATTTTAATTCTTGTATGTTCATGAGTAAATTATTAAGGACTTAATAATGTTTATAATATATATACTAAAACAAATTATTCAACCCTAGATAGGCTTAAATATTACAACAAATATGATTAAAATTAGCAATAATGTGGGTATTTCATTAATGTATCTGTAATATTTATGGGAATGCTTATTAATATCTAATCTAAATTGCTCTAAAATTCTTCCTAAATAAAAATGATAAAGAGTTAAAATAATCACAAAAACTAATTTTAATATCATCCACTTTTGTCCTAATTGCTCAAAACCTATTTCATGTATTAATACTAATCCAAATATCCAGGATAGTGTCATTGCAGGTGTCATAATGTAAAAAAAAAGTTTTTTTTCCATAACTTTAAATACTTCTGAAACAAGTGGTTTGTCATTATTTTGTGAATGGTAAACAAAAATTCTTGGAAGATACAAAAGACCAGCCATCCAAGAAATTACTGCTATTAGATGGAGAGATTTGAAAAGCAAATAAGTATTCATCGGTTATATGTTTTGTTGAATTAATGATTTTAATAAATTTATGTGATCATTATTATCATTTAAACATGGTACCATATCGAAGTTTTCACCACCAGATTCTAAAAAACTTTCTTTACCTTGAATAAGAATTTCTTCCAATGTCTCAACACAATCTGAGGAAAAACCAGGACATATTGTAAGAACATTCTTCTTTCCCTCTTTAGGCAATTTCTCTAGTGTTTTATCTGTATAGGGCTCAAGCCATTTTTGGGGACCAAATCTAGATTGAAATGTTGTTTTTATTTCTATCGAATTAAATTTCTCTGAAATCAATCTTGTCGTTTTTTGACAATAGCAGTGATATGGGTCTCCTTTATCAAAGTATTTTTGGGGTATACCATGATAAGATGCCAAAATTAGATCTGGCTTCCAATTTATTTCTTTTATTTTCTTATTCAATGAATTTACCAAAGCGTCTATATACAAAGGATGTGACTCATAATGTGGTATTATTTTGATTGATGGTTGCCACCTCATTTTCATTAACGTTCTATAAACTTCATCGCAAACAGTTGCTGTTGTCGCTGCAGCATATTGAGGATATAGAGGGAGTATAATCAAGTTCTCACAACCTTTTTCATGGAGTTTTTTAATTTTGCTTTTTATACTCGGATTTCCATACCTCATGGCATAATCAATGATCAGGTTTTGTTCGGAAAAGGAATTTGATAATTTCTTAGCTTGTTCTTGTGTATAAAAGAGAAGGGGAGAAATGTTTTTATCCTTCATCCAAATTTCTTTATAAGCTTTTGCGGTTTTAGATGGTCTAAAATTTAATATAAAAACATTTAATATAATTTGCCAAACAAAAGGATTTACTTCTATTACCCTTTTATCAGACAAGAATTCTTTCAAATATTTTCTAATATCAAACCAGCTTGTGGAGTCCGGTGTCCCCAAATTTATTATTAGAGCTCCTGTTTTGCCAAAATTAATAGGTGGGTGATTTAATTCTTTTTTCATCAATAATCTTTTATTATTTTAACTAAATAATCCATCATACTTGGATCTGTTTCGGGTAATATTCCATGACCTAAATTAAATATATATGGATGATCTTTAAAAATATCCAGATACCTGATTGCTTCTTTTTTAAGGTTGTCTTTATTAGTGAGTAAAACTTTTGGATCCATGCCGCCTTGTACAGGAATTTTTATCTCTTTTTCAATTTTTATTGGATCAACTTCATAATCTATACAAATTGCATCTGGTTTTACAATTTCACAATATTTTTTATAATTTTTTATACCTCGTGGAAAGCAAATCACTGGAACATTTAAAGATTTGGTAAATTCAACTAAAGAACAAGTTGGGTTATAGATGTAAAAATCATAATCCTTATCTTCTAGTAGTCCTGCCCAACTATCAAAAATTTGTATAATATCTGCACCACTATCAATTTGATTTTTAATATGAATTTTTAAAAATTTATCTATTATTTTAAAAGTTTTTTCAATTATAGAAAAATCTTTAAAAAAATTTTCTTTGAGCTTTATTTTTGGAGATTGTTTATTTAGAATATAAACAAGTAATGTCCAGGGAGCTCCAACAAAACCTATAGTAGACTTGTTTTCTGTTAAATTGTTATTTCTTACCAAATTTATAGCTTTATAAACAGGATCAACTCTTTCAATAAAATCACTTTCAGTAACTTCAAATGTTTGATCAAGTTTTAAGTCACCAAGGATGGGTCCAACATTTTTTTTAAATTCTACTTTTTGTTTCAAACCATAAGGTAAGATTAATATATCAGAAAAGATTATGGCTGCATCTAAATCAAATCTTTTAAGAGGTTGTAAAGTTATTTCAGCTGATAAACTAGAATTTAAACATAGCTTAATAAAATCAGTATTTTTTTTTCTGATTTCTCTAAACTCTGGCAGATATCTACCAGCTTGCCTCATAATCCATATGGGATTTAAATCTGTTTTTCCGTCTTTAATAACCTTCTTGATGTTAGACATATTAGTAATAAAGTTTATTTAATAGTATTTGTAGTATGAGCTGTGAAATACGTGGATTAAATTTTATATACATTTTATAAACCAGTTATTAACATTTAAATGTAATTTTTTGATATATATATAAGTAATATTGAAGCTTATTACCAATATTTCAATTTAATGAAAAACTTTATACAGATGTTTAATAATGTTAATAAAAGCTATGTTTTACAGCATAAATTTTAAATTTATAAAATTAACTAACTTTGTCTAAATAAAACAAAAACTATTAACACTTTATACATGAGTAATATTTATCAGATTTATTTAATATCAGATTCTACGGGTGAAACGTTAGATAGAATTTTTACTGCAATTAAAGCTCAATTCAAAAATATAGATTACAAAATACATACTTATTCCTTTACAAGAACTGAAAACCAAATTTTAAAAATTTTATCTAATGCTAAAGAAAATCAAAACTCTATCATTTTATATTCAATCGTAGATAGTAGTCTTGCAAAATATCTTGCAAAAAATAGCGAAGAAAAAAAAATTCCTTGTTTTGGTGTTCTTGGAGATTTAATCTTAAGCTTTTCTAAGCTGCTTAACCAAAAAGCATCTCATCAACCCAGTGGTCAATACACTCTCAATGATGAGTACTATAAAAGAATTGAAGCAATTCAATTCACAATGAATCATGATGATGGAAATTTAGTAAAAGATATTAAAAAATCGGACATTATTTTATTGGGGGTTAGTAGGACCAGTAAAACACCAACTTCGATCTATCTAGCAAACAAAGGGTTTAAAATATCTAATATTCCTTTGGTAAATGAAAATTCTATTCCAAAAACTTTAAAAGAAGACCCAAACCTTACTTGTATTGTTGGATTAAGCACAGAAGCAGAAAGATTGGCTGATATAAGAAAAAATCGAATGAACTCATTAAAAGAATCTCAGAATAAATCTTACACAGATTTATCTAAAATTAAAAAAGAAGTTGAGGACGCTAAAAATACTTTTAAAAAATATAAGTGGCCTATGATAGATGTTACTAGAAAATCAGTAGAAGAAACCGCTGCCTCAATTATAAAGATATACGAAATATATAAAAATAATGGTTAAAATTATACTTGCCTCAAAAAGCAAAGTAAGAAAGCAAATTTTGGATGATAACAATATATTCACAGAGGTACAAAACTCTAATTTAGATGAGGATATTGTCAAAGAAAGTTTAATTAAAGAAAAAGCATCTCCAGAAATAATATCAAAAAATTTAGCTGAGTTAAAAGCAAACAAGGTTAGTCAAAAAAACCAAGGATTTTTAGTTTTAGGTGCTGATAGTGTAATAGATTTAGATGGTGAATTAATATCTAAACCGACAAACAGAGATCAAGCTTTAGAAATATTAAAAAAGCTTAATGGAAAAAAACATAATCTAATTAGTTCAGTTTGCATTTCCCAAAATGGTTTTATGATTTGGAATTACACTGATAAAGCGACTTTAACAATGAAACAATTGAGTTTAGAAGAGCTAAAAAGTTATTTGTCAAAAATCACAGATGAAGCATTATATGCTTACAACGTTTATCAAATTGAAGGAGAGGGTAGAAAATTATTCTTAAATATTGATGGGGATGAAGACACTATAATGGGTTTACCAATTAAAAAAATAAAGCAATACTTGAGTAATTACCAATGAAAAAATATTTAGTAATAGGAAACCCAATTAATCATTCCTTGTCTCCCAAACTTCAAAACTGGTGGCTAAAAGAAAATAATATTAATGCTATATATGATAAAATTAAATTAGAAGATCATGAAATTAAAAATTTTATTCAAACTATTAAGGAACAAAAAATATCTGGTTGCAATGTGACTGTGCCTTTTAAAAAAACAGTTATTCCTTTTTTAGATAAATTAAGCCCAGAGGCAGAACATACCCAATCAGTAAACACGATTACTTTTGAAAATGGTGATTTAGTTGGACATAATACAGATATAGCCGGTTTTGATAGTGCGATTAGAAAGTTAAACTTTAGTTTAAAAGGAAAGAAAATTTTGATTTTGGGGGCTGGTGGTGTAGTGCCGTCAATAATTTTTGCATTAAAAAATATGAATGTTCAAGAGATAACAATCAGTAACAGGACTAAAGAGAAGGCGGAAAATTTGAGAGTTTTATTTAATAATCTTAAAATTTTAGAATGGGGAAACTTAACTGATTTTCATATGGTGATAAATGCCACAAGTCTTGGTTTGAATAATGAAAAAATAAATCTAAATTTTCCAAGTTCGGGAAATGATAAATTATTTTATGATGTAATTTATAATCCTCAAGAAACTCAATTTCTCAAAATGGGAAAACAATTAGGATACAAGACCGAAAATGGAAAAACTATGTTTGTTTATCAGGCTCTGGAGGCATTTAAATTATGGCACAGAATAGAACCAAAAGTTAATAAAGATACATTTAAGCTTTTATATAATGATTAGAATTGGAATTTTAGGAGATATAGGATCTGGAAAAAGTTTTGTTGCCAAGTCATTTAATTACCCAGTATTTAATGCCGATAACGAAGTTGGGAAATTATATAAAAAAAATAGAGGAATTTTTATTAAACTAAATAAGACTTTACCCAAATACATCACTCAATTTCCAATAAAAAAACAAGAGGTAACAAAGACAATATTAGCAAATAAAAATAATTTGAAGAAAATTGTTAAAATTATTCATCCCGAAATAAGAAAGAAGATGAATATTTTTTTAAAGAAAAATAAAAAAAGTAAATTAATTGTTTTAGATATTCCTTTATTACTTGAGAATAAAATCAATAAAAGAGAAGATATTTTAATATTTGTTCAATCTAAAAAAACTGAAATTTTAAAGAGATTAAAAAAAAGACAAAATTTTAATTCAAAAATTATGAACAGATTTAGAAAAATACAACTACCACTTGATTACAAAAGAAAAAAATCAAACTTTATTATTAAAAATAATTTTACAAATAGATTTATTAAAAAACAGATAAAATATATTCTTAAACAAATACATTAAATGAAAGAAGTGATTTTAGATACAGAAACAACTGGATTGTCTGTTAAAGAGGGTCACCGAATAGTTGAGATAGGATGCATTGAGTTAGAAAATTTTATCCCCACAAACAATAACTTTCATTGTTATTTAAATCCTGAGAGAAAAGTTTCTGAAAAAGCTTTAGAAACTCATGGATATACAGACAAATTCTTGTCTGATAAAAAAAAATTCAAAGAAATAGCAGATGATTTTTTACTTTATATAAAAGGAAAAAAACTAATCATCCATAATGCTGAATTTGATTTATCGCATTTGAATAATGAATTGAAAATAGCAGGTAAAGATTTAATTAATAATGAAATTATAGATACTGTTGTTTTAGCTAGAGATAAATTTCCAGGATCTTCTAATAGTCTAGACGCCCTATGTAAAAGATATAGAATAGATAATTCCAAAAGAGAAAAACATACAGCTTTAATTGATTGTGACTTATTATCAAAAGTTTATATTAATTTAATAGATCAAAAAGAACCTAAGTTAAATTTTAGTAATGATATTAGTGAAAATAGTCAAGCTTTAAAAACAAACATTTCTTATTTCAAAAAAGTTATTAAACCTAGTGAGGAAGAAAAAAGAAATCATGAAAGATATTTAAAAATTAATTTGAAGAAAAATTTTTTTAATTAAATTGTTTGTTATAAAGTTCATCAAAATCAACTTTTTTTTCAAATTTAATATTTGGATACCCTGATGTATGTAAAAGATTAAGTAGAGCCTTTTCTAATTCTGGATAAATTTCCTTCTGAACATCACATAGTATAATTTTTTGTAGAATTTTTTTATCTTTAATTTCTTCATTGAGTTTTATTACGGATGTATAAGTCATTTCAAAATGAGATTTTTTTTTACTTTCTGAAGTATCATGAAATTTTAATAAAGTATTTACCTCTATTATTTGTGCTTTTAAAGGCTTTGAGTTTATTTCAATATTTAATTGATATTTTGGTATAAAATCTTTTACATATAAATATGTCTCAACGTCAGGTGTTTCACCCGAGATATCTTTTATAAATTTACTTACAATTTTATAATTTTCGCTCATCGTCTTCCTCAATGTCTTCAAACTCACCTTCTATATATGGTTTTTTAATTTTTGTCTCATTCTTAAATTTATTAACAATTTTTCCGAAAAATAATTTCCTTGTCAGAGGAAAAATTAAAAGAAATCCAAACAAGTCAGTGGCAAAACCAGGAACTATTAATAATAAAGCTGCAAACGCTATAGCTGCACCTGAGATTATCTCATAAATCGGCGCTTCGTTTTTTATAAGTTGGGAAAAACCAGACCTGAGAGTATTTAACCCTTCATATCTTGCATAAATCACTCCAATTATTGCTGTTATAAATATGAGCGATATTGTGTTAAATGCACCTATTTGACCACCAATCTCTATGAATAGATAGATTTCTATAATGGGTATTAAGATAATGGTAATTAATACTGAGTTCATTTGTCTTTAATCTAATTGCTAGTTGAAATTATTCAACATAGTAATTAAATTAATCGAATGAATTATAGTTTTGAATACATTGATATTATACTATTAGCCATGATAGCGGGATTTATTTTTTTGAGACTTAGAGGTATTCTTGGAAAAAGAACTGGCTTTGAAGGAAAAAACCCTCAACAATTTCAAGAAATTTTAAAAGAGGTTCATCAAGAAAGTAATTTAAAACAAAAGGAAAATTTTGATAAAAAAGCTCAAAGCGAATTTTTAAAAGGTGCAAAAATTGCTTATGAAACTATCATCACTGATTTTAGTGATAATGATAATAAGCTTATAGCTAGCAAACCATTACTGAGTAAAGAGATTTATGAAGAGTTTAATAAAGCTCTTAAGGATAGAAGTAATAGAGGCCATTACGCAGAAATTACATTTATTGGGATAAAATCTGCTGACATAAAAGAACATAAAAAAATAGATAAGGCTCTTCAAGTCACAGTAGATTTTGTAAGTGAAATAATCACATGTATTAGAGATAAAGAAAAAAAAATAGTTTCAGGCAGTCCAGATAAAATTAAAACTATTTATGATACTTGGACATTTTCAAGAGATATGAGATCTAACAATCCAAATTGGTTGTTGGTAAATACTCTTAATTAAGTGAATAGTAAAATTTCAGAAAAAGATAAAAAAACTTGGAATGAATTTTTATCAAGCGATCAAAAATTGCAGGATAAAGACAACTTACAAATAAAAACAAATGTAAAAAAAATAAAATCATTAGATCTTCATGGAAAAGGTCTTGATGAAGCAAACCAGATCATAGAAACTTTTATAAAGGAGTCCTATGAAGATAAGATTCAAAAATTGGTTATTGTAACAGGAAAAGGCCTTCACTCAACTAATGAACAAAATCCCTATGTTTCAAAGGATTTTGGTATTTTAAAATATTCTATCCCAGAATTTTTAAAAAGTAACCAAGACTTAATGAAAATTATTTCAAATATAAGTCCGGCAAGTATAAAAGATGGTGGCAGCGGGGCTTTTTATATTTTTTTAAAGAAAAAATAATCTATATTTTTAACTATTCAATAATATAATGTTTTAGATGATAGTTTGGTTAGCATCATACCCCAAAAGTGGGAATACATTCGTAAGATCTTTATTGTCATCATATATATTTTCTAAAGATGGTAATTTTAATTTTGACTTATTGACAAATATTAAGCAATTTCCAGATAATTCATTATTTAAACAATTAGGTGTTAATACTAACGATGAGAAAGAAATGTTTAAGAATTATATTAATACCCAAAAAATATTTAATGAGAATGATTCTATTCGATTTTTAAAAACACACAGTTGCTTTCATAATAATGAAAAATTTAAATTTACTGATCGACATAATACACTTGGAGTTATTTATATCGTTCGAGACCCAAGAAATATTGTGACATCATTTGCTCACCATTTTCAGACAACACCTGAACAAGCTTATAAAAATTTATTATCCCATCAGTACCTAGGTAAATCTTCAGATAGACATTGTATAACTTATCTAGGGTCATGGAAGCATCATTTCAATTCATGGAAAGTTTTTAGAAGATTTAATAAATATTTGTTAGTGAAATATGAAGATCTAATTCAGGATACTGAAAAAACTTTCTTGAATATTTTAAAATTTATTGCCCATCTTGGTCGTGTAAAATTTAGTTACGATGAAAAAAAATTTGAAAATACCTTAAAAACAACAATATTCGAAAAAATGCAAAAACTTGAGGCAGAGGAGAGTTTTGTTGAGGCAAAAGAAAATAAACAAGGGGAAAAAATTAAATTTTTTAATATGGGTGCTCAAAATGATTGGAAAAAACTTCTTGATCCAAAAATAAAAGAAAATCTGGAGAGAGAATTAGCTAATGAAATGAGAGAACTAAATTATCTTTAATAGTTTTTATAGAATAAATTTTGATAAATCCGTATCTTTAATAAGTGTATCCAAATTTTTATCAATATATTCTTTGTTAATAATGATTTTTTCACCAGCCCTGTCAGTTGCTGTAAAACTAATTTCATCTAAAATCTTTTCGATAATTGTGTGCAATCTCCTTGCACCAATATTTTCTACACTTGCATTTACTTCTGAGGCTATATTTGCAATTGCATCTATCCCGTCCTCTGAAAATTCTAAATCTACATTTTCAGTTTTTAATAAAGCCACATATTGCTTAATTAAACTATAGTCAGGTTCCTCTAGAATTCTTTTAAAGTCCTCACTTGTTAAAGCTTCTAACTCAACCCTTATAGGTAATCTTCCTTGAAGTTCAGGCAATAAGTCTGATGGTTTAGCAAGTTGGAAGGCTCCTGATGCAATAAATAAAATATGATCTGTTTTAATTGGTCCATATTTTGTGTTAACTGTTGTACCCTCGATAAGAGGTAATAAATCTCTTTGTACACCTTCTCTTGAGACATCTCCCCCAACTCTATCGGTTCTGCCGGAAATTTTATCTATTTCATCTAAAAAAACTATTCCATTATTTTCAGTTGATATCTTGGCAGCTTTAATAATTTTATCCTGTTCAATCAATTTATCAGACTCATCATTAATTAAAATTTCGTGAGACTCTTTAACAGTCATTTTTTTCTTTTTTTCTTTTGTGCCCATAGATTTACCAAGCATTTCTCCAATATTTATCATGCCAACGTTTGCTCCTGGCATACCTGGTATTTCAAATGAAGTACCACTTCCGCCAGTATCACTTACTGCAATCTCTATTTCGTTGTTATCTAAATCACCATCTCTTAATCTTTTTCTAAAACTTTCTCTTGTCGCGGTGCTTGCTTTTTTTCCCACTAAAGCGTCTAAAACTTTTTCTTCTGCCATTTTCTGAGCTTTTGCATAAACTTCTTTTCTTTTTTTTACTTTTTCCATTGAAATAGCAATTTCAATTAAATCTCTCACAATTTGTTCAACATCTCTTCCAACATATCCAACTTCAGTAAATCTTGTAGCTTCAACTTTTACGAATGGTGCTTCGGCAAGTTTTGATAATCTTCTAGATATTTCAGTTTTACCAACTCCAGTTGGTCCAATCATAAGGATGTTTTTTGGCAGAACTTCATTTTTCATTTCACCTTTTAAAGCTTGTCTTCTCCATCTATTTCTTAGAGCTACAGCAACAGCTTTTTTAGCTTTATTTTGACCCACGACAAATCTATCTAATTCTGAAACTATTTCTCTTGGTGATAATGAACTAACTAAAGTTTCATTATCTTTGGAATTTTTATCTTTTGGAACAAGAGGAGTAACATTAGACTTTTCCATTATATTTTTTCAACCTTAATATTATTGTTTGTAAAAACACAAATTTCTGAAGCAACTTCAATAGCTTTTTTTGCCACCTCTTCAGCATTCATGTCTGTACCCATTAATACTTTTCCAGCTGCTAAGGCGTAGTTTCCACCTGAACCAATTCCAATTACATCACCCTCTGGCTCAAGCACATCTCCAGTTCCAGATATGATATAGCTATTATCTTTATCACCAATAGCCATAAGCGCCTCAAGTCTTCTTAAATATTTATCTGTTCGCCAGTCTTTTGCTAATTCAACAGCGGCTCTTGATAAGTTACCTGCATGCTTTTCTATTTTTGCTTCTAATCTCTCAAACAAAGTTAACGCATCTGCAGTGGAACCTGCAAAGCCAGCGACAACATCCCTTTTCTCAATTTTTCTTACTTTTGACGCAGTGCTTTTAACAACAGTATTTCCCATACTGACCTGTCCATCACCAGCAACTACTACTTCATTATTTTTTCTTACCAATACAATCGTTGTCATAGCTTATAAATGGATACTAAATTTGATAGTTCAAGCCCAGGTTTAGTATTATTGCCATATTTGGATAATATATGTATACCTCTTTTTAATTATGAAGCGTAAAGGTAAAATTAGTCGAAAAACAAAAGAGACCAGTATAAGTGTTGATCTCAACATTGATGGTAAAGGTAAATATAAGATCGATACTGGAATAGGGTTTCTTAATCATATGCTTGAGCAGTTATCTAAGCATTCATCAATAGATATGAGTATAAAAGCTAAAGGAGATACGCATATTGATCTACATCACACAACTGAAGACACTGGTATAGCAATCGGTGAGGCTTTGAAAAAGGCATTAAAAAAATCTGTTGGTATTAGAAGATATGCACATGCGATCATACCAATGGATGAAACTTTATCGCGTGTTGCAATTGATATTTCGAATAGACCTTATTTGATTTGGAAAGTAAAATTAAAAGTTGAAAAACTTGGCGAAATGGACACGGAACTATTTAAAGAATGGTTTCAAGCTTTTTCTCAAGCAGCAGGAATTACTTTGCACGTAGAAAATATTTATGGTGATAATAGCCACCACATCATTGAGTCTTGTTTCAAAGGATTAGCAAGATCATTAAGAGCTGCATTAGAGATAGATCCTAGGAATAGTAAATCAATTCCATCTACTAAAGGCTCACTATAAAATTAATGAAAGTAACGATTGTTGATTACAACTCGGGCAACATAAGCTCGGTGATAAACTCTTTTAAAGAAGTTGCTAGAGATAAGGTAAATATTGAGGTTACTGCTGATTTAAATAAAATTAAGTCTAGTGACAAAGTAGTTTTACCAGGGCAGGGCTCATTTAAAAGCTGTGTAGATGCTTTGAAAAAAATTAATGGTTTAACAGAAACTTTACATGAATTTGTAATAAATAATAAAAAACCACTTCTTGGAATTTGTGTTGGCTTGCAAATGTTTGCTGATATTGGTTATGAAGAAACAGAAACTAAAGGTTTAGGCTGGATTCCTGGCAAAGTCTCAAAAATAGACAATCAAAATGGGAAATATAAACTTCCTCATATTGGTTGGAACCAGATAAATATTGTTAAACAAAGTAAAATTTTTGAAAATATAGAAAATAATTCACACATGTATTTTGTACATAGTTATGAATTTTTACCAAATGATGAAAATGTAATTTCAGCAACAACAGATTATTCATCAAATATTGTTTGTTCCGTTGAAAAAGAAAATATCTTTGGAACACAATTTCATCCTGAAAAAAGTGACAAAATGGGACTTAAAGTAATTGAAAATTTTATTAATATTTGAATTTATGAATAAACTCTTTCTGATAATCTTTTGTTATTTTTTTATTACGTCATGTCAAAATGTTCCAAATTCTGAAAATATAAATAAAAAAAGCCTTGATAAAGAACTTACAATTTCAAGTGATGTAAAATTGAAAAATAATAAATGAAAATATTTCCAGCGATTGATATTAAAGATAAAAAATGCGTGAGATTAGTTAAAGGAGACTTTGATAATAAAATTGAGTATGAAATGTCTCCGGTTGAACAAGCTAGTAAATATAAAGATCATGGTTTTAAAAATTTACATATAGTTGATTTGGATGGAGCTTTAACTGGCGAAACTATTAATTTAGATATTATTCAAGATATAGTAAGTAAATTTGATCTCAAAATTGAGGTTGGTGGAGGTGTGAGAAAACTTGAAAGTATTCAAAAGTACACTGATGCTGGAGTTGAAAAAGTAATCTTAGGTAGTGCTGCAATAAAAGATAAAAATTTTTTAAAAGAAGCATGTGAAAAATTTCCAAACAAAATTGCATTAGGTTTAGATGCTAAAGATGGATTTTTATCCGTATCTGGTTGGAAGGAAAATTCTAATCAATTAACTCTAGATTACTTAAAAGAGGTAAATGGTTATGGTGTTAGCAGATTGATTTATACAGATATCAACCGAGATGGTATGAAGCAAAGCCCAAATTTTGAGGAGACTTCAAAAATTGCGGAGAAATCAAATTGTCCTGTCATTATTTCTGGCGGTGTCTCATCAATAGATGACATTAAAAAAGCCAAAACTTTGAAAAATATTGAGGGTATTATAGTTGGCAAAGCTATTTATGATGGAGATATTAAGTTAGAGGATCTGGTTAAAGAAGATGCTTAAAAATAGAATAATTCCTTGTTTAGATGTCAAGAATGGACGTGTAGTTAAAGGTATTAACTTCGTTGATTTAAAAGATGCAGGTGATCCAGTTGAACAAGCAAAAATTTATTCTGATGGTGGTGCAGATGAAATTTGTTTTTTAGATATTACTGCTTCAAACGAAAATAGAGATACAATTTATGATGTAGTTGAGAGAACCTCAAAAAAATGTTTTGTACCTTTAACTGTCGGTGGAGGAGTAAGAAGTATTGATGATATTAATAAATTATTAAATTGTGGTGCTGATAAAGTATCTATCAATACTGCTGCTGTGGAAAATCCAAATGTTGTTTTAGATAGTTCAAAAAAGTTTGGCTCACAATGTATTGTTGTTGCAATTGATGCAAAGAAAAATGGAGATAAGTGGGAAATTTTTACCCATGGAGGAAGAAACAATAGTGGTCTTGATGCTTTAGAGTATGCCAAAAAAATGGAAGATAATGGGGCAGGAGAATTACTTGTAACATCAATGGATAGAGATGGAACACAAATAGGTTATGATATCGATTTGATGAGCAAAATTGCATCAAACGTAAATATACCTTTAATTGCCTCAGGAGGCGTAGGGAACTTAGATCATTTGGTTGATGGAATTAAATTAGGAAATGCAAGTGCAGTTTTAGCAGCTTCAATATTTCACTATGGAAAACATTCAGTGCAAGAGGCTAAGGAATATTTGGACTCAAAAGGAATTCCTGTTAGAATTTAGTATGTTAAGTACACTTGAAAATTTATTTAAGCTCGCACGTGAAAGAAAAGAAAAGCCAGTTGAAGGATCTTATACTAATAAATTATTATCAGATAAATCTTTAAGTAAATCAAAAGTTATAGAAGAAATAAACGAACTCATTGAGGCTGTAGATAAAGACACAAATAAAATACACGAAGCTGCTGATGTATTTTATCATTTGATAATTTATCTTGAGGCACATAATATTAAAATTGAAGATATTGAAAGTGAGTTAAAAAAAAGACAAAAATCTAATGGGTAAAATAAAATATATCGTAATTTTATTAATTTGTTATGGACTTTATAAGGGTTATGTTGCTTTCACAAACTTTGAAATAGGTGTTTCCTCTAGAGTTACTCAGTTAGAGGAAGGTTCTGATTTTGAAAAGAAAGGCAAGGTTATTGCATTAATGATGTATTTGGGTGACCCTCCTGACTTAAATGAGCATTTATTGGTAAAAAGTAAATCAAAGTGTTTAGATATGAAAAGAATAGCCGAGGAAACATCTTTTGCTTATTATGAATGTGCTGTTGTAGATGCTAATATTAGAGGTGGTAAAATAATTAGCATAAATGAGGAGTTAAAAGTTTTAGAATGACGTATGATGAAAACAATATTTTTGCAAAAATTTTAAGAGGTGAAATTCCTTGTAAAAAAATTTATGAAGATGAGTTTGTATTATCTTTTCACGATATAAATCCTCAAAAAAAAATTCACGCACTTGTAATTCCAAAAGGAAAATATATAGATTTGGATGATTTCAGTAATAAAGCTTCACCAGATGAGATGGTGGGATTGTTAAAAGGTATCAATATAGTAGCAAAGAAACTTGGTATTTCAGTCGATACGGGTAAAGGATATAGAGCTTTAGCAAATATAAATGAACATGGTGGTCAAGAAGTGCTCCATCTTCATTTCCATTTATTCGGTGGCGAACCAGTTGGTAAGATGGTGCAGTGAATAAGAAGGTTGAAAGAAATTATTTAGAAATATCTTATTTGGAAGATTTAAAAGACTCTTCAAATTTATCAGAGCGCTATTCAATAAATTTAGTCGATCCGGTTGATTTTCAGTTAAATAAATTCTTTTATAAAAATATTGGTAAAAGTCATCATTGGGTAGACCGATTAGTGTGGAGTGAGAAACAATGGCTGGACTATGTTTCTGACAAAAAAGTTAAGACATATATATTAAAAGAAGGGGATGAATTAGCAGGTTATTTTGAATTAATTTTACACACAGATAAAAATGAAGTTGAGATTGCATATCTGGGTTTATTGGAAGAATATCAAAATAAAAAATTAGGTTCATATCTATTATCAGCAGCTATTAAAAATTCTTTTAAAGAAAAACCCAAAAGAGTTTGGGTCCATACGTGTTCATTAGATCATAAAAATGCATTAAATAATTATATTGCACGAGGTATGAAAGTTTTTAAAACTGAAACAGTCGTAATTTAAGCTAGTTTTGTTGTGGCAGTTTAAATATTTCCTTTTTTAATTTTTGATTTCTTTTAATGGAAGAAAGATAGGTAATACTTACATTTTGATAAATATCTACTGTTTGCCATCCAATTAAGTTATAAGTTTTCTTATCAAAAAATAGATTTATCTCATTTTCATTTTCTATAAAATTAAAGTTTATAAAATCATCACTTACTTCCCTTTGATCTAAATTTTTTATTTTTTTTAATAAATATTCTTTATTAAGAATTGTATCCAGAGGAGTTTTTTCAAGTGGATAAAAGTAATAACTACTTAATGTTTTGATAACTAATGATTTTCCATTTGCAACCAAAACCTTCTGATTACTTAAATTATATTTACAATAAATTTTTTTTGGATATTCAATTATACAACTACCATTTTCAATCTTACCATTAATATTTTGTTCAAAATCAAATGATACATTTTTTATATCTGTAAATTTTTTAATTATATTTTCTTTTATCGATGCTGAGACATTAGAAATTATTGAAAAAAAAATTAGGATAATAAATAGTTTTTTCATTTAAGAACATCTCTTTTTCCAACATGATTTGCTTTACTTACTATTCCCTCAGCCTCCATCATATCAATTATTCTTGCAGCTCGATTATATCCAATTTGAAGTTTTCTTTGTAAAAATGAAGTTGAAGCTTTTCCTTCTGTTTTAATTATTTCAATAGCAGTTTGATATAATTCGTCTTTTTCACCTTGATTTTTTGATTCATTCAATTCTTTTTCATCAGCAAAATTAAGTATTTCATCAACATAGTCAGGCTCTGCTTGGGATCTTAAGTAGTTATTAATTTTTTCTATTTCAGTGTCTGAGACAAATGGAGCATGAATTCTTACAATTCTATTTGCGGATGACATATATAGCATATCGCCTTTTCCCAACAATTGTTCAGCTCCTTGTTCACCTAGAATTGTTCTACTATCTATTTTTGAGGTAACTTGAAAAGAAATTCGGGTTGGAAAATTTGCTTTAATCGTACCTGTTATTACGTCAACACTAGGTCTTTGTGTCGCCATAATAATATGAATACCAGCAGCTCTAGCCATTTGTGACAATTTTTGAATATAATTTTCAATTTCTTTTCCTGCTACCAACATCAAATCGGACATTTCATCAACTACCACAACTATGTATGGCATTGGTAATTTATGTTTTGAATTGTAGCTATCAATATTTCTGACACCTTCTTTGGTCATCAATCGATATCTACTTTCCATTTCTTTAACTACCCAACCGAGAACTGAGGCAGCTTTTTTGGCCTCTGTAATGACCGGGCAAAGTAGATGCGGAATACCTTCGTAAGTAGAAAGTTCTAACATTTTAGGATCAATTAAAATAAATTTACATTTTTCTGGAGTATGTTTGTAAAGAAGTGATAAAATAATTGTATTAATACAAACTGATTTTCCAGAACCGGTAGTGCCTGCGATAAGTAAATGAGGCATTGCAGAAAGGTCCCCAATTATTGGAGTACCAGAAATATTTTTTCCTAAAGCAATTGGTAATTTAACTTCTTTCTTTTTAAAGTTTGAATTATCTAAAATTTCACTCAGATACACATTCTCTCTATGAGAATTAGGAAGTTCTATACCTATAGTATTACTTCCTGGAATGGTTGCTATACGTGCTGACTCTGAGCTTGTATTTCTTGCTATATCATCAGATAGATTAATTATTTTAGAAACTTTGATACCTGCTGCAGGTTCAAATTCATTTAGAGTAACCACTGGGCCGTGACTAACCTTTTTAATCTTTCCATTAACACCAAAATCTAAGAGAATTTTTTCTAAAAATTCTGGATTATTATTTTCATTTTTATTAAGACTTTCCCTTTCTTTTTTTGTTGGAGTTTTTAACAAATCAATTGAGGGGAGAGAAAATTTGGTTTTTGTAGACCTATTATTTTCAGCTTTTATAAACGGTAAATCTTCTTGTATTATGTCTTTTATTTCATCTTGAGGAATAAATTCGTTTATAAGTTCATCTTTATTCGTATAATTTTTAGAGTTTTTATTAAATAAAAAATTTAATATTTTTTTAACAATTGAAATAAAATTTTTTAAACTAAAATTTACACTTAAAGTGAAAAATAATAGAGTGAGTAGTAGAAGTAAATAATATGAAAAATTATCATATTTATTTAATAAATTAATTAAAAAGTTTTCTGATAGGTAATTTCCAACAAAACCACCACTACCACTAATATAAAGTGTAAAATTTTCAGAGTAAAATTTTGAAAAAAACAAAGATCCAAAGACTACATAAATTGTTACAAAAAAGGTGTTTTCTATGATAACTAAGATTTCTTTTCTTCTAAAAATGTTTAAACCTGTAAAGATATAAGTGACGGGCAATAAGTAACCTATTAAGCCTATAGATTGTAAAATAAAGTCTGAAGTAACACTTCCTTGATAACCTAAAAAATTTTTTATAATAGTATTTTCTGGGAAAATAAAATTCGGGTCTTCTGGAGAGTATGAAATTAAGGCAATTAAAATTAAA
>CACDAB010000011.1:0-23682 GCA_902550615.1 uncultured Pelagibacteraceae bacterium | reverse complement strand
TAGCTAATATGTATAAATCAAATAAAGCAACCTGTTTATCTGTTTTAACTGAGGAGGATTTTTTTTTAGGAAACTTTCTGCATATTAGTAAAATTAAACAAGATGTTAATTTACCAATTCTTTGTAAAGATTTTTTTATAGATAAATTTCAAATTCCTTTAGCTAAAAGTTATGGTGCTGATGCTATCTTAATTATTTTAGCTGGAGTTTCAGATAAATTGGCAGATGAATTATATGAAGAAGCTTTAAAATTGAATATGTCAGTTATTGTAGAGGTACATACTGTTAATGAAGCTAAACAAGCACTTAGATTTAAAGATGCTTTATTAGGTATAAACAACAGAAATTTAAAAACTTTAAAAACTGATATTAATACAACTTATGATATCCACGATGTTTTGGTTAATCACCCTGGCCCATTGATTTCTGAAAGTGGAATTAAAAGTAAAGAAGAATTGTTGGAACTATCAAATAAAACATCTATCAAAACCTTTTTAATTGGTGAATCACTTTTAAAAAATTTAAACGATAATTCGATTTTTTCTGTTTTATAGTCAAAAAAGTCTTTATTTTCTTAACTTTTTAACTATTGTTAATTATGAAGAACTTTTATAGAACATTGTTTGTACGATATTTGTTCTTATGCTAACAAAAAAACAAAAAAACCTGCTTTTATTTATCAACAAGAAGTTGAGGAGCTCTGGTGTATCCCCTTCTTACGAGGAGATGAAGGAGTCTTTAAATCTTAAATCAAAATCTGGGATTCATAGATTAATTAGTGCTTTAGAAGAAAGAGGTTTCATTAAAAGGCTTGCTCATAAAGCTAGGGCTTTGGAGGTTATAAAATTACCAGAGACCGCTTCTGCAAATGATATTTACAATAATTTTTCCCCAAGTGTCATTAAAGGAGGTTTGGATGAAGAAAAACCTTTATCAGACGATGCAGAGGTGTCTGTTTTAGGTAAAATAGCAGCTGGAACACCTGTTGAAGCAATTCAAAATGAAGTTTCTAGAATTCCATTACCAAATAACTTAGAAAAAAATGGAGATTATTTTGGCCTTAAAGTTCAAGGAGATTCAATGATTGAAGCTGGAATTCATGAGGGTGACACAGTCATCATCAAAAGAACCGATACAGCCGATAATGGAAAAATAGTGGTAGCTTTAATTGACGAACACGAAGCTATGCTTAAAAGAATAAGAAAAAAAGGTAAAGTAGTAGCGTTAGAAAGTGCTAATAAAAACTATGAAACCAAAATTTTTGGCCCTGATAGAGTAAAAGTTCAAGGTGTTTTAGTATCTTTATATAGAAACTTCTAAAAAAATAGTCTAAACCATTTTTAATGAAAAAAGTAGCAACTAGATTTGCTCCGTCACCTACTGGACCTTTACATATTGGTGGGGTGAGAACAGCCTTATTTAATTGGTTATATTCAAAAAACCAAAATGGTAATTTTTATCTACGGATAGAAGATACAGATAAAGAAAGATCAAAAGAGGAATACAAAAATCAAATTATTAAATCTTTGCAATGGATAGGTATCAATCATGATGGAGCAGAATATATACAATCTCAAAAAATCGACGATCATATAAAAGTTGCAAATGAACTATTAAAAAAAGGTAGTGCTTATAGATGTTATTGCTCAACTGAAGAAATTGAGTCGCAAAAAAAAAGGGCTAAACAAAAAAAAATTCCATATGTTTATGATAGAAAATGGAGAGACAAAAATGAGAATGAAGCTCCTAAAGATGTAAAACCTGTTATTAGATTTAAAAGTAAAATTGATGGTACATCAATACTAAAAGATAAAGTTCAGGGAAATGTAGAAATTGAAAATAATACCATCGAAGATTTTGTAATTTTAAGAAATGATGGCACACCAACTTATAATTTATCTGCTGCTGTTGATGATCATCAAATGAATATGACACACATTATTAGAGGTGATGATCATAAAATCAATACGTTTAAACAAATTCAAATTTATGAAGCAATGGAATGGGCATTACCGATGTTTGCGCATATACCACTAATTCATACAATTGAGGGGAAAAAATTATCAAAAAGAGATAAAGCATCAACTTTAGATGACTATTCTAAAATTGGTATTATGCCAGATGCTTTGAGAAACTATCTTTTAAGATTGGGTTGGTCTTATGAGGATAAAGAAATTTTTACTTTAGATGAAAGTGTTAAATATTTTAATCTTGAAGGTATTGGAAAATCACCATCAAAATTAGATTTAAGTAGAATTCTATCTATGAATGAACACTATATAAAAAGTATTGATGAAAACGAACTTTTTAATCAACTAATTAATTATTGTGAGATTTTTAAAAAAAAGATTATTGGGGAAAAAAAAGATAAAATTAAAAAATCTTTAACTTTTCTTAAGAATAAAGCTAAAACACTAGAGGATATATATAATAATAGCCAATATATTATTAACGATGAAGTTAATTTTAATAAAGAAGATCTAAAATTAATTGATGCTAATGCACAAAAAATTATCTCTGAATTTAAAGATAATATTAAAGAAATAAGCAACTTTACAAGAGAAAATTTAGAGTCGATAGTTCGAGAACTAATAAAGTCTAATAACACCAATTTTAAAGGTGTTGGTCAGCCCTTAAGAATTGCTTTAACAGGGTCAAAATTTGGTCCAGGTATTTATGATATAATTATATCTCTGGGTAAAGAAGAGGTTGAAAAAAGATTATCCAATAAGATTTTTTCTTAATATTATGGCTACTTCGTTAGATGATGAAGAATTCGATCTAATTCCTTTTAAAGTTTGATTGCATTGTTCTAATTGTTTTTTTCCAATCTCTGGATTTTTAAGCATATATAAAACAGAATTATAAATTTCTTTTGCATTACACTCACTTTGCAACAATTCAGGAATGACTTCTTTATTATTAATTATATTAATGATATTTGCAAATTTAACATTTACCAATAATTTAAAGATCATAAAATTTATAAAATTTAACTTATAAATAATTATTGAAGGAACATTAGCATTACAAACTTGAAGAGATATTGTTCCTGACTTACATACAGCAAAAATTGAATTTGATAATATTTCCTTTTTCATATTTTCATCTGAAATTACATCAATATTATTCAAACCCTTATCTTTAATATACTCAACAATATTATTTTTGTTTTCTTCAGTAGCATGAAAAATAAAATTATAATTTGAATTTCTTTTGTTCATCATATTTATAAAATCAATCAATATTGGCAACAAAACATTTGTTTCTGATTTTCGACTTCCTGGAAATATAGAGATTATTTTTTTATTATTTGAAATAAAATTATTGATATCTGTTTTATTATTTTTGTTATTTTCTATTAACGGATGACCTACAAAAGTATTATTTATATTCTCTTCATCAAAAAATTTTTTTTCAAAATCAAATAAAAGAAGAATATGATCAATAAAATTTTTAATCTTTTTTACCCTACCTTTTCTCCAAATCCAAACTTGTGGAGCTACGTAGTGTATTGTCTTAATTTGAGGATTAATTTTTTTTACCTTTTCAGCAACTCTTAAAGTATAATCTGGACTATCAACGCTAAATAAAATATCTGGATTGAAATTCAAGATTTCTTTGACAGTTTGATCAATTCTTTTTTTTATCTTAAAAATATTTAACAAAACACTAGTAAAACCCAAATAAGTTATTTCTTTCAAGTCAAAAATAGACTCTATGCCAATTTTTCTTAAATTTGACCCACCTACAGATAAATATTCAATATCGGGATAATCTTTTTGAAGTTTTGAAATTGCTGTAGAAGCTAATTTGTCTCCAGAGGGTTCTCCTGTAAGTACAAATATTTTTTTCATCTTATTAAAATAAAAATCTTATTTTTATTTGCAAATTCAACACTTTTAGATTTATCTAAAAAGATATTTTCTTTTGACTTAAGAACTATTCCTTTTAATCCATATTTTTTACAATCTTTTATGGTTTGTATCCCTATTGTTGGTAAATCCATTCTCAAATCTTGTTTTTTTTTCGGAAATTTTATTAAAATACCACCTGAATTATTCTTTAATTTAGACATCATTTTTTTGGTACCTCTATTGTCCTCTTTTGCTATTATCCTATTATCTCTTACTGCTATTGCTTGAATATGATCATAACTATTTGTTTTAGCTAAATATTTTATACCTCTATTGATTGATTTAATATCTGATTGAGAAGGTTTTATCTTTGTATGTAAACCCTTTTTACCGGTTAATTCAGGATTGAAATGAATTGAGCTTATAACATCAATTTTTTCATTTTTAAGGATTTCAATTATAACTTTGATTATAGCTGCATCTCCTAATTTAGCAGCATTTATAATACTTGGCATGTAATAAATACCTTTTAAATCTAATCTCAATGTAGAAAATTTTGGTTTAGCAATTTTCCCAGCAAAAAGAACTTTATTTGATTTTTGCTTTTTAATTAAATCAATAATTTTTCCAAATTTTCCTATACTTATTCTGTGTGAATTTTTTTCTTTAGCAAAATTATTATTTTTGGAAAAATCAATTATAAAGTATTTTTTTTTTAGTTTTTTTATTTTTTTAAGGACTATTTTCGAAAAATCTGTATCACCTAAAAACAAACCTATCATATTATTTTGAAAAAGGTGTGCATATTGGTCTTTTTTTATCTTTTTCTAAAAATTCAACGACATCTTTTACAAGACCATTTTTTTTGATCTCAGCACTTAAATTTTTTAAATTTTCCGTCAAATTTTCGTTTTTAAAGATTTCTTTATATGCGTCACTTAAAACTAAGATTTCTTTATTGGGTATATTTTTTCTTCTTAATCCAATTAAATTTAAACCCTGAAGAATACTTCTATTTCCGTGTACCATCGCATAAGGGATGATATCTCTTACAACACCACACATTCCACCTATCATTGCAAACTTACCCACTCTAGTAAATTGTTGCACAGCTGAATTACCTCCAATTATTACATTTTGCTCAATATGTGCATGTCCACCAAGAGGAACATTATTTGCCAGTATTACATTGTCCTCGACTAAGCAATCATGTGCTATATGTGAAGAGACCATAAATAAACACCCATTACCAATTTTAGTAATTCCACCCCCACCATTAGTACCTGGATTTATTGTTACATATTCTCTAATTTTATTGTTATCTCCAATTTCTAATTTAGTACTCTCACCATTAAATTTTAGATCTTGAGGATCGTTTCCAATAGATGCAAATGGATATATCTTATTTTTTTTTCCAATCTTAGTGTTTCCCACGATACTAACATGAGATTGGATAATCGTATTTTCTCCTACCTCAACATTTGGACCGATTACTGAATAAGGACCAATCTCTACATTAGATGATATTTTAGAATTTGGATCAACAATGGCAGTTTTATGTATCATCTATTATCTTTTAAAAATTCCCTAATACTTTTTGCTGGATAACCCATAACTTTTGCATTATCTGGTATATCTTTTATAACACCACTACCACCACCAATTTCAACATTATTACCTATTCTGAGATGTCCAGATATACCAGCTTGACCACCAATTTTTACATTATTCCCTATAATTGTGCTTCCGGCAATTCCAACTTGTCCAGCTAAAATTGTATTTTCACCAATTTTTACATTATGAGCTATATGAATTTGATTATCTAAAAAAGTATTCTTACCTATTTCTGTATTTGATAAAGATCCACGATCAATTGTAGAACCACACCCAATTTCACAATTTTCATTTATTACAACAATACCTATATGTGGATATCTTTGGTTTTTATTCTTTACTGGAAAAAATCCAAAACCTTTTTTACCGATGACACAGTTATCCAAAATAGTAACGTTATCTTTTATTAAAGAATTTCTTAAAATTACATTTGATCCAATTTTACAATTGTCACCAATCTGAACGTTACGTTCAACAATTGTATTGTGCCCAATTAAACAATTTTTTCCAATATCAACATTGGCTCCAACTAAAACATTTTTTCCTGACTGAACTTTATTTTTAAATTGAGTATTGTTAATATCTATAGCTGATTTATCATATTCATCCTCAATTGAATTTGGATAAAACTTCTGAGTTACAATTGAGGTAGCAATCAAAACATTATCAACAATAATTGCAGTACAATTATTTGGGAGATAATCTTTTAAATTTTTTGTTGTTATACAAAAAGAGGCTTTTGTTTTCTGTGCCATTTCATTATATTTTTTTGAATGAAAGAAGGTAATACATTCACTTTTAGCATTAAATAAATCCATTATATCTTTGACTTTATGCTTTCCCTTTATGTCTGTACCCGTGTCAATTAACTTTAAAATCTCAGAAATATAAAATGGTCCAGAATTAAAAAAAAAGGGGTTGGACATGTTTGCTTTTACCAAAGCATTCAAGGATCTGTTATCAAGAATTATTGCTAATTATTTCTTATCAACAATTGTAGCTGACCATATTGCATCTGCCATTTTTTTATTATCAACAAATGCCTCACCCTTATATTTCCAAACACGCCCGTGAGATCTAATAGCCTCTATTTTCAAAATTAACTTACAATCTGGTATAACTGGATTTCTAAATCTTGCCTTTTCTACTCCCATCAAAAAAACTAACTTATTTTCATATGTTGACTTATCCAAACCATGTGCTGTCAAGGCAGCAGCAGCTTGACCAAAAGACTCAACAATTAAAACGCCTGGCATAACAGGTTGACCTGGAAAATGACCATCAACAAAAAAACTATCTTTTTTTACATTAACAATAGCAGTAGCTGAAGATAATTTTTTTATATCATGAAGTTCATCAATTAATAACATTGGTTCACGATGAGGTAGTAATTCGCTTATCTGTTTTTTGTTTAGAGAAGTATTCATTTAATCTTTAAGTCAATTATTTTAATAATTTCTCCAGTTATATTTTTTTTTTTACTCCCTACAAAAATATTTTTTTTATCAAGAACCATATCAATATTTTTTTCATTTACATAATTTTCAATAATTGGGGTGATCTTTTTAAAAAATTCTTCAAATTCTAATTTCTTTTTTTGGTTAAACTCATTTATCGCCTTTTGTTTATTTTTACTAAAATCAGATACTTCTTTACGAAATTCAAATAATCTTTTCTTAAATTCATCCTCAGAAATAACATTTTTTTGTTTTTTTATTTGGTCTTCTATTTTTTTTAATTCTTTTTCTTTATTTTCGAATTTTGACAATGTTTTTTTTTTTGATTTTTCAAGCTTTGTTAAAATTGATTTTCCAGCTTGTGTATTACTTACTACATTATCTAAATCTAAATAAACTATACTATCTTGAGCATAGGAGATATTTGTATAAGTAAATAACACTAAAAAAATAGTGATAAATTTTTTGATAAAAAACATTAAAAACTTGTGCCTATATTAAATCTAAAATTTTCTTCAATATCGGTTGGCTCTTTAGTTATTGGTTGTGCGATTGAAAAAGTCAAAGGTCCAACTACTGTTAACCAATCTAATCCGATACCGACTGAACTTCTAATACCATCATTATCTAGCGAGCTATCATAGTCTACGCCCCAAATATTGGCTACATCAGCAAATACTACTAAATCTACATCTTGAACATTTTCTAATACCTTAGGGACTTGAGTGGTAGCATTAATAGTAGATACGTAATTACCTCCTATAAAATCGCTTCCATCCTTAGGTCCAATCTTGCCAGACTCAAATCCTCTTAATTTTCTTCCTGGGATATATAATCTTTCGGAAAGTTTCACATCATCACCAGTCAATGAACTTGCACTTTTAAATAAAAATGAAAGAGTTGAAACACTATTTTCACTAAATTCTTTGAAAATCTTATAATTATAATTATTTGTAAGTGTATTGGTGTCACTCAAAATTGGTAAACCTAAATTATAATTACTAAAAAAACCACTAGTTGTTTGATATTTTTGATCTCTTTTGTCATATAAAAAATCTAGTCCAATAAAACTATCAAAATAATTACCGTCTTGTTTTTTTTGTCTAGCAGATGCACTATCATCAACATCTATTTTTTCAATTAAATTTCTTGTTGATAATCCAAGCCTCAAATCATCCAAATACTCAAAGTTTGTTCCAATCGAAAATCCAGTAACATTGGATTTATATCCTGATGTTGCTAATCTATCGACAGAGGTAGCTTCAATTGAAAAATCTAAATTTTTATCTGAATTTCTAAAATTTGGGTTAGAAACAGCAAAATTACCTTTAATTCTCTCTTCGGAAAGATTTAGATTCGCATCAACTTTAACACCCCTCCCCAAATAATTATTTTCTTTAATCCCAAAAGCAAAATTTGAACCATCTGTACCTGTTCCAACACCAGCAAAAATTTCACCTGTTGCTTTTTCCTCAATATATATATTTATAATTTTTTTATTAAAATCATCTCCATCAATGATTTCTCCATTAACATTTTTAAAGAAATTTGAAGCCTTTATATTATTAAGAGATTTAGTATAAAGGATTTGATTGAATGGATCACCTTCATCAATTTCAATTTTATTTCTTATTACCGACTCTCTGGTAACATTATTCCCAAAAATATTTATTCTTTCTATAAAAAACTTTTCTGTTTCTTCAATTTTAAAATCTATATTAATCTTATTAGAAACTATATTTTCTTTCACACTTGCTTTAATCGACTCATATTGTTCGTTGATAGTGATCACTTCAATTTTTTCTACAATATCCTCAATTCGATTAACAGAGTAAGGCTTGTCTTTTAATTTTCTAAAAAATTTTTCAACTTCTTCATAATTTGATTTAGAAAAATCATCAGGTAAACTTAATTTTAGATCACCAAAAAACAATTTCGGATTTGCATCAATATTAAATATTAATTCAAAATTTTGATCTTCGGTCATTTTTGCGAATGAGGAGTTTATTAAAACATTATAATAACCTTTATTTAAATAAAAGTTTTTTAGTAATTTTTCATCATAACTAATCATAGCTTCATTCAAATATTTTTTCCCAGATAAGAATTTCCATGGTTTATATTCTTCACTTAAAATTACTCCTTTTAATTTTTTATCTTTGAATATTTTTTGGCCTATAAAGGAAATTTTCTTGATTTTAGCTTTTTCTCCAAGTGAAATGTTAAAGGTTAAATCAATTTTATTTTCTCCTAATTCTTCTATTGTAATATCTATTTTGCTAAAATAGTAACCAATATCTTTTAAAAAATTTTTAATTTCTTTTTTATCTTTTTCTAGCAGAACTTCGTTGAATGATGATCTCGATTTCAATACAATATTTTTTTTTAAATTTTCTAAAAGTGTAGAAGATTTTATACCCTTGTAATTTATATTTTGGATTATTGGATTTTCTTTTACTTTTATAATAAGTGTTTTATTTGAAATCTTTACAGACACTAAATCAAAAAAATTTGTGTTATATAATTTCTTAAGAATTTCGTTTAAATCATTTTCTGATAAATCATCATTAATTGATACTCCAGCAAACATTTTAATGGTTTCAATTGAAATACGTTGATTTCCATCAACATTTATTTCTTCAATAGTTTCTGCTTTTAGCACTGAGCCAAATATAAAAGAAAAAAATACTAATAAAAAATTTATCTTATGAAATAATTTCATCATATCTATATTCTAATTTAATAATCAATTTCATTTTTAATTTTTGTATTCATTTTAATAATTTGTATAATATTTTTTGGTTTAATTTTTTTATATTTTTTTAATCTATTTAGTTTAAGCATTTTATTCATTTTTATTGAAATATCAGTAAATTTAATCTTTTTATTTAAAAATAATTCTACTAATTTATCATTGATAGACACCAAAACAGTTTCAAATAATGAAGACTTATTTGGTAACATTTTAAGGATTTGGACTAATGGAAATTTTTTGTTGTTAACTTTTCTAAAATCCAAATTATTTAAGATTTTAAAATCTAATTTTTTAGAATTTAAAACTTTTTTTGATGAATATAAAGAATTATAAATTGGGATTTTCATACTGGTATCGTGAACAACAATTTTTGTTAATCCATTCTTAAATTTGATTATTGCATGAACATAAGATTTCGGATGAATTATAATTGATAATTTGTTGTACGAAATTTGAAATATTTTTTTTGCTTCAATAACCTCGAAAACTTTATTTATCATAGTTGCAGAATCTACAGATATTTTTTGTCCCATTTTCCAATTTGGGTGGTTTGTTGCTTGATGGATATTTGCTTTTTTCAAATTTCTTAAAGGTTTATTCAAAAAAGGTCCACCTGATGCAGTCAAATAAATCTGCTCAATAAGATTTTTATTAATATCTTTTAATGAATACCAAATTGAAAAATGTTCTGAGTCTACTGGTATAAACTCAGTTTTATACTTTCTTAATCTACTATTAATTAAATCCCATCCGCATATAATTGCCTCTTTATTTGCAATTGCTATCGATTTTGTATGACTGATAATTTCAATTGTAGGTTTAAGACCATTTATCCCTGATATAGAACTCATTGTATAATCAACTTTTTTCTTAAGTATCTCACTTAGATTATCAAAATTATTAAATATTTTGATTTTTTTTGAATATGTATCTTTTTTAATTTTATTAAAACTTTCTGTGTTAGTAATTACTAAGTTTTTAACTTTAAAAAATTTGGCTTGTCTTAAAAGTTCTTTATAATTTTCATCGGCTGATAATAAACTTATTTCAAAATTTTTCTTATCTTTTTTAATTATATCAATAAGACATTTACCAATTGAACCCGTTGAACCAAGAATAGCAATTTTTTTCTTCATTATTTTATAAGATCTAATCTGTTAATTAAAATGGGTAATACACAGAGATAAGTTATTGGCATTACGAAAATTATGCCATCAATCCTATCTAAAAAACCTCCATGACCTGGTAAAATTTTCCCAGAATCCTTTAATCTAGCTTTTCTTTTGAAAAAAGAAATAATTAGATCTCCTATTTGGCTCACTAATGAAATAAATAAAATTAGCAAAATTATAAATATAAAGTCCGTCTCTAAAAGAATTCTACTTTTTTGACCTAAATATTTTATGTAAATTAACCCGAATAATAATGAGGTGAGAAAACTTCCAATAACTCCTGAATATGTTTTTTTTGGACTTACTTTAGTCAACTTAGGACCTTTAAAAGTTTTTCCGAAGATATACCCACCAATATCAGTAAACATACAAACTATAATTAAAAATAGAAAGAAATTTAAACCTATATATTGTCTTAGATAGACTGTTGAAAAAAAAGAAAAAAATAAGAAAAACAATCCAAAAATTTTTATAAAATCATTTTTTTTTGTCATTTTAAACCATTCAAAACTTGTTGCCAAAAAAACTAAACTCAAAAAAAATATAAAAGTAAAAGATCCCTGAATAATAAAAAAAAATGATACTGGTATCAAAATTATTGAGCTCAAAACTCTTTTTTGTAATTCCTTATTAATCATATTCTCCCAAAATTTCTTTTAATATTTTTATACTCATTAATAATTTTCGTATAATCCTTTTCAGTAAATGCTGGCCATAATTTTTTTTCAAAGAAAATTTCTGAATAAGCTAGTTGCCATAAAAGAAAATTGCTCAATCTTTTTGTATTCCCAGTTCTAATTAATATATCTGGATCTGGAATATTTTTAGTTTGAAGATGTTTTTCTAAGTTTTTTTCATTAATTTTAATCTTATTTCTTTTAACCTTTTTAAAAGCATTTATAAGCTCTAATTTCGAACCATAATTTAAAGCCAAATTAATTTGTAATTTTGAATTTTTTATTGTTTTTTTTTCTGCGAAGTTAAGAAGAAAATTCAATTTTTTTGAAAATTTTTTATATCCTAAAATCTTGATTCTAATATTTTGCTTATGAATATCATCAAGTTTCTTTGTTAAGAAATTTTCTAATAATCTAAAAAGATAATTAATTTCTTTTTTTGGTCTTTTCCAATTTTCAGTTGAAAAAGCATATAATGTTAAGAACTTTATTTTATTTTTTATTGTGGATTTAATTATAGTTTCAACTGTTTTTAAGCCTTCTTTATGTCCCACGTTTCTAGAATTTTTATATTTTAAACCCCATCTTCCATTACCATCCATGATAATGGCTACATGATTTAAAGGGTTCATATGGTCATTATTTCTTTTTCTTTTAAAGAAACTTTTTCATCAACAATTTGAATGTGCTTATCAGTGATGTTTTGAACATTTTTTTCAAAAGATTTTTCTTCATCTTCACCAATTTCTTTGGATTTTAAAAGTTTTTTAAGTTCCTCATTTGCATCTCTTCGGATATTTCGAATAGAAATTTTACATTTTTCACCCATAGATTTAATTAATTTTTTCAATTCATTTCTTCTCTCTTCATTAAGTTCTGGGACTGGTAGTCGAATTAATTGACCATCAATTTGTGGATTTAGTCCTAATTCAGATTTTTTTATAGCTGCATCAACTAAGGGAACATTATTCTGATCCCAAACCTGAACATTTATCATTCTCGGTTCTGGGGTTGTTATACTGCCAATTTGATTAATTGGCATTTGCTGTCCATAAACATCCACTCTAACAATATCTAACATTGCAGCATTTGCTCTTCCGGTTCTAAGTGAAGATAATTCTTTAGTAAATGCTTCTATAGATTTATCCATTTTGAGGCTATGTGATTTTTCATCAAACATTTATTCCCCTATTTTAATTCTGCTAAACTCCTTGATCTTTAAATCATTAATAGCAAGTTCTTTTAAAACATCTTGAACTTTTTTTTTTGGTTCCATTACCCAAGCTTGTGTTAGAAGAGCGTTTTCCTCCTTAAATTTATTCATCTTACCTAAACTAATTTTTTTCGCAATCTCTTCTGGCTTTCCCGAATTTTTAAGTTCTTCAGCAACTAATTCCTGCTCTTTATCTATGATAGCTTTATCAATTAATTTTGATTCTAAAGCTAAAGGGTTTGATGCTGCAATATGCATAGATAATTGCTTTCCAAATGTTTTTACAATATCAGAATTATTTTTGGTTTCTAATGAAACGATCACAGCTAATTTAGCCAGGTTATCTTTCACCACAGTATGTAGATATTGACAATTTATTGAGGAAGAGTTTGAGATTGTTTTTGTTTTACCAATTGTAATTTTTTCCCCAATTTTAGCAATTAAAGCAACTAAATTTTCTTCAACAGTTATATTATTTTTCATTTTAGTTTTTTTTAATTTTTCGATATCTGAATTATTTTGATTATTAAGTTCGCTCAATTCTTTCACAAAATTTATAAAATCATCATTTTTTGCAACAAAATCTGTTTCACAATTTACCTCTATGATTGATGTCTTATTTTCATCTCCACTAACTGCAACAACTCCTTCTTTTGCATCTCTTGACATTTTTTTAGAGGCTTTTGAAATTCCTTTTACTCTTAAAATTTCAACAGCTTTATCTAAATCACCTCCAGATTCTTTAATTGCTAAATTACAATCTTTAAATCCTGCACCTGTTGCTTCTCTAAGTTTTTTTACTTTCTCAATATCACTCATTTAATTCAGTTTTACGGGTTTTTTTTTTGAAAATTTTTTTTCTAGCTTTTCTCGATCTATTTCAGCAACAGTTTTAGATTTATCAATTTTTTCTTTTTTTTCAGAATCTTTCTTTGTCTCAATAACTGGTGTGGCTTTTTTAGCACTTATGATTGTTTCTTTAATAAGATTACAATATAGGTCTATCGACCTTCTTGCATCATCATTACCAGGTATTGGAAAATCAATGCCGTCAGGATTTGAGTTACTATCTAATATTGCAATTATTGGAATTCCTAATTTTACTGACTCTTGTATAGCAAGTGACTCGTAATTTGTATCGATAATAAATACTAAATCAGGAACTTTTTTCATCTCAGCAATTCCTCCAAGTGATCTTTGTAATTTATCTTTTTTGACACTCATTTTTAAAAGCTCTTTTTTTGTAAATCCTCTATTCTCAGCAACTAAATCCGTCTCTAATTTTTTTAGTTTTTTAATTGAATTTGAAATAGTACCCCAATTTGTGAGCATCCCACCTAACCATCTATAATTTACAAAATATTGGTCTGTTTCTTTCGCTACTTCTGCAATTGCCTCAGAAGCCTGTTTTTTAGTTGATACAAATAAGACTTTTCCATTGTTTGAAATAGTTTCGTATACTTTTTCTAAAGCAATTTTAGTTAATTCTAAAGTTTGAGTAAGGTCGATAATGTGAATACTATCTCTCTTCCCAAATATATATTTCTTCATTTTTGGGTTCCATCTTAAAGTCTTGTGACCAAGATGAACTCCTGCTTCTAATAATTGTTGAATTGTAACGTTTGGTATCTTCATATTTTTTCCCGGTTAAGCCACCACAGTTATTTCCAATTAAGGACCGGAGGTTTAAAACCAACAAACTGTGTGCGTGTTAATTTAAAATTGAAGATTATTTACAAAGAAATTTTGAATTAGACAAGTCTTAATTATCCAATTATTGCTGAAATTTCCTTATTTCTTAAAATATTTATTGTTTTTCTGTCAATATTTCTCTTTTTTTTTAGGTGAAACTTTAAATCATTTTTATTGTCACTAATATTAATCTTTATCAATGTGTTTCCTTGTTTAGGCAAATATTTTGATATCTCATCTAGTTCTTTTGTGGATTTTAAATTAAATGTTACTTCTTGAATTGGTCTGTTTAACAAATCTTTTAAAGATACAATTTTTTGAACATTTAATCTTTTAAATCTGTTTTCTGAGTCTGATGAAGATTTGAACAAAGTTAAAATAAAAGAATTTCCTTCTTTTAAAATTTCTCGATTTAATTCCAATGTGTCTGAAAAAACAAACAACTCAAAAACACTCGATAAATCAGTTAGTTTTAAAACTGCATAAGGGTTGCCTTTTGCAGTTTTTCTCTCTTGTATTTTAAGCAATGTTGCAGCTATATTTGATTCCTTTAGATCATCTTGGCTATTAAATTTTTGATAATCATAAATATTAAAATCATCAAAAACATCTTTAAACTGGTTTAATGGATGATCTGAAATAAAAAAACCTACTGCTTCAAACTCTTTGGACAATCTTTCCTCAAACTTCCAGTCATCGATATTAGTAATTATCTCATCTTCTTCATTAGCATTTTCACCAAATAGATCTATTTGATTAGCAGATTTATTTTCAAAAATGTTTTTGGATTTTGTAATAAAGTTAGGAATAGAATTAAATAGAGATTGTCTATTAATATTTAAATTGTCAAAAGCCCCTGCTTTAACAAGTCCCTCTAGTTGTAATTTGTTGATATCTTTTGGATTTACACGATTTAAAAAATCTTTAACTGACTTAAATGGTCCTTTACTTATCCTTTCTTGAACTATATTAGAAACAGCTTCATATCCTACAGCTTTAATACCCCCTAGAGCATAATAAAATTTCCCATTCTCGGTTCTAAAATCTGCGAAGCATTGATTTATATCAGGTCTAACAATTTCAATATTCAACCTTTTAAGCTCTTCATAAAATTCACTAAGTTTATTTTGATTAGATATATCCATAGTCATCGAGGCAGCAATAAATTCTTTTGGATAGTAAGTTTTCAAATATGCTGTTTGATAAGATATAATCGCATATGCAGCAGCATGACTTTTATTGAATCCATATTCCGCAAATGGTTCTATTTTCAAAAAAATTCCAGCTGCCACCTCTTTACTAATTCCATTTTTGACAGCCCCTGCAATAAAATTTTGTTTTTGTTTTTCCAACTCAGATCTTTTTTTCTTTCCCATCGCTCTTCTTAAAATATCTGCTTGACCAGCAGTAAAACCTGACAATTTCTGTGCAATCTGCATTACCTGTTCTTGATATATAATTACCCCGTATGTTGGTTTTAAAATATCTTCTAATAAAGGGTGTAAATAATCTGGCTCTTGTTTACCATGCTTACAATCATTATAAGTTGGTATATTGCTCATAGGACCTGGTCTATATAAAGCAACTAATGCAATAATATCCTCAATATGATTTGGTTTCATTTGAGTTAACGCTTCTCTCATTCCAGAACTTTCAATTTGAAATAAGCCAACTGTATTACCTGAAGATAACATTTCAAAAACTTTTTTATCTTCGTAATTAATATTCTCGATATTAAAATCTTTTTCTTTTTTTTTTATTAATTTTTGAGTGTTATTAACTACTGTTAATGTTTTTAATCCTAAAAAATCAAATTTAATTAACCCAGCATCCTCAGCTGAATACATATCGAATTGAGTTGAGGGAAGTAATAGATCTGTTGATGCATCTTTATATAAAGGAACAACTTCCTGTAATTTTCTATCAGCTATTACAACACCTGCTGCGTGAGTTGCAACATTTCTATTCAATCCCTCTAGTTTTAAAGAAAGTTCTGTGAGTTTTTTAACTCTAGGATCACCTTTAATTAATTTTTGGAGTCTTGGTTCTCCTGCAATACATTCCGTTAAATTTTGAGGTCTTGAAGGATCAAAAGGTATCATTTTAGATATACCATCAACAAAACCATAGGATAAACCTAATACTCTTCCAACATCTCTAATAACCATTCTGGCTTTTAATTTTCCAAAAGTAATTATATGAGCAACACTATCCTTATACTTTTTAGTTAAATATTCAAAAACTAGGTCTCTTTTTTCTTCGCAAAAATCTATATCAAAGTCTGGCATTGAAATACGATCGGGATTTAAAAATCTTTCAAAAATAAGATTAAATTTTATAGGGTCAACATCTGTTATTAAAAGGCACCATGCTACTAAAGAACCTGCGCCAGATCCCCTTCCAGGCCCTACGGGGATATCATTTTTTTTTGCCCATATAATATAATCAGAAACAATTAAGAAATAACTGGAATATTTCATTTGTATAATAATATCTAGTTCATGATCTAACCTATCTTTATAAAATAAAAATTTTTCATTTTTAGAAAGATCTTCACCCTGTATGTTAAAAATTTTTTTAAATTTGTCTTTTAATCCATCCAGAGAGTTTTTTTTTAATATCTCATCGGCATTTCCACCTTTATCTGAACTTATGTCAGGTAATATGGGTTTTGAAAAATGTGGTCGAAAATTACAACGATACGGAAAATTATAGTTATTTTCTAACGCTTCAGGTAAATCAGAAAATAATTCTGACATCTCAGAATTATCTTTAAGATAGTGTTGATTTGAGTATTTAATTCTATTTTTCTCATTTATGTAAGTTTTGTTTTTAATACAAATTAATGCATCATGAGCCTCATACATGTCCTTGTTTGAGTAAAAAACTTCATTGGTGGCTATTATTGATATTTCTAAATTTAAAGATTGTGACAAATTAAACTTTTCAAATGAAATTTCATTTTGATCTCCATGGCGTTGAATTTCTATATAAAATTTGTCACCATATTTTTGTTTGAGTTTAGAGTATAATTTCTCAATTTCTGAAAATTTTCCTTTATTAAATAATTGACCAACTAACCCATTTATTGTTCCTGAAAAAATGGCAACTCCCTCATTGTTCTCTAATAATTCCTCAAAATTTAAATGTGGATCGGAGGTTCCATCATTATTAAGATATGATAATGAAGATAATTCAATTATTCTTTTATATCCAATTTCATTCAATGCGAATAATGGTAATAAACCAATAGTATCATCTAATTTAAAATTGATCTGAGTGCCAATAATTGGTTGGGTTCCAACTTTAGATATTTTTTCGGCAAATTCTAGGGCACCACATAGATTCGATGTATCACATAAAGCTAGAGATCTAATTTTTTTTTCTTTAGATATTTCTTTTAAATCATCAATTTTAATTGCTCCTTCACAAATTGAGAATTGAGAGTGTATTTTTAGATGATTAAAGTTTTGAATTTGAGACTCAGCCATTGATGGTCTTTATATTACCATCAACTATTTCCAATAAGCAATCTGACTTATTCGCAAAAAATCTATTATGAGTTGCAAATATTATTATTCTATCGGGCTTTATCTGGTTTTTTAAAAGCTCAAAAATTCCTTTTGCAGTCTCAATGTCTAAACTCCCAGTTGGTTCATCTGCAAGAATAATTTGTGGATTGTTTATCAAAGCTCTTGCAATCGATACCCTTTGTTTCTCACCCCCAGATAATTGTGAAGGGTAATGATTTAATCTTTTTGCAAGACCAACTTTTTTGAGCATTATTTTTGATTTATTTGAAGCATCCTCTTTATTTTTTCCACTTGCTAAGCTAGCTAAGGTTAAGTTTTCTATTGCTGTAAAATCTGACAGAAGATTATCTTGTTGATAGATTATCCCGATTTTATTAGCTCTTAATAGATCATTTTTTTGAGAATTGTTTGGATCAATCTTTTTATTATCAATAATTATAGATCCAGAACTAGGTCGATCTATTAAGGACAATAAATTTAATAAAGTTGATTTACCTGAACCTGAGGGTCCCATTAGAGAATAAATTTTTCCAGACTTAAATTTGTATGAAATTTTTTTTAAAACATTTATCCTTTTTAAACTTAAAAAACTTTTATTAATTTTTGATAGCTGAATTAAATTACTCATATTTTAATGCTTTTATTGGATCTAGTTTGGCCGCCCTCATAGCTGGAAATATGGATACAATAATCGTTACAAAAATTGAACACAACGAAATAATAAAAATAGATGATGGATTTATTTCAGACGGCATTGTGCTTAGGAAATATATTTCTTCAGGAAATAAACTTATGTTAAAAACTTCACTTAGAAATTTTCTAACATTTTCAACATATATAGAAAATGTAACTCCTAATATTATTCCAAACAATGTAGCAGATGTACCTATTATTACCCCAACTAAAAAAAATATTTTTATAATAGATTTATTCAATACGCCAATAGATTTTAAAATAGCAATATCTCTAGTTTTATTTTTTACCAATATCGTCAAACCTGAAATAATATTGAACGCTGCAACAATAATTATCAGGGATAATATAATAAACATAACATTTCGTTCAACTTTTAAAGCTGAGAATAAAGAGCTGTTAGTATCAGCCCAACTATACACAAAATCATTAGGAAATATTTTTTGAACAATCTCTTTTTGATTTTCAATATTTTGTGGATCCTTTAAATAAACTTCTAATTTTCTGTCATTTTTTGAGAGATTCATAAATTCATCAAGAGTATCAATATTAATAAATGCTACATTATTATCAAAATCTGCTAAGCCGCTTTCAAACAATGAAACAATAGTAAAAGATTTTTTCTTTGGGATACTGCCAATTATTGTATCTACACCTGATGATGACATAATTGATACATCATCACCGAGTTTAAGATTCAATGTGAAGCTTAACTCTTTCCCTAAAGAAATATAGTTACCTGTTAAATTACTTTTATTACCTACAAATGTTTTATCTTTTATTATTTTTAGTTTAGGAAAATCTTTTCTTGAATAACCTCTCAAAATAATACCTTTAGAGGTGTCTTTTTTAATAATTATTGCTTCCCCTGAGTTACTCAATATCATTTCATTCGCGATAAGATTGAGATTAGTATTCTTTAATTCATCAATTTGAATTTGATTTTCATAAGTATCAACACTTATATGGGCATTAAAACCAACTATCTTATTTATTAATTCTGATCTAAATCCATTCATTACTGACATAACAATAATTAGGACTGCAACACCTAGGCTTATTCCAATAAATGAAAAGATAGATATAACATTTAAAAAGCCATCTTTTTTTCTAGCTTTTAAAAATCTAAATGTAATTTCTTTTTCTAAAGTTGAAATCAATTGTGAGCTTTTTGTTTATTAATAATCTTAATAATTTCTTTTAAATTAATTTTTTGAGTTTCCTTATTTATTTCTTTAAATTCGAATAAATCACCTTCAGTTTGTTTTCCAATAATTATTTGATATGGAGCACCAATTAAATTCATTTTTTTTATTTTTGAGGATAAGTTCTCATCAGTGTCATCAATAATCGCATCGATATTATTTTGATTTAACTCAAGACTTATTTTGTTTGCTTTATCGAGTGCAGATGTATCATTTTTATTAATCATAGGAATTATTGCAATATCATATGGTGCAACAGAAATTGGCCATTTCATGATTTCATTTTTTTCATCATATTTTGCTTCTATAATTGCTCCTACTAATCTTGAAACTCCTATTCCATAAGAACCCATTTTTACATAGTCTTTTTTACCCCCAGGTAAATCGACTGCCGCTTCCATTGGTTTAGAATATTTGTCTCCAAAATAAAAAATATGACCAACCTCTATACCTTTTGTTTTCAATCTATTTTTCTCTGAAACTTTTTCATTAAACTCATCTTCTTTAAATTTATCATCAGTAACAGAATAAAATTTTTCATATTGACTTCTTAATTCAAGTAGAGATTTAACATCAAGTTTTGTTCCCTCAAAATTTAGGTCAAATATTCTTTTATCTGCATAAATTTTACTCTCTCCAGTTTCTGCTAGGATAATAAATTCATGAGAAAGATTTCCACCAATCGGTCCTGTATCGGCTGCCATTGGAATTGCTGTAAGATCTAATCTTTTAAAAGTTTTTAAATAGGATAAGAAAAATTTATTATAAGAAAACAACGCATCTTCATCTGTAACATCAAAAGAATATGCATCCTTCATGTAGAATTCCCGACATCGCATAATTCCAAATCTTGGTCTGATTTCATCTCTAAATTTCCATTGAATATGATAAAGAAGTTGAGGTAATGATTTATATGATTTTATGGAAGATCTAAAAATATCGGTTACTAATTCCTCATTTGTTGGTCCATAAAGCATTTCTCGATTTTGACGATCTTTTATTCGTAACATTTCTTCACCATAATCCTCATAACGTCCACTCTCTTTCCAAATCTCGCTTGATTGTATTGTGGGCATTAGTATTTCTTGTGCACCTATTTTATTTTGCTCTTCTCTCACAATTTTTTCAATTTTTTTCATTACTTTAAAACCAAGGGGCAACCAAGAGTATATGCCTGCTGAAGATTGTTTTATCATTCCAACTCTTAACATTAGCTGGTGAGACTTTATTTTTGCTTCTGAGGGGTTATTTTTTAAAATAGGAATAAAGGATTTAGAAATATGCATGCTAAATGATTATATTTCTTAAATTTAAATATTCAAATTTCATTAATAAATAAATGGCTATGAATATAATTGTTGTTATTCCAGTACAATAAAGGAATTTTTTTAACATTTTGGGATTTTCTGGTGAACCTGGATCTTCACCATCTATTTTAACTATTTTTTTCCTTTCAACATCTATTGGTAAAATCGCAAAAAAAACAATCCACCAGATAATAATGTAAATTATAGCTAAGCCAGTTGGACTCATTAAATCCTTACTAAATTAATATTAGTATATGGTCTTTTTCCTGTTTTTTCTTTTGTAAATTTTCTACAAGCAATTTTAAGAGCGTCTATCAAATTACTTTCTTGCTGTCTGCTTCCAAGTTTAAAGGATCTTGTTGTTTTTTCAATTTCGTCCTCTAACCCATAGAGAAACTCATCTTTTTCATAAATGGGTAAACCTCTAAATGTTGTGACAGGGTTATTATGGATATTTCCTTTAGGTGTTATTAATATAGTGACTTCCAAATATCCATTGCTACTTAAATTTTTTCTATCTTTAATTGATTGAGAGTCTTCTTCTACACTCACATTTCCGTCTAAGTACAATCTTCCGCTAGGTGCTTTATCATATACCACTGGTGCCTCACCAGGGTATAGCTTGACTATATCACCATTTTCAACTTGAACCGGATGAGGTACTTGCATTTCTTTAGCAAAATTAATGTGTTCTATCATGTGTCTGTGCTCTCCATGAACAGGTATTACACATTTTGGTTTAACCCATTGATACATATCTTTAAGATCCTCACGATTTGGATGTCCAGAGACGTGTATAAATTCTGTTTCTTCTGAGATAACCTCAATTCCATCTTTGACTAACTGGTTGTGTAATTTATAGAGTTTTTTCTCATTTCCTGGAATTATCTTTGATGAAAAGATTACTGCATCACCTTTTTCAATAAAAACATCAGGATGTGTATAATTTGATATCCTCATCATTGCACCCATTGGTTCACCTTGGCTTCCTGTGCACAAATAAACTATTTTTTCTCTAGCAAAATTTTTAGCTTCTCTTGGATCAATTGGATCAATGGTATTTTGTAAATATCCACATTGTCTTGCTGCTTTATAAATTCTATGCATAGATCTTCCAACTAGTGAAATTTGTCTTCCAGTTTGTTCAGCACAATAAAAGGCTGTCTCCATTCTAGCAACGTTAGAAGCAAACGATGTCACAATAATTCTTTTTTTTAATCGACCCATTATATTTAATAAATTTTTTCTTACATCTAACTCTGAGCCTGATCTGCCAGCACTAAAAACATTGGTAGAGTCACAAATCATTGCCAAAACACCTTCATCACCTATTTCTTTTAATCTTTTCGCATTTATTTCGTCACCTATTAGGGGATTTGGGTCAACTTTCCAGTCACCAGTATGTAAAACCACACCTGCGGGAGTTTTAATTCTCAATCCATTAGGTTCTAAAATAGAATGGGTTAAAGTAATGTACTCGATTTCAAAATCTTCCAATAGCACATTTCCATTTAATTCAACTATCTGCAAATCTTTTGTTATATCGATGTGTTTTTCTTTAAATTTTTCCTTAATTAATACAGCGGTAAACGGAGTTGCGAAAATCTTACATTTTAATTTTGGCCATAAGTGTGCAATTGCTCCAATATGATCTTCATGTGCGTGAGTTAATATTATTCCTAATAAATTATCCTTTCTTTCAACAATAAATCCAGGATCTGGATATATAAGATCAATGCCTGGTATAGTATCATCTGCAAAAGTTACTCCAATATCTACCATTATCCATTTATGATTTCCAGGCTCACCATAGCCAAAAAGATTCATGTTCATTCCAATTTCACCTGAACCTCCTAGTGGACAAAATAATAATTCTTTTTTCATTTATTTAATTAACTTAGCAATTTTAATTAATCCTTTAATTGTGATATCTTTATTTTGTATTACACGAGTCTTTAATGATTTTCTAAACAAATCAGAGTAACCACCAGTAATTACAAGTTTGAAAGATTTTCTAGTTTCTTTCTTAATCAAATTAATAATATTGTCAATTAGTCCTAAATAACCCCAAAAAAAACCTGAACGGACTGCTGAAATTGTATTGTTGCCAACTATATTTCTTATCTTCTTTAAATTTATTTGAGGTATCAATGAGGCTTTGTCAGACAAAGTATCAAGCGATATTTTAACTCCAGGAGCTATTATGCCGCCTCTATAATATTTTTTTTCAACTACATCAAATGTGGTGGCAGTACCAAAATCCAAAATTATAAAATTATCTTTACCGTTTTGTAAACTAATTGCATTAGCTAAACGATCTGAACCAGCCTGTTTATAATTAACTTTGATTTTAATTAATGAACTCAAATTAAGGTTTTTAATTTCACAACATCTAATTTTAGTTTTTTTATGAAAATATTTTTTAATCAAATTAAAAGATTTTGGTACTACACTACAAAAAAGGATTTTCTCTACTTTTTTAATATCTTTAATCAAAAATTTAATTT
>CACDAB010000010.1:0-24682 GCA_902550615.1 uncultured Pelagibacteraceae bacterium | reverse complement strand
TAAAGATTTAGAATCAAGCATATTAGATGGTCATTGTAAACTTCAGTGGAAAGTAGATTGGGCCATGAGATGGTATGCGTTAGATGTTGACTTTGAAATGTACGGAAAAGATCTGATAGAAAGTGCAATATTATCCACTAAAATTATTAAACTAATTGGAAAAAAAAACCCATCAGGTTTTGCTTATGAACTCTTTTTGGATGAGAAAGGGGAAAAGATTTCTAAATCAAAAGGGAATGGAATAACAATCGAGCAATGGTTGGAGTACGCCTCACCAGAAAGTTTATCATTATATATGTATCAAAATCCAAAAAGAGCTAAAAAACTTTATAATGAGATAGTTCCAAAAGCGGTCGATGAATATTTGGAATTTATTGAAAAGGCCAAAACTCAAGATGAGCTTCAGTTACTGATGAATCCAGTATGGCATGTTCATAATGGTAGTGTTCCAAAAGAAAAAATGATTATGTCATTTTCTATGTTATTAAATCTTGTAGAAACAAGTAATGCCGAAAAAAAAGAATTATTATGGAAGTTCGTAAAAAAATATAAGGAAAATATATCTGAAAAAGATCACCCTATTTTTGATAATCTAGTTGGTTATGCTATTAAATATTTTAATGATGTAATAAAAGCCAAAAAAAAATATAAAATACCTGATCAAATAGAAAAAAAAGCACTAGAGGCTCTAATATCAACCTTAGATAAATGTAATGACAAGATGTCTCCCGAGGAAATTCAAACTTTAATTTATTCAACAGGAAAAGAAAATGGGTATTCAGAAAATTTGAGAGACTGGTTTAAATTGATTTATGAAGTTGTATTTGGAGTCGAAAATGGCCCTCGAATGGGTTTTTTTATAAGTTTTTTTGGTGTTAAAGAAACTAAAGATCTTATAATAAATAAAATTAAATAATGTTTTCAAATTTAAGATCTCTAATTTTTAAACTTGATCCAGAGACAGCCCATGGTTTGGCAATAAAGTCATTAAAATTTAATTTTGTGCCAAATGTTTTGGATAAAAATAAAGATAGCCATCTATTTAAGACTAAATTATTTGAAAAAGAAATAGAAAATCCAATTGGAATGGCAGCAGGATTTGACAAAAATGCTGAGGTTTATAATTCTTTATTTAAATTGGGATTTGGTTTTGTGGAGGTGGGCACAGTTACACCTCTTAAACAATATGGTAACCCCAAGCCAAGAGTTTTTAGATTAGTTGAAGATGAGGCATTAATTAATAGATTGGGTTTTAATAACTTAGGTGCAAAAAACATTGTTGATAGGATCTCAAGTAATAAACAAATTGGTTTACTTGGAATTAACATAGGTCCTAATAAAGATACAAATGATAGACTGAAGGATTATGTTGAATGTTTAAAAACCTTCCATGAATTTGCAGACTATATTACGATTAATATTTCATCTCCCAACACTGAAGAGCTGAGAAATTTTCATGATCAGGAAAAATTGAATAGTTTATTAAATAAAATCAATAGTGAAAAAACAAAACTAAATTCAAAAATTCCAATTGTAGTCAAAGTCTCACCAGATATTAAAGATCAGGAAATACCCAAAATTTCTGATGTTCTTTTAAGCAATAATATAAAAGCAGTCATTTTATCGAACACCTCTGACTCTACTCGAGATAAATTAAATGACATTCAAAAGCATCAAAAAGGAGGTTTGTCAGGTAAACCAATAGAAGAAAAATCTACAATGCTAATTAATAAATTTTATAAAAATCTTGGTGATAAAATTAAAATTATTGGAGTTGGTGGAGTAGACTCTGGAATAAGTGCCTACAATAAGTTTTTAGCTGGCGCGAGTTATGTTCAACTTTATACAGGTATGGTATACAGAGGACCAAATATTGTAAACCTTATTAAAAAAGAGCTTAAGGAATTATTGATAAGAGATGGTGTTAAACATTATAGTGAAATCATAGGAAAGAAAACAACTTCCTAAATTTTATAAACTTGACGCAATCATAAACTCGCTTTATATAGTCGAAAATATTATGTCAAAAAAATGTGAACTTACCGGCAAAATCCCCCTTAAAGGTCATAATGTTAGTCATGCTAATAATAAGACAAAGAGAAGATTTTTACCTAATTTAAAAAAAGTAAAATTTACCAGCGAACTTTTAAAGAGAAGCATGAAACTTACTGTAAGTAATGCTGGTGTAAGATCTGTAGATAAAAAAGGAAGTTTTGACGAGTTTTTAAAGACTGTAAAAAATAAAAATTTATCTCCAAGATTAAAGAAGATGAAGAAAAGTTTATTAATTAAGTCTCCATTTCAAAAAAAACAGGTTCAATCTAAGACAGCTTAATGAATAAAATTTTTTTTATACTCTCATTTTTAATGGGGATAGTTGTTTTGGCATCTAATTATTTAGTTCAATTCCCAATTAAATATTATGGTTTAGAGGAAATATTGACTTATGGAGCATTTAGCTATCCAATTGCTTTTTTGATCACAGATTTAGCCAACAGATCTTTTGGCAAGATAGTTGCTAGAAAAATTGTTTATATTGGTTTTGCTATAGGTATAAGCTTTACGATTTTATTCTCAACAAACTTCACGGACTTGATATCTATAAGAATTGCAATCGGATCGGGTACGGCTTTTTTAGTTGCCCAACTCTTAGATGTTCAAATTTTTGATCAATTGAGAAAAAAAGAATGGTTTGTTGCGCCTTTAACTTCATCTTTGATAGGCTCGACAATTGATACATTCTTATTCTTTTCAATATCATTTTATGCGACAGGTATACCTTGGGTTACATTATCTTTAGGTGATCTAGCAGTTAAAATCTTTGTTGCATTGGTGATGTTAATTCCTTTTAGATTACTTCTGGGCACTTTGAAATCTGCTTAAGGGTTTATGTATGGCTCTTGCTGCGTCATACAATGTATTGCTCCAAATCCCCAAATAAGCTCACTACAATCAATTGGTATTATCTTTCTTGATTTGAAAAATTTTTTAAATATTAGAAATACTTTTTTATCATTCTTATCATTAAATACAGGTAAGAGCACAATTTTATTAGCAATGTAGAAATTGAGATAACTGGCAGGAACTTTTATATTGTCAATATAAATAGGTTTTGGCATTGGAATTTTGATAATTTTTAACTTTTTTCCATTTTCTATTTTTGATTTTTTCAATATTTTCAAATTTTCTTTTAATCTTTTATAATTTTTATCTTTTCTATTATTTTCAATAGCTGTCATAATAGTGTTCTGGGATACAAATCTTGTAATATCATCTACATGGCCGTGTGTATCATCACCATCAATACCTCTATTTAACCAAATGAAATTTGATACATTCAAATAATCTTTCAAAGCATTCTCTAGCTTTAATTTTGTTACCCCTGGATTTCTTTCCTGCACTTTACTTAATAAACACTCTTTAGTTAAAATTATAGTTCCTTTACCATTAACATCTACGGAGCCTCCTTCTAGAACAATTTTTTTAAATTTATTTTTTACTTTAATTACAGGTTCAACCCTTTTTATTTTTGTTATTTTGGAGATTTTTAGGTTTAATTTATCATCTTTTTGAAAGTCTTTATATTTAGACCAACCATTAAATTTAAAATTTAGAATAATTTTATTTTTAGTTTTTTTGTTTATTAAAAATATTGGACCAGAGTCTCTAATCCAAATCCTATCTGATTTTATTGAGTGAAATTTTATATTTGATATTTTACTTTTAAACTTTTTTATTATTTTTTTTATTCTTGAAATATCTTTTAAATTTCTAATAATTAGGTTTACATTTTGATTTATCGATAAACATGCAGAAATTTTACCAACAACATCTGGAATTTTTTTAAATAATTTTGGCCAATCTTTTTCATTGTAGGGCCAAATCAACCATACTGATTTTTGTGTTTCCCACTCCCCTGGCATCCGAAAACCCTTTAGAGTAAGTTTTTTACTCATCTTTAGGGTTTTTGAGCAAACCTTTATAGTAATCAATTCTTCTATCTCTTAAAAAAGGCCAATGCTGTCTAGCATCTTCAATTTTCTTAAAATCTATATCACAAATTATTGTTTCTTCTCTATTAAAATGTGATTGTCTTAAAACATTTCCATATGGATCAATAATTATAGAATTACCCCAAAATTGGATTTTTCTATTTTTTATTTTTTCAAAACCTATTCTATTAATTGCAGCTACATAAACTCCATTAGCTACAGCATGGGATCTTTGCATTGTAATCCATGCATTTAGTTGTGCTTTTCCAAATTTTTTCTTTTCTTTAGGATGCCACCCTATAGCTGTAGGATAAAATAAAATTTCTGCCCCCTTAAGAGCGGTTAGCCTAGCCGCTTCAGGAAACCATTGGTCCCAACAAATTAGCGAACCAATTTTTCCATATATTGTTTTTGTTGATTTAAAACCTAAATCACCAGGAGAAAAATAAAATTTTTCGTAATAACCAGGGTCATCTGGAATATGCATTTTTCTATACTTAGAAATTATTTTACCTTTCTCGTTGATAACAATACTAGTATTATGATAAAAGCCAGTTAATTTTTTTTCAAAAAGTGAAATCATTAATATAACAGAAAGTTCTTTTGCAAGCTTGCAATATGTATTAGTTATTGGACCAGGTATTTTTTCCGCAAGTTTAAATTTTGAATAATTTTCAGTTTGGCAAAAATATGGAGAAAGAAATAATTCTGGTAAACAGATAATCTTTGCATTTTTCTTTGCTGCTTCTTTTATTTTTTTAATGGAATTTTCAATATTTGTAATTGGATTGTTTGAAACTTTAATTTGAATTAAACCGATGGTGGTTTTTTTTTTCATTCTTATTTAAAAATTTCTGAAAAGTTTTTTCTATCTCTATTTTTCCATTCACCTTTATGATATGCATCACTTGCAATCAAAGGTAATACACTTGTTGCCTCAGCAAAAACCATTTGTTCTTTCGTGACATCAACTTTACCCCATGAACTTGCCTCTTTTAAAGTTGAACTGCTACACGCACCATCTCTTGAGTCTGCCACAGTAATTTGCACAGCATATTTATGCATTTCAACATCTTTACCTAAAAGCTCAGCACATATGACTGTGTCCTGAATAAAATTTTTTGGTACTCCGCCACCTATCATAAATAATCCAGAACCTTTTGATTTAATTTTTATTTCAGTTAATTCTCGAAATTCTCTTATAGAGTCTATTGTAATATGAGATTTCGGGTTATTTTCTTGATGAATTACTAAACCAAAACCAGCGCTAGAGTCTGTAAAAGCAGGACAGAATATAGGCACATTGTGATCAAAGGCAGTTTCAATTAAAGAGTCTTTCTTTACTGAGTTTTTTTTAAGATATTTTCCCATTTCGTGAATAAATTCTCTAGAGGTATAGCTTCTAGGCTCCAAGTTATCAGCTATTTCACAAATTTTCTTATCACAAATTTGTAATTCATCTTCGTCGATGTACGTATCGTATATTCTATCAATATAATTTTTTCTAAGTTCAGTGTCATCTTGAAATTGAGAGCCTTGATAATGCTTAAATCCTAATGCCTCAAAAAAATCCATATCAATTATCGAAGCACCAGTTGCAACGATTGCATCTACCATATTGTATTTGACTAAATCTTTGTAAATATTCATACAACCAGCTGCTGAGGTCGAACCGGCTAAAGTTAGAAAAATTGTACAATCTTTATCTTTTAACATTTCATTATAGATGTTTGCTGCATTTGCAGTTTCTCTAGACACAAATGACATTTTCTCCATTGATGAAATAATTTTTCTAGAGTCAAAAGATGTAATATCTATATGTTCAACTGGATTTTTAAGAAAGTCTTTTTTACTATTATGTCCTAGATTTTTATTTTTTGACATTAAGCAACTAAAGTATCTTTGTTGCTGTCTTTGTTATAGAGGCTCATTATAGCATTATCTTCAACTTCATAAATTTTATCAGAATAGAAACCATTAAACTGTGTTCTAAAGGTTAGGCCGTACGAACCTAATTGACCAAGTTCTATATAATCATTTTCTTTAATATTATTAGGTAAAAGAAAAGGACCTTTCATGTAATCCATGCTGTCACATGTTGGTCCATAAAAATCAAATGCAGTTAATTTTTTTGAAATAATTTTGTTTGAATTATCTTTTATCATTTTAGATGGAAACACAATATTTGGTGTTCCTGCATCAAAAAGTGTTCCATAAGTTCCATCATTTATATAAAGTTTTTGTTTTTTTCTTAAGTTAACCCGAACTATAGTTGAACCACTTTCAGCAACTAAAGCTCTACCTGGTTCACAAATTATTTCTGGTAAATTTTCAATCTTTAAATTTTCTAAACCTTTCTTAATTTCATCAAAATAACTCTCTAAAGAGGGTGGAATTAAATCTGGATAGATAGTTGGAAAGCCGCCTCCTATATTTAAATAATCAGGAACAATTTTTGTTTTCTTTATTATATTTGCAATTTCAGAAATTCCTTTTGAGTATGAAATTGGATGCATACATTGCGATCCTACATGAAAACTTAATCCAATTTTTTTTGAATGTTGTTTTACTAATCTTAAAAGTCCTGCCGCTTCTGAATTTATAGCACCAAATTTTTTTGATAAGTCAATTTCAGCATGTTCATTTGATACAGCCACCCTTACAAATAATTCTAAATCTTTTGCATTGCTTGTACTTTCAATAATTTTTATCAATTCATCTTTAGTATCAAGTGCAAATGTTTTGACTCCATATTTGAAGTATGCTTCACTTATATCTTCTCTACTTTTAATTGTGTGCATGAAAGAACACTTAGATACTTGATTAAATTTTCTTACTGCTTTTATCTCTTCCACTGAGGCAACATCAAATTGATTAATACCGCTTTTTAATAAAGTTTTGATTACCTCAGGATGAGGATTTGTTTTGACAGCATATAGAATTTTTCCTGGAAAGTTTTTTTGAAAAAATTTGGAAGCTGAAAGAATTGATTTCTTTCTAATACAATAAACCGGTTTGTCTGGTCTCAGTTGATTAACTAATTCTTCAACCGACTTAAATTTTTGCATTTTTCATGCCCCCCAAAAAAAATTTAACAAAAAAAAGTCTTTTTATTTAAAAAACTTTAATGAATCGAGCAATTAATTCAATAATTACCTAATGTAAAGCAAATAATGACCTATTGAATTGAGGAAAAAAATTACCATATTGGTATCATGAAAAATGAAGGCGCATTACAAAATTTAGCTGATTTCAACAATAAATCACTATTAATTGTTGATGATGACAATCCATTTAGAGAAAGATTGGCTAGGGCCATGGAAAAAAAGGGTTTTGAAGTTATTCAAGCTGAAGGTGTGCAAAAAGGAATTGATGCAGTCAAAGCAAAAAAACCAGGATTCGCTGTTGTTGATTTGAGGTTGGGTGATGGTAATGGTTTGGAAGTTGTAAAACAAATACAAACCTCTAATCCTGAAAGTAGAATAATAATGTTAACAGGATATGGAAATATTCCAACTGCTGTTGCAGCGATAAAAGAGGGTGCAATCGATTATTTGGCTAAACCTGCAGATGCAGATGATGTTGAAAAAGCTCTTTTAGCTGATCCTGCTAAAAAAGCGGCTCCACCTGAAAATCCAATGTCAGCAGATAGAGTGAAATGGGAACATATACACAGAGTTTTTGAATTGTGTAATAGAAATGTTTCAGAGACAGCAAGAAGACTAAAAATGCACCGAAGAACTCTTCAAAGAATTTTATCTAAAAGATCACCTAAATAAGTTTTCTAAATTTAAAAATTTTCTTAGCAATAAGCACAAGTAAAGCTATCTTAAATATTTCAGCTAATAGAAAAGGCTTAACACCCAAATCGAATATAGGTTTGTCCCATCCGATTAGTGTCCCTAACCACAAAATACCAAAAATATAGATTGTTGATACTGCAAGTATAAGTTTTGAGAAAATGATTAAAAAATTATCTTTTAATTTTACAAAAGAAGCTAAAAAACAAGCTGAAATAAATCCAACTAGATAGCCCATTGTTGGACCTGTAAAATAAGCTAAACCTATTCCTCTTTCCGGGGAGTTTGAAAACACGGGAAGACCTGCAATTCCTTCAATTAAATATAAACCAATTGTCGCAACACCTATTTTATATCCAAAGCTTATTCCAATAAAAAGAACTACAAAAGTTTGCATTGTCATTGGAACTGGATAGAAAGGAATTTTAATTTTTGCTGAGACAGCAAGTAACACAGAACCTAAAAAAATTACAAGTATTGATTTAATTATTTTGGCTTGTGTATTTTGCTTTATAAGTTCCATAAAAAATAATACTCTTATTTCTGTCTATAATCTATATTAATTTCTAATGGGAAAAATTAAAAAAACAGATCATTTTTATTTAATTGATGGATCAGGTTACATTTTTAGAGCGTATTATGCGTTACCACCATTAACGCGTAAAAGTGATGGATTACCGACGGGTGCAGTGAGTGGTTTTTGCAGTATGCTTTTTAAACTTCTAGAGGACTCAAAGTCAAATCAAAATTTACAAAAACCAACACATTTTGCAGTTATATTTGACTCTGCTAGAAAAACTTTCAGAAACGAAATTTATAGTGATTATAAAGCTAATAGAGCTGAAGCACCTGATGATTTAGCTCCTCAATTTGATTATATCAGAAAATCAGTATTAGCTTTTAATTTACCTTCATTGGAATTGATAAATTATGAAGCCGATGACTTAATTGCAACGTACGTTGAAATGATTTTAAAAGAAGGTGCAAAAGCAACAATAGTGTCTTCAGATAAGGATTTAATGCAATTATATAAAAAAAATGTTCGAATTTATGATCCGATGAAAAATAAGTTTATTTCAGAAGAAGATATAAAAAATAAATTTGGTGTAGGCGCAAGTAAGGTAATTGATGTTCAGGCTTTAGCCGGTGATAGCAGTGATAATGTACCAGGAGTTCCTGGAATTGGTGTTAAAACAGCTGCAGAATTAATTAATAAATATGGAGACCTTGAAAAACTTTTAAAATCTGCTCATGAAATTAAACAAAACAAAAGAAGAGAAACACTTATTGAGAATAAAGATAAGGCTTTAATAAGTAAAAAACTAGTGACATTAAAAAGTGATGCTCCAGTAAATATAAACCTAACTGATCTTGAGTTAAAAAGTATTGATAAAGATAAACTCTATAAATTTTTGAGGGAGATGGAATTTAATAGATTGTTGAGTTCAGCTATCTCTGCATATGGAGAACCAAATTTAACAAGTATCAAAAACGATGTTAAAATTGAAAAAAATCAAAAAGCAATCAATAAAAAAGAATATTATCTAATTGAAAATTTGGAACAAATCGACAACTGGATAACTGAAGCTGAGGAGTTAGGTGAAGTTGCAGTAGATACTGAGACAAATTCATTAGACCCTCATCAGGCGGATCTAGTTGGTGTTTCATTAAGCTCAAAAATTGGAAAAGCTTGTTATATTCCTATCGGTCATAAATCTAATAAATGCATCGAAAAAGATTTAGTTTTAAAAAAATTAAAACCTTTACTTGAGGATCCTAGTATCAAAAAAATAGGTCAAAATATAAAATTTGATTTTATAGTTTTTTTTAAACACGGAATTAATATGACTTCAATGGAAGATACCATGCTGATGTCCTATGTTCTTGATGCAGGAAAAAATAGACATAATATGGATACATTGTCGGAAATTCATTTAAACCATAAAACAATTCCTTTTAAAGATTTAGTTGGGACTGGAAAAAAGGAAATTAATTTCAGTGAAGTAGATGTTGAAAAAGCCAAAGATTATGCAGCCGAAGATGCTGATATCACATTTAGATTATACAAAAAATTTCAAAAAAGTTTAAAGGATGAAAAAATGATAAATATTTATGAGATATTTGAAAAACCTTTATTAAAAATTCTTGCCTATATGGAAATTGAGGGAGTTAAAATAGATAATAAATTTTTAAAATCATTATCCACTAAATTTGAAAAAAAGATTATTAAAATTCAAAATGAAGTTTTTAAAATATCTAAAAAGGAATTTAATATTGCATCGCCAAAACAACTGGGAGAAATATTGTATAATGATCTTAAAATTGCAGATTTAAAAAAAACAAAAAAAGGGAGTTTTGCAACAAGTGCCTCGGTTTTAGAAGATTTAGCATTTAAAGGTCATAGGTTTCCCCAATTAGTATTAGATTGGAGACAGGTATCTAAATTGAAAAATACCTACTCAGATTCCTTGCCGGAACATATCAATCCTAACACACAAAGAGTTCATACCTCTTTTTTATTGGCAGCTACTACAACTGGCAGATTAGCATCAAGCGATCCAAACTTACAAAATATTCCGATTAAATCTGAGGATGGTAAAGATATTCGTAAAGCATTTATAGCCAAAAAAGATCATGTTTTAATTTCTGCAGATTATAATCAAATTGAGATGAGAATTTTAGCTGATTTGGCTGACGTGAAAGGATTAAAAAAAGCTTTTAAAAACAACGAAGATATTCATTCACTCACAGCTAGTCAAATTTTTAATGTTGATATAAAAAAAGTAAATCAAGATCAGAGAAGAAAAGCTAAAGCTATAAATTTTGGAATAATATATGGGATTTCACAATATGGATTAGCAAAACAAATTAATGTCACAAATCATGAAGCTGAGGAATTCCTTAATGCTTATTTTTTGAAATTTCCTGAAATTAAAATTTATATGGACCGAACAATAAAGTTTTGTAGAAAAAGTGGATTTGTGAATAATATTTTTGGAAGACGATCACATTTTATTAATATCAATGATAAAAACTATAATATTAGAAATTTCCAAGAGCGCGCAGCAATTAATGCTCCAATTCAAGGTTCAGCCGCAGAAATAATGAGATTAGCCATGATAAGACTTGATAAAAAATTAAATGATCAAAAAAATCAAAATACAAAAATGTTGTTGCAAATCCATGACGAGTTAATTTTTGAAACTCCCAAAGAAGAAGCAAAAAGAATCAGTAAAATTATAATTGATGAAATGTCTAGTGTTGTTAAGAGCGAACAGCATTCTTTTTCCATACCTTTAACAGTTGATCTAAATACCGGAGAAAATTGGGGTACACTTCATTAATTTAATTGCCCAAATTAGAACAATTTAGTATTTTTATAGTTGAGTATGCAGAAACAAACAATTGCACTTGTCGACGATGATAGAAATATTTTAACAAGTCTGAGTATAGCTTTAGAGAAAGAGGGATTTAAAGTTCAAACATATATTGATGGGGAAAGCGCTTTAATTGGCTTAACAAGAACCCCACCGGATCTTGCAATCGTTGATATTAAAATGCCAAAAATGGATGGAGAAGAACTACTTAAAAAGCTAAGAAAAAAAACTTCATTACCGGTTATTTTTTTGACCTCTAAAGATGATGAAATTGATGAATTGCTTGGATTGAAGTTAGGAGCAGATGATTTCATAAAAAAATCTGGAGGCTTTTCAATTAAAGTGTTGATTGAGAGAATAAGAGTGCAACTTAGAAAGAAAGATTCAAAAGAAATTATAGAGGAAAACAAAAGTATAATATCTCATGGTAAATTAAAACTAGATCCTTCACAATTAGAGTGTGAATGGAATGGTAAACAATTGCCAGATAAACTTACAACGACCGAATTTTTATTAGTTAAGGAATTAGCAAAAAGACCAGGTATAATCAAAGAAAGAGCTCAGTTGATGGATATAGCCTATAGAGAAGATACCGATATAGAGGACAGAACAATAGATAGTCATGTGAAAAGAATAAGAAAAAAATTTAAAAAGGTTGACCCTGAATTTTCAGCTATAGAAACTAGATATGGAAGTGGATATAGGTGGAATGTTAGCTGATGTTAAGCAACCTTCTTAAAAACTTATCTATATTAAAAAAATTTTTATTTATTAATTTTATTTTTTTTACAATTATCGGAATTTTTCTTTTTATTTACTTAAAAAATGTTCAACCAAATTTAATAAAAAAAAAATCATCTAATCACATTGAAGTGATTAATAATACAATTGATAATTTGACAAGACTAAATGTCGAATTTGTAGAAGATGATATTAGGAAATTTCTTTTTTCCACAAGATTTCTTTTTCAAAATTTAGATAGAGTGATATTTTTCGATAATCAACTAAACTTAATTGGTGATACAGATACCTTAGATCTTGATCCTAGATCGTTTTCACAAAGATTAGATATTGTTGAATTTGAAGTGTTAACTGAAAAAAAAACTAAAGAAATCACTGAGAAAAAAAATATTGATGTTGGAAATAATAACGTTGTTTCTCTTAATGATGTACTTTTAAATTATGCATCCTCTAAAAATTTTGGAACGCCTTTTACTTTTACCCAGGAGGAGTTCAATAAATTTAAGTTGACAACAATTAAAAATGTAATGCAAAAAGGTGAAAACATTGGCTATTTAGCTATTACAGAAAATGCAAATGATGTTAAAGCAGCTATAGATGAAAGAAAGACATTTGTAATTAGAACAGCTCTGGCTATTGGCTTAGTAATATTGATTTTCTCCTTTGTTTTAAATAGATATTTCCTAAAACCAATCAAAAATTTAGTAACGTATACGGAAACAATCAGAAATAAAGAATCAAAAGTTACTAATCTTGATATTTTAAAAAAAAGGAATGATGAACTAGGATTACTCTCAAAATCGCTAGATGATATGACAAATGAATTAACTAAAAGGATTTCACATGCTGAAAATTTTTCAACAGATTTAGTTCATGAAATAAGAAATCCACTAGCATCTCTCAAAAGTGCTTCTGAAATTTTACATGATACGACTGATGTTGAGCAAAGGATTAAATTAATTGATATTTTGAGCCACGATGTTCAAAGAATTGAAAGATTGATTACAGATTATTCACAAATGTTAAAAGATGAAGTTGCGTTAAGTAAAGAAAAAATTAAAAAACTTGATATCGAGCCAATTATTAAATCAGTAGTAGATGATTTTAATAATATTTATAAATTAAAAAGAGGAATAAATATTTCTTATTTGAACGATGGAAAAAACAAATATTTGATAAATGGAATAGAAAATAGAATTGAACAAATAGTTGCTAATCTTTTGGATAACGCAATATCTTTCAGTGGTGATAATAAAGATGTAATTGTAAAGGTTTCAAAATTAGAAAATGACAAAGTTTCAATCAATATTTTGGATGAGGGACAGGGATTCAAAGAAAAAGATACTAATAAAATATTTAAAAGATTTTATAGTAATAGACCTGATAAATTTGGACAACATTCAGGACTCGGTTTAAATATTGTTAAAAATTTAGTCGATTTACATAATGCTACAATAAGAGCATCTAACAGATTGGACAGAAAAGGAGCAAGTATGGAAATTATATTTCCAAATGCTTAAAGAGTTCTATTGATTAATTAATTCTTTATTGTTAGAAGACGCACCATGGAAGATTTCAAAGTAAAAGATTTGACGCAAGCTGAATTTGGAAGAAAAGAAATTTCAATAGCAGAGAGTGAAATGCCTGGCTTGATGGCTTTAAGAGAAGAATACTCTGGAAAGTCACCGCTAAAAGGAGCAAAAATTATTGGATGTCTGCACATGACTATTCAAACAGCCGTTTTAATTGAAACACTTGTTGCTTTAGGTGCAGAGGTAAGATGGTCATCATGTAACATTTTTTCAACTCAAGATCATGCAGCGGCTGCAATCGCCAAAGCTGGCATTCCAGTATATGCCTGGAAGGGAGAAACTGAAGAGGAATATATTTGGTGTATTAAACAAACGATTGAGGGTAAAAAAGATTGGGCGCCTAACATGCTTTTAGATGATGGAGGAGATCTCACTGCAATGATGCATCAAGAGTACAAAGAATTACTTAAAAATGTGAAAGGTGTTTCAGAGGAGACAACAACAGGCATTAAAGCTCTCAATAAAATGGAAAAAGATAAAACTTTGTTAGTGCCTGCAATAAACGTAAATGATTCTGTAACTAAATCTAAATTTGACAATCTTTATGGATGTAGAGAAAGTTTAGTTGATGGCATAAGAAGAGCTACAGATGTTATGATGTCTGGAAAAATTGCTATAGTAGCTGGATTTGGAGATGTTGGTAAAGGAAGTGCTGCATCTTTAAGACAAAGCGGTGCTAGAGTATTAGTTACAGAGGCTGATCCAATTTGTGCATTACAAGCTGCAATGGAGGGTTATGAAGTGGTTCTGATGGAAGAGGCAATTAGCAAAGCTGACATCGTCGTTACAGCAACTGGTAATAAAGATATTGTTACAGCTGATCATATGAGAGAAATGAAAGATAGAGCAATTTTGTGTAACATAGGACACTTTGATAACGAAATCCAAGTTGAAGCTTTGAAAAATTATAAATGGACTGAAGTAAAGCCTCAAGTTCACGAGATAGAATTACCAAGTAAAAAAAGGATTATTTTATTAGCAGAAGGTAGATTAGTTAATTTAGGTTGTGCCACAGGTCATCCAAGTTTTGTAATGAGCGCATCGTTTACTAACCAAGTGATTGCACAGATAGAGCTTTGGAATAATCATAAAAACTATGAGAATAAAGTTTATGTTTTACCAAAACATTTAGATGAGAAGGTTGCCACACTTCATCTTAAGAAAGTTGGAGCAAAATTAACCAAATTATCAAAAGAACAGGCGGACTATATAAGTGTCGGAGTCGAAGGTCCATTTAAACCGAATGCCTACCGCTATTAAAAGTGATAAAATAGATTTATCTTCAGAAAAAGAAACAGAAGAACTCGCCAGTACATTTTTAAAAAAAATCAAGCCCGGATGCTTTATTTTTTTATATGGTGAAATCGGAGTAGGAAAAACTACTTTTATTAGATATCTTATTAATCAATTTCAAAAACTTAATAAATTGGAGATAACAGAAGTTACTAGTCCCACTTTTAATTTGTTAAATGAGTATCAAATAAATGATTTCAAGATAAATCATTATGATCTATTTAGATTAAAATCTACCGAGGAAATTAAAAATTTAGATTTATTTGAGGATAATAAAAACACAATTACTTTAGTAGAATGGCCACAAATAATTAAAGAAAAACCAAAAAATTTGATAGAATTAGTTTTCGAGTATGGAAAAGATCACAAAACTAGATCTGTGCAAATTAAAGGTTTATAGCTTTTATTCCTGAATGCCAAAATTAATAAAAATAAAGGGGGATGCATCTTTTAGAAGTTTTTTTAGAAAAAAAGTAAATGGTAAATCCTCTATCGTTGTTCATGCCAAAAAAGAAAAATTTAAAAATTTACTTGTATACGATGCAATAAATAAAATTTTAAACAAGAACAAAATTTTAGCACCACGATTATATACCCAGAGATATGATAAAAATTTCATTGAAATAGAAGATTTTGGAAATGAAACTATTTTCAAAACATTAAAAAAAAAGGGCAAAAATAAACTAAGCTATTTTAATCGAATAATTAAATTGTTAATACAAATACAGTCTATAAAACATAGAAAAGTAAAAAATTTTAGAAATCAAAATTATATAATTCCAAAATATGATAAAAAAATTTTAATAAATGAAGCAAATTTATTTTGTGATTGGTATGCAAAAAATAATTTATCAAAATTAAGGAAAAAAAGATTTTGTAAAAAATTTAAAAAGATTATTAAAGAATTAACTTTGAAATTAAAATTAAAAGATAATATTTTCGTCCACAGAGATTTTCATGTTTCAAATTTAATGTCAGTTAAAAACCAAATAGGTCTTGTTGATAGTCAGGACGCATTAATTGGTAACAAAGCTTATGATTTAGCTTCTTTAATAGATGATGTGAGACTAAAAACTTCTTACTCTTTTAAGGAGAAAATTTTTAAGTTTTATACAAAAAAACAAAAAAACTTGGATATTAAAAAATTCAAGAATGATTTTGAAATATTATCAGTTTTAAGAAATCTTAAAATTATTGGAATATTTACCCGCCTAGCACTCAGGGATCGAAAAAAAAATTACTTAAGATTTATTCCTTATACATGGCAACTGATTAATATGCGAATTGATCAAAATCGGACATTCATTGATTTAAAAAATTTATTAAGTCAAAATTTTAAAAAGATTAAATGAGAATTAAAACAGCTTTGATATTATGCGCAGGCTTCGGATCGAGGTTAAATCCACTTACTTTAAAGACACCTAAACCTCTTTTGAAATTAAATGATAAAACAATGTTAGAAGTCTGCATAAATTTAACTTTGAAATTGGGTGTTCAAAAAATTTTTATTAACACATTTCATTTAGGTGACCAAATCTCAAAATTTATTGAAAATAAAAAGTTTCCAATAAATATTCAAATAATCAAAGAGAAAAATGAGATACTTAATACAGGTGGAGGAATATTAAATTTGATCAATTATGCAGATGATAACGATTTTATAATTTTAAACCCTGATACTTTGTGGCACAAAGATTATCTTAATGAAATCACTCAAATGCAGAATTTTTATTTTTCTAATAAATTAGATAATATTCTTCTGTTATCAAATAAAGAATTGAGTTTCGATAAAAATTTTTTAGGTGATTTCACATTGGAAAATAATTTGATAAAAAAAAATGAAAAAAACGATTTGATATATATTGGTTGTCAAATTCTGAACAAAAGTTTATTTAAAGAATATAGAGTCTCAAATTTTTCTATTACAAAAATATGGAACAATTTACTAAAAGAAAATAAATTAAATGGTTTTCAAAGTAAAAAAAAATTTTATCATTTAACAAATTTAGATGTCTTCAAAAAACTAAAAGGTCTTTAGCTCTTTCCTTATCAAGATATTCACATTTCGCTATTGTAAAATTTTCTTTAAATTCTATCAGCATTGGGTTTCCAGTGGGTATTTCCAAATTTGAAATTTGTTTATTATCTAAATTAAATAAATTCTTACATAGAGCCCTAATAGAGTTTCCGTGTGCAGATATCAAAACATTACTATTTTTTAAATTTTCTTTTACGTGTTTTTCAAAAAAATTTATAACTCTTTCATAAGTGTCTTTTAAAGACTCAGTGTTAGGTAATAATTCTCTTGGAATTTGTTTATAAGCATCAATATTAAGTGGATGATATGGACTTTCCTTTTTTAGCGGATCTGGTCTTAGATCCCATGATCTTCTAAACTCATGAATTTTATTTTCACCAATTTTTTTACTCATTTCAATTTTATTCAAACCAGTTAGTGCTCCGTAATGTCTCTCATTTAATTGCCAAGCTCTAGTAAAATTTTTTTTATCATCTAATTCTTGTTGAATTATTTTAAGCGTGTTATTTGCTCTTAATTGAAGAGAAGTGTAATAAAAATCAATTTTGATGTTTTTGTTTTTCAATAAGGATCCTGCTTTTTTTGCCTCCAATATACCTTTTTCGGTCAAATCAACATCCACCCAACCAGTAAATTTTTTCTCTAAATTCCAAGTACTTTGTCCATGCCTTACTAATATTAAAAAACTCATATAATTATCTTTAAATTAAATTTATAAATAAAACTATCAAATTTAATGATAAATTTTTTTTCAAAATTTAAAATATTTTTTTATGCAATTAATTTATTATTAATCGTCTTATATTTATTCCCTGGAAGTTTATTGGGATGTATTTTTTTTGATAATTGTAAAGTTCAACCACAAATTACATCAGATTTTATAATATCATCTAACCATTTTTACGCTTTTGGATTAGTTACTATTTTAGGATATTTGATTTTTTTAAATTCAGAAAAATTAAAACAAGTTTTATATTATCTTTTAGTAATCTCAATTCTATTAGAAGTATTTCATATAGTAATTCCTGAAAGGAGTTTTCAGTGGTCAGATCTGTTTGGAAATTTATTAGGGGTGGTAGTTGTAATTTTTGTTAAGAGTCTTATAAATAAATATGGGACTACTAAAAAATAAATTTATTATATTATTAATTTTTTTTTTAACAGGATGTTCATCAATTCCATCAAATACTTCAAATAGTTGTTCAATATTTAATGAGCGTTATCTCTGGTATAAGTATGCAAAAAAAACAGAGCAAAAATGGGGTACTCCTATTTATATTCAATTAGCTATAATAAAAATGGAGTCAGATTTTGACTGGTTAGCTAAGCCAGCTAGACAAAAAATATTTAAAGTAATTCCTTATAAACGCCCATCAAGTTCATTTGGATATTCTCAGGCAGTCAAAGGGACTTGGGAGCAATATAAAAAAGAAACAGGAAATAAGTTAGCAACAAGAGTTAGATTTAAAGATAGTGTTGATTTTATTGGTTGGTACACCAGCAAATCAGAAACTATTTTAAAAATTTCCAAACAAGATGCTTTTAAACAATATTTAGCCTATCATGAGGGTTGGGGAAATTTTAAGCATTATAAAAAAAATAAAAAAGTTATTGGATTAGCTAAAAAAGTAGAGAAACAATCTAATATTTATAAAAAACAATTATTAAGTTGCAGCAATTCTTTAAATAAAAATAAATATATTATTTTTTAGAAAGTTCTTTTTTTAACTCTAGGTCTATTACATCAATCCTTTTAGTGTTCTTTGCCAAAGCTAAATACATAGATGGAGTAACGTATAATGTGAAAAAAGTTGAAATTATCATACCACCCAAGATGGTTGCTCCCACAGCTAATCTTGATCCTTCACCTGCACCTGGGCCAATATTCCCTATAACCAAAGGTATCATTGCGATCATTGTACTTAATGATGTCATAATGATAGGTCTAAATCTTACTGAACAAGCCTCTTTCACAGCTATTTCAATACTTTTTCCTGTAGTCCTTATTCGATTGGCATAATCAACAATTAAAATACTATTTTTAGTCGAGATACCAATAAGAATTATCAAAGCGATCTGAGAAAAAATATTAACTGAACTATTCAAAAATAAAATAAATACTAAACCACCAAAAATTGCCAAAGGAACAGTTAAAACTATAATGAATGGATGAATGAATGAGTTAAATGTTGCTGCCATCACCAAGTAAGCTGTGAGCAATGCGAGAGCAAAAATTATAAATAACTCATTACTAGTCTCTTTAATTTCCTCTGATTTACCTTTCCAGGTAATTTGATTTTTTGGAGCTATATCTGCCATGATATTCTCAAAGAATTTTATCGCCTCGGTTAAGGTGTATCCTTCATTAATATTTGCAGATATCGTGACTGCTCGTTGTCTATTGTACCTTGCAAGTTGTTTTGCTGAACCCTCCTCTTTAAAACTAACTAAATTTGATAAAGAGATTAGTTTTCCATTTGTTTCAGAACGAACAAATATTTTAGAAACTCCTTCTTTATTCCTCCTATCGGATAAATATTGCTGAACTACAATTGGGTATTCTTTACCTAATTTATTGAAAGTTGTAATTTTTTTTCCGCCATAAAGGGTTTCAAGTGTTTCTCCTATTGCTTTTGTTGAAACACCTAAATCTTTAGCTTTATTTTTATTGATAACTAATTTCACTTGAGGTTTGTTTCGATTGTAATCAGACTCAATTCTTGAGAGACTTTTGTTAGACCTTAATTTTCTAATTACTCTTTTTTGAATTTCTTCAAGTTCCTCATAGGTACTTCCATAAATAACCATTTGTACTGGCTTATTATAATTAGATACCCTGATTGATTGTGGAGATATTGGAAATGCAAGAGCTTGAGGTAATGTAACAATTTTTCCAATAGCCTCTCTTAAAACAACTTGTTGTCCTTTTTTCCTATTTTTCCAGTCATCTAAAAGTGCAATTATGATAAAACTATTATATGAGTTTGCAGAACTACCAAAACCAGGTACTCTCATAATAAATCTTGAGTATGGACTATCTTCAGCTTGTAAAAGTGGAATTAATCTAGCTTCGACTTTTTGTGCCTGTTCTTGTGTGTACTCAAAAGAGCTTCCTTCATCCGTTGCGCCAATAATTAAATAAGCACCACGATCTTCCATTGGCAATAATTCTTTTTTAGAAAAACTAAACAATAATACAGAGCAAATAATTATAAATATAATAAAAAAAACTACTGATTTTGTTTTGTGAGCAATTACATCTAAAGTCTCTTTATAAAATTTTGAAAATCCTAAAAATATTTTTTCAAATTTTTGAATAAAAATCCTCTTTGAAGTATTTTTATTTAAAAATTTACTTGCGAGCATTGGCGACAAGGTAAGAGCAACAAATGATGAAACAACTATTGAAAATGATAATGCAATTGCTGTTTCTCTAAATAATGTTCCTGATATTCCCTCGATAAATATTAGTGGTAAAAATACAGCTACTAAAATTAATGTTGTCGCTATGATTGCAAATGAAATTTGTTTAGATCCTTTATAAGCAGCAACTAGTGGAGTTTCTCCATTTTCAATTCTTCGATATATTGCATCAGTCATAATCACCGAGTCATCAGTAATTATTCCAATCGCTAAAATAAAACTTAAAAGAACAAATATATTTATGGATAACCCAAAAATATAAAGACCTAAAAAAGATGCTATTAAGCTTACTGGGAGAGCGATTGCTGGAACGACTACAGCTTTAAGATTCCCGAGAAATAAATAAATTATTAGTACTACTAATACAAAAGCAATCAAAAGGGTTTTATATACCTCTTCAATAGCAGCCTCCACGTAGTTTGCTCTATTAAATGAAACTCTTAAATCTAATTCACTTGGTAAAGATTTTTTAACTTCCACTATCTTTTTTTTGATTTCATTCGAAAGTTCGACTGTTGAAGCTCCACTTCTCGCATATATACCAATACCAACTGTCCTTAAATTAACCTGATCTTTTGTTTGAGCTTTAAAAAGTGTTTTTTCTGAAACGGGTCCAAATTCAATATCAGCAACATCAGATAACAAAATTACTTTATTATTCGTTTTTTTTATTGGTAACTGTTTAATCGAATTTATATCATTGTATGATTTATCTAAATTTAATGTTAGGTCAATGTTATCTGCCTCAAGAGTACCAGCTGGAAGACTTATATTTTCCCCACGCATTGCAAGTTCGACTTCCTTAATAGTTAAATCATTTGCAGCAAGTTTAATTGGATCTATCCAAACTCTGATACTTAATTCTCTTAGACCACCAACAAGTATCCTTCCAACATTTTTAATACTAGAAAACTGATCCACTAAATATCTTTCTGCATAGTCACCTAATTCAAGATCACTCCAAGTTGCAGATGATAACGACAACCACATAGTCGTAGTAAAACCAGCTGCCCTTTTTAATATTTGAGGAGGATCAGATTCTGATGGTAAATTATCTACAACTCTCGCAACTCTCTCTCTTATATCGTTCGCAGCATTATCTAAATCAATGCTAGTATCAAACTCTACGTTGATTGTACTTCTTCCATTTTCAGATTTTGAGTCTATATTTTTTATGCCTTCAGCACCCCCAATAACATCTTCAACGACTTGAGTAACTTCTTGATCCACAATTGATGCTGATGCAGATTTATAATCTACTTGGACTTGGACTACAGGCGGTTGTATTCCGTTGGGTAATTCTCTAACTGGTAATTTCCAAAAGACAAATAAACCAAAAATAATTAAGATTAAAGACATTACCCAAGAAACAGCTGGTCTTTTTATGCTTAGTTCAGTAATAAACATTTATTTTGTAATAGGTTTTATTTTTCCTCTAGGTCTTACTTTTTTTAATCCTTCAGCAACGATTATCTCACCTTCACTTAATCCAGAAATTACCTCGATATTTTTATTACTTCTCAGACCTGTTTTAACCTCAGTTTTATTTGCAACATTTTCACCATTTATTTTGTAAACATAGGATTTGTCGCCTTCAATCATCACACTTGTATCAGGTACACTTAATGAGTTTCTTAGATTAAATTTAACGCTTACTTCTAAAAGAGATCCTGAGATCAGCTCGAGATCATTATTTTGCACTTTAATTCTGGATAATATACTTCTTGTATCAGCGTTAATCCTGCTCGATACAAAATCAACTTCACCTGAAAAAGTTTTATCTTTAAAACTAGATAATTTTACGTCAACTGGAAGACCTTTTTTAATAGATGCCGAATAATTCTCTGGAATTTTAATGTCCGAGTAAATAGTTGAATTATCATCTAATGTTATGATGAATATATTATTAGATACAAGAATATCTTCCGTAAGACCAGTATAACCAAGTACTCCGCTGAATGGAGCTATAATATTTCCACTTTTCAACTTGATTAATACATCTCCTTTTTTAACAAAGTCTTTTAATTTTAAATCTTCAAAAAGATCGTCTTTTTTTATTTTAAAAGTTTCAGAATTTTTTGAGATTGCAGTACCAAAGGTCTCTATTGTTTCAGCGAATTCCTTTTTTACCACTTCGGTGACAATTATTCCTGGAGGGGGTCTTTTACTAAATTTTTTTTTAAAATGATTTCCAATCATTGTTCTACCAATAATTACCGCTGCAATGATTAGAAAAAATATTAAAATAATTGATATAGTTTTAGTTGATCTTTTCATTTTTTTAAATTAACCCGTATTCAGCCCAAGAGCCATCATAAATACAGGGTCGATATTTATCATTTATTAAAGAATAAGCTAGTGCCAAAACACACGCGGTGACCCCGGATCCACATGAAAAGACAATATTTTTATCATTTAAGTTTTTTAGGGAAGAATGAAAAATTTTTTCAAGTTCTTGTTTATTTTTAAAAGTTCTATCTTGATTAAGACAAGAGCCAAATGGTATACATACAGAATTTTTAATATTCCCACTTTTTAATCCCTCTCTAGGCTCAGGAACTCTACCTTCAAATCTTTCTTTACTTCTCGCATCAACAACTCTAAAATTTTTAGTTTCTATATTTTGATTAATTGTATCTTTGTTTTTAACTAATTCCTGATTTTCAAAACTTTTGTAGTCTGACTTCATAACTTTAGATAAATTATTTGTTACTTTTCTTTTTTCTTCCAGCCATTTTTTTAAACCCCCATTTAAAACATGAACTAGTTTAGGATCATGACCATAATAGATAAAATTAAACCAACAGCGACATGAGCTCACAACATCAGAATTATCATAAATAATAACCATATCCTCATTTTTAATTCCCATCTTTGACACTATTTTTTCCCACTCATTTTTATTCACCAACATATGTGGAAGATTTGTATTTTTGTCAGAATTATCATCAAGGTCAAAAAAAATGGATTCCGGGATATGTTGAGTTTTATACTCTTCAAAACCATTTCTTTTCGTTTGTGGCATGTGCCAAGAGCAATCAATTAATTTTACTTTGTCTTTGTTATTTTCGAGCCAATCAGTTTCTACTAATGACATTATCTCTTTTCTAAATATTTTTGATGATATTCTTCAGCAATACAATAGTTTTTTAGTAGGGAAATTTTTGTTACAACTTTCCCTGATAACTTTTTATTGACCTGGTCCAGAACATCTTCTGCAATTTTTTTTTGATTGTCATTTAAATAAAAGATTTCACTTCTATATTGTGTACCAAAATCTGGTCCTTGAGAATTTAGTGTGGTTGGGTCATGAATTTCAAAAAAAATTTTTAAAATTTCTTCATAAGTAATTACTTTCTCATCAAAATCAATTTTAACAACTTCAGCATGATTTGTACTCCCTGTACAAACTTCTTTATAGGTGGTTTGTGAACTATTACCACCGCAATAGCCAACTTCAGTTTTGATAACACCATTAATTTTGCTGAATTTGATTTCAGGTCCCCAAAAACATCCAAGTGCTAAAACTGCTATTTCCATTGATTATGATTTAAATTAATTTACAAATTATTCGTATGCTTAGTAAAAATCAATTGGGATTTTTGTACATGTTTATGTCTGTTTGTGCATTTTCACTAATGGATATAATTGTCAAGTGGTCAGTCGATTATCCAATTGGACAGGTTTTATTTTTTAGAGGGTTTTTTGGAATACTATTTTATTTTTTCATTATACCAAGAGATAGACTTCACAATTTTTATCAAACCAAAAGACCAGGCTTGCATGCCCTAAGGTGCTTGTCGGGTTTAATTGCTTTAGTAGCAATTTTTATTGCTTTAAGAAAATTACCTCTTGCAACTGTGGTAAGTATTTCTTTTGCTGCTCCAATCTTTACAACTATATTTTCAATTTTTTTATTAAGTGAAAAAGTTGGCATTTATAGATGGTTAGCTGTTATAGTTGGTTTTATAGGAATATTAGTAATCACTGAACCAGGGATAAGTGAACTAAACATTTATTATATTTTTCCCATAATATTTTGTCTTGGTCTATCTTATGTAGCGATATCAATAAGACAGTTATCGACCACAGAACCAGTTTGGTTAATTTCATTCTATTTTTCATTATCAATAACCTTATTGAGTTTTTTAACTATTCCACAAGGATGGGTTATGCCTAATTTACAGGATTTTATTTTATTATCTTTTGTTGGCATTTTTGGAGGCGTTGCAAATTTATGGTTAGGTCAGTCATATAAATATTCAGAGGTTTCTTTGGTAACTCCTCTAAAATATTTAGCTCTTTTATTTGCAATAATTTTTGGATATTTCATTTGGGGTGAAGTTCCAACAATCAAAACTCTTCTTGGAGCCTCTTTGGTAATTATTTCAACATTAATTATTTTTAGAAGAGAAATTTATAATAA
>CACDAB010000009.1:0-26204 GCA_902550615.1 uncultured Pelagibacteraceae bacterium | reverse complement strand
TTAGAAAAAATTATTATCACTAGTCGTGATCCTGCCCCACCAACTATGAAATATCTAAAAGAATCTGGTGGTATTTTTAGAGATATGATGATCCATGATTTTGATCTTGTTAGATTCTACCTTGGTAATGATGAGCCTGCGAAAATAATAGCTTCTGGTAGCAACATATCAGACAAAAGATTTGATAAAATAAAAGATTTTGAATTAGCATCTACCATAATTAGATCTAAAGCTGGTGTTCAGTGCATAATAACTAATTCCAGACATTGTAGTTTCGGTTATGATCAAAGAATAGAATTATTTGGATCAAAAGGTATGTTAATTTCAGAAAATAAAAGACAAAACGAGACATCTTTATATTCTGCACAATCAACTTCGAACAAATCTCCTTTGCTTAATTTTTTTATTGAGAGGTATAAAGATGCTTATAAAAATCAACTAAAGGATTTTGCAAAATTTATAAGAAAGAAAATTCAACCTCTTGCAGGATTTGAAGAGGGAAGAAAAGCTCTGATAATTGCGAATGCAGCTCAAAAATCTTTACAGTCAAAAAAGTTTGAAAAACTTAATCTTTAATTGAATCAACCATAAGTAGAATGCAACCTGTCTGCTTTACAACCAAATAATATTTTGATTAGATTTTATTTTTAAAAGTTAACTTTAATTAGAGGAAAATAATGAAAACAATAAAAAACTTTATATTAGCTTTAGCTGCATGGGCAATGATGTCTGTATCTGCTTTAGCTGTAGATATAATTGTGGTTTCTCATGGTCAAGCAAATGATCCTTTCTGGTCAGTTGCTAAAAATGGAGTTGATGCTGGATGTAAAGACATGGGAGTGTCTTGCAAATACACAGCACCAGCTACTTTCGACATGGTAGAAATGGCAAAATTAATTGATAATGCTGTATCACAAAAACCGAAAGGTATTGTGATAACATTACCAGATGCTGCTGCTTTAGGAAAATCAGTTAAAGCTGCGATTGCTGCTGGTATTCCTGTAATATCAATGAACTCTGGATCTGATGATTATGCATCTTTAGGAATTAGTGCACACGTTGGACAAACTGAGTTTGAAGCAGGTGTAGGTGGTGGACAAAAAATGAAAGCCGCTGGTGGAAAAAAAGCATTATGTGTTAACCATGAGGTAGGAAACGTTGCACTTGATAGAAGATGTGCTGGTTTCAAAAAAGGTTTTGGTGGATCTGTTGATATTTTAGGTACTTCAAATGACCCAACAGAAATTCAAAAAGCTGTTGCTGCAAAATTAGGTGGTGGCTATGACACTATTCTAACTTTAGGTGCTGGATTGTCTGGTGAAGCAGCATTGAAAGCACTTGAGTCAGCTGGAAAAGTTGGTTCTGTAAGATTAGGAACATTTGATATGTCTCCAAATATGTTAAAAGCTGCTGCTGCAGGAAAAGTAGAGTTTTTAATTGACCAACAGCAATATCTACAAGGATATTTACCAATAGCTATCTTTGGACAATATATGAGATGGGGAACAATGCCAGCAGGTGTAGTAATGACTGGACCTGGGTTTGTAACTCCTGACAATGCGTCTAAAGTAATTAAATGGGCAGCTCAAGGTTATAGATAAAAATATGAATTAAAGGCCTGACTAATGTTAGTCAGGCCTTTTTTTTAATCATCTTTAAATTATAATTTTTATATGTCTGTAAAATCAGAGAGTATTCAATCTAAAAAAGATAGTGGACAAGATGAAAGACTTAAAAAAATTTCACCTCTTAGAGTTTTATTAAACAGACCAGAGCTTGGTGCTTTGGGTGGCTCAATTTTAGTTTTTATTTTTTTTGGAATAGTTGCTGGTGACACTGGAATGTTTAGCGCTTATGGGACATTAAATTTTTTAGATGTTTCAGCTAATTTAGGAATTATTGCTATTGCTGCTGCAATGTTAATGATCGGTGGAGAGTTTGATTTATCAATTGGATCAATGATTGGTTTTGCAGGAATCTGTATCGCTATACCTGCAATTTATTGGGGCTGGCCTTTATGGACGAGTATTATTTTTGCTTTTGCTATGGCAGTACTAATTGGTTATTTCAATGGTATAATGGTAGTAAAAACTGGTCTTCCATCCTTCATAGTAACTCTTGCAATGTTGTTCATTTTAAGAGGGGCAACTTTGGCTATTACGAGATTAATTACAGGAAGAACTCAAGTACCAGGGTTAAGAGTTTTAATAGAGGATGATCCAATCGCTTGGTTGTTTGCAACAGATACTTTTCAATGGTTATTCACATGGCTAGGATCGATGAAATTAATTGCACTGAGAACTGACGGTACACCATTAGCTACAGGTATTCCACCATCAGTAATATGGTTTATTGCTCTTACATTATTTGCGACTTGGATACTTATGAAAACTAGATATGGAAATTGGATATTTGCATCAGGTGGAGATAAAGTTGGTGCTACAAATGTTGGTGTACCTGTTGGAAGAGTAAAAATAAGTCTATTTATTGGAACAGCTGTGGCATCGACAATATTTGCTTGTATTCAAGTTTTAGATGCAGGTTCTGCAGATACTATGAGAGGAACTTTAAAAGAATTGGAAGCAATAGCAGCTGCCGTGGTTGGCGGTTGTCTTTTGACTGGAGGTTATGGCTCTGCCATCGGAGCAGCATTGGGCGCTATTATTTTTGGCACTGTATCAATGGGAATTTTTTATACAGATGTGGATACTGATTGGTTTAAGGTTTTTTTAGGCGCAATGATGTTAATTGCAGTAGTATTCAATAATTATATTAGAAAAAAAGTTACGGAGACTAAGTGATGTCTGATTATTTAGTTCAATTCAATAATATAAGTAAATTTTTTGGTAAAGTAATTGCTTTAAAAGACGTCACCATGAAACTTAAAAAAGGCGAAATAATGTGCTTACTTGGTGACAATGGAGCTGGAAAATCTACTTTGATAAAAACTTTAGCAGGCGTTCATAAGCCTGATGAAGGTGAAATTATTTTTGAGGATCAAAAAATAGTTTTTGACTCACCACGAGATGCTTTGGATATTGGGATAGGTACTGTTTATCAAGATTTAGCATTAGTTTCTCTTATGAGTGTAACTAGAAATTTTTTTATGGGTAGAGAGCCACAAAAAGGTTTACCTTTTTTCAGAACTTTTGATATTGAAAAAGCAAACACTATAGCTGCAGAAAGAATGGGACAAATAGGTATCGATGTGAGAGACCCATCACAAGCTGTCGGTACGATGTCTGGAGGTGAAAGACAATGTCTCGCTATTTCTAGAGCAATTTATTTTGGAGCAAAAGTTTTAGTATTAGATGAACCAACGTCAGCATTAGGTGTGCATCAAGCTTCAATGGTCCTGAAATATATTGTTAAAGCAGCATCGCAAGGTTTAGCTGTAATTTTAATAACACACAACGTTCATCATGCTTATCCTGTTGGAAATAGTTTTACAGTTTTAAATCGAGGAAAAAGTATGGGAACATTTCAAAAAAAAGATATATCTAGAGAAAAACTTTTAAGCATGATGGCAGGTGGTGAGGAATTAGATAAGTTAGAAGTCGAACTTAAAGAAATGGACCGAATAGAAAATAATTAGACAAATATACCACTTCTACAGACATAAATTTTGCTGTAATATTTTTTAAAATAAAGAAAGGGGTAACATATGAAGGCATATATAATGGGAAACTACACTGAAAAAGCTTTTCAAGGTTTTTTAAAAGATCCTAAAAGTGATAGAAAAGCAGTAGTTGAACAATTAACAAAAGCTATGGGTGGAACAATGCATAGTATGGATATAGTTAGAGGTCCATATGACTTTATAGTTGTAAATGAACTTACAACGTTTGAAGACTTTGCAGCAGTAAAACTTGTAGTAGAAGCATCAGGAGCAGTTAAAAATTTAACAATGTTAGAAGCTATTGATTTTAATAAAGCTACTGTTAAAGCAAGTGAAGTTGCATCAGGTGCATACAAAGCGCCAGGACAATAAATAAATTATTACTTCCAGTACGCGGGCTGGAAGTAAATTTATTTACTTTTTCAATTTAGAAGAAAACTTAAGATTAGTATTATCAAACTTTTTTATATTATTTTTAATATAATTATCCATAATTTCTAATTTGTCTCCTTCGAATTCTGAGACTTTTCGAGTATTTAAATCAACATATAATGCAAGGACTTCAATCGTAGATGCTAAATATTGCTTTTGCTTATGGATCATTTCCATCTTGTATTGCAACCTTTTTTTATCGTGATCAAAAAAAACTAAATTTACATCTACCTCATCATTCATCTTTAGTTCTTGATTATATGTAATATGAGACTCAACAATCATAGTACTTTTTCCGGTAGTCCTTGCAGAATACTCACCCATTTTAAAGGTGTCATTTAATATATCAGCCCCATATTTATCAAAGATCAAAAGATAATAAGAAACATTCATATGATTGTTATAATCAATCCAATCCTTCACAATTTTTTGTGAACTTAAAAAAATCGGCATTGTTAAATAAATTTAATGATTTGGATTATCGTTATCCACTACGAGGCATATTTCAGATTTAGTTAAAAATCTTCTTCCAGTTCCATTATCTAATGAAAACATTCCACCAATTCCTTTTACAGCATCTATCGTAAGATCAGTATGTTTCCATTTTTCATATTGATCACCATTCATATAAAATGGAACTCCACCTATTTCGCCAAGTTTAATATCGTTATCTCCCAATGGAAATTCACCTTCTTGGAAACACATAGGTGCACTCCCATCACAACATCCACCTGATTGATGAAACATTAACTTTTCACCATATTTTTCTTTAAGTTCAGATAATAAACTAAGTGCCGAATTTGTTGCAGATACTTTCATATTTTTTCTCTGGCCCATGATATCGAATCATGGACCAGTATATATTATTTGATTAAAAGAAGCCTAATTTTTTCTCAGCGTAAGAAACATGTAGATTCTTATTCTGTCTGTAATGATTAAGCATCATTTTGTGAGTTTCTCTGCCAACTCCAGATTGTTTGTATCCACCAAATGGTGAGTGAGCTGGGTATGCATGATAACAATTAGTCCATACTATCCCTGCTTGTATTGCTCTACCCATTCTATAAGCAATATTGCCATTTCTAGTCCAAACAGCTGCTCCTAAACCATAAAGAGTATCATTGGCAATTTTTAATGCCTCTGCTTCATCTTTAAATTTAATTACAGACACAACAGGTCCGAAGATTTCTTCTTGAGATATTCTCATATCATTTTTTGCTTCAAAAACAGTTGGTTGAATGTAATTACCTTTTTCTAATCCACTGTTAAGTTTTGCAACACTTCCTCCTGTTAGGACTTTCGCACCTTCTTTTTTCCCTAGATCAAGATAAGATTTAATCTTCTCCATTTGTTCTACGGAAGCCTGTGCTCCAATCATAGTTTCCATTTTTAAAGGGTTGTCTTGAACAACAGCTTTTGTTCTAGCTATAGCTCTTTCCATGAATTTATCATAGATTGACTCTTGAACTAAAGCTCTACTCGGACAAGTACAAACCTCACCTTGGTTAAGATTGAACATAACGAAACCTTCAATACATTTATCGAAGAAATCATCATCTTTATCCATGATATCCTCAAAGAAAATGTTTGGAGATTTTCCACCTAATTCCAAAGTAATTGGAATTATGTTTTGTGCAGCATACTGCATTATCAATCTTCCTGTTGTTGTTTCACCAGTAAATGCAACTTTAGCAACTCTTTTTGATGATGCTAAAGGTTTACCTGCCTCTAATCCAAAACCACTAACAATGTTGACAACTCCTGGAGGTAATAAATCCCCAATAAGTTCCATCATCACCATTATCGATGCTGGCGTTTGCTCGGCTGGTTTTAAAACTGAACAGTTACCTGCTGCAAGAGCTGGTGCTAGTTTCCATGTAGCCATAAGTAATGGGAAGTTCCAAGGAACTATTTGACCAACTACTCCTAAAGGTTCAGGTATGTTGTAAGAGTATTGAGAATTGCTAATTTCTGCAATTGATCCCTCTTCTGCTCTTATTACACCAGCAAAATATCTCCAATGATCAACAACCAAAGGTAAATCTGCTGCCATACATTCTCTTATTGGCTTTCCATTATCTAAACATTCAGCTGTTGCGAGTAAGTTTAGATTTTTTTCTAAAACATCAGCGATCTTATATAATATGTTTGATCTTGTTGTGATGTCTGTTTTTCCCCACTCTGGGAAGGCTGCGTGAGCTGCATCTAATGCTGCTTCTACGTCTTTTTCGTCTGATCGTGCAACTGAACAGATTTTCTCATTTGAGATCGGGCTTACATTATCAAAATACTTGCCTGATTTTGGTTCTACAAATTTTCCATTAATGTAGTTTCCATATTTTGCTTTGAACGGAAATTTAACCTTTAAATGAGAAGTATCTAATACAGATGACACTTTCATTGCTTCTGCACTCATTTTTTTCTCCTCTTGTTATTTATATAAGTTAATTAAAAACCTTTTTGGGAATGATGTAAATGGGTCAATAATGTTTTCAACTAAGAATTGTATTAATCGAGCTTTATTTTACTAATTTTATTGTCTGCTTTTCTCACAAAATAAATTCCTACTGATACTGCAATGAGAGATATCAAAACTTTGAAAGTTATCAATTCCTTCAGGAAAATATAACTCAAGATAGTTCCAAAAATTGGAATTAAATACGAAACTTGTGACTGAAATATCAGTCCATTATTAACTAAAATTCTAAATCTCAATAACCATGCAATTCCAGTAGAAACTAGGCCAAGATATATCACGGATATTGTTGAATCTAACCTTGGCGAGACATTCCATGGTTGTTCAACAATACTTACAATAGGTATCAAAATCAAAACTGCCCAAACCAGTATTGAGCCAGTTACATTTTCATTTTTTTTCTTACTAATTTTTAAGGTTAGAACACCACCTATTACATAACAAGTTGAGCCTAATAGAATTAGTATTGCGGAAAAAAAATTATTTTCATTAATCAAAATATTATCAGAAAATAAATAAAGTATTCCAGAAAAACCAATTAAGATTCCTATTGTTTTGATGAAATTGAATTTCTCATTCTTTGTATAAAAATGGCCAAGCACAGTTGAACTTAATGGTGTAGTTGACATCAATATCGCAGCCAAATTACTTTGAACTGATTGCACGCCGTAGGCAATTAAAAAAAAAGGAGCTACTAGATTTATAAATCCTATAATTGCGAACCAATACCAATCTTTTGAAAAAGCTTCGATCTTTATCTTTTTATAATAACAAAGCAACAAAACTGGTATTGCTCCAAAAAACACTCTTAAAAATGCAATGGTAATTGGTCCAAATGAATAGGTTGCAATTTTGATATTAAAAAAAGCTGATGCCCATATTAAAGCTAACAAAATTAATAAAAGATAATCTAATAGTTTTGGTTGTCTCATTCGGTAATATCTTCAATTGTTCCTTTTGTAATTTTCTTTAAATCTGAGAAATTGATTTTAAATATACAATTTGGATGACCTGCAGCAGCAAATAAAAAATCAAACCTATTTAAAGAATTATCTATGTAAATATCAACATTTTTTAAATGGCCTACTGGTGAAACACCACCAATAGTATAACCAGTAATTTTTTTTACATCTTCAGCATTAGCCATAGAAACATCATCAAATTTAATATTTTTCTTAATTTTTCTTAGTGAAGCTTTCTTATCTCCAGCAACCAAAAATAAAGTAAACTTATTATCTGTCTTAAAAAGTAAGCTTTTAACAATTGCTCCTACCTCACATCCTAAAGAAGATGCGGCTTCTAAAGCAGTTCTAGCTGATGTTTCTAAAACACTAACACTTAAATTTTGATCGAATTCTCTAATAATTCTTCCAACTCTTCGAACTGGTTCTTTATCAAGTAATGTCATTATTCAACTCTGAATTGTTAGTATTTTTAGTCTTTTCAATATACATTTATGTTAAAAATGCATAGGTGTTATTAAGTAAAAGAGGATTATTTATCAGTCTTTATTTGGTATCACAACCCACAAGATTACAGAGGAGATATAATGAGCGCAAAAAATGTATTAAAAGTTATTAAAGACAAAGAGATCGATTACGTTGATCTAAGATTTACTGACCCTAGAGGTAAACTTCAACATGTTACAATGGACACTAAGGTAGTTGACGAAGATATGTTAAACGATGGAATTTTCTTTGATGGCTCCTCAATTGCAGGTTGGAAAGCTATTAATGAATCTGACATGATTTTAAAGCCTGATTTAAGCAGAACTGTGGTTGATCCGTTTACGTCTCATAATACATTAAACATTTTTTGTGATATTTTGGATGCAATAAAAAAAGATCCTTACGAAAGAGATCCTAGAGGAACAGCAAAAAAAGCTGAGGCATATTTAAAAAAATCTGGAATTGGTGACAAAGCATTTTTTGGTCCAGAAGCTGAATTTTTTGTATTCGATGATGTAAGATTTAAAAATGACATGAATGAAACTGGCTTCAAAATTGATAGTACTGAAGGCCCTTACAACACTGGAAAAAAATATGAAAATGGAAATATGGGACATAGACCTGGTATCAAAGGTGGTTACTTCCCAGTTCCTCCTGTTGATAGTGCACAAGATATGAGAAGTGAGTATTTAAAAGCAATGAAAGATATGGGTATTAAAGTTGAGAAACATCACCATGAAGTTGCTCCAAGTCAGCATGAACTTGGAATGTATTTTGGAACTTTAGTTGATCAAGCAGATAACTTGCAATTATATAAGTATGCGGTTCATATGGTTTCACATTCATTTGGAAAAACTGCAACTTTTATGCCTAAACCAGTAAAAGGTGATAATGGATCAGGTATGCACGTGCACCAATCAATTTGGAAAGGAAATACAGCATTATTTTCAGGAGATAAATATGCTGGCTTATCCGATTTAGCTTTACACTATATTGGTGGAATTTTAAAACATGCAAAAGCTATAAACGCTTTTTCAAACGCAACAACCAATAGTTACAAAAGATTGATCCCGGGATTTGAAGCCCCAGTGTTATTAGCTTACTCAGCGAGAAACAGGTCAGCTTCATGTAGGATCCCTATCACTCTAAGTAAAAAAGCTGCGAGATGCGAAATTAGATTTGGTGATGCAGCTGGAAACCCATACTTAACTTTTGCAGCAATGCTTATGGCTGGACTAGATGGTATTAAAAATAAAATTGATCCAGGTAAATCTTTCGATAAAGATCTTTATGCTTTATCTGAAAATGAAGTTAAAAAAATCCCTACTGTTTGTGGCTCATTAAGAGAAGCAATGGAAAGTTTGGATAAGGACAGAGATTTTTTAAAACAAGGTAACGTATTCACTGATGATCAGATAGATGCTTACATTGCTTTAAAATTTGAGGAAATACATAATTTCGAACACACACCACACCCAATAGAGTTCGATATGTATTATAGTTGTTAAAAATTATTGTCTAGTAGTGGCAATTTTGTTTTTGCCAGAACCTTTTTTAACAACGTTATCTTGAGTTCCATTAGCTCCTGTTTCCACAGATTTGATCAAAGATCTTTGTAAGCTTTTTCTTTTTTCTTTTCTGTCTTCAGACGCTAATAAATTTCTAAATTCAAAAACGTTCATGTAATAATTATATACTAGATATGCATTTTAAGCAATACAGCTATGCAATTTATGGGATACTAAATTTTATTCTACTTTAAAGGACTCCCCGCAACCACATCTCTCTGTTTCATTGGGATTATTGAACACAAAAGTTGAGGAAAAATCCTCTTTTTTGTAATCCATTTCAGTACCTAATAAATACATCACTGCAGCAGAATCTATAAAAATCTTAACTCCCTTGTCCTCAATTACCTCATCATTCGGGTTAAGTTCTTTAGAATATTCCATTACATATGACATGCCTGCGCATCCTCCAGATTTAACTGAAACTCTCACTCCTAAAGCATCTTTTTCGGCACTAGACATGATTTCTTTAATTCTGTTTGCTGCATTTTCACTTAATTTAATTACAGGATTCATTACAAATTTAACTCCAACTTAGCAGCATCTGACATCATATCTTTGTTCCAAGGTGGGTCCCAAACTAGTTGAAGATCAACATCATCAATTTCTTCAACTTGCATAGCTCCTTCTTTTACTTCTTTTGGTAAACTCTCTGCAACAGGACAATTTGGTGTGGTTAAGGTCATTTTAATTTCAGCTTTTTTTCCTTTTACTTGAATATCATAAATTAAACCAAGTTCATAAATATTAACTGGTAACTCAGGATCATAAATTTTTCTAATTTCGTTTATAATTTTTTCTTTTATTTCCATAATATTAATCTTCTGTGCTCACTTGCTTTCCGTCATCTTCCATTGCAGAAATCAAAGTATGCCATGATAAAGTAGCACATTTCACTCTCATAGGATATTGTTTTACTCCGGATAGACACATTAGTTTTGTTTTATCATCTTCCTCTAAAATCGTAGACTTTAATTCAGGATTTTCTTTTATCATTCCAAGAAAATCATCTATGATCTCCTTTGCTTCATTGTCACTTTTGCCTTTAATCAGATCTGTCATTATTGAAGCTGAGGCCATTGATATTGCGCAACCACTTCCTTCAAAAGAAATATCTTCAACTTTTCTTTGATTATTCAATTTTAGATAAACATGGACATTATCCCCACATAAAGGATTATTCCCTTTAGCATCTTTATTAAAATTCTCAGTCTTCCTCAAATTCCTTGGATTTTTTCCATGTTCTAAAATTATTTCTTGATATAATTCTTTTAAATTCATTTTAAATCAAAAATTTTTTTACATTTGTTTATAGACTCATTTAATTGATCAAAATCACTTTTAGTATTATAGACACCTACTGATGCTCTTGCACTTGCAGGTATTTCAAGTTTGTCGTGTAATATTTGACAGCAATGGTGTCCAGCCCTAATAGCTACTCCATCTTCATCAAGTATTGTCGCTATGTCATGTGGATGTACCCCTTCAATCGTAAACGATATTACACCGCCTTTATTTTTTGGATTGCCAATTATTTTTACTGAATTATTCTTTTTTAAAATTTCTTGACCATATTCTATTAATTCTTTTTCATGTTTAATTATATTTTCAATTCCAATACTTTCTAAAAATTTGATAGACTTATCAAAAGCTATCACCTGTGCAGTGGCCATAGTGCCTGCTTCATACTTATTTGGAAGATCACCATAAGTAATACGATCTTTTTTAACTTCTTTAATCATTCCACCACCACCTTGATAAGGTGGTAATTCTTCAAGCCATTTTTTTTTTCCATACAAAATTCCAAGTCCAGTCGGTCCATACATTTTATGACAAGAAATTGCATAAAAATCACAGTCCAGATCTTGCACATCAAGTTTCAAATGTGGTGCACCTTGACATCCATCTACAACAACAATTATATCTTTTGCGTGTGCAAGCTCAGTAATCTCTTTGATTGGTAGGATTGCACCAGTGACATTCGATAGATGATTAATGGCAATCACCTTTGTTTTTGGCGTAATTTTTTTTTCAATATTTTCAATTGGAATTTCTCCCTCATCATTTATTTCAGCAAAATTAATCTTTATATTTTTTGATTTTCTCAAATAGTGCCATGGTACATAATTTGAATGATGCTCTAACTCAGTGAGTAAAATTTCGTCACCTTCATTCAAATACTTTTGGCCAAGTGTATTAGCAACTAAATTGAGGGCTTCAGTTGCACCCTTAGTAAATACAATCTCATTTTTATCTTTTGCATTAATATATTTTTGGACAGAAGATCGTGTATTTTCGTATAAATTTGTAGCTGCCACTGCCAAATAATGAATACTTCTGCCCACATTTGAAAATTCTTTAGTATAGAATTCATTTATTCTATCAATAACAACTTTAGGTTTTTGAGAAGAATTAGCACTGTCCAAATAAACTAGATCATTGTTTTGTATCTTTTCATCAAAGATAGGAAACTCTTTTTTGATATTATCTATGTTCATTTTTTTAAACCAATCATTTTTTTTAATAAATCTTTAATTTCAGCGTCAGTAATCTTTTCGATTACATCAAGCAAAAAACCATTTATTAATAGTCCTTTAGCTTGTTTATAATTTAGTCCTCTAGACATTAAATAAAAAATTGAATTATCATCAAGACTACCAGATGCTGATCCATGAGAACATTTAACATCATCAGCATAAATTTCTAATTCAGGTTTTGCGTTAAACTCTGAGGTTTCGTCTAACAAAATTGCTTTACTTAATTGATATCCATCTGTTTTCTGAGCCTTTGAGTCTACATATATTCTTCCTTGATAAGCAGACTTTGTATTTTTTCCGAGCACACTCTTAATTAACTGATAGCTTTTTGTATTTTCAACCAAATGATTTATAGTAGTTCTTATTTCGTGCTGTTTATTATCATCTAACGAAAAAATACCATTTATAAATGCTGATGAATATTCGCCTTTTAGATTACAATTTATCTCATTTTTGAAATAATCTGAACCTGCAGAAAAAACAAAAGTTTCAGAAATACTATTTTGTTTTTGATCTATATTATTAAATGAATATTTTAGATTTTTATTCAACGACTTATCAATTTTATAATTTTTAAGAATCGCATCTCTATCCAAATTAAAATTGTAAAAAATATTCATAAAATTTTTTTCACTATCATCACTAAAGAAATCTATTAATTTTAGTGAGCTATTTTGTTCAAGTTCAAAATCTAACCTTAAATTAATATTCTTTGATTTCATTTTCTCATTGGACAAATGATAAATGATTAAAGGTTTTTTTAATGAGTAGTCTTTTTTAATTAAAATTTTAAAATGTTTATTACTTAAAGCAATATTCAAATCAATTAATGAATTGTTGTTTTCAGACTTATCAATTGTGTAAGAGTCCTCAATTATTTCAATCTGTTTTTTATCCTCATAACTAAAGTCAATTTTTTCAACTCTTCCATTAATAAAAATAATTTTATTATGTTCTAAATCATCAATAAAAATTGATGGATCAATCTTATTTTCAATTGAATAGTCATTATAAAAGCTCAAATCTGAAATATTATTAATAATTATTTGATTTATATCTAAAAACTTCCAATTTTCTTGTTTTCTATTTGGGAAACCATTTTCAATAAATTTATTTAGGTAAGACTTTTTTATCTCAATATCTCTATTAGAAAAATTAGAAACTTCTTGAATTTTGTTAAAATCTATTTTTAATTGTTCCTTCATCTAATTAAAACTCTCATATCCTTTTTTTTCTAATTCTTCTGCAAGTTCAGGTCCACCTGATTTAATAATCCTTCCATTCATTAAAACGTGAACGAAATCTGGTTTAATATAATCTAATAGTCTTTGATAATGAGTAATGATTAAAAAAGAATTTTCATTATTCCTTAGTGTGTTTACACCATCAGCAACTATTTTTAGAGCATCTATATCTAAACCTGAGTCTGTCTCATCTAAAATTGAAAGTTTTGGCGCCAGCATTGACATTTGTAGAATTTCATTTTTCTTTTTTTCTCCACCAGAGAAGCCTACATTTAATTGCCTATTAAGTTTTTCTTCATCAAATTTAAGTTCCTTAGCTTTTTCTTTTACGAGTTTTAAAAACTCGATAGCATCAAGTTCTTTTTGTCCACGAGCTTTTCTAATTGCATTTAGAGAAGTCTTTAAAAAAATATTAGTATTTACTCCAGGAATTTCTAAAGGGTATTGGAAGGCTAAAAATATACCTTTGTGCGCTCTTTCCTCAGTTTCAAGTTCAAATAAATTTTTATTTTCAAATAATATTTCTCCAGATACCTCGTAACCTTTTTTTCCCGATAAAATATTAGATAAAGTACTTTTTCCAGAGCCATTAGGACCCATTATTGCATGAACTTCACCTGGGTTTATATTTAGTGAAAATCCTTTTAAAATTGACTTATTTTCAACATTTGCGTTTAAGTTATTAATTTTCAGCATTAACCCACGCTCCCTTCAAGACTAATTCCAACAAGTTTTTGTGCCTCTACAGCAAACTCCATTGGTAATTGCTGAAGAACTTCTTTGCAAAATCCATTAACGATTAACCCAACAGCTTCCTCAGGATTTAATCCTCTTTGTTGACAATAGTGCAATTGCTCCTCACTTATTTTTGATGTTGTTGCTTCATGAGCAACATTTGAGTCAAAATTTTTGTTCTTTATATAAGGAACAGTGTGTGCTCCACATTTATTTCCCATTAAAAGAGAGTCGCATTGAGTATAGTTACTAGAATTTTTTGCTTTTGAATTTATATCTACTAATCCTCTATAGGTCATATCAGAAAATCCAGCACTAATACCTTTGGAAATTATTTTACTTTTAGTATTTTTACCAAGGTGGATCATCTTTGTCCCAGTATCTGCTTTTTGATGATTATTTGTAATTGCTATTGAATAAAATTCTCCAATTGAGTTATCACCCTTTAAAATACAACTAGGGTATTTCCAAGTTATAGCAGAACCTGTCTCTACCTGTGTCCAAGAAATCTTAGAATTTTTTCCCTTACATAGTCCTCTTTTAGTTACAAAATTATAAATTCCCCCTTTTCCATTTTCATCTCCCGGGTACCAGTTTTGAACAGTTGAATATTTAATCTCTGCATCATCAAGAGCTATTAGTTCAACGTTAGCAGCGTGTAATTGATTTTCATCTCTCATCGGCGCAGTACAGCCCTCTAAATAACTCACATAACTTCCTTTATCAGCAATAATCAAAGTTCTTTCAAATTGACCAGTTTCTGATGCGTTAATTCTGAAATAGGTCGAGAGCTCCATTGGACACTTTACACCTTCAGGAATATAAACAAATGACCCATCGGTAAAAACTGCAGAGTTTAATGTCGCAAAAAAATGATCTGTTGTTGGAATTACTGTTCCTAAATATTTTTTTACTAAATCAGGATGTTTTTGTATTGCCTCTGACATTGAACAAAAAATGATTCCATGTTTTGTTAATTCACCTTTAAATGTTGTGGCTACTGAAACAGAATCAAATACCGCATCGACAGCTATTCCATTTAATCTTGCTTGCTCTTGAAGGGGAATTCCTAATTTATTATAGGTTTCTAAAAGTTTAGGGTCTAATTCATCTAAGCTCTTGGGTTTATCCTTCATGCTTTTCGGAGCCGAGTAGTAATATAAATCTTGATAATCAATTTTAGGATACTTAGGTTTTTGCCAGTTAGGCTCTTTGAGAAGCTTAAATCTTTCAAATGCTTTCAATCTAAAATCCAACATCCATTTAGGTTCTCTTTTAATATTTGAAATAAACTTAATTACATTTTCATTAAGACCTTTTGGTGCTTTAATATTTTCGATATCGGTTGTAAAACCGTATTTATAATCTTTTAAATTTTCTATATCTTTTTCTCTAGTATCCATTTTATAATCTTCTTTCAAAGTTTTCTTTTACTAAGTCGTCTAAACTTTTTTTATCAAAAAAATTATTGATGTGAGTTTCAAGTTCATCCCAAAGATTATGAGTTAAACATTTTGTAGATTTACCATTACATCCTTTTTTTGACTCTTTTTTACATTGGACAGTTTTTACTTTTTCATCTACTGCATCAAAAATATTTGTTAATTTTATTTCTTTAGCTTTCCTATTTAAAATATATCCACCTTGAGTTCCTCTAACGCTTTGAACAATTTCTTTTTTTCTCAATTTTGAAAAAATTTGTTCTAAATAATCTAACGAAATGCCTTGTCTTAAAGATATATCTCTTAGAGAAACTGGATTAATTCCATCAAATCTAGCCAGATCCACTAAAGCCATTACCGCATATCTGCCTTTAGAAGTAAGTCTCATAATTCCTTATTTTACTGGGGTATATATAAACCTGACCAAAATAGTCAAGTATCATAGTAAAAAAAAAGCTAACATTTTGTCACGCAGTTGTGATAAACCTAATTTTTTTTTGAGAATAATAATCAATAACAATTATGGAAAATAAAATATTAGAAATATTTATTCCAGGACCCGCAGGTAGACTTGAAGCCAAATATTATAAGAGTAAAAAAAACACTTCACCAATAGCTTTAGTTTTACAACCACACCCTCAGTATGGAGGGACAATGAATAATAAAGTTGTTGTAGAAACTTTTCATACTTTTATGGAAAATGATTTTTCAGTTTGTAGAGTAAATTTTAGAGGTGTAGGAAAGAGTGATGGAGAATTTGATAATGGCCAAGGTGAATTAGCAGATGCTGCAGCGGCTCTTGATTGGTTAGAGAGAGAAAATTTTGATAATTCTCAGTGTTGGGTTTCAGGTTTTTCTTTTGGGTCATTGATTGCCATGCAACTTTTAATGAGGAGACCAGAGATAAATAGATTTGTTGCAATCTCTCCCCAACCAAATGTTTATGATTTTTCATTTTTGTCTCCTTGTCCAACTTCTGGTATAATGATCTATGGAAAAAAAGACGAATTGGTGCCGGTTGAACATATCAATGAACTAAATAAAAGATTAAGTGCACAAAAAGGTATTAAAGTTGAATTTCAATCAATCTCAGAAGCAAATCATTTTTTTTCAAAGAATGAGAACGCACTTTCAAAATCTCTTGATAAATACATAAAAAAAGAAACAGCTTTGTATTAAAAATTTTTGACTAAAACTCCACCAGTCACTGATTTTTGACATCTAGTCGTATTTGGAAATGAAATCGGCATACCTTTTAGTGATCTTATAGCTAAAAAAGCAAAAGCTTGGGATTCAATAAAGTCTCCATCTAATTCATATTGATCAATTGAATTAAGATTTATATCATCAAAATTACTTTTTATACTATCTAAGAGATATTTATTTTTTCTTCCTCCCCCGCATACTAACCATTTACTTTTTTGAGAATTATTCTTATTGTGAATAAAACTCATTCCATTAGAAATTAATTTAGCGGTGAAATCAGTAATGGTTGCAGCACCATCTTCTAATGAAAGACCTTTTGCAAAAAAAATATCAAAATTTTTAATATCTAAAGATTTTTCAAAATTAGATTGTTCAGTAAAATTGTCCAAAGCTTGATTTAAAATTAGTTTATCTGTTTTTCCAGATCTTGCTACTAATCCTTCATTGTCATACCCTTTTTTTGAATTTTTTCTAATCCATTCGTCTATCAAACAATTGCCAGGTCCAATATCACAGGCAAAAATTTTTTCCTCTAAATCCAAATTATTATATTCTATTGTAGAGGTAACATTAGAAATACCTCCAATATTAAGAATATTTATAGGAAAACCCAAATTAAATTTTTTATTCAATTCATTTGCTAAAGCATTATGAAAGATTGGTGCTAGAGGAGCACCTTGCCCCCCATTTTCTAAATCATTTTGTCTAAAATTGTAAATAACTTTCTTTTTTGTTAATTGAGATAGTAGCAACCCGTCACCCATTTGTTTTGTAGTTTTTTTTTCGGGAGCATGAAATATTGTTTGACCATGGAAGCCAATTAAATCAACATCAGATTTTGATAGTTCAAGGCTCTTACTAACAGCCTTAAAATGAAATAAAGTTATTTCTCTTTCTAAATCTTTGATTTCAACTTGATATTTGATTAAATCATCTGGACTTAAGATTTTATCCCTAATTTTAAGTATTTTTTGTGTTAATTCTTCATCATATTGAAAGTATTTATCAAATAATATTGAAAATTCTTGACTACCATCTGACCTAATTATGGATACATCTACTCCATCTGTTGAGGTACCACTCATTAGACCCATTGCTGTGTAAATTTTATCCATTCTTATTTTTTTTTATTAAATAATGTATATTGTGGAACTATAGACTTATGGATAAATTTTTAAAAGAATTTAAAGATAGAGGCTACTTCTATCAATGCACGAATGAAAATGAGTTATCCAAATTAATAAATAAAGAAAAAATTAAAGGTTACATAGGTTTTGATTGTACTGCTGAAAGTCTTCATGTTGGAAGCTTGCTTCAAATCATGTGTCTTAGACTTCTTCAAAAATATGGGCATAGACCGATTGTCTTATTAGGTGGAGGGACTACCAGAATTGGAGATCCCTCAGGTAAAGACAAAACAAGAAGAATTTTAACTGAAAAAGAAATAGATAAAAATACAAAAAATATTGAAAAAATATTAAAAAAATTTTTAAAAAATAACGATCCAAAAACAAAACCTATTTTTGTAAATAATTATTCCTGGCTTAAAAATTTAAATTATATTTCATTTTTAAGGGAAATAGGAAAACATTTTACAATTAATAAAATGCTTACTTTCGAAAGTGTTAAAACTAGATTGGATAGAGAACAATCTTTAAGTTATATGGAATTTAATTATATGATTTTGCAAGCTTATGATTTTTTAGAGCTAAATAAAAAAGAGAATTGTTCATTACAAATAGGAGGTTCTGATCAATGGGGAAACATTATCAATGGAACAGAACTTATAAAAAGGTATTCTAGTAAACAAGCTTATGGTTTAACTACCCCTCTTATTACATTATCCTCAGGAGCAAAAATGGGAAAAACTGAGTCAGGTGCTATTTGGTTAGATGAAAAATTATTATCATCATATGACTATTGGCAATTTTGGAGAAATATCGATGACAGAGATGTAATAAAATTTTTAAAAATGTTCACAGATTTAGATATTGAAGAAATTGATAAAATGAAGAATGAAGACATTAATAAACTAAAAATTAAGCTAGCTAACGAGACAACTACTATGCTTCATGGTTTAAAAGCTGCCAAAAGTTCGGAGCAAGCGGCAAAAGAAGCTTTCTCAGGATCTTCACTTGGTTCAAATTTACCTTCAGTCAAAATTAAGAAAACTGATATTGAAAATAAAATGAGTATTATAGATCTCGTGATCTTATCTAAATTAGAAAATTCGAAAAGTGAAATCAGACGTCTTATTAAAGGAAATGCAATAAAACTGAATGATGAAATTATATCTGAGGAAAATCTGATTATTTCTTATGAATTATTCAGACAAAATTATCTTAAACTTTCTGTGGGAAAAAAAAGACATTTAAAAATTGAATTAAATTAATTCTTTTTAATTTTTTCCAATGTTCTTGTAATAAATCTGGGTGTTAAGGTTTTGACAGGATTTACAGAAGTTTTTAAATTTTTTGGAGGGCCTTTGATCTTAAAACTTACCCCAAATACTCCCTCACCAGTTTTTTTTCCAACTAATATTTCACCAAGCATAGGTAATGAACCAATAAAATTATTAATTGTTGTGGCTGGCACCAATGTGCCCTTTAAACTAATTAATTTGTTTTTTTCAACATAGCCCTCCATTAAAATAGATATTGCAGGACCAATCGCATAAATTTCTTCTATGGTCATTAAATCACCCTCATTTTTAAAACTCATTTCAAATTCCGTAAAACGTATTCCTTCCCCAGATAAAATATCCGCAATCCCTTGTAAGGATGCTAACGTGAGAATCTTGGTCAATATAGGTAGCTCTTTTAATTTAAAATCATAAATTTTTATTTGTGAAACAGATTTTTTTGATTTTTTTGAACTAAAAAAATCTAGTGATCCCTCTTCAAAACCCTTTATAAATTTATATCTTTTTACGATAGGTTTTGCCTCATCAACAAACAAGGTGGTAATTTTATTATTATCGACACTATTAATTGTGAATTTAAGTTTTTTGTTTTTTGAAAAACTTCCTATTAAGTTAGCTTTTTGAATTTCATTATTTTTAATTGAAATATATCCTTTAAAATCTGTTAGATAATACTCACTATCCAAAAAAATTTTTTCAATATCTATTTCCAAATTACTATTTATATCTATGATTTTTGAACCTTCATCTTCATTTGATAATAAGTCCTCAATAAAATTATTGGCATTAAAACTAGACCCAGTTAAATAATATTTTTTTTTATTTTTTTTTAATCTTATTGAATTTTTTTGTCTATCTTGATCAAGATAATCTAAATCTACCTCATCTAGTCCAGAAATTTGAAGTTTTTCATTAAAGACTAAATTTTTTATTTTAATAAAATTTTTATCCTCGTTTAGATCAAAAGATTTTATTAACAGTTTGTTACTTTTATTTTGAGACCCTTTGAAATTTAAGATAATTTCATTTTTCTCCTTTTTTTTGTAATTTAAATAATCAAATTTAAATGGGTTATCTTTTATTCTTAAAATTATTTTGAAATTTTTAGTTTTATTCTTATTTGAAAAAAAATACTCTATATCATCATTGTCATCTTGATATAATAGGTCTCCATTTCCCTCAATAGTAAAATTATTCTTTTCATATTGTAATTTTATTTTTTGATCTAAAAGAGAAATTGTTTTTTTTTGTTTAGGAAAAAATCTTTTTAGTTTTAAATTATTAGGTATTATTAATTCATGAACTAATATTTCTGAGTTAATTTTGAAATTTTCAAAATTAAATCCTTTTTGTATTTCAAAAGAAAAATTACTATTGGAAGTTAATGATATTTTCTCTATCTCAAAATTTGGTAAAAATGGTTTGACTAATAAATCTAAATATCTTTTATCTAAATCAGACTTTTTATGCGCAAAGGTACCATCTACAAAAAAATCATCATTCTTTTTTTTTATTAATACTTTTTCTGAGGAAAATCCTATTTTATCAAATTTAAAATTAAGATCTTTAACTAAAAAATTATTTTTTCTATAGTCAAAAATAAAGTCTAGTTTTTGTAAATTATATTTTTTCAATACATTTAATTCAACATCTTTTACAAGACCATTAATCTCATAATTGCTCTTAATATTTCCATTTGAGTCAAATTCTAACTTTATATCAGCAATCAAATATCCTTTTTTAATGGCTTTTTCCAAAATGAACAGTTCAGGAGTATTTTGAAATGATCTTAAAAAAGAAACAAAGTTTTTTAATTCAAGGGATTTTGATGAAATCTCTAAATTTTCAATTGAAAACTTATCTTCTATTAAGGACTTTAACGAAAGTTGTGTTTTTATATTTTCAATTTCTATTTTTTTACTTTGATTTATTAAATTTGTACCAATTGTTTTGGCTTGAAGTTTAAATTGAAACGGATCTAAAATTAATTTTATTTCTTTTAATTCAACTTCTAAATTCTTATCAAATTTTTGAATTTTTTCTATTATTTGATTATTAAATTTATCAGTCTCAACTCCAAAAATACTTAAGTACGTTAAAGTAATAAATATTAATAATAATATAGTTATAAAAAGCCTAAGAAATAATTTCATTATGTTTGATACAGCGATTGTTCTAAAAATTCATCAATTTCCCCATCTAAAATCTTATCTGGATTAGAACTTTCAAAGTTCGATCTATTATCTTTTACTAATCTATATGGTTGTAAAACATAAGATCTTATTTGATGTCCCCAACCTATTTCAGATTTTGATGACTCTGTATTTTCATTTTCTTTTTCTTTTTTTTTTATCTCAAAATCATAGAGTCTTGCTCTAAGCATATTCATGCATGTCTCTTTATTTTTGTGTTGAGATCTTTCGTTTTGACATTGAACTACAATTTTAGATGGTAAATGTGTAATTCTAACTGCGCTATCAGTTGTATTAACATGTTGACCACCAGCGCCACTAGATCTGTAAGTGTCTATTCTCAAATCTTTATCTTGAATTTCAATATTAATGTTTTCATCCACAACTGGATAAACCCAAATGCTAGCAAAACTGGTATGCCGTCTTGCACCTGAATCAAATGGTGAAATTCTTACTAACCTGTGAATTCCAGATTCTTTTTTTAACCAACCAAAAACATAATCACCTTCAATTTTAATTGTTGAAGATTTTATACCTGCCTCATCACCCTTATGCTCACTTATTAATGTTGATTTATAATTTTTATTATCAGACCATTTTAGATACATTCTCCTCAGCATATCTGCCCAATCTTGGCTCTCAGTACCTCCAGCACCGGCATGAATTTCTACGTAACAATCAAAAGAATCAGACTCATTTGATAAAAAACAATTAATTTCATTTATTTTTGCTAATTTTCTTAAATTCTTGATGCTGTCTAAAACCTCATTTTGTATGCTGGTATTATTTTCCTCTAAAGCTAATTCATATAACTCTCCTAAATCTTTTAATTGATTTAAGGAGCTTTTGTGAGAATTGATCAGATCTTCATACAATTTTTTTTCTTTAAGTATTTTTTTTGAGTTAGACTTATCCTGCCAAAAATCAGAATTTAGAATTGTTTTATTATGACTTTGTAGTTTTAAATCTATCTTATTTTTATCAAAGATACTCCTTAACTCTTTGATTTATTTTTTCTATTTCTTTTTTATAATCTGTATATTTATGATCCATCAATAAAACTTTAATATATTATTCGTATCTAATCTATTATTATTTGAATATAACACTTTGCCATTAATAACATTCGTGCTTTTATATGCCTCTAAAATTGTATTTTTAGATGAAAATTTTGCTTTTTGACCTGTTGTCGGGTCAACTACCATCATTGTAATCCCATCGGCAACTTTAAATGGTCGAGCGTCAGATTTTTTTATAGCTGATTCGATAAATTCCTTAAAAATTGGTAAAGCTGTTTTTGAACCAGTTTCAAATTTACCTAATGGTTGTGGATTATCCATTCCAACATAAACTCCAATAACGTAATTCGAAGTATAACCAATAAACCATGCATCAGTGTTCTTATTAGTTGTTCCTGTTTTGCCTGCGAGATTCAAATTTAGATCTCTTAATTTTTTTCCTGTGCCTCTTTTTACGACACCTTCTAATAAAGAAGTAATTTGGTAGGCTGTTTGTGAAGAAAATACCTGTTTAAAATTATCTCCTACATCAGGAAAGTCTTTACCAGTATATGAAAGTTTATCACAATTTAAGCATGATCTATTTTCATTATTTAAAATTGTATTTCCCTCACTATCCTGAACACGATCAATCAAAATTGGTGAAACTAATTTTCCTCCATTTACAAAAGCTGAATAAGCAGAAGTAAGTTTTAACAAAGTCGTTTCGGCAGAACCCAGAGAAATGGATAAAAGCTCATCAGGATTTTCATAAATGCCAAGATTTTTAGAGAATTCGGCAACTTTATCTACACCTAGATTCTGCGCAATTCTTACTGTCATTAAATTTCGTGATTTTTCCAAACCAATTCTCAAAGTTGATGGTCCATAAAATTTTTTTCCATAATTTTCTGGCTTCCACATTTTTAAATCAGTTCCTTGATCTAAGACTAATGGTGCATCCAAAACTAATGAAGAAGGAGTATAATTATTTTCAAGAGCTAAGGCATAAACAAATGGTTTAAATGCTGAACCGGGTTGGCGCAAAGCTTGTGAAGCCCTATTAAACTCACTATTTTTAAAACTAAATCCACCGCTAAGAGCAACGACTCTACCTGTAAAAGGATCCATCACAACTATACCACCATTTATTTTTGGTAATTGTTTTAGGCTAAACTTGTTATCCCTTATATTCTTAACATAGATTATGTCTCCCACTCTAAAAAGATCATCTAATTCTTTTTTGGTCCAAGAAATATTATTGTAATCTATAATTCCTTTGATTTTATCTTTTGTTTCTATTTCTAGAGAAAATTTAGAAATTTTTTTAATTATTGCAATTTTCCAATCAATTGAATTCTCTAGATCGTATTTATCTAGACCAATAAACCAACTTTTAGAATATTGTTTATTCAATAATGGACCACGCCAACCTTTGCGTTGATCATATTTGATTAATCCATTTCTCAAAGAGTTTGTTGCTATTTTTTGTAATTCTAGATTTATTGGTGTGTTTATATTAAAGCCTTGATTATAAACTTTTTCATATGATAGAATTTCAATGATATTTTTTCTTACATCTTCAATATAATATTGAGCATCTTCTAAATAAACTCTTTTAGTTTTCTTTAATTTAATATTTTTTTTCCTGAGATTTTGATAATTTATCATGGTAATAAAATTATTGTCTAATAAATTTTTTAAAACTAAATCTCTTCTAAATTTTGCTAATTCAATATTTCTATACGGATTGTATTTGCTTGGTGCCTTTGGTAATGCAGCTAATAAAGCAGCTTCTTCATAATTTAATTCTTTGATTGATTTATCAAAATACTCTAGACTTGCAGCAGCGACTCCATAAGCTCCACTGCCGAGGTAAATTTGATTTAAATATAACTCAAGTATTCTTTCTTTCGATAGTGCTCTTTCAATTCTAAATGCTAAAATGGCTTCTTTAATTTTCCTGTTCAAACTGACTTCATTAGTTAAAAGAAAGTTTTTAGCCACTTGTTGAGTAATTGTTGAAGCACCTTCTAGTCTTTTAGATGTAAGAACATTTTTAATGTTATTTATGATTGCCCGTATAACCCCTTTAGCATCAACCCCTGGATGAGAAAAAAAATTTTTATCTTCAGCAGATAAGAAAGCATTAATAACATTTTGAGGAATTGAACCATAAGGAACAAAAATTCTCTTTTCTTTTGAAAAATCTGCAACTAAATCACCATTCCCAGAGTAAACCTTACTTGAAACAGGAGGTTTGTAATTTTTTAAAAATTTATAATCAGGTATGTTGTTAGAAAAATTCCATAAAATAGCTAGAACAATTATTGATGAAATTAGTGAAAAACTAATAAAACCAATAAATAAATTCTTTAAAATTTTACTCATTTTATTTCCATTATATATGGGAATTTGTTAAAGATAAGGCATAAGAATACAAACAAAATTTTAATAATTTATGAATCAATCGAAAAAAATGTTATGGAAAAAAATTTATATATTGATGCTTCGCATCCAAATGAGATTAGAATTGTACTCAAGTCAGATGATAAAATTGAAGACTATGAGTATGAAGGCATAAAAAATAATCTAATAAAGAATAATATCTATTTAGGTAAAGTAAGTCGTATAGAACCATCTTTGCAAGCTGCGTTCGTTGATTTTGGGAGGGAACGTCATGGGTTTTTATCTTTCAACGATATTCAATCTGATTATTATCAAATTCCACAAAGTGATTTAGAAAAAATAAAGCAAGAGGAAGAAAGAGTCCGAGAGGAACTATCAAAAAAAGTTGAAGCTAAAGAGGAGGAAAATTTAGCTGAAGGCAAATTCGAAATTGAGGATCCCTTAGAAAAAAAGGATCCAATAGAAAAAAAGGATCCAGAGGATAAAGAAAATTCGGAAGATGAAAAAGAAAAAAAATATGAAAGTAAATTTAGATTCAAAAGATACAAAATCCAAGAGGTAATCAAACCTAATCAAGTAATTTTAGTTCAGGTGATAAAAGATGAACGTGGTCAAAAAGGTGCTGCGTTAAGCACGTTTATTTCTATTGCAGGTAAATATATAGTTTTAATGCCTAACACACCTAAAGGTGGAGGAATTTCGAGAAAAATTTTTAATCCTGCAGATCGAAAAAAAATAAGAAGTATTTTAAATGAAATTGAAATCCCAAAAGAAATGGGACTTATAGTAAGAACTGCTGGAAGTAACAAAACTAAAAATGAAATTAATCATGATTTAGATACACTTATTAATAATTGGAATCAAATTAAGGAAAATGCCTTAAGCTCTATAGCGCCTTCTTTAATTCATCAAGAAAGTGAAATAATTAAAAGAACTCTACGAGATATGTATGATGAAAATACAAAAAATATAATTATTGAAGGTAACGAAGGTTATAAAAAGGCTCAAAATTTTATGAAAATGATGATGCCTTCTCACGTAAAGAAGATAAAAAAATACAGAGGAAAAAAACCTTTATTTATTGAAGAGGGTATTGAGCAGAAATTAAATCAAATATTTGAAAGTGAAATAAAATTGAACTCAGGAGGTTATTTGGTAATTAATCCTACTGAAGCCTTGGTTTCCATTGATATTAATTCTGGAAGCTCAATTAAACAAAAAAATGTAGAGAGCACTGCTTTAGATACAAATCTTGAAGCAGCGGATGAAATAGCAAGACAAATAAAAATTAGAGATCTGTCAGGACTTATCATAATTGATTTTATTGATATGCTTAGTTACAGTAATAGAAGATTAGTTGAAAGAAGACTAAAAGAAAAGTGTAGATCTGATCGAGCCAGAATTCAAATTGGAAGAATATCGAATTTTGGTCTTTTAGAAATGTCTCGACAGAGATTAAGAGAAAGTGCAGTTAAA
>CACDAB010000008.1:0-38319 GCA_902550615.1 uncultured Pelagibacteraceae bacterium | reverse complement strand
ATTCAGAAATCAAAATTTTTAAGGACAAATTTTTTGTAGTTGATTTTAAAAATACTCTGAGGTGTTTTTATTTAAAAGATGGCACAGAGTGCTGGAATATAAAAACTGAAGATTCTTTTACTGTGTCTAATTCAAAATTCTCAATGTTAATTAAAGATAATTTAGTGATATATAATAATTCCCTCGGGGATATAACTGCAGTTGATATTTTATCTGGTTTAATTCAATGGCAGCTCCCAACACAAACAAGCAGTATTATGAATGAAACATATGGTTTTAATTTCTCAAAATTAGTTAGTGATGGAAGCTCAATTTATTTTTCTAATAATAAAAATCAGTTTTACTCTGTGGATTTTAAATCAGGTACTATGAATTGGATGAGTGAAATTAATTCTATTCTTACGCCAATTATAATTGACAATTTTATTTTTACTGTATCTGAAAACGGCTTTCTTTTTACAATTCAAAAAAATGAAGGGAATATTATTAGAATTAATGATATTTATAAAAATTTTAATCTAAAAAAAAGAAAAAGAATAAAACCAACTGGTTTTACCATAGGTGGAAATAATCTTTATCTTACAAATTCTGATGGAAATTTAATTGTTATAAGTTTAAGCGCCGGAAATGTTATAAAAATTGAAAAAGTTGGCAGAGATTTAATATCAAAACCTTTAATATATGATGAAAATTTATTTATTGTTAAAAATGGCTCTATAACCCAATATGATTAGTTATGTTTTTAAAATTTTTAGACAAAATAGGAAGAAAAAAAGTTGTTTTAGATAGGGGTCCCTCACATCCCAAGTATCATGAAGCTAAACCATGGATGAATAGATATTATCTTATCTTTCGACACAGACCGAAGTGGTTTCCGTTTAATATTCTAATTCATGAAATGTTAGCGGATGATCATGGCGAAGGTGTTCACAATCATACATTTCCATATATCACCATAATACTTAGAGGAGGATATTGGGAGACATTAAGCACAGGAAAATTCTGGCGACCGCCTGGTTATATAGGATTTAGATCTGCAAATAACTTACATAGAGTAGACTTAAAACCTGGGACGAGGCCTTTAACATTATTTATATCTGGTCCGTTTGGACTAAGGAAAGGACCAAGATCTGAATACGGAATTGATTTTAAAAGTAAAAAAAATTAATGTCTTTAAATCTTGAGGAAAAATTTAAAACTTATTGTAATACACAAAATCTAGAGTTAAATCCAAATCAAATAAATTTAGTAAAACAATTAGATAATTTTTATAAAGAAAATTTTAGAAGTAACTTATTGAATTTTTTTTTCAAACAATCCTCAAAAAAAGGTTTTTATCTTTATGGTGGTGTTGGTGTTGGAAAAACTATGATTTTAGACTTTTTTTTTAATCTAGTTAATCAAAAAAAACAACGTCTTCACTTTAATGAATTTATGTTAAGCTTCCATGATTTTGTTCATGATAATAAAGATCAAAATGAGGAAAATGTAATTACTGTATTTGTCAAAGATTTAAAATCAAAATTTTCACTCATCTTCTTTGATGAATTTCAAGTTACCAATATTGTCGATGCTATGATATTAGGCAAACTATTTCAGGAAATATTTAATCAAAATATTAAGGTTATTTTGACCTCAAACACAAAAATATCAGAGCTATATAAAGATGGGCTACAAAGAGATCAATTTAAACCCTTTATTCAAATAATGCAGGAAAAATCAATAGAACATGAGTTGATAATTGATGATGATTACAGAAAAAGCAAAGAAACCGAAAAACGAAGATATTTCCATCCTTTAAACCAAGAAACTAATTTTAAGATAAATAAGTTTTCTAGAATAATTACTAAAAATAAAAAATTATCTCGCAAAGTTTTGAATATCAAAGGTAGAAATTTTGAAATAAAAAATTTTTATGAAGGGATTTCAAAGTTTCATTTTGATGAATTGTGTGATCAAAACCTAGGTGGTGAAGATTATTTAAAAATAGCTGAAAGTTCTGAATTTATAATAATTGAAAATGTACCAGAATTTAATGATATCAACTCAAATCAACAACAAAGGTTCATAACCCTTATTGATGTAATTTACGATAAAGATAGAGCAATAGCAGTAACGGCTGAACAAAGTTTAGAAAAATTGTCGAGCTCTAAGTCTTTAGAAAAACCATTTAAACGTACAATTAGTCGTTTATTTGAGTTAACATCAAAAAATTATTAATATGAAACAAGAATTTTATAATCTTAAAATAGTTACCAATGGTCAACGATTGTATGAATTTACTGATCAAACATTAAATTGGATTGAAAAAAACAATTTTAAAAATGGAATTTTAAATTTAAGTATTCAGCATACGAGCGCCTCGATTATTGTTCAAGAAAATGCTGACCCAGATGTGCAGACTGATTTAATTAATTATTTTGATAAATTGGTGCCGATGAATAATAAATTATATATTCACACTACTGAGGGAAAAGATGATATGCCGGCACATATCAAGTCCGCTCTTACTAATAATCAAATTTCATTGAGTGTCAAAAATAAAGAACTATTACTAGGTACTTGGCAAGGAATATATCTTTTTGAACATAGATTGAATCCACAAACAAGAACTATAATTCATCATTTTTTTGGTGAAGCTTAATTTTTTAAGCTTTGGAAAGCTTTAAGAGCAGCAGCACGAGCTTCTTCGTGAATGACAATGGGTTTTGGATAATTTTTTCCAATTAATGTTTTAATAGCCTCTTGATATTTAATTTCCATTTCCCAAGGCTTATGAATAAATTTTTTTGGGACTCTACTTAATTCTGGTATCCATTTTTTTACATATACACCATCTTTATCAAACTTTTCTCCCTGAAGAATTGGATTGAATATTCTAAAATAAGGTGCAGCATCTGCACCACAACCTGCTACCCATTGCCATTGGGCAACATTATTAGCTTTATTAAAATCAAGTAAGCAGTTTCGAAAATGCTTTTCTCCTTCAGTCCAATTAATTCTTAAATGTTTAACTAAAAAGGATCCAACCACCATTCTAATTCTATTATGCATCCATCCTGTTTCATAAAGCTCTCTCATTCCAGCATCAACTATTGGATAACCTGTCATACCTGACTTCCACGCTTTCAAAAATTTTTCATTTTTTACCCAAGGAAACTTATCAAATTCTTTTCTGTAATTTCCTTTTAAAAACTCTGGGAAATAATTTATTAAGCTATGTGAAAATTCTCTCCATCCCAATTCATTAATATATTTTCTATATCCAATCCCTTTAGATTTCATCTCTTTACACTTATTCCAAATTGTATTTACATGGATTTGTCCATGTTTAATATAAGGAGATAACTTGGATGTACCGTCTATTGATGGATAATCTCTAGCAGTTCCATAATCTTTTATTTTACTTGCAATTAGATTATTTAAAATCTTCTTTGAGTCATTTTCAGATACGTTCCAATAACCTTCAAATTTTTTATACCAGTTTTTTTTTGGTAAAATTTTTTTTGGTTCGATAGAATTTTTAAAGAATGAGAACGTTTTTGTTTTTTTCTTAACAACATAATTTTTACTTGGAGGCAAGCCTAAAAATTTTTGTTCAGCATTTCTCCAAAACGGGGTAAATACTTTAAATGGAGTTCCATCATTTTTAGTTACCTCTTGAAATTCATTTAAAATATTTCCTTTAAAATACTTAAATTCGATTTCATTTTTAATAAAGATATCTCTAATTTTTTTTCCTTTTGCAATCACATCAGGCTCATAAATTTTGTTCCAATATATTGAGACATCATCTTTTTTTTTTATCTTTGAAAAAACCTCTAATTCATCACCTTCTAATATCTGAAGATTGATTTTATATTTCAATAGTTCTAACTGGAATACTTCCAAAGATTTTGAAAGCCACCATTTTTGTGCTTCTCTTTTATTATCAAAGTCAGCTTTGTTATAGATATATAGGGCAGCTACATTTTCATGATTTTGCGTAGCATAAGCAAGAGCAGGGTTATGCTCAATTCTAAAATCTTCTCTGATCCATGTAATGGCATTTTTTGTCATAGATATTTTATTTTCTCCCTTTAGATAGCAGTTGTTTGTAAAGTTTTACATCTGCATTTCCTTCGCATCCTATGACTAGAATATTTGAGCTTTCATTAAGATTAAGGAATTTTTTAGCTTTGATATTGTTGCATATTCCTATCAAAGCGATAACACCTGGAGCTGCACATTCACCACCTGTAATAGAAGTCTTGCTAAACTTTTTATCTTTTAAGCCAGCTATAGTTTTTGCAATATTTTTATCTGAGATCGATACACAACAATTGCTTGCATTTTTTAATATTTGCCAAGGTACCAGAGACATCTCATTACACGACATCCCACCCATAATGCTCTCTTTTTTAATTCTAATCTTTTTTAGTTTATTGCTTTTAATACTTTGAAGCACACAATCAGCTTGATCAGGTTCGACGATTATAATTTTAGGTATTCTTTTAAAATATTTTGCGACACCAGCTACTACACCTGCAGCTAAACCGCCAACACCTGCTTGTAAAAATATATGAGTTATATACTGATTAGTTTGTTTGGAGATTTCTTTAATCATGATTGAATATCCCGCCATAGTAAGTTGAGGAACATACTTATAATTTATTGTTGATACATCTTGCACAATTTTCCAATTATTTTTTTTTGATTGTTTTTGACATTCTTTAAGGGAGTTTTCATAATCTCCCTTAACTCTTATAACTTCAGCACCAAATTTTTTAATTTCACTTACTCTTGTTTCACTCACATATTGGCTTACAAATATTTTACATTTTAATTTTAATCTTTGCGCTCCCCACGCAACCGATCTACCATGATTACCTGCTGTTGCAGAGGAAATTGTAATATTTTTTTTCCCTTTAGATATTTTTTCTACTGCATAAGCACCACCAAGGGCTTTGAAGGATTTTAAATGAAACCTTTTAGATTCATCTTTGTAAAAAATATTGTTGAGCTTTAAATTTTTTTTAAGTTTATTAAGTTTTAAAAGAGGAGTAGCTCTATAATTTCTCCATCTAGAAATTGAATTAAAAGCATTGGAAAGCATAGTTGAAGGTAAATATTTAAGGACATAATTCCTTTTGAACTTAAAATTGTCGTTGATTAAAAATTTCGTTAGCTTCCAATTCACTTTAGCAATCTAAAGTATTTTGACTTTCCCATTTAGTGACGGGCTTTGACTTATTAAATTTTTCTTTCCTGTTAAATTCTTTAATCTCCGAACTTCTAAGCTTAACAAAGCTGTTAATCGTATCTTTACCAAAACTTTTATTCATTTCCTTATTATTTTTTAATTGTGCTAGTGATTGCCTCAATTCATTTGGAAGTTTTGGAAGGTTAGGATATTTTTTATAGTCCGTATACATATTACAATGCAAAGGTTTTCCTGGATTAATCTTATTTTTTAAACCATGTAATCCGGCAGCCAAAACACCAGCTTGTAATAAATATGGATTAGCAGACCCATCCATTAACCTCAATTCAAACCTACCAGGATCAGGAATTCTTATCATGTGAGTTCTATTATTTCCTGTGTAAGAAATACTACTTGGAGACCATGACGCCCCTGATTTTGTTGGTGGGGCATTTATTCTTCTATAGCTATTGATTGTAGGATTAAAGAAAGCTGATAACGATGAGGCATTCTTGATAACCCCTCCTAAAAAATTATAAGCCATTTTACTTAGACCCAGTTTATCTTTTGGATCTAAAAATTTATTTTTTTTACCTTGCCAAATAGAAATATGCGCATGACAACCATTGCCCGTTAAATTTTGAAAAGGTTTAGGCATAAATGTTGCTCTCAGTCCGTGTTTTTCAGCAATTGTTTTTACCATATACTTAAAGAAAGTATGTCTATCAGCTGTTGTTAAACAATCTGAATAATTCCAATTCATTTCAAATTGACCATTAGCATCCTCATGATCGTTTTGATAAGGACCCCATCCCATTTCTATCATGCAATCACAAATTTCTTTTATAAGCTCATATCTTCTCATTAATGCAGATTGATCATAACAAGGTTTTGATTGTGTATCTCTTGGATCTGCAATGGATTTTCCATCTTCTGAAATTAGAAAATATTCACACTCTACACCAGATTTCATCGTTAAACCTCGTTTTGCAAGTTCTTTAATTTGTTTCTTGAGCATTACTCTGGGTGAAGCCTCAACAGGTTTTCCATTCATCCAAAGATCTGATGCTAACCAACCAACTTCTTTATTCCAAGGTAATTGAATTAAACTATCTGGGTCAGGAATACCAAACATATCAGAGTCTGCCGGGGTCATGTCTAACCAAGCTGCAAAACCAGCAAAACCCGCACCTGCTGTTTGCATTTCTTTTATTGCATTAGCTGGAACTAATTTTGATCTTAAAACTCCAAATAGATCTACAAAACTGATTAAAAAATATTTTATTTTTTTTTGTTTAGCAATTTTGAATAAATTTTTTGCCATAAATTAGGGTAACATAGTTATTTAAAAAAAGAAAAAATTGTTTCTTTATAATAAACTAGATTTACAACTATAATAATTATGATTGCAAGTATAACCCCGTATTTAGCTTTTGGGAAAGCCACCCCACGCATCTTTCTTGGTCTCAGTTCTTCGTTGTTATTTTCGTCAGACATTTTGATTTTTTGATAAAAAAGGGCGCTACAACTAAATGTAGCGCCCAAATTTTACTTTATATTACCAATCAGCAATATTGCTTTTGTGATCGTTTGCACCATGTCTTTTCCTCGCTAATCTTTCAAGTTCTTCACTTTCAGATTTTGAAGTTAAGACGTGCCAACCAACCCATACGATAATAGCAAGTATTACCAATAAGCCTTCACTAGATCCAGCACCAGGATAAACAGCACCTGCAACTTGATCTGCAGGTTTATTTAGGTGATCAATCCAGTTTGTAACTGTTGCCATATTTTCCTCCTTTACCTGGTTGCGGTCGCGACTGCTTTTTCATCTGACTTAGCAGTCTCCATTATTTCATAGTCTAGTCCGGCTATTTCAACTTCACGCGGAATTCTAAGTTTACCCATTCCGTGTAAAACTTTAGCTATGATGTAGCCTGGAATTAGTCCAAGAACAAAAAACATTATTATTGCTCCTAAGAACATTCCTAAAGGATTTATTGAAGCATAAGTTGTTCCGTCCCACATAGCTCCAACACTATAACCAGATGATGGATAACCATTTAGAACAAAACCACATATAACTAAACCAATAAATCCTGCATAACCATGAACTGCTACTGCACCTACTGCATCATCAATTTTGAACTTACGCTCAACCCAATAATGAAGTTTGTACGAAATAACAACACCGATCATACCTATGATCATTGATTGTATTGGATGATATAAATCATTTCCAGCCGAAGCACAGATGATACCCGCTAGTCCACTAGAGTACGTCCAGAAAGGATCACCTTTAGCAATCCAGTATCCAGCTAATAAGCCTCCTGATAATGACATCAGAAAGTTAAAAGTAATACCACTTAGTGTAGTCGGAGTTACATATATGTTTGTAGCTGTCCAGTATGAAATACCTTCCATACCATACTCAGGTCCAAGATCAAATATTGGTATATTACATGCCGCATAGAATCCCCAGAAACCAGTATAAATCAGAAATAATCCAATTGTTACTAGCCAAGGATTTCTTGGTCCTATATTTCTTGGTTCACCACTTGATGAGAATTTTCCAATTCTAGGTCCTAAAACCATTAGAACTCCAAGAGCAAATCCACCCGCAATTGCATGAATTACTCCTGATGCATATGCATCGTGGTATCCTAAAATTTTAAGCATCCAACCATCAAAGTGCCATCCCCAAGCAGCATCGATTGTCCAGAAAACCGAGCCAATTGCTATTGCTAAAATACCAAAAGCAAAAGTGGTTATTCTTTCAATAATCGCTCCTGAAACGATAGATGCAGCAGTCCAAGAAAATAATAAAAAAGCTGCCCAGAAAACACCATTGATGTGATCTCCAAGGTTCACTGCCATTATACTACTTGTTGCCACCTGAAATTTTGCACTAAACAAACTATCATCAGTGATTAAAGCTGTACTTTCGTTCATTATTGAAGGTGCTATCCCAGGTCCTGTTGGGAAAGCCCAGTAAATCCACCAACCAAATAAAAACCAAGTTACTGTTACGAGAGGTATCAGCATCGTGTTTTTCATAAGAGTATGTTGATGGTGTTTGTATCGAGAAGCTCCGACTTCATACATACAGAAACCGACGTGAATTAAAAACATCAGCACTACTGTTATCCAGTAGTAAAATTCTGTAAATATAGTAGTAAGAGCACCTAACTGATCAGTCATATTCTCTCTCCATATTAGTTTTTTCAAAAGCCTATTAAATTTTAAGATATGTTACAAATGAAACAGAGCTTAAAAACCTTACATATGTGTAAGGTTTAAAAAAAAAATCAACTTAAGATTGAGAACTTAAAATTTTAGGTAAGCTTTTTTTAAATCAACAAGAGGATGTTTTGGTGACATTTGAAATTTAACTAGCAACTCTCTTGCAATCATGTCTCTGTCTTGTTGGTTATTTGGTAGCTTTATTGATTTTGGAATTGTTACCCATCCATTTGCGTTCCTACAAAACACTGCTGGTTTACCTTCCTCATAACCCATGTGCACATCCTCTAACCAGTTAAGATCATCCCATCCCATTGCTTCAATGTATTTTTTTAAAAAAGGAGTGATTTTTTTATAATCTGGTAAAAGATTTACGTCATATCGATAACCAATCGACTGACCAATCATTTTTTCTCTAGCAGTTTCTTTTTTTTTACCTAGCTGACTAGAGGCTTCTTTTTTTTTATTTTTTTTCTTTGCCATATTAAAATCTAGATCTTATGGAAGTTATCAACACCAACTGTATAGTTCGTTCCAGCTAATGGAACTTTAGCTAATGCAGAAGCTTCAGATGTTAACGCCGCTAAATCCTCAGGTTCTAGAGAATGTATATTCGTTTTACCGCACGCTCTAGCTAACAGTTGAGCTTCAAGTGTCATTGAATGAAGATAATTATAAACTCTCAATGCAGCATCATCAGGATTTAATCTCGCTCTTAATTTTGGATCTTGAGTAGCAACACCCACAGGACATCTTCCTGTATGGCAGTGATAACATTCACCTGCTTTAACACCCATTTCCTTTTCAAAATCAGCTTCAGGAATGTCTTTATTACAATTTAATGCGATCATCGAACCAGTACCAATCGCAATTGCATCAGCACCTAATGCTAAAGCTTTTGCCATATCTGCACCATCTCTTACACCACCAGCATAAATTAATGTAACTTTTCCAGTTTTACCTACATCGTCTAAAGCTCTTCTTGCTTCTCTTATAGCTGCGATACCAGGAATACCTGTATTGGCAGCAGCAATGTGTGGACCTGCACCTGTTGATCCTTCCATACCATCTAAGTAAATAGAGTCTGGATCACATTTTGCAGCCATACGAACATCATCATAAACTTTTGATGCACCTAATTTTAATTGAATTGGCACTTTATTTTTTGTTAGTTGTCTTAATTCTTCAACTTTCAATGCTAAGTCATCAGGACCTAACCAATCAGGGTGTCTTGCAGGAGATCTTTGATCAATTCCTGATGGTAATGATCTCATTTCAGCTACTTGGTCAGTAACTTTCTGACCCATCAAGTGTCCTCCCATACCAACTTTTTGACCTTGTCCAATAAATACTTCAATTCCATCTGCTAATTGTGCATGATGTGGGTTAAATCCGTATCTAGATTGAATACATTGATAAAACCACTTTTCAGAATATCTTCTTTCATCAGGGATCATTCCACCTTCACCGGAACAAGTTGCACTTCCGGCCATTGTTGCACCTCGAGCTAGTGCTGTTTTAGCCTCATAAGATAAAGCTCCAAAACTCATACCAGTAATATAAACTGGTATATCTAATTCAATTGGGTTCTCACATCTTGGACCAATTACAGTTTTGGTTTCACACTTTTCTCTGTAACCTTCGATTACAAACCTAGTTAAAGTTCCTGGTAAGAAAACTAGATCATCAAATGTAGGAATTTTTTTCATTAATGCCATTCCACGCATTCTGTATCTTCCTAACTGAGATTTAATATGGATGTCATCAATTACCTCCGGGGTAAATATAGCGTTGTGACCAAGTAAACTTTTGTTTCTTGATCCGTTGCTGCTTACGTGAACATCAGCTTTTCCACCAACGTTACCATTTGATTTTCCGTTTTTTTTCTTTTTTTTCTTAGCCATTAAATTGCTCCTTTTTTCTCAGCAGGTTCTAAGTTGTCGTAATTCCAAAGTTTTTTACCAGCTACAATTTTTTTCATTTTACTTACATCAAAGTTTTCACCAATTTCAGCAACTCTAAGTTTTCTTCTTAACCAATCTTGATCGCTTTGTGTCAACTCTGAATCTACTGCATCACTACCATATGACCCAATTTCTCCACCTACGAAAATTGTCCCATCATACATCGAATCACCTAAATTTATGCCAACATCTCCCAATATGATTATTCTTCCTCTTTGCATCATAAACCCAGTAAATGCACCAGCGTCACCACCAATAATGATAGTTCCACCTTTCATATCAATGCCAGTTCTTGCACCGACGCTACCTTTGCAAATTAAATCACCGCCTCTGATAGCAGCTCCAAAACAAGAACCTGCATTTTTTTCAATTACAACTTTTCCAGCCATTAGATTCTCCGCACATGACCAACCAACTCTTCCATTGATTCTTACAATCGGACCATCGCTAGAGCCCATACCAAAGTATCCTAAACTGCCTTCAAAAATTAAATTCAATTTATTTAAAATTCCAACACCTAGACTGTGTTTTCCTTGAGGATTTTTGATGACAATTGTTCCATAGCCCTGGCTCATTAAATTATCGAGTTCTTTATTAGCTTCAGCCGCCGTCATATTTTTTACATCAAGATCTGTTCTTTTATTAAAATCGACATCATAAGTTCCAAAGTAATAAAAATTTTCTGCTTCATCTGGATTAAAAAATTTCTGTTGAGTTCTTCCGGTTAAAACTTCTGAGTGCATTCCCATTGCCTGGGCTTTAGTTTTTTTGGTCACGTTTTTTAAATTTGCCATACTTTTACCTCTCCATCGAATGGATCATAAGTATCAATTTCTTGTGGTAAAATTGATCTTATAGCTATCTCCTCTGAACCCATTGCTACTAAATCATCAGACTCATATAGAACTAAAGGTTTTGCGGCCATTGTATCTTTGGCCATTCCTAAAGAATCTTTTGTGGCAACAAAATAAGTAAATACACCATCGAGACCTGTTAATGACTCTTTCATTCCTTCTTCTAATGAAGCCCCATCTCTCATTTTTTCAGCGAGGTAAACTGCAATTAATTCAGAGTCACATTCTGACATAAATCTCATTCCCTTATTTTCTAAAGCTCTTCTATTATTCCAATAATTCGTTAGTTGACCATTATGAACAACGGACACATCACTAAAAGGATATCCCCAAAAAGGGTGAGCAGATTTAATATCTACACCAGACTCAGTAGCCATTCTCGCATGTCCAATTGCATGAGTACCAACAAGTTTATCTAAGTTATATCTATCGCAAACCATTTTGGCATTCCCTAGATCTTTGATTACTTCTAATGATTTACCCATAGATAAAATTTCAACACCAGGAATGCTTTCTATTTTTTGTGAAAACTCTAATAAATCTTTTTTATTGTATTCAATTTCATATCTCAATGAGTAAGGGAGTATTCTTTCCTCTTTAATTATTTTTGCGCCCATTTCTGCAAGATAACTATCAACAATTTTCTTTCTTTCATCGTATACAGATACATCTTCAGCAACTGACGTACTTCCTTCACCAACGTTTTCACCAACTTTAAATCTCATGATGAAATTTTTGCCATCTGTATCACCATACAACGCATAACCAGTTGAGTCTTCTCCTCGATGTTTTAAGGCTTGCAACATTCCTTGAAGTTCATGACCAACGTTAGATGATTTTCCTCTATGAATTAATCCCGCTATTCCGCACATATATTTCTCTCTCTGTATTTATTATGGTAAACAATCTAAATAAGTATCTAAATCCCATTGAGTTGTTGCACCCAAAAATCTTTCCCATTCGTCATTTTTATACCAATGGAAAACTTTATACATCTCATCAGGCATTGCAGATTTAATAATTTCATCTTCTGATAATCTTTCTAAAGCTTCACCTAAACTCAAAGGAAGTTTCTTAACATCTTTACCTGCCTTTTGAGCTTCATAAATATTTCTAGACTCTGGAGCAGCTGGTTGCATTTTTTTACTAATTCCATGATCACAAGCTTTTAGTAAGGCTGCACCTAATAAATATGGATTATGCATCGAGTCTACCGATCTGTATTCAAATCTTCCAGGTGCTGATACTCTCAATCCACAAGTTCTATTTTGGTAACCCCAGTCAGCATAAACAGGAGCCCAGAAACCTTGATCCCATAATCTTCTATATGAATTTACAGTTGAAGATCCTAATGCTGTCAAAGCTGGTAAATGTTCCATGATACCTGCTATTGATTGTAATCCAATTTTTCCAGGCAATTGCATATCCTTAGTATCTGGCATGAAAGTGTTTGTTCCACCTTCAACATAACCAAAAACTTCTTCAACGCCTGGTAAAGATTTGTGTCCAAGTTTATTTGTTTTAACTTTTCCACCTTTCCATAAAGACATATTAGTATGACAACCACTCGCTGAAACTCCCATAAATGGTTTGGTCATAAAACATGCAATTAGATTATGTTCTCTTGCAACTTGAGCACATATTTGTCTGTAAGTTGATAGTCTATCTGCATTTCTTAAAACGTTATCATATGTCCAGTTCAATTCTAATTGACCAGGTGCATCTTCGTGATCACCTTGAATCATATCTAGACCCATTGCTTTTGCATATTCTATCACCTTCATAAATACAGGTCTTAATGATTCAAATTGGTCTATGTGATAACAAAATGGTTTCGAAAATCCTTTTCCTGTTGGAGTTCCATCATCATTTTTAGTCAACCACATCATTTCTGGCTCAGTTCCTACTCTTAGCTCTAAACCATGTTTCTTTTGAAATTCATCCATGAAAATTCTTAAATTTCCTCTGCAATCAGAAGTTAAATGACCTCCAGGATTATTTCTTTCTTCTCTGTTTCTAAAACAAGTTACAAAAACTCTTCCAACTCTTTTATCCCACGGTAATTGACAAAAAGTTTCAGGGTCAGGAATTCCAACCAATTCCATTGCCTCTGGTCCATAACCAATATAGTTGTTGTGTCGATCTAAAAATAAGTTCGCAGTTGCTCCGTAAACCAATTGGAAACCTTTTTCAGCTGTTCTTTCCCAATGATCAGCGGGTATTCCTTTTCCAACCACTCTTCCTGTTACAGAAATAAACTGATAATAAATATAGGTTATTCCTAATTCGTTTATTTTTTCTCTAACTTTTTTGACTTGCTTATCTCTACCTGGTCGGTTTACGTGTTTTTCTAGATCCGTCATTTTCCCCTCGATGAATTATAAATTTATTTAAGCGTAACTGAAAAATTTATTAGTGTCTAGGCTTGAAGTTTAGCTCCAAGGAAACGGACTGTTCGAAGTAGGATGCAATTCCCCCTTCTCGTAACGGTTGAATCTAAATGGTTTTAATAAATCACTTTCAGTACCAAGAATTTCTTTTGCCACCAGTTCGCCAACACCAATCATTTTGTATCCATGGTTAGCATCAGCAATCATATAAACATTTTCAAAAAATCTGTCAAAGATCGGAAAAGAGTCAGGGGTCATACACCCAAGTCCACCTGAAGGACCTTTTCTGTACAGGTCAGATTTTCCCTCAAATCTTTTTTGGCAGTGAGCTAAAGCTGAGCACCACATTTCACTAAAAGCATCAGTTGTTTGGTACTCTGGGGACTCAATCCCATATGGATCAACGTTAACTTTATCAAAATGTTTTTTAACAATGTAAGGAGAAGTTCCCCCTTGAACACCTAATCCTTCAATATCAGGCTTATAATAAATCCCCCAAATTTTATCTGTTATTAATTTTTTTGTTTTATCTGAATACAATGGCGCAGTTGAGTCGACATGAACCACAGGCGGTTGTTTACCATCATTTGTTTTTAAGAAATCTGGTTCTACTCCAATAACACCCTCTTGAAGCATCCAGTAAGTCCACATGTCAGTAACATGCATCTTACCATCTTTGCCTTTGATGTTTGCAGTTTTTGGTAGCTCTAACATGTTCCAAAAATCTCTTGCCCAAGGTCCCGCTCCAATTACGACTTGTTCACAATCAATTGTCCCTTTGTCTGTTTCTACTCCAGTTACAGCTTTACTATTACTTCCTCTTTTAAAACCTGTAACCCTAACACCCTTCATCACTTGAACACCATTTGAGGTAGATTTATTTTCAAGTGCTTTAATTGAATCTTTATTAAAAGCATACCCACCTTTTTTTTCATGCAGAATAGATGTGATTCCTTGAGCTTGCCAATCATCAAAGATACCCTTCATATAATTCATGCAATCTTTTTCACCTTCTATAAATTCAGATTCATAACCAATCGCTTTTTGTTGTTCATAAATACTGGCGACATCCTCATGCATAACTTCAGGTGATATTTGCAAATAACCAACTGGATTATATTTAAATGCTTTTGGATCACTCTCCCAAACTGAAACTGAATGGGCCATTAATTCTCTCATTGCTGGTTGAAAATAATTATTTCTAACAACACCACAAGCTATGCCGCTCGCACCTGCTGCAGTATCTTTCTTTTCTAAAACAACAATATCTCCAGGATTTTTATACGTTTCGGATAGTTTCCAAGCAGTACTTAATCCGTGAATCCCCCCACCGATAATTACTACTTTTGCTTTTGTCGGTAATGACATACTCACATCTTTATTTTTCATGCGACGTAAATATATAATTTTTTATATATATAAAAAATATAAGTAAAAATGATAAAGCTTTAAAAGCTTAGATGTTTAAGGGTTTCAATGTATTTATTAAACTCTTCAATAAAAGATACACTTGGCTTTATGTGCTTTTTTCGCTGATCTCCAGAAGTTTTTTCTAAGAAAAAAAAACCTTTTTCACATGCTTCATTAATCATTAAAGCTGACTTAGGACGTGAAGTTTTAAACAATTTAGTCTTTAATTCTTCAACAGTTAAGTCCTCTTTATATTTGTAAGCGTGCATAACTAAAAGCATCATATGATAATGGGAAGGTGATTTTCTAAAAAAATAGTTACTAGACATGTGGGAAAGTTTCATTTGATCTTCCCAAAATTCTAATAAATCTTTTGCTGTATTGGGCATTAAGATCTAACTCTAGTTTTCTTAGGATCGAAGTGTGGGAAAGCAACTACTTTAGCAGAAATTCTTTTTTGATGACCATCAATTTTACCCACCTCTACCTCAGTGCCTATTTCAGAATATTGATTATCAATTCTACATAAAGCTATATTTTTATTGAGAGTAGTAGATAAACAACCACTTGTTATTACACCTACTTGAGATCTCCCAACATGTACACAGTCACCATGACCTGAAGGTTCTTTACCAATTAACTCAAGGCCAACAAGTTTTTTTTGTGGATTTGCTTTTCTTTCTTTCAAAACACTTTTACCAATAAAATCTTCTTCCTTTGATTTGAGAGGGACTGCAAAACCAATTCCAGCTTCAAACGGATCCTGTTGACCATCAAATTCGTTTCCAAACAAAATTAAACCTGCTTCAATTCTCAATTTATCTAAAGCAGCAAATCCAGCAGGTATTAAATTATCATTTTTGCCATACTCCATAAGTTTATCCCATACTTTTGGTGCATCTTTTGGATGGCACCATATCTCATAACCAAGTTCACCAGTGTAACCAGTTCTAGAGACAATTAATGGTATTCCTTGAAGTTCTTCAACTCTGCAAATTGAAAACCTAAACCATTCTAATTCATCGATTGCAGGCTGTGTTGGAGGCGCAAAAATCATTTTTTTTAAAATTTCTCTACTTTTCGGACCTTGAATGGAAACATTGCTAATTTGATCTGTTGAGTTTTTAATATTTACTTTAAACTTTTTCTTTTGAGCAACTTCTTTAAGCCACTCCCCTGCATACTCGTCTCCACAAATCCATCTAAATCCAGTTTCACTTAATCTAAATAAAGTGCCATCATCGAACATCATTCCGTTTTCATAGCACATTGCTGAATAAACAATTTGTCCAACAGCAAGTTTTTTAATATTTCTAGTTAAAGTATAATTCATTAATTCTTCAGCATCTGGACCTATAATTTCGAATTTTCTCAATGACGATAAATCGATTAAAACAGCATTCTCTCTGCACGCATTATATTCTTCTACCACACCATGTTTTGTGTAATCATTTGGAAGCCAAAAACCTCTAGCATCAATAAAATTTCTAGTTAATTTTGATGTTCTTTCATAAAACCCGGAATTTCTAGTAAGTTTTTTTTCAGAGTCTGTTTTCATTCTAAAAGCAAATGATTTTGAAAATTCTTTTTTTTTGTCATAGGTTCTAACAAAAATATCTGTGGGATTCCATGAATTACATGCATCAATATCACTTGGACATGCTGTCGTTCCAATAGTTAAATCTTTTAATGCTCTAAACATTACATAATCTCCAGGTCTTGCAAATGATTCATCAGAAATGACAGAATTTAAACCAGTTGCCGAGGTGTTAAAAAATAAATTAATTGCTTGCCAACCTTTTTGTTTTTCAACTCCATATTCGGCCATGGCATTATTTAGATTATCCGAGCAATTTGGATGACCAAAATAACCTGCATCCTCATAATATTTTGATGTGCAAGCTAAATTAAATGTATCATGTTTACCAACTGTATCTCTAATCACCTCAACTAAAGGTTCATGATCTGTGTCATAAAATTTTGAGAACAATCCTGGCCCAGGAAAAGTATTACCCATGAAGGTTCGTGTGGTCTGCCAATCAAGTCCTTTTTCAATTTTTTTATCAAGTTTTCTTGTATCAAATGCAACAAAGTCAGAGCATTGTCTACCTGCTGGACTAATAATTTGGATATAATCACCTTCTTTGACCTGAAAAGAAATAGCAGTTTGTCTATCAATATTTTTTTCGTAATGTGGCTCAAACACGGGGTCAGGAATTATTGATAATTCTTTATCATTTGTAATTTTAGCTCTTTTTACAAATAATATTAAATCACCAGATGGATTTTGTTCACTTACCAACATGTCATTTTGTGGTGCAGAGAAAATAACGTAGCACTTATCTTTAGATTTTAATTTAACTTTTTCACCACTAGGTGTTTTTTCATCAAATAAAATTGAAGAATGCGATTTATTTAAATCTAGATTTCTTTTTTTTAATTGAAAATTTGTAGCTAAAGAACTTTCATCCTTTTTTTTTAAAATCTCTTTAATGAAACTTTTCTTAATATTTTCTTTCAAATTTAAAATTGCGAGTTCAGATTTTCCATCTTTGTCGAAACAAATTATTTCACAAATCTGATTTCCTTCATTATTAATGATTTCTATTTCGTCATCTGGAAAAATTTGTAAACCGGTAAGCCCACCAGCGTTAACAACGTGTCTTTCAACTCCAGGTGGTAGTATATTTAGACCAGGTTCTTTTATATCTAATGTAGTCAGCGACATTTTTTATATCTATTATTATATTATATAAATATCTATTAGTTGACTATCATTTTACTTAGGCACATACTATTCACACTTAATATTAAGAAAGGGGAATAAATGCGAAAAATAATATCATTTATATCTGCAATGATAATCTCAGCGGTAAGTTTCGCTGGTATAGCAAATGCAGATAGTAAAAAACCCATCGTTATTCCGACACATAACTGGTCAAGTCAAATTGTAATGGCCTATGTTATTGGTGGAATGTTCGAAAGTATGGGTAACAACGTAAAATACGTTAATGCTGACTCTCAAGCAGTATACGAGTCAATTAGAATTGGTGATGTAACTATATCTCACGAGGTATGGGAATCTGCTTTTGGTAAATCATTCACAACTGCTTTAGATAAAGGTGGTTTATTAGATTGGGGAGATCATGAGGCAAGAACTTTAGAGGATATGGGTTATCCTAATTGGGTTGCTGAAAAAGGATTATGTCCTGGTTTACCAGATTGGACAGCATTAAAAAATCCAGATTGTGCAAAAAACTTTACAACACCTGACTCTCCAAATGGAAAAGGAAGAATGTTGGAAGGTCCACAAACATGGCATGGTGATTTAATTCCACAAAGAGTTGACGCTTTAGGTTTAGGTGATCTTTGGTGGGTTAAATTTGCTGGAAGTGCAGATGCTTTATGGGCAGAGTTAGCTGCAGCTGAAAAAGAAGGAAGAGGAACAATCATCTTTAACTGGACACCAAACTTTACTGATGGTGCTGGTTTTACATTTATCGACTTTCCTCCATACACAGCTGGTTGTAGACCAGAGGATGGTGGTGATGGAAAATGTGGTTCGCCAGATGGTTATTTGAAAAAAGCAGTTAATGCCGACTTTCCAAAAACTCATCCAAAAGCAGCGGCGGCATTTAAAAAACTTTCGTTCTCAACAAGTCAAATTGGTGCAATGGCAGCTTTAGTTGACATTGACAAAATGACTCATGAGGATGCAGCTAAAAAATGGTTAGCAGACAATAAGAAAGTTTGGCAAGCTTTTACTAAATAAGGTTAAGAGCTATTAAATCTTTAAATCTCTCCCAACAACGTTGGGGGAGATTTTTTTTTAGATAAAATTTATGATTAAAATATTACTTTTTATATTTGTTAATTTCTCTTTTTTTAATGGAGTTTTAGCAAAAGATATAAATATTAATGAAGACATTAATCTTGAGTTCAAGTGTTCTTTAGAAAAAAAAATCATTAAAAATTCTGAATATAATTATCAAACTTTTCTGGCAAAAGATTTAAAAGAAAAAGATTTAGACAAATTTAAAATTCAATCAAAAAAACCACAAACTCTTTTAATAACAGGATTAACATTATTTCTTTCTGAGTCTGCATCATTAAATGTAAAAGTTGTAAATAAAGATGTGGTTTTATTTAAATCTATCGATAAAGAAAAAAATTATTCTGAGTCAGGTATTATTACTAGGAAAACAGGTGAATTAATTCACGAAATTACCAAAAATATAAAAAGTGAAAATTCTGAAAAATATATTTCTATTTATTCTTGCACTGAAAATGACAAAAAAGTCTAATTTTTTTTCAATTGTTTTTGTGTAAAATATGCTCATGAAAAAATTTCTTCTCACCATAATTTTAAGTTTCTTAATTTCATCGGTTGCTTTAGCTAGAAGCACCGGATGTAAGGAGGGTAATTGTGAAAATGGTTTCGGTAAGTGGGTTTACACTGACAAAACAACTTACGAAGGAGAGTGGGTAGGTACAAAAAAAAATGGTCAAGGTGTTGAGACTTGGCCAAATGGATATATTTACAAAGGCGAATTCAAGAATAGTGAATGGAGTGGAATTGGTATTTTGACATTTCCCGATGGGTCAACCTATGAAGGTGAATGGGCTAAAGGATTTATGAATGGTAAAGGAATTTTTACTTGGGCTGATGGATCAGTGAAATCTGGAATTTGGAAAAATGGTAAATTACAAGATTAAATGTCAAAAGAAAGTAACTTAGATAAGATTAAAAATTTACCTGAATTCACCAAACAATTTGGCGGGTTAGTAATTATTATTATAATAGTCATATCATCTTTTTTCGTTTTAAACATTATGTTTGGTGGAGGTGATGAATTGGTAAGAAAAATGAAACTTGAGGAGGAAAGAATTGCTCAAGAGAAAAAATTAAGTGAGCTTATTTCAAAACTTCCTTCTGGCATATTAGTTACATTTGATGGCACTGATCATTTTAAACTAAGTGATGAAGTATATGAACAAGTTTGTAAGGCAACAAAGTTGATCCCACAACGTGCGATAATGGGTGCAAATTTTTTAAATTTTAGAGCTCATGAAATTTATACAATTAACGGAAATAAAATTGATGAGACGTTTGTAAAATGGGATGACACAAAAAATAAGTGTTTTGCAGGTTTTACAGTAAGCGGAAACAATGTAGGGGTAAATGAATCAATAACTGTTAGTGGTGAGGCCCTAAGTTTCTTAAGTACTGGAATTGATACTAGAGTTTATTTTATTAAAAATTTTTAAGGTGAAATGGTTACAATATTATGGATTTAATTTTACCTTATTTTCATATAACTTAATTAAGATTTATGGCTGAGACAGTAATTAAATGTGAAAATGTCTACAAAATTTTTGGATCAAATGCCAAAAAAATGCTTCAAGAGTCAAATGGAGATGTTGATGCCAAAACTTTTCAAAAAAATGGGTGTATCGTAGGTGTAAACAACGCATCATTTGAAGTCTCAAAAGGTGAGATGTTAGTTGTCATGGGTTTATCTGGTTCAGGTAAATCAACATTATTGAGATGTATATCTAGATTAACAGATGCAACAGGTGGTAAAATTTTCATTGAAGGACAAGATCTATTACAACTAAACAACAAAGAGCTTATTGAACTAAGAAGAAATAAAATGGGTATGGTTTTCCAAAGCTTTGCTTTACTGCCTCATAAAACAGTTGTGGAGAACATCGCTTTTCCACTTCAGATTAAAGGTATTAAAACTGAGGACAGTATCAGTAAAGCAATGGATATGGTCAAGCTAGTTGGACTTGATGGAAGAGAAAACTATTTTCCAAGAGAATTATCTGGAGGACAGCAACAACGAGTTGGTATCGCTAGATCTTTGGCAGTTGAACCAGATATTTGGTTTTTAGATGAACCATTTTCAGCTTTAGATCCTTTAATAAGAAAAGAAATGCAAGATGAATTTTTAAGACTTCAAGAAAAATTACAAAAAACAATTATGTTTATTACTCATGATTTTGATGAAGCTTTAAAACTTGCTGATCGTATCGCAATTATGAAAGATGGTATAATTGAGCAATTAGATAGCCCTGCTAATATTGTTTTAAATCCAGCCACAGAGTATGTGCGAAAGTTTACAGAAGAGGTTCCAAGAGAAAAAGTTTTATTAATTGAAGATGTAATGGATGCATCTAAAAATGATTTAGGTGATTTAAAAGTTTCAAAGGATGAAATAATCGAAAATGTTGCAGAAAAAATTCTTACTCAAGAAAAAGCTGTAGCTGTGATCGATAGTAAAAATGAAATTGTGGGCTCTATAAACCCAACTAAAATTATTAATACAGTTTTTGGAGGAAGAAAAAATAATAATTAATTATGGAATTTTTAAAAAAATACCCCAAAACATTTCAATGGTTATTCTTATTAATCGTATTTTTTGCTTTATGTTTCGCTATTGAAGTTCCAGAAACATATAAGTTTATCCGTGGTCAAGCAGAATTTGTAAAAGATCCAAATCAGAGTAGTTATGTGTTTTTAGGTAAAGAGGTGAGATATTATGCCTTTGATGTGTTTTGGCGGTTACCTCCATTACTAGGCTGGCTACCTATTTGGATAAATGACTCTTTATTTTTTTTAATGAATGAATGGATGCCAATTGAGGTTTGGAATGAAGATACACAAGAGTTTAAAAGTCGTCCTATAGTTTTACAAATAAGTAGAAATTTAACAGCGTTTATGACCTTCTTAATACAGTTAATAAGAGAAGTTTTATTAGGTGGTCTTGAAACTATAGTGGCATTTAGTAGTTGGGATTGGATCGACAAAAATCCTTGGGCTGAACTTCCAGGATTACCATGGACTATTGTAGCAGCAGGTGCAGCAATCCTTTCATATAAAGTGAGCGGGAAAGGTCTAGCATTGTTTGCCGGTTTAACGATGATTTATATTTCAATATTTGGTCAATGGAAACCATCTATGCAAACTCTTTCATTTATATTAGTTGCAGCACCTTTGTCGTTTATTTTTGGGTTAGGTTTAGGAATAGCAGCATTTAAAAGTAAACGTGTCGAGAAAGCTCTTTATCCAATATTATTAGTGATGCAGACTATGCCGCAATATGCAGTATTGGTTCCTGCTTTAGTTCTCTTTGGAGTTGGTGATCATGCTGCAGTTATAATCACTATGGTTGTAGCTATACCACCAATGATATTACTAACTATATTAGGCTTAAGAGCAGTACCTCCAGAAGTTATTGAAGCTGGTAGAATGAGTGGATGTAATAATTGGCAATTAATGTTTAAAGTTTTAATTCCAACTGCAAGAAGAGACATTTTAATTGGTGTTAACCAAGTCATTATGGTGTGTTTTTCTATGGCAGTAATTTCAGCTTTTATTGGTGCAAAAGGTTTAGGATTTAATCTGCTATTGGCGCTAAATCAGTTAAATATAGGATTAGCACTAGAAGCAGGCTTGTGTATTAGCTTAATTGCGATTTTATTAGATAAAATGTCGTTAGCTTGGGCTAATAAACAAAAAGATTATTTTGGTAATCTGACATTCTTTCAAAGAAATAAAAATATCTTATTTTTTGCAGCAACAGTAATTATTGGAATAATACTGGCTTATATTGGAACCTTTTTATTTAAAGGTAGTTTTAATTATTTATTTGAAGTTCCACATAATAAAGGAATATCAACTGCTGATTTTTGGAATAAAGGGGTTGATTGGATTTTTGATACTTTTTTTGTTTATATTAAAGCATTTAATACATGGCTCATTCAAGAGGTGCTTCAACCAATGAGGGCTTTATATTTAAGGATGCCAGCGGTAGCAACTATAGTTTTAGTTGTTGGTGCGGGATATCTAATTGGTGGAATTCGCTCAGCTTTAGTTGTTTGTGGATTGACACTATTTATTGCCTTAAGTCCTTGGTGGGATAGAGCTTTAGTAACGACTTATATGGCAACATTTGGAGTAATTGTATCTTGTACTATCGGATTTACAGTTGGAACATTATGTTTTCAAAATAAACGCTCTGCTAATTTCATGTTAGGAGTATGTGATATTTTTCAAACATTCCCATCATTTGTTTATCTAATTCCAGTGATGATGTTATTTGGTATTACGGATACATCTGTTTTAATAGCTGTTATAGTTTATGCAACAATACCTGCTACTAGATACACTATTGAGGGATTGAGGAGTGTTCCTGCTGGTTTACACGATGCTGCAACCATGTCTGGTGTCAATAAATTTCAAAGATTAACAAAGATAGAATTTCCTTTAGCTTTTCCTCATATGATGCTTGGTATAAATCAAACAATTGTATTTGCTTTATTCATGGTAATTATTGGAGCTTTCATTGGTACTGAAGATTTAGGACAATATATATTAAAAGCACTATCAGATAAAAAAGGCGCTGGGATTGGGTTAACACTTGGTATTTGTGTAGCTTTTATAGCTCTTATATTTGATAATCTGATTAGATCTTGGGTTGAAAAAAGAAAAAAACACCTAGGTATTGATTAAAACTTAATTATTTATTCAAAAAAGTTTTTAAAGTATCATCCATTGCTTTTGCCCAAGGCGTGTGGTGAACTGGTGCAACAGATCCAGTTACCGGGGATGAGAAGGATTTATCTCTATAAGTTGATATGTCTTCAACTTTATGATGTTCCCATTCTTTAAAATGTTTTCTTATTAATTCAAAATCAATTTTAGGATAATCAGACATTTCATGTAGCTCTTTGGTATACTCTGTTTGAAAATCAATCATTTGATCAGGGTTTTCAAGTTTTTCTTCCATTGCAACCCATTTGTTTATGTCATTTTCAATTTCTTTACTATCAGGTATTTTTATTTTACCCATAACTACATCTCGAGCATACCAAGCTTGGCAATCGAACATATTAAATGTATGAAATTGGTCCTGCATGCCAAGATACATTAGTTTATGATTATCTTGCCAGACTACACCTTTGTATAATTTAGGTGGATAGAGTCTATTTCTCGTTTTCAGTTGTAAGTTTTCCTCTAAAAATGGAAAATGGTGTAAGTATCCCGTACATAAAATTATAACGTCAGTTTCTTGTTTAGTACCATCTTTAAAGATAGCTTTCTTTCCATCTAGTCTATCTAGGTAATGGACTTCTTTCATGCCTTCAGGCCATTTGAAACCCATTGGGTTGTGTCTATATCCAATAGTTACACTTTTTGCTCCATACTTATTACATTGAAGCGCAATATCTTCAGCTGAATAACTACTGCCTAATACCACAATATTTTTACCTCTAAACTCTTCTGCGTCTCTAAAGTCGTGGGAGTGCATAATTCTTCCTGGGAATGATTTCATTCCATCATATTCAGGTATAAATGGAACAGAAAAATGACCAGTTGAGACAATTACAAAATCGAAATTTTCTTTTAAAATTTTATCATTTACTTTGTCCTGATAGCTAATTTCAAATTTTTCATTTTTAAAGATTGTATTGATGACCCTTGTATTAAATTTAATTTTATTTTTTAAATTTCCACTTTTAGCTCTTCCAACTATATAGTCGTATAGTACCTCCCTTGGAGGAAATGACGGAATTGCTTTGCCAAAATGTTTATCAAAAGAATAGTCAGCAAACTCTAAACATTCCTTGGGCCCATTAGACCAAAGATATCTATACATACTATTTGGAACTGGATCTCCATACTGATCAGAACCTGTTCGCCAACTATAATTCCAGAGACCACCCCAATCTTCTTGTTTTTCAAAACAAATCACTTCAGGAATTTTTTCACCTTTTTTTTCTGCTTGCTCGAATGCTCTTAACATTGATAAGCCACATGGACCTGCACCGATAATAGCTACTTTACTCATAAGATTTAATAAAAATTGAGTTTATTTTACTAACAAAATATTAAAATTTAAAATAAAATAATGACTTAATATGAAAATTGACATAGAAAATTTTCACGTATGTGTTGCATTTTAAATTTTCGTTTAATTAATATTTTTGAATTTAAATCAATATGAAAAAATTTTTAATAATTGGAGGAGGGGCCATGGGATCTGCTTTCACAATTCCCTGCCTGGAAAATAAGAATGATGTTGTAATTACTGAGCCTTACTCAAAAAAATTCATAAAAGAATTATCCTCAAAAAGAAAATACCATTCTGCATTAAAAATGAATTTGCCAAAAAAACTTAAATTTCGAAAATATTCTGGTGATTTATTAAAAGAAAAATTTGATTTAATTGTAATTGCTTTAAGTTTACCTGGAATAGACTTTATTGGTAAGGAGTTGAAGAAAAATAATATTAATACACCTTTGCTGGTTCTTACCAAAGGGTTAAAATATATATATAGGAGTAAGAAAATTTTTACTATTTCTGAAAAACTTCAAAAAGTTTCTGGGATAAAAAATATTTCAGTTTTAAAAGGTCCATGCTTAGCAAAGGAATTAGCGAGAAAACATCAAACAAGTGTAATAATTGCAAATAAAAATATAAATTTTGCAAAAAAAATAGGAAAAAGAATTTCTACAAAATATTATTTAAATGAATTCTCGAGAGATATTATTGGTGTTGAAGTCTGCTCAGCGATTAAAAATATATATGCAATGATTATAGGTGCTGGTCAAAGTCTAAATACGTCATCAAGTTTATTTCAAAGATCAATTAATGAAATGAAATATTTGACAAAATATTTTAAAGGAAAAGAAACAAGCACTCTCGGGCTTGCTGGTGTGGGTGATTTATATGTTAGCGCTGCGGGTGGTAGAAATAGTAAAATGGGTAGTTACTTAGGAAATGGATATACATTTAATAATGCAAAAAAAAGATTTATGCCTAATGACACTGTTGAAGGAGAACAATTAGTTAGAGAAATTGCTCCATATGTTATGAGAAAAATTAATAAGAAAAAAATTCCTTTAATGATTAGTTTATTTAAAGCAATATTGAATAATAGAAAACTTACAGTCACTTAAAAAAATATGAAATCTAATTGGAATTATCCAACAACAGTTTGGGTAGGCAAAGATAGGGTTAAAGATTTAGGAGAAGCTTGTCATAATTTAAAGGTTAACAACCCATTATTTGTTACTGATAAAGATTTGGTAAATCTTCCATTTATTAAGGAGGTAATTAGTGAAATTAAAAAAAAGTTTAAAAAATTAATATTATTTTCAAATTTTACAGGAAATCCATTTGGTGAGAATGTCGATGAGGGTGTGAAAGAATTTAAACAGAATGATTGTGATGGTGTAATTACGATTGGTGGAGGAAGTGCAATTGATGTTGGGAAAGCCATAGCTTTTATGTCAGGTCAAAGTAGACCTATTTGGGATTTTGAGGATGTTGGAGATTATTGGAAAAGAGCTAATGATAAAAATATTTTTCCAATAATTGCAATTCCGACTACTGCAGGAACAGGATCTGAAACTGGTCGAGCATCTGCAATCATTAATAAAAAAACGGGTGTTAAAAAAATTATATTTCATCCAAAAATTTTACCTTCAATTGTTATTCTTGACCCAAAATTGACTATTGAGCTTTCTCCAAGGTTAACTGCTGCAACGGGGATGGATGCATTAGCTCACAATCTTGAGGCATATTGTGCACCAAGCTTTCATCCTATGGCAGATGGTATTGCTTTGGAGGGAATGAAACTTATTAAAAATTCACTTGTTGTTGCATACCAAGATGGAAAAAATATTGAGGCTAGACAAAATCTTTTGGCAGCTTCGTCAATGGGTTCAACAGCTTTTCAAAAGGGATTGGGTGCAATTCATTCATTGAGCCATCCTGTTAATGCTCAATATAATATTCATCATGGATTGAGTAATGCAATTTTTATGCCGTATGTATTAACTTTTAATAAATCTATTATAGAAAAAAAAATTATCTCAATTTGTGATTATTTAGATTTAGATAAAAATTTTGAAAGTTTTTTATCGTGGATTTTGAATTTAAGAAAAGATTTAGCAATCCCTCATAAACTATCTGAAATTATGGATTGTTCCAAACTAGATTTAAATAAATTATCTCTAATGGCTTTAGAAGATCCATCTACTAGTGGTAATCCAAAAAAAATCAATCAAGAGGATCTTAAACTGATGTATCAGCATAGCATTTCAGGAGAATTGTTTGAATGAAAAAAATATTAATTGTAGAGGGAAACTTAAGAGAAGAAAATGAGAGCTTTTCAGAAAATGGTATTCAAACACATACAGAAAGCTTAAAGGACAGCTTAAGCCATTTTACTGATGAACTTTCATTTGATGTTGTTAACCCCTCTTCAGATCAAAATATTCAATTAATATCAGATCAACTCGAGCAGTATGATGGTCTTATTTGGGGTGGAAGTAGTTTAAATATTTATAATGATACTCCAGAAATAAGAAGACAAATTGAATTCATGAAAAATTGTCAAAATAAAGTAAAGAAAATTTTGGCAATTTGTTGGGGCATGCAAGTAGCAGTCACTGCAGCAGGTGGCCAAGTCAAAAAGGCTGATAATTCACATATTGGTATAGCAAATGAAATAGAGATAAACAAAAATGGAATAAAACATCCTCTTTATAAAAATAAAGATAAAAAATTTAATTCCCCAGCATTCAATTTTGATGAGGTGGTAAAAATACCTGATAAAGGAATTTGTTTAGCCTCGAACAAGATTAATAAAGTTCAAAGTTTATATTTTGAGATTAATAAGACAAAAATTTGGGGGCTACAATACCATCCAGAAATAACTTATGAAAAAATGATTAATCTTATTGAGTTTAGAAAAGAAAGATTAATTGAAAGTAGAAAAGTATTTAAAGATGACACTGAAGTTCAAAAACACATTGCTTTTATCAAAAAAGAAATTTCAGTTTCAGATAAAGAAAAGAGAATGTTAGAGCTTAAAAATTGGCTTAACGAATTAAATTAAAATAACCCTTCGATTTCACCTTTTTTATTAAGTTTAATAGAGTCTGCTGCTGGTACCCTTGGTAATCCAGGCATTGTCATTATTGCTCCACAGACAACAACTATAAATTCAGCTCCTGAGGAAAGCCTTATTTCTCTAATTGGTAATGAGTGACCTGTAGGTGCACCTTTGAGATTAGGATCAGTTGAAAAACTGTACTGAGTTTTAGCTACACAAATTGGTAATTCTCCATAACCTGCTTCTTCAAAACTTTTAAGTTGAACTCTAATTTTTGTATCAGCAATAACTTCATCGGCTCTGTAAATTTCTTTTGCTATTGTTTCAATTTTTTTAAACAATGGTGTCTTACTTTCGTATAAAAATTTAAATTTATTTTTATTTTTTTCACATAAATCAGCAACATGTGAAGCTAATTCTTTTGTACCCTCTCCTCCATTTGCCCAGTGGGTACAAAGACTTGCCTTTATTCCCAATTTCTTACAAAAATCAACTAAAGCTTTTACCTCATCGTCAGTATCTTTTATAAAATGATTTACAGCTATCGCTACAGGAAGACCAAATTTTTTTACATTTTCAACATGCCTTTCAAGGTTGACCAAACCTTTTTTTAGTGCTCCAACGTTTTCATTTTTAAGATCATCTTTGGCTACACCACCATGCATTTTTAATGCTCTAATTGTAGCAACAATAACCACACAACTTGGTTTTAAATCAGATTTTCTACATTTAATATCTAGAAATTTTTCAGCACCAAGATCTGCACCAAACCCAGCTTCAGTTACCACATAGTCAGCTAATTTAAGTCCGGCTTTAGTTGCGATTACAGAATTACAACCATGTGCAATATTAGCAAAAGGCCCGCCATGAATTATTGCAGGATTATTTTCTAATGTTTGAGTTATGTTTGGTCTTATAGCTTCTTTCAACAAAACAGTCATAGGTCCCTGTGCTTTTAAATCTTTAGCATATATTGGTTTTTTCTCTTTTGTGTAAGCAACAGTAATATTTCCAATTCTATTTTCTAAATCTTCCAAATTATTAGCTAAGCAAAAGATAGCCATTATTTCTGAAGCAACTGTAATATCAAAACCATCTTCCCTTGGGAATCCATTAGCGACACCACCAAGATTAATATTAATTGATCTTAACGCTCTATCATTCATATCTAAAACTCTTTTCCAAACAATTCTTCTTACATCTATATTAAGTTTATTTCCCCAATAGATATGATTGTCTATCAATGCAGATAAAAGATTATGTGCAGATGTAATTGCATGAAAGTCACCTGTGAAATGAAGATTAATTTGTTCCATAGGTACAACTTGAGCATAGCCACCACCAGCAGCTCCACCTTTCATTCCAAAAGATGGACCTAAACTTGGTTCTCTTAAACAGACAATAGATTTTTTTCCGATTTTATTAAGACCATCATTTAGACCTACAGAGGTTGTGGTCTTTCCTTCTCCTGCTGGAGTAGGAGTTATAGCAGTCACTAAAATTAATTTTCCCTCTTTTTTACTCTTGAGACCATCAAGGTATTCTAAATTTATTTTTGCGATGTGACGCCCCATGGGGCTGAAGGCAGAACTTTCATCAGGAACATTTATTTTTGCTAAAATGTCTTTGATTGGTTGCATTTTAGCTTCTCTTGCAATTTGAATGTCTGATTTTATTTCACTCATAAAATTCTTTAAATATACAAAAACTGCTCGATTAGTATCTCTTTTTAAGAGCTTTGGAAATATCTAAAAATTATATATAAAAAAAATAGGAACTATTTATATTCATTATTATAAAATTTAATAATGCAAAAATATTCAGTATTTAGCCTAATCAAGAATGCTTTTTCTAATCATGAAAAATGGGATTTGGCATGGAAAGATCCTACACCTAAAAAAGAATATGATGTTGTAATTATTGGTGGTGGTGGCCATGGACTAGCTACTGCCTACTACTTAGCTAAAGAGCATCAAATAACTAATGTGGCTGTTATTGAAAAAGGATGGATTGGTGGAGGAAATATAGGAAGAAACACTACAATTATTAGATCAAACTTTATGCATGATGATAATGCTAGGTTTAATGAATTTGGAATGAACTTGTGGAGAAACATGAGTCAGGAATTAAATTTTAATGTCATGTTTTCACCAAGAGGAATAATAAATTTAGCTCATTCAGATGCGCAAATGAATGCTTATGCTCGTAGAGGAAACTCTATGAGATTAAATGGAATTGATGCTGTTTTACTAAATAGGGAAGAAGTTAAAAAGATTATACCTATGGCTGATTTTTCTGAAGATGTTAGGTATCCAATTTTTGGTGGCTTAGCACAACCAAGTGCTGGTACTGCTAGACATGATGCGGTCGCATGGGGTTATGCTAGACAAGCTGACTCAATGGGTGTCGATATAATTCAAAATTGTGAAGTAACAGGATTTGATATTGAGGCTGGAAAAATAACAGGTTTGAGAACATCTAGAGGAGATATTAAATCAAAAAAAATTGGATTGTGTGTAGCTGGCAGTACAAATGTTTTAGCAGAAAAACTTAATATGACACTTCCTATAGAAACTCATTTATTACAAGCTTGTGTTTCTGAGCCAGTGAAACCGGTTTTGAATGGAGTGGTAACCTTTGGCGCTGGACATTTTTATATTAGTCAATCAGATAAAGGTGAGATGGTAATGGGTGGAGATCTTGATGGATATAATAGTTATGCACAAAAAGGTAATCTTCCAACGATACAACATGTCTTAACTGGAGGTGTTGCTTTATTTCCATTCTTAAGTCGATTGAAAATGTTAAGGACTTGGGGAGGGATTATGGATATGTCAATGGATGGCTCACCTATTATTGATAAAACTCATATTGATGGATTATATTTAAATTGTGGTTGGTGTTATGGAGGCTTCAAATCGGTTCCATCTTCTGGTTGGACATTTGCACATACAATCGCACAAGATAGAGTTCATGAATTAAATGAGGGATTTAGTCTAAATAGATTTTCTAAAGGTTACTTGTTAGATGAGAAGGGCCTTGGAACAAAAACTTGGATTTCATAAATGTTAAATATTAAGTGTCCTTACTGTGGGGATAGGTCTCAAAAAGAATTTGCCTACGGAGGTGATGGAACAATTACTAGACCAAAACTTAATCAAGAAATAAGTGATGAAGAATGGGATAATTTTGTTTATCTAAGAAAAAGTCCGAGAGGAAAACATATTGAATTGTGGCATCATATTGCTGGATGCAGACAATGGTTTAAAGTTGAGAGAGATACAACTACTCACGAAATTTTTAGAACTTTTAAACCAGAGGAATAATTTTGATGTCACAAAATTTTAGACTAAATACTGGTGGCTTAATCAATAGAGATAAACCTATTGAATTTAAATTTAATGGAAAAAAATATATTGGGTATGAGGGTGATACGCTGGCTTCAGCACTACTTGCCAATGGCATACATTTAATTGGAAGAAGTTTTAAATATCATCGTCCACGAGGGTTTTTTGGTGCAGGAGTTGATGAACCAAATGCAAAAATGCAAGTTGAAATTAATGGTTGTTCAGAACCAAATATTAACGCAACTGAAATAGAACTAGTAAATGGTTTATCAGCATCTAGTCAAAATTGTTGGCCATCAGTAAATTTTGATATTGGTGCAATAAATAATTTCTTAAATCGTTTTTTTCCAGCTGGTTTTTATTACAAAACTTTCATGTGGCCTAAAAGTTTTTGGTATAGAGTTTATGAGCCTTTTATACGAAAAGCAGCAGGGTTAGGAATTGCTTCTTTAGAAAAAGATAAAGAGAGATATGAGCATAAATATGAATATTGTGATTTATTAGTTACTGGCTCTGGACCCGCTGGTTTAGCAAGTGCTTATGCAGCTGCCAAAAACGGAGCAAAAGTAATATTAGCAGAGGATAAACCTAGATATGGAGGGACGCTTTTAACAGATGACGTTACGATAGATAATTTATCTGGAAAAGATTGGTCAGAAAAAATTATATCTGAATTAAAAGAGATGCCTAATGTTATTGTTAAAAATAGATCTCAAGTTTTTGGATACTATGATCATAATATGATGGTAATGTTTGAAAGAACAGGAGATCATTTAGAAAAAAAACCTAAGCACACACCAAGACAAAGACTTTGGTATATAAGAGCAAAAGAAGTATTGCTATCAACAGGATCTATTGAAAGACCAATTGTTTTTGGAAATAATGATACACCGGGAGTTTTTCTCTCAGCTGCTGCAAAAGAATACATGAAAGTCTATGGTGTTCTAATTGGTAAAAAACCAATTATTTTCACTAATAATGATAGTGGTTATGAAACAGCTATTGAGTTTAAAAAGAATGGTGTTAATCCAATAGTTTTAGATACTAGAGAGGATCAAAACTCTGAGTTAATTAATGAAGCTAAAGATTTAGATATAAAGATAAAGTTTTCTTATGCAGTGATAGTTGCTCATGGATATAAAAAAGTAAAATCAGCAACAATTGGGAAATTAAATAAAGAGAAGATAGATTTTGAAAATAAAGAACAAATAGATTGTGACTCTATTTGTGTATCTGGATTTTGGACACCAACTGTTCATTTAGCATCTCAATCAGGTAATAAACTGAAATTTAACGACTCGATAGATGCTTTTGTACCTGACAAATCAAAACAAAATGAACATTCTTTAGGTGCTGCTAATGGAACATTTACATTACAAGATACCTTAAAAAACAGTTTTAATACTGGGTCAGAAGTTTCTAAAAGCATAACTAAAAAAGATGAAAAAATACAAATTCCTAATACTAATGAACGAAAATATAGTGCTCATGATAAATTTTGGTGTTCTCCACTCCCTAAAGGTAAAAATTATAAACGATTTGTAGATTTCCAAAATGACGTAGCAGTTTCTGATATAGAGGTTGCTTTAAGAGAAGGCTATAGATCAATTGAACATGTTAAGAGATATACAACGTTGGGAATGGCAACAGACCAAGGAAGGACAAGTAATTTAAATGGATTACAATTAGTTGCAAACGTTGAAAAAAAAATTGTTCCTCAAGTAGGTCACACTACTTTTAGACCGCCTTTTACACCAGTTACCATCGGTACAATAGTTGGAAGGGAGATAGGCAAAGAATATATGCCTACAAGAAAAACACCAATGCACCATTGGCATGAAAAAAATAATGCAGTCTGGGTGGATGCTGGTGCTTGGAAAAGACCAAGGTATTACAAAAGAGGAAATGAAAATTTATTTGAGGCATCAAAAAGAGAAGCAAAAAACGTTAGAGATCACGTGGGTATTTGTGATGTAACGACTTTAGGGAAAATTGATATTAAAGGTCCAGATGCTGCAGAGTTTTTAAATAGAGTTTACACAAACGCATGGTTAAAACTTCCAGTAGGTAAAGCGAGATATGGAGTAATGCTCAGGGAAGATGGAATTGTGATGGATGATGGGACAACAACCAGAATTTCAGAAAATCATTATCATATGACAACTACTACTGCACAGGCTGCAAACGTATTATCGCATTTGGAATATTACCTGCAAATTGTTTGGCCAGAATTAAATGTTAATGTGGTGTCAACAACCGAACAATGGGCTGGTGCGGCGATTGCAGGACCTAAATCAAGAGATTTGTTAGCAAAGCTTTTCTCTAAAATAGATGTTAGCAATGAGGCTCTTCCTTTTATGGGATATGTAGAGGGAGACTTGTTTGGTGTCAAAGCAAGAATTTTTAGAATTTCTTTTTCAGGCGAGCTCGCTTACGAAATAAATGTCGAGTCTGATTTTGGATTATTTATGTGGGAAAAAATAATTGAAATTGGTGAAGAATTTAATGTTCAACCCTATGGTACAGAAGCATTATCGACACTAAGAATAGAAATGGGCCATGTAGCTGGACCAGAACTTGATGGAAGAACCATTCCTTACGATGTTTCGTTAGAAGGTTTAGTATCGAAGAAAAAAGATTTTATTGGAAAGAGATCTTTAGCTAAAGAAGCATTTAATCAAGCAGATAGACAAAAAATTGTTGGCTTAGTCCCATTGGATAGGAAATCGAGTATTCCAGAGGGATCTCATTTAGTAGAAAATAAAAATGCAAAACTTCCGAATCCTAAACTTGGTCACGTTTCTTCATCTTGTTGGAGTGTTGAGAACAATAATCCTTTTTCTCTTGCAATATTAAAAGATGGAAAAAATATGATAGGAAAAAAGCTTTTCGCGGTATCTCCACTTAAAAACACTTCTATTGAAGTTGAAGTTATGTCCTCACATTATGTAGACCATGAAGGAAAGAGAGTAAGATCGTGAAGCAAATTTCATCTTTAAATAATGTGCATCAAAATGGAAAATTTGGTGATTTTGAAAATAAAAATGAGAAGGACTTATTAAAGATTTCAGAATTAAAGAATGTTTTAATATTCCAAATAGTTCAATATAAAAATTCAAGTTCAGATATCTCAAATATAAAAATTGATAACCTAGAATTACCTTCTACTTTAAAATCCTCTTCAAATTCAGATACTAGAATTTTATGGATGGGACCAAAGAATTGGATAGTTATATCTTCTAAAACAGATTTACTTCTAAAAAATGAAAAACAATTTGATGAAGTTAATTTTGCAATTACAGATTTATCACATTCAAGAACAATAATTGAAATTCAAGGTGATCTTGTAAATGAAGTTTTAAAAAAAGGATGCCCTATAAATATTGATAAATTTAATGAGGGCGATTGTACTAATTCGATTTATAACGGAATATCAATTACGATTGATTTTATTTCTAACAATCCAAAAAAAGTAAGAATTTTTGGATTAAGAAGCTTTGGAGAGTCTTTGCATCATTCAATAACAGATGGCTCGTTAGAGTTTGGTTATCAAAGTAATTAGTTATTTATTCCTTGTCGCAATATAAACACCAACTGAAGCTATTAAAAAACCAACAACATCTATATTCGTAAGAGTTTCATTTAAAAAAAGCCAAGCCATAATTGCAGAGGTTGCTGGTATTAGAAAAAAAACAGAAACTGTTTTACTAGCTGAATTTTTTTTTATTAAAAACATCAGTATTGTAAATGCGCCAAAGGAAACAAGAAAAATTTGATGACTCATTGCTATAATAAATGTTTTCGTAAAATAGATGTAGGGCTCTATAAAAAAAATAATTATTAATACATGAAATAAACAACCACCCAATGCTTGATAAAAATTACTAACAGATAATGGTAAGTTATTACTCAATTTTTTCTGCCAAATGGTAGAAAAAGTAATAGATAACAATGCAATTAAAGTTGCAATCAAACCTAGTAGAGGAATACCTGAGCCAACATCTATTCCTAATACTAAAGAAGCGCCAACAAAACCCAATAAAACTCCTACCCATTGTTGTGATGTGACTCTTTCATTTAATAGCGGTCCGCTCAAAATATTTGTTAAAATTGGTTGAAGTGTTACGATCAAAGCAGCTAAACTAGTTGGTATCCCAATTGAAATCGAATAAAAAACTCCTCCTAAATATAACCCATGAAATAAGATACCACTGAACATTGACTCAATCAGATATCTTTTTTTAATCAATATTGATTGTTTAAGGTAAATTGAAAACAATAAAAAACCAACAGCGACAAAAAAAAATCTGAAGGCTAGTGCTGCGAAAGGATCACTATTATCAATAATTGGTTTTGTTGTGATGAAGGCAGAAGACCAAAGTAAAACAAATATGAGTGGAAATATTCTGACCATTCCAGATCTTATAAATTATTTAATCTACAATATTAAGTATTATTAATTTGCTTTGTTTTGTCTCTTTACACCATAATTCATAACTTTCACACATTCTCCACAAATGATCGAAAGCTCTTTGAGAAATTTCAAGAGGGTAATGGCTCTTTGCATAATATAATTCAGGATATTGAATTAGCTGCTTAACTGATAAATCTTTTTGAATATGAAGTAATCTTAAAGTTTCTTCAGGCACCTTCTTTTTTGATACCTTTTCAATTAACTCATCGTGGAATTTTCCAGTGCTTATATCATTGTAGGTTGTTGTTCCAATAAAGTTTTCAATTGCGTTGATTGTTGTTAGCTCAGGATTTTTTTTCTTAATCTCACAAACTTTTGAGTAAATTGCTTCTGCAACCAGTAACACATAAGGCTTTTCTTTAGATGGCATTATCTATTTTGGTATTTCTTCATAGCAGCATTTGCTAAAATTAAATTTGGGTCTAAAAATATTTTTGATGATTTAATTGTCTTAAATGGTTTATAGGCAAAAATAGCAATAGGGAGCTCTGTGCAACCAAGAATAATTTTTTTACATTTTTTTTTGATTAAATAATTTATTGCTGGTTTTATAGCTTTACTCGCGAGTTTCACTTTTCCCATTTTTACAAGTCTGATAGCTTTGTTTACGGACTTACTTTGAATAGTATTGTTTGGAAACACTAAATTATAATCTTTATCAAAAAACTTGTTATAAATACCTGTTTTTAAAGTTCCTTCTGTTGCAAGTAAACCAATAGAAGAATGTTTTCTACATTTTTTTTTAGCATGCACAAAAACTTCCTTAGGCATATTTACTATTGGCAAGTTAATTCGTTTTTTTAAATCATCATACCAATAATGGGCTGTGTTACAGGGTATGACTATAAATTTACAATTACTTTTTTTTAAAAGATTACAACCATAAATTAAACTTTTTAAAACAGATAAATATTTTTGCTTAGTCTTTTTATTGCTTATTTTGTTTGATAGCTTACCGGTATGGATACCAATCGACTCTGGTCTACCAGGAATATTTGATTTGTTATAAAGCATAAACAAAGGGTAATCTTGATCGATCTTCCCTCTATATAAAATTGCCAGCTTATTACAAAAATCTAAACCTGCCTGGGTACCCATTCCACCTAAAATGCCAATCATAAATTATTTTTAAATTTTGTTTGTAGAATAGTTCATTGGCTATAAAAATAAATTAATTCTTAATTTAAAAATTAATTAAATCTATAGCCAATTAATTTATGTGAAAATTATGCAGTTTTTAAGTTAACTGCTGAAGGACCTTTAGGACCATCTTCAACATCGAAAGTCAAAGCTTGACCCTCATCTAAACCGTTCATACCAGCATCTCTTACAGCTGAAACATGTACAAACACATCTTTTTCTTTGTCGTCACGTTCAATAAAACCAAAACCTTTAGTTGGATTGAACCATTTTACTTTTCCTTGTAGACTCATATTTTTCTTCTTACTTATTGTTATATTAATTTATTACTTATAATTAAGTAATGTTGGCTTTGTTTATAAATATTAGGGTTTTGTCAACAAATTTAGTGCAAAATAGACTTTTTTTTATCATTCGTGGTTAATTAGCTTAGTTAAATAGATAGAATTAACATCTTCTTTATAATGAGCAAAGGGTTTGCAAGGTGTAAAATCACATTTTTTAAATAATTTTCTTGCCGGATCAAAAAATTTCCCAGCACCGGTCTCTAAACTTATTCTTTTTATTTTTAATTTCTTAGCTTCATCAATGAGATGTTTGATGACTTTAATACCATTACCTTGATTTCTAAAATCATCATGTATTCTAATTGATTTAAATTCACCATGATCTTTGTCTAGGAACTTTAATGCCCCACAACCAAATATTTTATCATTTTTCCAAAGGCTCCAGAATTTAATTGATGAAACTTTTAACCCCGGAATATCTAGAACATGTGCACTGCCTTCGGGAGATGCAGCTCTTAGTTCTATAAAATGTTTTGTCAGAAGTTTGTTGACCTCTGGGTTATCAAAATTTCCCTCAATAGATTTAAGCATTTATATTAAAGTTGTTATGTGGCCCATTTTTCTTTTATCTTTTATCTCTTTTTTTTGATAATCAAAGAAAAATTCATTTTCATTTAATTTAAATTTTTCTCTATATGGTTTGATTTGATTTCCTATTAGGTTCACCATTTTTGCATTAGATATTTTTTTGAGTGGAATTTTTTCTAGCGAACAGACTGCTCTCACATGATTTTCAAATTGACTAATATTAAAAGCATTAATTGTAAGATGACCAGAGTTATGAACTCGAGGAGCTATTTCATTAACATATAGATTTTCATTTCTATCAATAAAAAATTCAACACAAAGAGTTCCTATATATTTCAATTCTTCTGCAATCCGGATTGACCAATCTTTAGATTCATCAAATATTTTTTTATTGATTTCAGCTGGTATTATTGAATGTTTTAATATCTGATCTTCATGAGTATTTTCTATCGGCTCATATATTTCATAACTATTATTCCCAAATCTAGTAATAATGACTGATATCTCTTTTTTTTCGTTTGATTTAAT
>CACDAB010000007.1:0-44430 GCA_902550615.1 uncultured Pelagibacteraceae bacterium | reverse complement strand
AATTCAAATAGTAAAAAATTATTTAATAAAGTAACTTTTAAAAATTTTGTTAATGATCTTTTAGTAGCTTATTTTGGATAAATCATTTTTTTTGGATTCACTATTCTATCAAAATCTTTTTCATTTATTAATTTTGTTTTTAAAGCTTCCTCTTTTAGGGTTGTACCTTTTTTAAGTGCTGTCTTAGCTATTTTGGCAGAATTATCGTATCCAATATGAGGGGCCAATGCAGTTACTAGCATTAATGAGTTGTCTAAAAATTTTTTAATTTTTACTTTATCTGCTTTAATTCCTTTTACGCAATATAAAGCAAAATTTTTGGTACTGTCTGCGAGAAGATCAATAGATTGTAAAATGTTGTGAGCAATTAATGGTTTAAAAACATTAAGTTCAAAATGTCCATGAGAACCTGCCATTGTTATCCCATTATGATTACCAATTACTTTAACACAAACCATTGTTACCGCCTCTGATTGTGTTGGGTTTACTTTTCCAGGCATAATTGATGAACCGGGTTCATTTGCAGGCAAAATTATTTCACCATATCCAGCTCTAGGTCCCGAACCTAAAAATCTTATATCATTTGCAATTTTCATTAAACTAACGGCTGTAGTATTTAAGGTTCCAGAAAAATTTACTATCTCATCATGAGCTGCTAATGCAGCAAATTTATTTTTGGTTGGCTTGAAGGGTAATTGAGTAATTTTTTTTATTTCATTAATTATTTTTTTATCAAAACCTTTTTTACTATTAATTCCTGTACCAACTGCAGTACCACCTTGAGCTAAATAATAAATTTCGTTTAAAGCATTTTTAATCCTAAAAATACAATCCTCTAATTGGGATTGATATCCTGAAAACTCTTGCCCCAATGACAAAGGAGTTGCGTCTTGAAGATGAGTTCTTCCAACTTTTACAATATTTTTAAATTGGGAAACTTTTTTTTTCAATTCCTTATTCAAAAGCTCAAGAGATGGTAGCAACTTATTTTTAGTTTCCATAGCTATAGCTATATGCATTGCTGTAGGAAATACATCATTGGTAGATTGTGATTTATTTACGTGATCATTTGGATGAACTGGTTTTTTTGTGCCTTTTCTTCCAGTTAAAATTTCGATTGCTCTATTTGCGATTACTTCATTTACATTCATATTAGTTTGAGTACCAGAGCCAGTTTGCCAAACTTTTAATGGGAAGTGTTCATCTAATTTACCACTTATTACTTCATTGGATGCTTTTACAATGGCATTAGAAATTTTTGGTATAATCTGTTTTTCTTTTCTATGAACTATAGCAGCAGCTTTTTTAATTATTGCGATAGATTTGATTAAAACCGGTCTAACTAAAAACTCTCCAATATCAAAATATTTTTTTGATCTTTGTGTAGAAGCTCCCCAATATTTATCATTAGGAACATTTATTGTTCCAATACTATCGAATTCTTTTCTAAATTTCATTGATTAATAGGCAAATATTAAATTACTATAAATATACATTAATTTTATAAAACTTACAGGAGCATTATGTCAAATTTTAGTAAGGTTGGAATTTTTATGAAAACCTTTGGTCAAGAGGTCAAAAATAAACCTTCATTTAGTACAGATAAAATCAATAAACTGCGATTAGATCTAATAAAAGAGGAATTGAGTGAGTTAACAGATGCAATGAATAACAAGGATTTATTAGAGGTTGCTGATGCTTTAACTGATATTTTATATGTTACTTATGGGGCAGGACATGCTTTTGGAATTGATTTAGATAAGTGTTTCAATGAGGTTCAAAATTCTAACATGAGCAAGTTAGACGAGAATGGAAAACCAATTTATAATGAAAACGGCAAAGTGATGAAAGGTCCAAATTACTTCAAACCAGATCTTTCAAAATTTGTTAATTAAATTTCTAATTTAAAATCAATCGCTGGTGCGCTATGAGTTATGCTGCCAACAGAAATTCTATTTACACCAGTTTTTGCAATCGATTTAACTTTTTTAAGATTTATATTTCCCGAAGCTTCAGTTTGATAATATTTTTTTGCAAGCTTAACTCCTAATTTTAAATTTTTAATACTCATATTATCAAATAAAACACGATCAAATTTTAATCCGATTATTTTCTTCAGCTGTTTTATTGTGTCTACTTCCACAGTTATTTTCTTTCGTTTTTTATTTTTTATTGCCAAACTGACTAATTCCCTTATGTCTGAATTTGCAATATGATTATCTTTTATCAAAAATTCATCACTTAAATTAAATCTGTGATTAGTTCCTCCACCTAATTTTACTGCATATTTTTGTATAACTCTTAATTTAGGTATAGTCTTTCTAGTGCAACAAATTTTACATCTTTTACCTGCTAATTTTACAAATTGATTTGTTTTTGTAGCTATACCAGAAATATGTGATAAAAAATTTAGTGCAACCCTTTCTGCTACTAAAATATTTTTTTTATTTCCTCTAATAATTGCAATTATTGAATTTTTTTTAACAAAAGATCCGTCTTTCGTTTTTACAATGAATTTAATTTTTTTATCAATAAGTGAAAACGTATATTTTACAAATAGTAGCCCACCAATCACAGCGTTTTGGTTAGATATTAATTTTGCTTCTATAATCTTATTATTTTTAATTAAACCTGATGTAATATCGCCTGATGGATATAAATCCTCATTAAGAGCAAGTTTAACATTACTTTTTATAAAATTTTCGCTAAGTTTTATTTGAAACACAAAAAGTTATCTGCCGATAGCAACCATTTTTTCTACTGACATTCTCGCTTTATTTATGGTTTCTTGATCCATAACAATTTCGCCAGTTTCATTCTCTAAACAATCTAATATTTTTGGTAAGGTTATTTTTTTCATATGAGGACACATGTTGCATGGTCTAATAAATTCTACATTTGGGTTTTCGACTTGAATATTGTCACTCATTGAACATTCAGTTACCATCATAACTTTTTTAGGTTGATTATCTCTAACATAATTTATCATTCCTGAAGTCGACCCAGCAAAATCACTTGCTTTAATTACATCTGGTGGACACTCAGGATGAGCAATAATTTTTATCCCTGGGTTATTCTTTCTGATGATTTGAATTTCTTTTTCGTTAAATTGATCATGCACAATACAAATTCCCTTCCATGAAATTATTTCAACATCTGTTTGAGAAGCAACATATTTTGCAAGATAATCATCTGGTAAAAAAATTACTTTTTTAACGCCTAAAGATTTCACAATCTTTACAGCATTTGCAGATGTACAACATACATCTGTTTCAGCTTTAACATCTGCAGAAGTATTGACATAAGAAACTACTGGAACACCAGGATATTTTTCTTTTAATAATCTTACGTCTTTTCCTGTAATTGAGGATGAAAGAGAACAACCTGCTTTCATATCTGGTAGTAAGACTTTTTTATTTGGACTCATTAGTTTTGCAGTTTCTGCCATAAAATGTACGCCAGCCATAACAATTATATCTGCTGAAGTTTTTGAAGCTTCCACGGCAAGAGCAAGAGAATCTGCTGAGAAATCTGCAATACCATGATAAATTTCTGGGGTTTGATAATTGTGAGCTAAAATTACTGCATTCTTTTCTTTTTTAAGTTTATTTATTTTATGAATATAAGGAGCATGCACTGACCATTCAATTTCAGGCATAACCTTGGAGATCTTTTTATAAATAGGATCGGTTGCTTGTTTTACTTCCTGATTAAATTCCATAACAAAAATTTATCAATTTGAAACCTACTTGTCATTGATTTAATGTGGGTCAAATTTGCGGCTATGCTGAAATTGGTAGACAGGCACGGTTGAGGGCCGTGTGGACCTAGTCCATGAGAGTTCGAGTCTCTCTAGCCGCACCATCAACCTACATCAAAGTTAATATTCCCAAAGGTTATATGATCCATGAATCATTGTCAAAGTGTGCTCAAGTGTGCTCAGAGTGGAGTCGAAAGTGTGCTCGTATTTTACTCTCTTGGTGTCGCTGCTTCTGTTGAAGCAGCTCCCCCATGATCCCCAAAGGGATCCTAAAAAAATCTCAAATACGTTATTACGTTAGGGATCCTACAGACACATAGAGAATTAAACTTTAGATTATATGACTATGTAATACATAATCGATATAGTCAGTCTTAATCAGTGTCAAAATTTTTAAAATTTTTTAGGCAAAAATATTCCTAGTCCTTTGTAGAAATCTGGATCTGGTTTATTTCGATCCTCTAGTATTTTTTTCAACGTATCATCTGGAGCTGCAGCTTTTATAGGTTTTAAAAAATTAGGAAATTCATAAACATCTAGGGGTACCCCAGTAGTCGATTGACCCTTAGATTGCTCTGTACGTGGCTCTATGGGATTCTTTTTTTTATATTTTCGTTCTATTTTCCTAAATTCTTTTTTTTCTTGCTGATTAGCTGTTGCCTTATACATCTTATATTTTTCTTGAGCTGAGAATTTTTTTTTCATTTCTGCTTCAGTATTGATCGAATTATCTACCGGATCATATACGTAATTAGTGTCATCATACGTATTTGAAACTTTTACAAATTCTTTATTGAGATTAAATTCCTCTGGTTTTTTAGTTTTCTGATCTTTTGATTTGTTCATCTAGTTCCTCTTCTGTTAGTGCGATATCTGGATCACCGAGCTTTTTTGCTATGGCTTTAGCCTGTCTTGTCAAACAACGTACTTTCCATTTTTCATGATGCAGCTCTTGTTCCAGTCTCATTGTTTTTTTGTTAGCATCAAAATGTTGCAGCTGAATATCCATAACCAAATTAGTGTGCCACTCTAAAATTTTTATAACTTGGATCATTTCATCTTTAGTTAATTCAATTTTATTCTTCATCTGTTTCCCCTTTCAATATTCCCCACTGCTCTCTGATTTTTTTCATACGTTCATCTAACTGGTCTTCAGTTAAGTGTGTGAGATCATCATCTCTTTTGACAAGCTGCCTCTCTACGTAATATCCTGCCATCTTACCCCGATATACTTCTGCATTCATGGCAGTGTGGAGCTGCCCTTTAGCTTTAGCCATTTCATGAAGTTCATTTAATCGTGCCATGTGTTTTTCTGGTGTGATTTGATTACGTGCTCTAAAATCTTCCTTAAGCATCTCTATATGATTAACAACATGAGGTTTAAGTCGATACGTAGTATTTTCATAAGCTCTTTGATGAGCTGACTCTTTTGCATAACCGGCAGCAATAGCAATATCTCTATTAGTGAGAGTTTGATTTGAGAATATATTTTCTACGTATAATTCTGCAAAGTTTTTTTCTTTTTCAGTAAGGGTTTTCATGGTCATAGTCATCTTCCTTTTTTAACTTTTTGGGTCGTTCACAGATACATTTTCCACATGAGCCACATTTGATACCGGTTGTGCACTTAGAACAATCTGGATCTTTGTTTGTCTCAATAGATTTTCCGCAACTCCAACAACGAGTGTTTCTGATCTGTTTTTTGATTAATTTTAAACGTACTAATTCCAGATATAATCGATCAACACTTGGTGCAGATAAAGGTGGTTCACCAATTTCTTTATTGTTTGCCATAACACGAATATCTTGCTGTGATAAACCTTGCTCTGAAAGTTTTAAAATTACAAAACTTACTTTTTTCAAGTATGGATAATGGTTCCACTCACCACCCTCATTCATAGTTATAATACGTTTCTTAGACCACTCTGATCCCCCGAAACCTCTGCTCTTGTCAAACTCAATAGAACTTTGAACACTCTTTGAACCCGGAATATCCATTCGATAATCTTGATCCAATGCTCTCAGCTCAATAGACGTATCTAATAATCTGCCAATGGTACTTGAACCAGATGAACCTTTGCCCTCTTTGTTTTTGTTTGCATGGTGCACAAACATTCCAGAGAACCCTTTATGTTTTAAATCAGTTCCCCAATTTAAAAATGGGTTCCAATCTTGAGCTTTGTTTTCATCAATTGTTGCAAGACGTGTCATGTTATCTAAAAAGTAAAAAGGTTTAACTCCAGTTTTCTTTTCAATTTTATGCAGCCAATCTTCAATGAACTCTCGACCTCTACGTCCATAATCAACAGCAGCTTTCTTGCCATGTTCTTTTGCAACAGCAATAGCTCTAAATCCATATTTGAAACCTGCAGCAATAAGATTGTCTTGGTTTAAACTGAAAGTCCAATCCCCATTGTACGTTTGATTTTTATCTAACCAACCGAGTCTTATAGAATGTTTAATACCCCTAATCGTATCACCCGGAAGCTCCGACTCTAAATAAGCAGTAGGAATTTTTTTATCGCAGCTCCAACCTAGAAAATCATGACCACTGCTCATGTGCATAGCCAGTGACATTCCAAAAATAGTTTTGCCACTTTCATACCAACCATACGTTTGATTAAAAGATCGAGTGTTGATAATTGGGTTCATCAAATATTCTACCTTTGGATATTCAATCATGTCTTCCATGTTCCCATCTATGAGAGGATATTCTTTTGGATCAGTATCGAATAATTTTTCTGACTCTGGCAGCTCTTCTTCAGTTTCATCAATAAGCAAGCTATAAGCAGCTAATTCGCTGTTTAAATGACTACGTAATTCAGTAATACCAAATATCTTTTTGCCATTTGCTAATTGCTTCCTCTGATATTTTATTTTGTTAGTTCTATTTTTAATTTCATGATCACCAGTGTTGATACACAGCTGAGTTTGAAAATCTTCCAATAGTTCATCTGGATATTGAGCTGCAGGCAATTTAGCGAGAGCTCCTGCAAGACGTAAGTGAGCTTCATCTCTTCCACCCTCTGCAGGAAATGCTTTTTCAACTTCAGTGAAAAAACAAATTAATTTTAATTTTTTTTCTAGCTCTTCAATATTAACTTCAGCAGGGGGATCATCTAATGCTATGAACCTATCCTCTCCATGAAATATTGTGTGTGCGGTTGTCAAACATTCCAGAAGCAAACCTTTTTCTTTTGAAACTTTTTTAGGATATTTGTGAAATGTAGGTTTAGTTCCATTTAGTTTATACGTCTTATGAGTAAAGATCCTTTTGCCATCTACAATCTTCCCATCTGTAAATGTATCTGGAAGCAAGCTTATATATTTATGTGCAACATAATCTTTATCATCAAAGTCTATTGTGAACACTGAACTTGCATCTTGGAACACGCCTAATAGTCGAGCACGTAATAAAGCTTCATCTGACCAATCAAGTTTCCATTTTTGGTTAGGATATTCACCGGGTGATTTATCTTCATTTGCAGGGGTTAAAATAAATCCATATTTTTTCCAACGTTTTAAATCATCAATCGTTCTCATCTTAGTCCCCCTTAATATTAAATGACATTCTAAGAAGTTTATTTACGACTTCTCTTTCAGCATCAGTTAAATCAACAATAGATTTTCCGGGAGCTACCGAGTCAAGGTTTAGACGTTTAATCTTTGGTGGTTCTTTTTGTTTTAAATATTCGGATAAACTTATCACGACACCACCTTTCTTTAAGCCCAATGGTCTTTTGTTAAAGTAGGATTTAGGTTTTGAATTCAACCAATCTAAGAATGATTGACCGGGTTTTTTCTGCTTTAGATAGTCTTGTTTAAGAAGATCAATTATCTCGTTTTCTACGTCAAAGATAATATCAGCTTCATCTTTTGCTAACTTCAGCAGCTCTTCTTTTTTGGGTTCTTTATTTTTGTTTTCTACGTTTCCACCTTTTTTGTAAATGGAATATGTAGGATCTTTTATAGTTTGTGTTTTCATCACACGTCCTTTTCTAATCAGTTAATAAAAGACTCCCCAGATGATTAGGCTGAAGAGTCTTCGAGTGTGATTGATCGATTTGTAATTGGAATTATTACTAAGAATCTTCTAACAGATAACCAATCAAACTCAATATTTAACTAAGTGTGGATTTGTATGCGAGCAGGAGACTTAGAAACTTGCTCTAGGCATAATTTTAGAAAAAGATTATGAAACTTTTATATCTACGTGTTATGCAAATTTCAGAGTCTCGATCAATAAAAAAATTCACTTTCTGACAAATTTTAAAAAAACTTAAATAAGCAAGTAATGACTCATGTTTCGTGGAACATGTACCCCCGACCATGTGTGATTAAAGGGTGATCTGGTCGTGGGGTAGGGCAATTGTCCATCTGGGTTATGTCTTACGTAAATAAGAATATAAGAATATAATAATATTAAGAATTAATTTTCTTACGTTCTCGTATGATCGAGATGTTATTTACGTCTTCTAATAAATCCTGCGCCTTGATCCGAGTATAACGCTTCATGGATCTAAAATCTTTATGACCAGAAATAGCTGCAACAGAACTCTCTGACATTCCACTCAATAAAGCATTTGTAATAAAGCAAGCTCTAAGATCATGGGCTCTAAAATCTTCAATGGCTGCTCTTCTACATGCTAGATCGAAATGGTATTTAAAGCTGTCATAAGACGTGACTCTAAAAAATGTTTTTCCAAAAGGATATCTTTTTAAAATTACCAATACATTATCTGCAAGAGGAATAGTCCGATCCTCACCATTTTTCGTGTCTCTAAATGTTCCAACCTTTTTATCAAAATCTACGTCCTCTCTTAATAGGTTCATAGCTTCCGAGTACCTTGCTCCAGTGGAATATAAAAACTCGATAAAATCTCTTAACATAAGAAGCTTCGACTCTGCAGCTTTTGCAATTAGAGTGTCGTATTCTTTGTAAGTCAAAACTCGATCTCTCTCGTTATCTACTTTTTCCAATGTCACAAGTTCAAAAGGGGATTGAGCAGGAAGATTGATTGACCAATTTTTTTTTGCTGTCACCCATATTTGATGAAGTAATTGAACGTATATATTGATTGTCTTTGAAGCTAATCTCTCAGCTTTCAGCTGCTGCTGTAATTTGTAAATATGTGAGCTTCTCAACCTTAACAGAAATTGAGCTGCAACATCTAATCTTAGCAGCTTATTTAATTTATACGTAGTTTGTCTTTTTGCTTTATGCTCAACTACAATCTCATCTCTGTATTTAATTATTAAATCTTTGATGGTTATAGTCTCAGCATTCCCATAGTCAGTATAAACGTCCTTTTCAATCTGTTGCTCAACATCACGTGCAAACTTCTTAGCAACTGCTTTTTCTATAAACGTTTTAAAAATATGTTTATGATTAGATTTTCTTATTACTACTTGCCATTTACCCGACTTAAGTTTTCTTATACTTGCCATACCTCACTATCCTTTCGTTTTTGAGACACCAGTGTGCTCATAGTGTGCTCGTTTGTGATGTAAGGTTAATTAAGAGGCTTAGTTCCTAGCCAATAGACAATGTCCATGAGAGTTCGAGTCTCTCTAGCCGCACCAAAAAATATTTGTTTAAAAGGATATTCTGTAATCAATTCTGTATTGTGTTATGTCAAAATCAGCATCGTAGCCATTTTCCATACTTCTAATTTGATCATTTTCACATTCCAAGAGTAATTTCTCAATTGAGAAACCATAACCTTTTAGAAATCCTGAATTAACAAAAAAACCTAAATTTGGATTTACACCTAAACACCTAACATATGTGTGAGGTCCACCTTCACCATATCTAGGACCATCATATTGAGTATCTGATTGTTTACCAAAAAAATAAGTAGCATTTAAAGTTGCGTATGGCGTTAAATTAGAAATTTCTTCAAATCTATAACTTGGACCTAAATCAAAAATTAAACCATAGAAATATATATCCGGAAAAGCAGAATTATATCCACCATCGAATGTGATAGTTGTGTCAGTAGTACTATGTTTAACTAATGATATTCCTGAATTTAGATAAAGATTGTCTTTAACATTTTTATTATAATCAAAATTTATTGAGATATTGGTATTTAAACTATCATCATCTAAGACCAAACCCTTAATTGTTGTGCCTGCATTACCAGTAACGGGACCATGCAAACCTTTCACGTTTTCCATTATACCTTTACCCAATGCTATACCAAATGATATTTCATCATCAGCTGTACTAACATTAGTGGAAAATAATAAATAAATTAAAACAAGAGTTTTATAAAAGATAAGTTTAACTTTCATTAAGTACTACATAACAAACTATGTAGGTATTACAAGCCAATCTGGGATTAATACTTTTATTGACCCATTTTTACATCTAAAAATTTTGTTTTTATTAAAGTTTTTGTCTAAAAATTTTATTAAAGCAAAAGGATATTCCTCGCTAATTAGAACTTTACCAATCTCAGTGTCATCAGCAAAAATTGTATCGTTCTCATTTAATTTTCCATTGATAACTTCTATTGGGAATAATCTTTTTGAAAGTTTATTTTTTAATTTAATTCTTGCAGTATTTTCTTGGCCCACATAGCAACCTTTTTTAAAATCAATTCCATTTAATTCTTCGTAATTGCATTCAATACCAAATAATTTATTTTTTAATTTATTCAAATTTTTGGGAACAATTCCTAGTTTATAACTTTTCATATGATAATTATTTATTTTAGAGTCCTTTAAACTGAGTTTTTTTAAAGATAGATACAATTTCTCTAAGTTTATAATAAGTCTAGCCCCCAAGAGTTTATTCCTAGGATCTAAAAAAATCGGATCTTCTCTGTATTTAAAAGTAAATCCTAATATATCTTTTGACCCTTCAATTGATAAATATTTTCCATACCCAAAGCAAGCAACCACAAATTCGTTACTTAAATTAAGAATTTCTACTTTTGATCTTATTTTATAAAGATTTAGTTGTTTAAAAATTTCTTCAGACTGTGATTTTTCACAATCGATAAAGTAACCTGACTTATGTTTAATAACCATAAATTCGTAGAGAAATTTACCTTGAGGAGTAAATAATGATGCAAAACAACTTGAATTATCTGTAACTTTATTAATATCGTTGCTGATAAGATTTTGTAAAAAATCTTTCGCATCAGTGCCATTTATATAAAGTATGGCTCTATCATCTAATATATAAACATCATTATTCATATTTGATAAGTATTTAAATTTAATATAATTACTTTTTGCATAAATGTTAGATCTAATAATTAAAAATGGAAAATGCTATATTGATGGTGATCTCAAAGAAGTAAGTGTAGGTGTTAAGAGTGGTAAAATTGATAAGATTGGTGCAATCTCATCTGATGCTAAAGAGACTTTTGATGCTAAAGATTTGTTAGTTTTACCAGGATGTATAGACACCCAAACTCATTTTAGAGAACCTGGTTCAACAGATACAGAAGATCTTCATTCAGGAAGTAGGGCGGCAGTTGCAGGAGGTATTACGGCAGTATTTGAAATGCCTAATACAAATCCTCCCACATCCAATATAAAAGAATTTCAAAGAAAATTAGATCTTGCAAAAAAAAGGATGTATTGCAATTACGCTTTCTATTTTGGTGCAACAGCTGAAAACGTCAATCAATTAGCAGAACTTAAAGATTTAGAAGGATGCTGTGGTATTAAATTATTTGTGGGTTCATCAACAGGTAATCTTTTAGTAGCACTTGAAGATGATATTGATAAAGTCTTTCAACATTGCTCAAAAATTGTTGCGGTTCATTCGGAAGATGAGGAAATTTTAAATAGGAATAAAAAATTAATTAAAAATGGTGATGTGCATTCACACCCTATTTGGCGTAGTGAAGAGTGTGCTATTTCTTCAACAAGAAGGATTGTCAGAATTGCCAAAAAATACAATAAGAAAGCTCATGTTCTTCATATAACAACAAAGCAAGAAATAGATTTTTTATCTCAACAAAAAGGTAATATTACTTTTGAAATCACCCCGCAGCATTTAACAATTTATGCACCAGATTGTTATGATAAACTTGGAACGTATGCGCAAATGAATCCACCAATTAGAGATAAATCTCATTACGATCGATTATGGTATGCAGTTAAAAATAATATCAATGATACCATTGGCTCAGACCATGCGCCCCATTTAAAATCAAACAAAAATAAAAAATATCCAAATTCACCTTCAGGAATGCCTGGTGTTCAAACATTAATGCCAGTTATGTTAAACCATGTGAATAATGGAAAATTATCTCTCAATCAATTGATGAATCTGGTGTGTGAAAATCCAATTAAAATTTTTGGCATTAAGAATAAAGGATTTATTAAAGAGGGTTATGATGCAGATTTTACTATTGTGGACATGAATAAAAAGATTGTAATAAAGAATGAAAATATTGAAAGTAAATGTGGATGGTCACCTTTTAATGATGTTGAGTTTAAAGGAACTCCTGTAGCAACTATAATTGCGGGGAAAACAAAAATGAGAGACGGAAATATTATAGGAGATCCAGAAGGAACCCCATTAGAGTTTAGTTAAGCTTTATTGTATAACTATTTACTAACACTACTCCAATTACAATTAAAAATAATCCTAATATCGCCTGCCAAGCCAAAGTTTGCTTGAAAAAAATATAACCTAGTATTGCAATTGTAAATATTCCAAGACCACTCCAAGTAGCATAAACTATTGCTATCGGCAGCTTGTTCACCACAAAAGTCAGTAGATAAAAAGCAGTTAAATAAAATATGGCAAGCAAACTGGTAGGAATTAATTTGGTAAAGTTTTGTGAAACTGGCAATAGCATAGTGCCAGCTACTTCACAAAAAATTGCACCGATTAAAAATAAATAAGTTTTAAGCACTTTTTAGAATATTATTTTTGATTAGATCTTCTTTGATCTCATCTAAAATTGCTGGATCATCAATGGTTGGAGGCATTTTATATTCAACACTATCAGCGATTTTTCTAATTGTTCCTCTTAAAATTTTACCTGATCTTGTTTTTGGTAGTCTTTTAATAACAATTGCAACTTTAAAAGCAGCCACAGGTCCAATTTTATCTCGTACCATTTGGATACATTCTTTAGAAATTGTCTCATTATCTTTATCTACTCCTGCTTTTAAAACAATCAATCCGATAGGTAATTGACCTTTTAATTTGTCAGCTATTCCAAGCACTGCACACTCAGCAACTGACTGATGTTCTGATAAGACTTCTTCTATTGCACCCGTAGATAATCTGTGACCTGCAACATTAATAATATCATCGGTTCTCGACATGATCCAGATGTAGCCATCTTCATCAATGTGACCTGCGTCATAGGTTTGATAATAACCCTCATAATTTGACATATAATTTTCTTTATATCTTTGATCTGCATTCCAAAGAGTTGGAAAAGTTCCTGGAGGCAAAGGTAATTTTACTACAATATCTCCCATCTCATTTGGTTTAGCTAAGGTTTGGTCTGATTTTATAATTTTAACATCATAGCCAGGTACAGCTTTACAAGCCGAGCCATATTTCGTTTTCATCATTTCTATACCAGTGCAATTTGAACTTATTGCCCAACTTGTTTCAGTTTGCCACCAATGATCAATTACTGGAACTTTTAATAAATTCTCTGCCCATTTAATTGTATCTGGATCAGCACGCTCTCCTGCAAGAAAAAGACTCTCAAATTTACTTAAATCATATTTAGAAAAGAATTTTCCTTCAGGATCTTCTTTTTTAATTGCTCGAAAAGCTGTTGGCGCAGTGAACAAAGATTTAACTTTATAGTCAGAAATTATTTTCCAGAACGCTCCAGCATCAGGTGTACCCACGGGTTTACCTTCAAACAATACAGTGGTGCATCCTTTGAACAATGGAGCATAGACAATGTAGGAGTGACCAACGATCCAACCAATATCACTTGCTGACCACCAAATATCATCTGTATCAATGTTATAAATATTTTTCATCGTCCACTTTAATGCAACGATGTGGCCACCAATGTCTCTAACGATACCTTTTGGAGTTCCAGTAGTGCCCGAGGTATAAAGTATGTAAGCAAACTCATTTGAATTCATTTCAACACAATCAGCATCTTTGGAATTAGTATGTGCTTCATCCCAACTTATCTCCATTGGAGCATTTAATTTTACTTCATGACCTTTTCTTTGAAATAAAATCATCTTACTAATTTTGTGTTGAGCTTGTTTGATTGCTTCATCTACTAAAGGTTTGTATTCAACAGTTCGCCCAGGTTCAAAACCACACGAAGCAGTAACTAAAATTTTAGCTTTACTATCATCTATTCTGCTTGCAAGTTCATTTGAAGCAAATCCACCAAACACAACTGAGTGTATGGCCCCAATTCTTGCACAAGCTAGCATTGCAACAACTGCTTCAGGGATCATTGGCATATAAATTATAACTCGATCCCCTTTGTTAACACCTTGATCTTTAAGTGCGCCTGCAAACTTCGAAACTTTTGATCTCAATTCCTCGTAAGTAAATTTACTTTTGTTTCCTGTAATAGGACTATCGTAAATTAAAGCAGTTTTACTACCTTTTCCTTGGTCAATATGAAAATCTAGAGCGTTATAACATGTATTGGTCACTCCATCTTCGTACCATTTGTAAAAAGGGGGATTTGATTTATTTAAAATTTTTGTTGGTTTCTTAAACCAAAAGATGTCATTAGCAGCCTCTTGCCAAAATTTTTCTGGATCTTTGATAGAAAGATCGTAAATTTTGCTAAATTTGTCTGACATCGTTATTTTGATTCGTTGTTATAATTTGTTGTGGTTTTTAAATCACAAATTGTATTTAATTTTAAAAAACAAGTAAAATCAATGTAAATTAATGACAATTAAGTCTTCAATAAAGTCTTTTAATTTGGTATTTAACCACAACTTTTGCTTAGGGAGACCTAAGCTTAGTTTATATAAACTAATAAAAACTAACTAAAGAGGGAGTTTTTTATGAAAAAACTTAAAATGTTTGCATTAGCAGCTGTTGCCCTTATCGGTATTACAGGTGTTGCAAACGCAGCGACCACTATGTTAGCTCAAGATGACTTTGTTGGGATATCTTTCTGGATAATCTCAATGGGTATGTTGGCTGCTACTGCTTTCTTCTTCATGGAGAGAGGGACAGTGGCTCCTGGCTGGAAAACGTCAGTAACTGTTGCTGGTCTTGTAACTGGTATTGCATTCATCCATTACATGTACATGAGGGATGTATGGGTGACTACTGGTGATTCACCTACAGTGTATAGATATATTGACTGGTTAATTACTGTGCCATTACAGATGATAGAGTTCTACTTAATTCTAGCAGCTGTAAGAAAAGCAAACTCTGGAATGTTCTGGAGATTGTTAATCGGTTCATTAGTAATGTTAATCGGTGGATATTTAGGAGAAGCTGGATATATCAACGCTACACTTGGTTTCGTAATCGGTATGGCAGGTTGGATATACATTCTATATGAAATATTCTCAGGAGAAGCTGGAAAAGCTGCTGCTAAGAGTGGAAACAAAGCACTTGTTACTGCTTTTGGTGCAATGAGAATGATCGTAACAGTAGGATGGGCTATTTACCCATTAGGTTACATTTTTGGTTACCTAACAGGTGGAGTAGACGCTGACTCACTAAACGTGATTTACAACTTAGCTGACTTTATTAATAAAATTGCATTTGGTCTAGTAATCTGGGCTGCTGCAGTAAGTTCAGCTGGTGCAAGAGCAAGATAATTACGCTTTAAAATAAATTTATAGGGCGAGTATGTTTTTACATACTTGCCCTATTTTTTTTTATACCTATATCTGACCCAATGGCTAAAATTACCTACATCACCCATGACAATCAAAAGCACGAAGTTGAAGTTCAAAATGGCCTGACTGTTATGGAAGGGGCTGTACAAAATGATATTCCAGGAATTGACGCTGATTGCGGTGGAGGAATGGCATGTGCAACCTGCCATGTTTATGTCAAAGAAGATTGGTTTAATAAAATTCCTAAAAAAGAAGATGGTGAAGAAGATATGTTAGATATGGCATTTGAACCCAAAACAAATAGTAGACTGAGTTGTCAAATTATAGTCTCAGATGAAATTGATGGTCTTGAAGTAAATATTCCATCAAAGCAAGCATAAATGATTAAAACAGATGCATTAATAATTGGCGCAGGTCCAACAGGTTTATTTACTGCGCATCAATTAAAATTAATTGGTCTTAATTGTGAAGTAGTTGATAATTTAGATAAGATTGGTGGTCAATGTATTGAGCTTTATCCAGATAAACCAATTTATGATATACCTGCTGTTCCAGAATGCACCGGTGAGGAATTAACAAATAATTTAATCAATCAATTAAAACCTTTTGATATTAAATTTCATTTAAATGAAAGAGTAGAGGAAGTTAAAAAAGAAAATGATAATTGGTTAGTGAAAACTAATAATGGCACATCTTTTTCAACACCTAATGTTATAATTGCTGGTGGTGTTGGTTCATTTGAACCAAGAAAGTTTTCTCCAAAAGAGTGTGAAAAATTTGAAAATAAATCTTTATTTTATTCGGTAAAAGATAAAAAGACATTTACTGGTAAAACTGTATCAATTTTTGGTGGCGGAGATAGCGCATTAGATTGGGCTGTTGAATTATCAAAAGAATGTAGTGTTAATTTGATACACAGAAGAGACGAATTTAGAGGCGCGCAAGCCACAATAGATAAAGTGCATCAACTTACAAAAGATGGAAAAATAAATTTATTTACTCAATATCAGATGGCTTCTGTTAAAGGAGACAAAAATTTAGAAAGTATTGATATCAAACATGATAACAATGAAATTAAGAATTTAAAAACTGATTATGTATTAGGTTTTTTTGGTTTAATTATGCAACTTGGACCAATAGCAAATTGGGGTCTAAATATTGATAAAAAAACTATTGAAGTAGATACAGAAAAATTTGAGACCAATCAAAAAGGAATTTATGCAGTAGGGGATATTTGTAATTACCCTGGCAAATTAAAATTAATCTTATCTGGTTTTCATGAAGGTGCTTTAGCTGCAAGAGCTTGTTTTAAATTAGCTAGACCTAATGAAAAATATCGATTTGAATTTACCACTTCATCAAAAACCATTAAAGAGCGTCTTGGTGTAAAAGGTGATTGATCTTTATTCTGCTAATACTCCTAACGGAAAAAAAATAAGTATCATGCTTGAGGAGATTGGCTATGAATACAAAGTAATTAATATAGATCTCAACAAAGGTGATCAATTTAAACCGGAATTTAAAAAGATAAGTCCATTAAGTAAAATACCAGTGATCATTGATCAGGATAATAATAATAATATTTTCGAGTCAGGTGCAATTTTAATGTATTTAGCCGAACAAAGTGGAAAATTTTATGACACAAAAGATCGATTAGAGATAAACCAATGGTTGATGGCGCAGATGGGTTATGTCGGACCCATGTTAGGACAACATCATCAATTTCATCATTACAATCCTGGTAAAAGTCAGTTTGGCGAAGAAAGATATTTCAAGATATCTAAAAGAATATATGAGGAATTAGACGAAAGATTATCTCAATCAAGATTTCTAGCTGGAGAAAATTATACAATCGCTGACATAGGAACTTTTCCTTGGATAGCACGACATGAGTGGCATGACATTGGTCTTAAAAATTATAAAAATCTTACTAGATGGTATGTTGAGATATCTGAAAGAGAAGCGGTGAAGAAGGGTTTTAGATTTATGAATAAAGATGAAGTTCCACCGAAGCCCTAGTTCATTGAGCTTATTAATCTAAATAGTGAAGCAAAAATTCCATGACCAGATAGTTCTATGGCTACAATTGCAATAATTATTAAAATTAATTTTTGGTTCATCTAATTAATGAATACGAATAACAATAACAGAACCCAAAAAAATCCATAATAATAGTAAATATATTTTTTAGTAAAATTATAAGTAATTGGGTTATGCACTTTCTTACTTTTCTTTTTTTTAGTCGTCGGCATGAACCTTTTCATCCTTTTCATGTTTTTCTTGTGCAGCTATAGTATATTTTGCAACAGGTCTTGCCATGAGTCTTTTTAGCCCTATTGGTTCTGCAGTATCTAGACAAAATCCATACGTATCTTCTCTTATTCTAGCTAAAGCTTTATCAATTTCTGAAATCAGTTTGATTTGTCTATTGATTGCTTTCATTTCAACATTTTTATCTGTGTATGAACTTGCTTGATCGACAATATCGGCTGAAATACTATTATCATCCATACTGCCATTATACAGAGCTTCATTATTTGCTCTAACCAGCTCTTTTTTCCACTCTTGTAATTTCATTCTAAAGAACACCTTATGTTTTTCACACATATATTTTTCAGTTTCTTTTGGAATATATGTTTTAGAAATTTTAATAGGTCCTTTGCTAATTTCTTTTGGTTTGCTGGTAACCTTTGGTTTTGCTTTAGTTACAGTTTTAGTTTTAGCTTTAGTAACCTTTTTTTTAACTTTACTAGTTTTAGGCATCTTTCAATTTGAATTCGAGGGAGTATATTCAGCAAAATAGGGGTGTCAAGCAACGTTAATTATTGTAAATATTTACTTATGAATGTCTTAAATAGAAATATTAATAATATATTTTTTATTTTTGCATTATCGCATTTAATAATTTGGACACTGATTCCCTCATTAACAAATAAAAATTTACCATTAGACACAATAGAGGCTTTAGCATGGGGAAGTAATTTAGATTGGGGTTTTAATAAACATCCACCCATGAGTGCTTTTTTTCCTGAAGTATTTTTTCAAATTTTTGGTTCTCAAGACTGGGTTTACTATTTATTAAGTCAAATATTCGTGATAATTGCTTTTTATTACGTATTTAAATTTGCTTTTGAAATTTTTAAAGATTTAAAATTAAGTTTAATTTCTGTTTTATTATTAGTTTCTATCTATTTCTATAATTTCACCACTCCTGAATTTAATGTAAATGTTTGCCAATTACCTTTTTGGTCATTAGTCGTTTATTATTCATGGAAAATTTATTCATCACAAGAAATAAAATTTTCAGATTGTTTTCTAGTTGGCTTATTTGGTGCGGTTGGTTTTTTATCCAAATACTTGTTTATTTACCTTTTGGTATCAATAGATTTATTGTTTATTTATTTAATTTTTTTCAAAAAAACTAAAAAATTTGATTTTAAATATTTGATAACAATTGAGGTCTTTTTAGTTCTATTAGTTCCTCATTTAATTTGGCTCTTTAACAATGATTTTATGACCATAACGTATGGATTAAATCGAACAGGGTTAGAAGGTTCTGTTATTTTAGACCACATTAGTAATCCAGCATTATTTTTATCAAAGCAAATTGGAATACTGGTTCCTTTCTTTTTTTTGATTTGGTTACTCACTAAAAAGATAAAATTTAAGCTAAATGTAAATGATAAAAAATTGATATTTCTAATATTTATTAACTTTATGCCGATTATCTTAATGTTTCTGACATCATTGATTACCGGTTCAAAAATAAGAACGATGTGGATGACGCCTTTTTATTTATTTTTTGGAGTATTATTTTTATATCTTCTAAAATCTCAAATTAATTTAAAAAAGATAAATTCGTTTCTTTATGGATTCCTTTTTCTATTTTTTTTATCACCCATTCTTTATTCTTATGTCTCATTATCAGAGACAGATAAACGAACAGATTATCCTGGAAAAGATATTGCAATGAAAATTCAATATGTTTGGGATCAAGATTTTGATAAAGAAATTCAATTTGTAACTGGCGATGAGTGGAAAGCTGGAAACCTTTCATATCATTTAAAATCTAGACCAAAGTGGGAAGGGTTTAATAATAAAGAGATACTCAATAACTCATCACAATTTATTTGTGTAGGTGATGTTTGTTTGGGAAGATATTAATTTTTGAATGAAAATTAAAATTTTAGTACCTATTTATAATGACTGGCAATCAGCTTCAAAATTGCTGGATGAAATTGCTAAAAATATTTCGGATTTAGATCACGAAATCTCTGTGATTATTGTCAATGATGCTTCAACACATGATCGTCAAGAAGAGCAAAAGGATTTTAAAAATATTCATTCAATCAAAATTTTAAATATGAAAATTAATCAAGGTCACGCCAGATGTATTGCAACTGGATTGAAATATATTTTTGAAAAAGAGGAATTTGATTATGTTATTCCAATGGATGGAGATGGAGAAGATAGACCAGAAGAAATTAAAGAATTTGTCAATCAAATTGATAATTCAAATAATAATCCAATAGTCGGCGAAAGAGTAAAAAGATCAGAAAAATTAATTTTTAAAATTTGTTATCAATTGCATAAATTAATCACACTAACTTTTACTGGTAAATCAATTAAATTTGGAAACTATACATGCCTATCAAAAAGCACAGTTGAAAAAATGATCAAAGAAAAAGCGACCTGGAATAGTTTTTCAGGATCATTAAAAAAAATTGAAAATAATTTATTGCCAATACCATCTACTAGAGGCAGTAGATATTATGGTCCATCAAAAATGAGTTTTTTTAATTTAATAAAACATTCACTTTCTATCATGAGTGTTTTTAGAAAAACATTTTTAATTCGCTCAGGTTTATTTATTATTTTATATATTTTATTTATTAAGAGTAATGCCTCTGTGGTGACAGCATTCCCATTGTTACTTTTATTAATTGCTGTTTACTCAATTTCGAATTTAGCTTTAAGAGAAAATATGGATGAATTTGATAAAGCTTTATCTAATATAAACGACATAGAAAATATTAAATAAATTTTATGAAAAAAATTTTTGTTGCAATTTTTATAATTATAATTTTTCTAGGACCATCAAATTTGCTTAACAAAGTTTATGCGAAAGAAATTACAAATCTTCAATGGAAAAAAAGTGTAGCAAAAGGCAAGAAGCTTTCTAAGTTTAGAGAAACTGTTACCTCTCCAGCTTTAGGGGAAAAAGCTTGGAAGATAACATTGCTACCTAGAGATTGTGGTAGGGATCAAGATGGTGATTATTCTGATTGTACAAATAATGGCAGAGATGCTGTGGTTGGACATGGAGGAGGAGATCGAGCAAGAAGTGAGTATTCAGCAAAACCTAGATATACGGGTGAGAAATGGATTTCAGTAAGTATCTTTATTCCAAAAGATTTTAAAACAGTTGAACCTGTTAGCACTTCTCTTTTTCAGATTTATGAATGGGGAAATACTAATCAACAAAGACATCCGAGGATGATGCTAAGAGTTAAAAGAGGTAATTTAGAGCCCAGATATTTTGCTGTGAATGGAATGGACTCCCAAGGATTGATATACAAAGACCTTAAAATTGATGACATGAGGGACAAGTGGACAACCATTATATTTCACACCAAAATGTCGAAAGATCCAGCCAAAGGATTTATTAAGATGTATGTGAATGATTTACTCTACAACGACTACAAAGGCAGGACGGGTTATGGTGGCAAATTTTTTAATAAATTTGGAATTTATCATAGCTGGATTAGTAGATGGAACGATGAAGTGCATGGAGAATACCCAACTCAAGTTATTTACTATGACAATCTTTTTAGAACAAGCAGTAAAGAAAAACTTTTAAAATTAATAAAGAATTAACTAAGTTAATTTAAATTTAAATCACTAAAGAAACCACTTAACTTATTTTTTGAAGAAGTTAATTGTCCTTTCATTTGAGCCCAAGACTCTATCTGAAATTCTTTTGTTTTTTCCCATTCATTTTTTCCAAAATTTGAGATCTTTTTAGGTATATTTGTAATTGTATCTTTTAGTTCATCAGCCGTAATTTTCTTCTCTTCAGCTAATACATTAGTTGATAAAACCAAAAATAAAAATAAGATTAATCTTTTCATATTTAAAACTCCTTTCGTTGTTAGATTAAATTGTATTCAAGTAGCACCATTGTTCTCCAACCATTTTTCTCTTTAAGAACTTTTTTAGATATGATCTTGTACCCAGAAATTGTTGCTTCCTCCAATATGTTTTCCGCAGTCATTTCATAAGACTTATCTATGCCCTTTTTATTATCTTTATGAATGATTTTTTCATTTTTGATAAGACTATGTTGAGTAATATCAGCAATTTTAAGTTTACTATCCATAATTGCTTTTTGCTCACTGATCGTTAAATCTTTTGACCATCCTTGACCACACATACGAATTACTTTGTCGGTAGATTTATTCTTTTCACACCACACATTAGTAAATTTCATTAAATCGTTAGGTGAACTAATCATCTTTTTATTTTTGACATAACTATTAGAGCAATTAGTTAATAAAAAACTCATAATTAATATTAATGTTATTCTCATCTTATCCTCCTATATATTTTCCATCATTGTCATTACTACTAAGATTAAGCTATTCTCAAACTTAGGATCTGTTAAAAATCTTATAAAAAAACTTTCTTTTTCCTTACATGTGTAATGTTCTTTTTTATTGACCAAGACATCATTCACAACATCAGCTTCAGCATAATATTTGCATTCTGCAGCAACTGGTTGGGTCATTAAAAATATTACTATCAATAATCTTTTTACCATGTGAGCTCCTTTTTTTTTTGACTTAGTTCAAATTGGATTTGATTTAAAATTGCATCCATTAAGATAAAAAATGCTTGATGAACCTCTTGTTCAAAAATTTGTTTCTGACAAGTTGAGTTACATTCAGTTAATACATGTACTATTGTTTGTTGATAATATTCATTAGATTTACCAAAAGCATGGCTAGAAAATGCTAAGAAAAATAAAAAAACTGTAATTTTAATAAACTTCAAATTCACCTTCCTCTTTAGTTACTTCAATCAATTTCTTCCTTATTTTTGAGCAATAATCGTAGAACTCTTTATCTGTCATTTTTCTTAGTTCTTTTTCAGAAATTTTATCTGGAAGATTATTTTTTTTATCAGTCACATATACTATGTAAGTATTAATCAATTTTCTTTTAGTGAAATCTGATTATAAAAATTTCACTAAGGGATTTTTAACTATTTACATTAATTTGATGACTAGACTATTTTATAGATATCTTAAGTTTTGCAATTTTTTCTTCAAGTTCAATTATTGATTTATTTATAAGATCCTTCTCTTTTTTACTTAAATCTTTTCCAAGAGCACTATCTGGGTTCATTGCCTCTTGCACTACATCCATAAGATCTCCAACCCTACCACCAACTTTTAATAATGTATTCTCTAGATTTTCGAATGAATTAATTTTTTTAAATTCTTCATCTAACATAATTTGAAAATTATCCATTAAAGGTGTACCTAAAGAATTTCTCTGCATTATTATATCAAGTTTTATTGCATCGCCTAAATGCAAGTTGTGATCTTTATCATCTGGATCGCTACATTTCCTGAAATGTGAAATAGATTTATTAGTTAGATTTTTTACTTCATCCTCATCAAGTTTACTGATCATGCTTGATAATACATTTTCAATACTTAATGGATTTCTTATCTTTGTCATTTTTAGAAGATTAATTTTAATTGATTTATTAATGATAACAATTTAAATTTTTAATAATAAAAATGAGCACTAAAGATCTAATAGACTCAAATAAAGATCCTAATACAAAAAAGGTTTTTAAATTAGCAGAAGAAACGATTAGAAGAATAACGCAACTTCATTTAAATAATCCAAAAATAAAAGTGGAATTAGATTATTGGGATTGGGATGGAGGAGTATTGGGTGAGCAAGACTCTGGAGATCCAGATGGATATTTGTATTGTAGGGTAGATGACAAGACAATATCAAATAAAGAAAGAGATGATATTATTAACAAAAAAGGTGAGGCTTGGACTGATAGACTAGCCGAGGTTTTTCAAGACGAAAAAAATAAGAAAAAGGTATCAAAAGAATTTCAAAAATATATTGATTGTGAAGGTGACTATTCAGGGGCGGGTTACGCAATTATTCTAAATGGCAAACTAGCTTATTAAATTTTTCTATGAATTACAGATCCCTTGTTTGGTATTCATCTCTTGCAATAGGTGAAGAAAAAAATAATTTTGTTGCAAGCTTTTTAAAAAAAAGTTGCGAATTACTAAATGAAGAGATTAATGAAGAGATAAAAAGAAAAAAATTGCCATTTAATTTTGGTATAGACTTTCTTCATATTCAAAGAGGCGAAGATGGCCTTAATCAATTATCAAACAAATTTAATGAAATAAATGATCCATTCTTTACCAATGGGCATTCTATTAATAAATATAATCCATCAATAATCGACAAGATAAAAGATAAGAATTTTTTTTATTTTCCACAAAATATAACCACAACAGGATTAAAGGATTTAGATCCTAATATTACAAAGAGAATATTCAAAGTCTCAAGAGCTGATCAACCAGCTAAATTAAAATTTATCGATAATGAAATTCAAAATCATTCCTCGAGTAAAATTTATTTTTTTCATCAAGAATTAAGATTGGCTGAAAAGATGATTGAAAATCATAGTAATGAAAAGAATTTTACTAGTTTTTCTTTTAAGGATTTTGATGAAACAAAAGCTGACGAAAAGGTAAAAACCATTCTAAAAGATTTAAAACCAAATGATTTAATAGTTTTAGATCTTAATTTAAGTAGATTTAAATACGTATTTAACTATTTGTTAAGCAAAAATCTTAAAAATAAAGTTATTAGTACATTTGGTTCAATAGAGAATAGATTTGAAAAAATAACATTTAACTTAATTCAATTAGTAGGTAATCATGGAATTCCATCTGTTTCAATTGAAGATCTTATGTCAAAAATTTATGGGGAAAATGTAACACCCACTGATAAAGCGTTATTACTTGATAGTACATTTAGACTTGAAATTCCTATAATTGCATTTCAGGCTTTAAAAAAATGTTACTCGGTTAATTCTGAGGAGATTAATGATGATAAAATTTTAGAGACTATTTTATCTTTTAATAATGAAAGTGATGTATTTGTTGGAAAAAGAATCCAATATGGATTTAATCAAAACAATGAAAATATTTTAAAAGAAAATTACGCCTATTCATTTCCAAACTCACTGCAAAATGAGAAATATAAAATACCAAAAATTCTTTATCCAACTCAATATTGTACTGTAAATGGTGAAATTAAAAAATTCAGCACTGTTTATAACTATGTTGATGTATTGCGAGTAACAAATATAAATATTCAAGAAAAAACCTGGACTGCAGAGTTTTATCTTGATTTAGTCTCGAAATCAGACAACCCCTTAGATCAAATTATATTTAATAACTTGTCATCTACCAATGATAAGTTTTCATCCAAAGAAATTTGGCGAAGAAAAGATGAATTGAATTATAATACAGTTAGATACTACATAGTTGCTAACTTTGATTTCTTAGCGATTGCAGACAATTATCCATTTGATTGGCAAAGTCTATATATTTCAATGACTTTAAAAGATAACTCAGAACATATCCTGCAGCCTATTCCTTTAGAGTTGGTGGACGATGAATTTGAAATAAATGAATGGAATATTGAAAATGCTTTTTCTGGAATAAAATATAAAAAGAATTTTTTATATAAAGATACCGATTTAAAAAAAACAGTTACAGTAAATAGTGAGAATAGATTAGGCTGGATCGTAAAAAGAAAGAATACCGCAACTTTATTCAAAATTGGAATCCCAATGTTCTTCCTAATTTTTCTTGTCTATTATTCAGTGTTTTTAGGATTTGATCAATCAGGTGAAAGTATTGGTATTTTAACAACCACATTTTTATCTGCAATAGCACTTTATTTTTCTGTTGAAAAACCTGAGCCAAAAAAACTGACAATTATAGATATCATATTTATTTGGTTTTATATTGTAAATGGATTTACCATTACCGCTTTTAGTTTATCTTCATTAATTACAGAAAAAATTCATTATTATACAAGCGGCGCACTTAAATTTTTGATCCCTTTATCACTTGTTTCAATTGCAGTTTATTTATCAAAAAGAGTGAAAAATAATAGAAAAGATATAATATTAGATAGAGACTTATAATGACTATAGAATTTAATGGTATAGAGGAATTGATGTGGTGTTCTGCCAAGATTAAAAAAGAAGATTTATTAAATAAGGATCAAAATTTTCTAATAAGCACTGCAGAGACATTGATGAGTGAAAATTCATTTAGACTATTTTCAACTGGCATAAATCATCAAGTAGATATATCTGGAACACCAGTTAAAGTTGATTTTCAAAAACCTGAAATACCTATTACATTAAATATACAAAAAAATGAAATCCAAATGAATGTCTATGAGGTATTAGAAAATTCGAGAGTTTACTCTGATCAAAATATAGATCCCAATAATCTCGAAATAAAAATCAATACCAAACAAGATCAACTACTTTTATTTGAAGGTTATGAAGTTTTTAATGAGACAGAATGTAAATTTCTTCAAAATGGAAAACAAATAGATCTCACTTTAGAAAGTGAGTCGAGTGGTAATATTCAATCAAAATTTTTATATCTTACGGATGAGTATGAGAATTTTGCATTTAACTTAAAGGATAGCGAAGACATTGTGCATATGTTTTCTCAATTAAAAAATCATTTAAAGAATTAAACTATCTCTGTTAATTTATGAAAATAAAATTTGCACTAGGACCCTATGGATATGAAGCTGTTTTAGGAAATATTACAGAGGAGATTTACAATAAATATTCTCAAGATAACGAAGCATTAAATGATGCAGTTTCAGGATTTGGTGACAATTCAGACATTAAAGAATGGTCTGAGATGGATGATATTGCACACAAATATGGAGCAGTTTTAGAAGGTGAGGGTACAGAGCAATATTTAAAAATTTCAGATGAAAACAATAAAGAATTATTAAATATCCCTCTGACATTAAATGAAATTCGAACCAAAGATTTTAATATTAAAGAAGATATTAAGTATTCACTAGAAGAAAATTTATCAAAAAAATTTTATTTTTTTGGTCAAAGTGGAGAAAAGGGAGAATGGGAAAATTTAGATCAATTGTTTGAAGTGAGTGAATTTAAACCAAATGAATTTAATATTCATATTGCAAATTTAGATGGATTAAAAATAGTTTACGCGATAAGTCATAAAAATAACGAAAAAATTCAATTAAGTGTAGAGTCATCGAATCCAAATTACCAAAATTTTGAAGTAAGAATGGGAGATGATGTATAATTTAATATTTTAGATTTGTTTGATCTATAGATGAATACGATTCTTTGATGGCTTATGTGAGTTAATTAATTTTTTTATTTTTTCTCTTTACTCTTTTTTCTTTTTTCATTTAATTTTTCTAAAACTTTTTCATCAACTTCAATTTTTCGTTCTCTTGGATAAAAAAAATTACATTGGTAACTTTTTAATTCATTTTTCATTTCATTATAAAAATCAGCAAATCTTTTATCTTCGGATAAAACAACGTGAGATCTTTGATCTTTATTTTCTATGTCATTTTCATAAAGTTCGATTGATTTTATTACTGGTAGTATTACTTCCTTTGGGGTTTCTCCGTTACAATTACAATTCTCTTTTTTACATTTCCATTTAAAATCCTTTAAAAATCTTTCTATTCCCTTTTCATGAAAGGAAGAAGGTAGATGTTCGGTAGTATGAAAGCCTGGTGCAAATAATAATCCATTTTCGTAATCCTCTTTTGTAAGAGGCTTATGGGTCTTTGGATTTACATAAATTTGATTTAATACCTTATAAAATTTTTCTTCAGAAAAAATATTTAATTGTCCTCTAAAGTGATTTACAAGAGTTCCAAAAATAAATTTTGCAGTTTCTTTTGTCAGTTGATAAAAATATGGCCATCTTATTCTTTCATATCCAAGTTCTTTGATCATTTCTTCTTTTATTCTATCTCTTTCAATATGGAATGGGTGTTGGTAATGCATAAATCCATCGTATTCAAAAATAAGTTTATGTTCTTTTAAAACTATATCGGGTTGAAATGGTTTTTTATATATTCCTTTGAATTTCGTATTGAATTCTGGGATCATTTTATTAAAGGAAATTTCTTTGTCGTTTTTTATTTCAAAAAAAATTTTGATAGCTTGCCCTAAATTATTTTCAAGCATCTCCCTTTGCATAGCAATGCCATTATGACCATAGGAGTGTTTTTTTTCTACAGCTCTAATATTTATGAGCAGTTTTTTTTGCATTATTTAGTTTTGATTAACGCTTAAAGATATTTCTTTAGTTGTAGTTGAATAATCACCCTTATCTATACTTTCTCCATCGTACTCTATATCCGTTATGATTGAAAAACCTGCAATCGTCTCATAAGTAATTAATAATTTATCAATTTCAAATGATTGAGTTTCAAGTTCTGTTTTATAAAAAGTTCCTTTATCATGCTGATAACCTAGAAAATAATATTCGTTATTAATCTCAATTTTGTTTTCTTTAAAATTTATTTTTGATCCATCAAGGTCTTGAGCTCCTAAGTATGTTTCTAATATAATTTTATCATTTTCTTTTACCTCTAATTTGGTATTTTCCAGCATTGCTGGTCCATTATCGTGAAATATATCGTTAAGATCTGTCCAGTGATCGCTAAAAAGACTTAATTCATTATTTTTTTTACTAGCATCTTCATCTGATATCTCTCTATCCTTCCAATATTCAAATTTTGATTTATTTATTTCACCTAAAGATAGTTCAAATCCAATTCCATAAATTTCAAATGTAATCATAATTAACATCTAAACTTACATAAATTTAAACTTTATATCTAGATAAAAAGAAATTGAGTATTATTAATTTTTTTCTTTTATATACTCCATTATTTCATAAATAAAACTTGATACTTCTAATTTTGTTCCATTTATAAAGTGACCATCATCAAACATACAAGCTAAAAAGAATTCACTACCATCACTAGCATCTACGGCTAATAAATCATAATTTTCAGTTGATGTGTTTGTTACTATAGCGTCCATTTGAAAATCTTTGATATCAAATTTCAAATTTTTATTATCACCTTTAATTTGCAAATTGTGAGAAGAGTTATTGTAATAATAATAATATACAATTTTTATTTTTTTTTCTGCGGGTTCATCAATTAAATTGCCTAAATTATTGATTGAAATGGATAAATCTTTATCACTTTCATCATAACTTTCTGTTGAGTAATATTTCTCATTAAGATTTTGTTTATTATCATAGTCAATACTTCCTAAAATCATATGAGCAGTTGATGAACTTTCACCGCTTTCAATTACTTCATTTATAATATTCTGTAATTTATCATTGGATGAAATATCCGATTCTTGAAATTCCATGTCATAGAAAGTTAATTCTCTTGAAATTAAAGTAACTTCACTCATTTATTTTTGTCATTTTAATTCTTTTAAAATTTTTTTATCATTAAGGTATCCTCCATTTTGAAAGGATAAAATATCTCCTCCATTTTCAATAAAACATTCCACAGACGACTCAATTTCATCAATAGTTGACCCAAATTCACCATAGACATCATATTCACTTGTTTCTTCATCCTGATTACTTTCAACGGATACTCGATATTCTGTTTCGTCGCTAGAACCTGTGCGAGTAATAGAGACTTTTTCGTCAGTATCCCAATGCAAAAAGTCCCCATCATTGTCCATATCTTTTTTAAGTTTTTCGAAATTTATAAATGAAATATTAATATTCTTTTTAAAAGTTTTGTCTGCATATTTGAGTGCATCAAGATTTTGTTCAACAGCTATGAGAACAATTTCTTTATTTTTCTTAAAGCTATCATCGGAGTGTTCTAAAGCTGTTCCATCTTGTTTGACAGCTATGAGGACAATCTCTTTATCTTTTTTTAAACTATCATCTGCATATTCCAAAGCAGTTCCGTTTTGTTTGACAATATCTAAAACAAATTTCTTATCTTTTTTCAAAATATTATTTGCATGCTGAAATGCTTCCCCGCGATTTTTTACCGCCTCTAAAACAATCTGTTTATCTTTTTTAAATTTATCTTCGGCATATTCCAACGCATTTCCATCTTGTTTGACAGCTGTGAGGACAATCTCTTTATCTTTTTTTAAACTATCATCTGCATATTCCAAAGCAGATCCAAAATTTTTAACAGCTGTGAGAACAATCTCTTTATCTTTTTTTAATTTTTTTGGTAGATTTTCTAATTCAAACCCAGACTCTCCAACTATTTTCAATGCTTTTTTTTTATCCATAGTTTTAAGTTCTTTCAATTAATCTTTTTTCAACTCCATGTTACTTAATCTTAAAATTAATTGATATTGATTTTTTTTGATTCTGCCATCCAAAAATCCTCTGTACGGACTGCCATTTGTTTGAAAAATTAAAGGTTCCTTTCCAGATTTACCACCCCCTAAAAACATCAGACTTTTTTTATCATTTAGTGTTTTTGCCATATCGTATAAAAATTCAAAAGTTAAACCATCAGTGTGTCTTAATTGAATACTTTTATTGATTACAAATTTTTTTAATACATCCTCTCTTTTAAAAAATTTACCAGTCCATTTAAGGGGAGGAGTATCATCTCTTACATTAGGGACAATTTCTTTTGGATCTTGTTTTTTTATTTCTTTTCCCTCTTTACTAAACAATACCTCTTTGATTTTAGGCGGTGAATAAAGGATTTCATTTTTGGAGTTAAATAAAATTCTATCTATGTCACCAATAAATTTTCCTGCGTATTCAATATCAACGTCCACATCTTTTTTTAAAATACTTTCTGCTAATTTAGATTTATATTTGTTAATCAAACTATCTTCCGAGGTTTCATCATAACTAATTAATAATCTTGAATTTTTAATAGTTTTACCTTTATAGGCAGGCTTTGGATCCTTTTCCCTTATCAAAGATACAAATCTTACACTGGCATCTCTTTTTTTGGAATTTTCTATATGTATTTCTTTTAAAGCTGTGGTCATTACATCATCTCAAAATCTAAATCATTATCCTCAAATTCTTCTACTTCCTCTGGCAGTTCATCACTATGTTCTCCAATCCAATTACACATCGTTTTTCTTCCAATTAAAGCAAAATAATCCTTTTCACCTTTTAAAATAATTCCATCCTCTAATTTAAAATCTGAATAGTAATTAAAAGGAAAACTAAATATTTCACCTTTATCTAATTTCGATTTTAAATCTTTATCAAAATTCTTAGGTTCTAAATGGTAGACTGAATTAACTTTTAAATTTAATGCATCTTCTTCAGATGCAGATTTTAATTGTACATCTTTGCCAAGAGTTGAATCTTGCTTGGTTACCTTTTTGCCATCATCATCAATTGCCTCCAGTTCTTTTTTGTCAATAAAATTACCTTTATGATCCAGATAAGAGCTACTGATATCACTGCTGACAAACACAATACCAGTTTCTTCCTCTAAATTAGCTTTTGAGCACTCTTTGCCTTTTTCATCCAAATAAAGTCTTTTTTTGAAACCATAGAGTTTTTTTCTATCAATTTTAGATATTGCAAAACTTGAGGTCTTTTTGTTGAGATTGAGAATTAGTTCTCTAGCCATTATGTTTCTCCCAACCTTTTTTGATATTTTCATTAATCAGTTTTTTTAAATGTCCAAGACCAAGTTTTTCATCTTCAAAGGGATATAATTTTCTTTTGATGGGGTCGCTTCTACCTTCTGAATAATCTAAATAATAACAAAGAAAAGATGGGTAATCTGAAGATTTTTCCTTATTAGATTTCCAAAATAAAAATTTTCTAATAGCAATTCCTTTTTTACTTTCTTTTTTAAATATCTCTCTTTTGATAATTTTACTTTTAGGCAGATCTTTATCATTTATCTCTTTAAATTCACTTTTAGGAATTCCACTTATTCTGATAATTTGATTTAAACCACAATCATCAAAGTTGGCTTTTTTATCTGATCGAATATCAATTATATTACTATTTAAAACAGATACCGATCTTGCTCTTCCTGTTGCATTAAGCGACTTGTTTGAATATTCATATTTTAGATGTCTAATGGGTTGATCATTTGACTTATCTCCTTGAAACTCTAACAATTTTATTTCACAAACAATTTCAGGTTTTACAAAATTATAAGCGGATCCATTTGAGGCAATCTTTTGGAAATTTGAACTGACTTTTAACTTTGTCAATTTCTTATAAAGATCTTTTCTTAAATTTGTTGGAATATTTCCACATGAACCCACATGCATAATTTCTTTTTCATTTAAAAAAACTCCTAAAGAGACAGATCTAATTTGATTGGCATTACTTCCTAATGTGTATCCTGTAATTAAGAGGTCTGCTGTTTCCTCTTTTTTAATTTTATAAACACTACTATCATTTCTAACTATTAATCCTTCAGCATCTTCTTTTTCAACAATGTCCTTAAAAGATTTTTTAATTTCATTATGTTTTACTTTTTCATGGGCTAAAACATGCGCAAAATCTTTATCTTTTTGACCTATAATTTTTTTTAGAAATTTATATTTATCTTCAAAATTAGACAAAAGTTTATCAGATTCAACAATATCAAAAACACCTAATCTTAAATTTTTCTTTTTTTCATTATCGCCAAGTCCAGAAATGGTATCTCCGTAGCGCTCTCTTTCATTAGATAGAAAATATAGTTCGCCTGCTAAAATTATATTTTTCGATTTTGATAATTTTTTATCTAAATCATTTTTAATATCTTTAACAATATTGGATATATCATTTTCGTTAGAATTAATGATTCTTGAATTTTTGTTTGATTTACAATAAAACCAAAGTTGACCATCAAATTTTTTGGATAACCAATATTCACCTTTTTTAATCGTATCGATCTCATCATTTGAAATAGAAATATATTTTCTAGTAACTGAATTTTTATATTTTTTAATTGAAGTAGTTATATCCATATTAATAGTGTAATTTAGGGAATTTAAACCTTCAAGAACTGAAGTTATTTTTTTTCAAATTACATAACCCACATTTTTCATCAAAATTAGGTTTTGGACCTTCAAGAAAATCTAATATCTCTGTAATAAACTTAAATAGATAATCATCGTCTCTTTGAATTGGATAATATTGTGTCTTCATATTAAATGAGGGATTTTTATCAACTGATTGTATCTTTTCAGGTTCAAAACAAAATATGCCTAAATTTTTTATAGGTGTAAGTTTTAAATATTCTTCGTTTGGTTTCTCAAACATTATTGCATAACTTAATAATTGAGTTTTATATACTTCAATTTTTTTTTCATCTATATTGGTAACTTTAAAATCTATAATTGAAAAAAAACTACCATGATCTATGTAAGCATCTATCTTACCACGAAGAATAAATTTTCTACCTTTGTTATCTTTTAACAACTCAGACCTTTGTAATCTTTCGTAATCAGTTTTAATCTTTCCAGGTTCTATATTTGCATTTAAAACATCGCTGCTTTTATTGTGATAAAATTCTTTTTGTAATCTATCCAATTTAGAAAAAATGGATGGGAATGCTGTCGAAACCCTTATGTTGTCATTTTTTAGGTCATAATAACATCTTTTGCATCCAGAATATCCAAAAGCAAATTCACTCGGCGCAAAAATTAATTCACTCATAAATTTATTATATTATAATGTTTATATTAAATTTTCTAAATGACTTATAAAGAACTAATTAAAGAGTGTAAAAAGAGAGGCTTTACGCTTGTTGATGACAATGGAAAGTTTTCTGTTTTAGATAAAAAAGGTAAAGAGTTTCCACTAAATTCTGAAGACATGAAAAAATACAAATCTGGCAAAGAAGAAGTGCCACCTTATTTCTTAGAATTTTTGGATGTGTTATAAAGTTTTACCCAACCCTTATTTTCGGTAGAGAATAAAAATCAGCCGTATCTATTTTAGAAGAATATTCTCTTCTCATATTCCATTTTTTATGAACCCCAGCGCTTGCAAGACTTAAAGTAGATCTGCCATATCTATAATTGGTGTTATCAATTGATCGCATTAAACTTTTTATTTTTTCATCTTTTTCAGATGAAAATAAATTTTTTCTACCATCGTCATTACGTAGTCCTGTCAGCATTACACCTGCTTTTTGATAACGATAACCATTTTTAAAAATGCTTTCTAAAATTGAAACTGCAGTCTTAACAGTTTCAATACTATTGTTTGTTGCAATAGGAAAATCAATTGTTTTAGCATTTGAATAATAACCATAGTCTCTTTGAAAAGGACTAGTTCGAACGAAAACTGTGATGGCTTTTGCAACTAAAGATTCTGATCTAATTTTTTCAGACGCATTCAAGCAGTAATTGGCAACTGCTTCTTTTAGTTCTTGAAATTTTTCAATTCTTTTACCAAATGATCTTGAAACTACACAGCTCTTTCTTTTAGTGTGAGTAGTTTCTAAATTGATACAAGGTATTCCTCTAAGTTCCATTGCAGTTCTAGAGCTTAAAACATTAGAGCATTTTTTGATCCAGGTATTAGATTTATTTTTTAGCTGCTTAGCATTATAGATACCATTTTTTTGATAGAATTTTGTCAGTTGCCTGCCAACACCCCATATATCATTGATTTCAACTTTTTCTAAAATAGGATCTAAATTTTCTATTCCAATTAAACTCGTTACCCCTGATTGTTTTTTCTTGGCAATATGATTTGCAACTTTGCTTAAAGTTTTAGTTTTAGCAATACCAATACTCGTTGGAATACCAGTCCATTGTAAAACTGTTTCTCTAATTTCTCTACCAACTTTTTCAACCTCAGAGTCTGGAAAATTAGATAAGTCTATAAATGCTTCATCGATAGAATATACTTCTATTTCAGTATTAAATCTTTTAAGTGTTCTCATTACTCTTCTAGACAAATCACCATATAAAGAATAATTTGATGAAAAAACTTCAACTTTATTTTTAACAATAATATTTTTTGCTTTAAAATAAGGTTCACCCATTTTAATCCCCAAAACTTTTGCTTCATTGGATCTAGAAATAATACAACCATCATTATTTGATAGTACAACTACAGGTTTTTTTCTTATTCTTGGATTGAATAATCTTTCACATGAAACATAGAAAGAGTTACAATCAACCAGGCCTATTTTTTTAGTACGTTGAATGGATGACATAAGTCACAACCCCCCAAATAAAGACATCTTCTTCTTCATTTATCAAAATTCTATTAGAAAAATTTTTAGAGCCTGAGGATAGAAATTTTTTATCTCTTTCTTGAACTAAAGTTTTAACTACAAGCTCGTCATGAACATTGGCAATAACAGTTGAAAAGTTTTTTGGTTTTAAACTTTTGTCGACAACTAATAAATCCCCATCATTAATCCCAACATCGACCATAGATTTTCCCTGAACTCTGATGATGAAAGTGGCTGGAACATTTTTGATTAAATGCATGTTTAGATCGATATCTTCTTCGATATAATCAGTGGCAGGCGATGGAAAACCAGCACCAGCTTTATGCAGATAATAAGGAATAGTGAGCTTCATGTTCTTGTTTTGTTCTTATTTGTAGCGCAGTTATACAATGCAGTCAATAGGTTGTATTTTGAGTCCGTAATTGAATCAAAACTGAATCAAAACGTGAACATCGAAACTATATTTTGTATGCTTGTGGATAACTTCAACCAAGGATAGTTTAAAACATCAAATGAAAAAACTAATTTGTCATTGTGGAGCTGTAGAAGCAGAAATTAATTTAGACGGAGATTTAGCTAAAGTAATAAAATGTAATTGTTCTATTTGTAAAAGAAAAGGTGCAATTATGTCGATGGTAAAAAATGAAGATTTTAAAATTACTAAAGGCCAAGAAAAATTAAAACTGTATCAATTTCATTCAAAAGTAGCGAAACATTACTTTTGCTCCGAATGTGGAATTTACACACATCACAATCCAAGGATCAATCCAGCAATGACAGGATTCAATGTTGGTTGTATTGATGAAATAAATACTTTCGATATGAAAGAAGTTCCAGTAAATGATGGTCAAAATCATCCATTGGATAAAAAATAATTTTCATGCAACAATTCAGCTTATGCTTTGGAAAGGTAAAAAAAGATTGTTTAAAGTTTATTAAATCTCAAGAAACAAAAGCAGACAAATTTAAGAATAAGGAAAGAATGATAAAATCTTTCCTAATTCCATTATGTTTTTGGATTAGTAAAAAAGCTCATAAAAAAAGACCTTATTTTGTGGGTTTAGCAGGAGGCCAAGGTACAGGCAAAACCACCATTAGTTCACTCATTAAGATAATTTTAACAAAGTACTTTAAATTAAAGGTTTTCAGAATTTCTATAGATGATTTTTACAAAACTCGAAAAGAGAGAATAAATTTATCTAATAAAATACACCCAATGCTTTTAACTAGAGGAGTACCAGGAACACATGATATTAATATGATGTTGAGTTTTTTTAGAAAGGCAAAAAGTAGAAAATTTAAAAGGCTGAAATTGCCAACATTTAACAAAGCAATAGATGACCGCTTTAATAAAAAAAATTGGTATGATTTAAAAGCAAGACCTGATGTAATAATTTTCGAAGGTTGGTGCGTTGGTGCAAAATCAGAAAAAAATAGTACTTTAAAGAAAAATATCAATTCTCTGGAAAAAGCCAAAGATCAAAGACAAATTTGGAGAAAATACGTGAACCAGCAATTGAAATCAAAATACAAGAACTTATATTCCCAACTTAATTGTTTAATTTATTTAAGAGCGAAAAATTTTAGTTTGTTGCAGAAGTGGAGATTGAAACAAGAAAGAAAACTTTGGGTAAAAAGTAAAGTAAAATCCAATCTAAAAATAATGAGTAGAGGAGATGTCATCAATTTTATGCAGACATATCAAAGAATAACCCAGAATATGTTTAAAAATATGCCTAAATATGCATCTATAATTTTTAATCTAAATAGTAACCATCAGATCAAATCTGCAGTATATAAAAGTAAATGAAAAAAATAATTTTAATTTTTTTTGGAACATTCTTTTTATCTGCTCAAGTAAATGCTGAGACCTTTTCTAGTGCTTTATCAAAAGCATATAAAAATAATTCAGAGCTTAACGCAGAAAGAGAAAATATTAATGTTTCTGAACAGGAATTAAATATTGCAAGAGGATCTTATTTACCAACAATTACTCTTGAGGGAACTGAAAGCCAGGAAGAAACTAATAAACTTACCAATCAAAATGGAAGTAATGCATCAATTAGTGATGTGGATCCGTCAACAAGATCAGTTTCAATTACTCAAACTTTGATAGATTTTGGAAGAGGTGCAGATCTTGCAAAAAACAAGATAGGTGTTGATCTCGCGAAAGCTAAATTATTAAAAAAAGAACAAGACATCTTATATAAAACTACAGAAGCTTATACGGGACTAATTTCAGCAAATGAAAAGTTGGAAATTAATAGAACAAACGTTGAGCTTTTAAGCAGACAAGTTGAAACTGATAGAATTAGACTTAGTAGAGGTCAAATTTCTTTATCAGATGTTTCTCAATCAGAGTCCTCTTTAGCAGGCGCTGAGGCACAATTTATTAAAGCACAAAATGATTTATTAACTAGTAAATTAAATTATGAAAATATTATAGGTAGCATTAATGATGTGCAATCATTAGATAAAAGTTCAATTATTAATTATGAACTTCCGGGAGATCTTAATTCAGCAATTGAGCTTTCAAAGAAAAATAATCCTGATTTAATAATTGCTAAGTTAGAGTATGAACAATCTATTAAAGATAAATCAATTGCTAAATCAGATTTAGCACCTACTGCGAAATTATCTTTTGAAAGATCATATACTGAAGATTTAAATACAACATATGACGAGAGAGAAAAAGATACTGTAAAAGCAACTGTTTCGTGGCCTTTTTTTTCAGGTGGTAAAAACATTGCTAAATATAAAAAAAATCAAAGTTTAGAAAATAGAAAAAGATTGATTTTAGATAGTGCCGTAAAACAAAATCAAACTGATGTAGCTAGCGCCTGGTCTAATTATCAATCTAATAGAAGTTTACTTAATTCTGTTCAATCCCAAGTTAAAGCTGCTGAAATTGCCAATGAGGGAATTGCTGCTGAATATAATAGTGGGGCAGGAAGAACAACTTTAGAGGTCATTCAATCCAACTCTTTACTATTGAATGCTCAAATTTCTTTGGCAGATTCTGAGAGAAATTACATTCTATCTCAGTTTAATCTGTTAAAGTCCTTAGGATTGTTAAACAGCGATTACCTAAAAATAAGATAATTATTGGTTTTTTTAGAAAAAATAAAATCTCTTGCTAATGAGAACAAAATGTGTACATTTATTTTATGATTCGAGTGTTAAAAAAAGCAAGAAAAGAGGCAAAAAATGACAAAAAATAACTTAAAAGTAGTTAAATCTACTAAAGATCAAGAATTGGATATTAAAGAAAAAAACAAAGCATTAGATGCTGCGATTAGCCAGATAACTGACAACTTTGGAAAAGGCTCAGTTATGAAGCTGGGCGAAAAAAGAGCGATGGATATCGAGTCGATATCTACAGGTTCTTTAAGTTTAGATTTAGCTTTAGGAATAGGTGGTTTACCCAAAGGAAGAATTATTGAAGTTTATGGACCAGAGAGTTCTGGAAAAACAACATTAGCATTACAAGTAGTTGCTGAAGCTCAAAAGGCGGGTGGAATTTGTGCATTCGTTGATGCGGAGCATGCTTTAGATCCAGTCTATGCAAAAAAATTAGGAGTGAATACTGAAGAGCTTTTAATTTCTCAACCAGATGCAGGTGAGCAAGCTTTAGAAATCGCTGATACGCTAGTAAAATCAGGCTCTATTTCAGTTATCGTAATTGACTCTGTTGCAGCTTTAACTCCAAAAGCTGAAATTGAAGGTGAGATGGGTGATCATCATGTTGGTCTTCAATCAAGATTAATGAGTCAGGCTTTAAGAAAATTAACTGGTTCAATTTCAAATACAAACACAATGATGATTTTCATTAACCAAATTAGAATGAAAATTGGAGTTATGTTTGGAAGTCCAGAAACAACATCAGGCGGAAATGCATTGAAGTTTTATTCATCTGTAAGAATGGATATTAGAAGAATTGGTGCTATCAAAGATAAAGATGAAATTATCGGAAATACTACAAGAGTAAAAGTAGTTAAGAATAAAGTTGCACCACCATTTAAAGTTGTTGAGTTTGACTTAATGTATGGCAGAGGAATTAGTAAAATGGGTGAGTTAGTTGACCTAGGTGCTAAAGCTGACATTATTGAAAAATCAGGAGCATGGTATGCTTATAAGGGTGAAAAGATAGGCCAAGGTAGAGAAAACGCAAAAACTTATCTTGCCCAAAATCCTAAAGTTGCTGCAGAAATAGAAATGGCAATTAGAGAAAAAGCAGGTGTGATTTCAAAGAAAATTGAGGGAAATCCATTAAGTCCTGAAAAAATTGAAAAAGAGAAGAAAGTAGCTGAAAAAGAAGAGGCTGCAAAAGAAGCTACTCCTTCTAAAAAGAACTAAAATTAAAGGTCATCTTTAAATTATAAAAGGCGCTTGTTATAAGCGCCTTTCCCCCTTTATCCCTAACTAGACATAGAATAAAAAAGCTGTATTTTAAAGTATGGCGGATAAATCATTAAATGAAATAAGAAGTACGTTTTTAAAATATTTTGAAAAGAATGATCATAAGATTGTTGAGTCTAGTAATTTAGTTCCAAACAATGATCCAACATTAATGTTTGCCAATTCTGGAATGGTTCAATTTAAGAATGTATTTACCGGTTTAGAAAAAAGAGATTATCAAAGAGCGACCACTTCTCAAAAATGTGTCAGAGCAGGAGGCAAGCATAATGATTTAGAAAATGTTGGTTACACTCCAAGACATCATACTTTTTTTGAAATGTTGGGCAATTTTTCTTTCGGGGACTATTTTAAAGAAAGAGGAATTGAACTTGCATGGAATTTAATCACTAAAGATTTTGGTTTAGATAAAAATAGACTTTACGTAACAGTTTTTCATGAAGATGATGAAGCCTTCAATTTCTGGAAGAAAATAGCGGGTTTTAGCGATGATAGAATTATCAGAATTTCGACATCAGATAATTTCTGGTCAATGGGAGAAACAGGTCCCTGTGGACCTTGCTCTGAAATATTCTACGATCATGGCGATCATTTAAAAGGTGGTTTACCCGGAACAAAGGATCAAGATGGAGATCGTTTTATTGAAATTTGGAACTTGGTATTTATGCAATACGAACAAGTTTCAAAAGATAAAAGAGTAGATTTACCCAAACCATCCGTAGATACCGGAATGGGATTGGAGAGAATAGCTGCTCTTTTACAAGGAACTCACGATAATTATCAAACCGATCATTTTAAGAAATTAATTAGCTCTATATCAGACGTAACCAAAGTTAAACAAGCTGATAATAATATTTCGAGTTTCAGAGTAATTGCTGATCACTTAAGAGCCAGCTCGTTTCTTTTAGCTGAAGGAGTTCTACCATCCAATGAAGGTCGTGGATACGTCTTAAGAAGAATAATGAGAAGAGGTATGAGGCATTCTCATTTATTAGGATCAAAAGAACCTATTTTTTACAAAATTTTTGAATCTTTAAAAAATGAAATGTCTGGAAATTATCCAGAGTTAGAGCGATCTGAGTCTTTGATAACAGAAACATTAAAAATGGAAGAAGAAAAATTTTTAGTTTTACTTGATCGAGGAATTAAAATACTAAATGATGAAATTTCAAAAATTGATAAAGTGTTATCAGGTGATGTAGCTTTTAAATTATATGACACTTATGGTTTTCCATTAGATCTAACAGAAGATATTTTAAAAAATAAATCATTAAAAGTTGACCATCAAAAATTTGATGAGTTGATGAAAAAAAGCAAAGAACTTGCAAAAAAGAATTGGAAAGGATCTGGTGACAGCTCAGAGGAAGCAATTTGGTTTTCAATTAAAGATAAAACTGGTCCTACAGAATTTTTGGGTTACGAGTCTAATCAATCTGAGGGAGTAGTGTTAAATTTAATTAAAAACAATCAGGAATCAAAATCATTAGCTACTGGAGAAGAAGGAATGGTTATAACCAATCAAACTCCTTTTTATGGTGAGTCAGGAGGACAACTCGGGGATAAAGGCACAATAGTTTCTGGCAATTCAGTTTTTGAAGTTGAGGATACACAAAAAAAACTTGGAGATTTATTTGTTCATTATGGATCAGTTAAAACTGGAGAATTTAAAATTAATGATGTAGTTGAAATGAAAATTGATATTGAGAGAAGAGATAATTTAAAAGCTTATCATTCTGCAACGCACTTACTTCATGAGTCTTTAAGAAGAACTTTAGGTAAGCACGTGATGCAAAAAGGATCATTAGTTGCACCAGATCGTTTAAGGTTTGACTTTAGTCACATGAAACCGATTACTAATGAGGAGTTAGAGACAATAGATAAATTAGTTAACGAATACGTTAAAAATGGTTCTGAAGTGACAACAAGAATTATGACACCTAAAGCTGCAATAGAAAAGGGAGCACTAGCTTTTTTTGGTGAAAAATATGGTGAAGAGGTCCGTGTCGTTTCGATGGGTAAGGAAAAAGATGCTTATTTTTCAACGGAATTATGTGGTGGAACACATGTAAAAAACACCGGAGATATTGGAAAATTTAAAACAGTCAGTCAATCATCTATTGCTGCAGGAGTAAGAAGAGTTGAAGCTTTAAGAGACAAACAGCTTGAAGATTTTATTAAGAATAAAGAAAAGCTTTCAACTTTATCTGTACAAAAAGATGAGGAGACTATCAAAGATTTGTCATCACAAATAATCAAACTTGGAGGTAAACCAAAAGTTGATAACAAAGATTTAAAAGAAATTATAAAAAATCTTTCAAAACAACTTGAACAATTAAATGTTAATTCAGTTCTTCAAGATAAAACAAAAAATATTATTAATGATCAAAAAATAAAAGATATAAAAGTTCGATTTCAAAAAGTTCAAGATTTACCTCCTAAAGATTTGAGAAAATTAGTTGATAGTGGAAAAAAAGAACTTGGCAATGGAATTGTAATTGTCTTCGCAAGCAGTGAAGATAAAGTTGGTTTAGGAGTTGGTGTTACTGAAAAGCTAGTTGATAAATATGATGCCGTACAATTTGCAAAATTAGGTTCAGAAATTATTGGCGGCAAAGGTGGGGGTGGCCGAAAAGATTTTGCCCAAGCAGGAGGACAGGATAAAAACAAAATTGATGAGGCTTTTGAAAAACTAAAGGCTTTAATTTAGCCTCTGTTTAAGATTGTTATCAATTACATCCAGAAATTGATTAGTTGTTAGATATTTACTCGAAGGTCCAACCAATATTGCAAGATCTTTTGTCATGGAGCCATTTTCAACACTTTCAATACAAACTTTTTCAATTGTATTTGCAAATTTGATAAGTTCGTCATTACTATCAAGTTTTCCTCTATGTGCTAATCCTCTTGTCCATGCAAAAATCGAGGCAATTGGATTTGTGGAAGTTTCTTTACCTTGTTGGTGCATTCTATAATGTCTAGTTACTGTTCCGTGAGCTGCTTCTGCCTCCATTATTTTTCCATCAGGTGTAAGCAGTGTACTGGTCATTAAACCAAGTGAGCCATATCCTTGAGCCATGGTATCTGATTGAACATCACCATCATAATTTTTACATGCCCATATATACTTGCCACTCCATTTCATTGCACACGCTACCATGTCATCAATTAATCTGTGTTCATAAGTAATTTTTGCATCCTCAAATTTTTTCTTGAATTCTTTATTATAGACCTCTTCAAATATATCTTTAAATCTTCCATCGTATTTTTTTAGAATTGTATTTTTGGTTGATAAGTAAACTGGCCAATTCTTAATTAATCCATAACTAAAACATGATCTTGCGAAATCCTCGATTGATTTATCTAAATTATACATTGAGAGTGCAACTCCTGGACCAGTAAAATTAAATACTTCATATTTAATTTCATCTTTACCATCTTCAGAAGTCCATTTTACTTCCATCTTACCTTTGCCAGGCACTTTGAAATCTGTTGCTCTATATTGATCTCCAAATGCATGTCTCCCAATCACGACCGGGTCTGACCATGATGGTACTAGTTTTGGAATGTTAGAACAAATTATCGGTTCTCTAAATACAGTACCTCCAATAATATTCCGGATAGTTCCGTTTGGAGATCTCCACATTTTCTTTAATTTAAACTCCTCAACTCTTGCTTCATCTGGAGTAATTGTTGCACATTTGATACCGACACCAATTTTTTTAATTGCATTCGCAGAGTCAATTGTGATTTGATCATCAGAGTCATCTCTACTTTTCATTCCTAAATCGTAATATTCAATGCCAAGATCTAAATACGGCAGTATCAATTTTTTCTTTATAAATTCCCAGATTATTCTGGTCATTTCATCACCATCTAACTCTACTATTGGGTTTTTAACGCTAATTTTGCTCACTTATATTTTTATCTTAATAATTGAATTTCGCGATTTTATATACATATTAATGACAAATTATCAAATAGAAGAATATGTTTAGTAAGATATTTCCAAAAATTCACCCTGAAGGTTATAAATTTTTAGTTATAGCCGGAATAATCACAATAGTATTTTATATTTTTAGTAATTTCTTAGGTCTTATTGGTTTAGTCTTAACGATTTGGGTTTATTATTTTTTTAGAGATCCAGAGAGAGTTATTATAGATGATGATAATTATCTTGTTAGTCCAGCAGATGGTGAGGTGATCAAAGTCGAAGAAGTTGATGGGCCTAAAGAACTTGGTCTAGAGAATAAAAAATTTAAAAAGATTAGTGTTTTCATGAATGTCTTTGATTGTCACGTAAACAGAACACCATGTGCAGGAAAGATTGAGGAAATTTTATATAAGCCGGGCAAGTTTGTAAATGCTTCATTAGATAAAGCAAGTGAGGATAATGAAAGAAATTACTTTAAAATTAAAGACCCTCACAACAATGATATTATAGTTGTTCAGATAGCTGGATTAGTTGCACGAAGAATAGTTTGTGAAACTAATAAAGATCAAGAGTTGAAACAAGGAGATCGTATTGGCATGATACGATTTGGTAGTAGAGCTGATATCTATTATGAAAATTATGAGCCACTTGTAAAAGTTGGTCAAAAAGCTATTTCAGGTGAAACACTACTCGCAAAAAAATAACATGGAACAAAAAAAACCAAATCTTAAAATTGTAGCAGATAAAAAAAGCGCAAGAATGATTTTACCAAACATGTTAACCCTGATGGGTGTATGTATTGGTTTAAGTTCAATCAGATTTGCTTTGGATGGAAGATTTGAAATAGCAATTATTGCAATAATTTTTGCTGCTTTGATTGATGGCTTAGATGGAAGAGTAGCAAGACTTATAAAAGGAACGTCAAAGGTTGGAAAAGAATTAGATTCTTTGACGGATGTAATAAGTTTTGGGGTTGCTCCAGCATTCATTATGTATTTCTGGAAATTAAATACCTTAGGTCGATTTGGATGGTTACTATGCTTAGTTTATGTAATTTGTGTTGCCTTAAGATTAGCAAGATTTAATGTTAATTCTAATCAAGAACCTTCCTGGAAAGATAACTTTTTTGAAGGAGTGCCATCTCCAGCAGGTGCTATATTATTATTAACTCCGCTAATAATAAGCCTGAGTGGTTTTGATTATATTCAATT
>CACDAB010000006.1:0-49513 GCA_902550615.1 uncultured Pelagibacteraceae bacterium | reverse complement strand
TGAACTCCATAAAGTGCTTTTTTTGCATCTGTCGTTGGTTTACCAAATTTATCTAATGCAACACCTTTTGGTATTTTTTGATTATTTCTAGCTGCAAATCTAATTTTTCCTCTATTAATTTTTGCAATAGCTGTATCCAATATAAATGGTACCCTTGCTCCAGTTGGGGAACCAAAACAAATAGGATTTGTTCCAAACAAACTTTTTTTAGCACCATAAGGAGCTATTGCAGGTGGAGCGTTAGTATAAATCATTGTGATTAATTTTTTTCTGACTGCTTGTTCAGCGTAATAACCAGATAATCCATAGTGACCACTATTTTTAACTGCCACTAAACCGATACCTGTTTTTTTAGCACATTCGATTGCCTTTTTAATTGCAAGGTCTGCTGCAACGAAGCCAATACTATTATCAGCATCAATATGAGTAATCGATTGAGATATCTTTTTTACTTTTATTTTAGGTTTTGGATTGATAACTTTTTTAGATATTCTTTCACAATACATTCTTAATCTAGAAAGACCATGACCATAAGCACCAACTAATTCAGCATTAATCAAAGCATTTGCTGAAATAATAGCATGAGCATTACTTAATCCATGATTTTTAAAAATTTTAATGACTTCTTTTTTAAGATTTTCTGTTTTCAAATTAGCCTTTTCCACGCCATGGAATTGTTTTGTCTATTATTTTTCTTAAAGTGACATCAAATAATAAACCTAGCATTCCCATGATAAATATAGTGATCCAAATAACTTCGTATTGGAAATATTTTTTAGCAACGTTTTCAACAAATCCTATACCGGTTGTTCCAGCTAAAAACTCAGCCGCAACCAAAGTTCCCCAACACATTCCGACAGCAACTCTAATTCCTGTAAGTATTTCTGGTAAAGAATTTGGAAAAATTACATATCTCAATATTTGTTTTTTGGATGCACCAAGTGAGTGAGCTGCATGAATTTTCGATAATTGGGTACCAGAAGCACCGGCTCTTGCAGAAATAATCATGATTGATAATGAGACCATAAATAACAAGAAAACTTTCCCGGTATTATCAATTCCTAAAACTGAAATGATTAAAGGAGCCCAAGCTAGAGGGGGAACAGGTCTATAAAGCTCAATTAACGGGTCAAAGAAACCTTTGGCAAATCTATTTAGTCCCATAAATAATCCAAGTGGCACACCAATTAATATCCCAAACACTAATCCTAAAAATACTCTTAAAAAAGAATCCCAAATATGACCATAAGGCACGGGCACTTTAAATAACTTAAAGTCTCCTGTTACTAATTTTAAAACTTGGCCTTTAAAATTTTGTTTAACAATTCCATCTTGAGTGTGAACTGGGTATTCACCAGGTAGAATATCAGCAATCCAATCTGGTAAAATAAAACCAATCATTTTACTAACATCAACCAGTTCTATCCATAGGAGAGGAATTTCTTTATAACCTACACTCGGTTTAAGCATTAGCATAAATTTATCAAATGTATCTGACGGCTTAGGCAGCCATCTACCAGATCCTTGCTCCGAACAGCTCGGCCCACTTGCAACAATGGTTCCTGCTGGGAATAAAAATATATCGACAAATCTCAATCCCCCTTGGGCTTCTTTTTGGGCAACATCAAAATTGATAATTGCATTTTGCATTTCATTTAATGCATTGGGTGGATATATACTTGCAAATTCTATTCGTCGTGCAATTTTAACAATATCTTTGGCGTAAGTTGAAGCTACTTCTTGAGTATCATCTAAATTTTTTCGATAAGCTTTGATCTCATCTTTGAGTTCTTTTATTTTATCTTTAAATTGTGGATTATGATTTCTTACCTTAAAGAATTCATCACTAATAATTTGTAATTCTTTTGCTGCAGCATCAAATTTTAAACCTCTTTTAGTTTCCGGAACTAAAGGTACCTCGATAGTATTTTCTATAGATCCTGTTCCAGATTGAACTTTTATAATTCCCCAATCTCCTTGTTCACTTACTGCTTTAAGTCTTTCATTGGCTTCTTGTTCTGTTTCAAAAGGATATTCAGGTTTTCTAAAATTTTCAGTTAATAGGTTAATTTTACCAGTAATGTCATCTATTTTAAATTTCGTCTCATTTTCAATTAAATCCTCATTAGTTAATAAAGGAATTAGTTGAATAGTTTTGTTGATAAACTCTGTAAGATCTGTTTTTTGTTGCAAGTTAAGATCTTCAGAAAACTTAATTTCATTTAAAGTTGCTTTGAGGTTTTTATTTTCTTTCTTAATTTGTGCAGTACTTTTAAATTCACGTTCCTCTATTGGAAATTGATATTTTAAACCTAATAAAGAGTCGTTAACTTTTGCTACTTGGCAAAGTTCATTAGCCGATTTTGGGTAAAAACCTTTTGCAATATCCCATGAATAGTAAAGCCATACCAATAATAGAAAGCTACTTCCGACTATAATCCAGTGAGTACCACCTCGTGCTCTCTCAGGATTTCCAAAAACAGCATCAACCTTTTCAGTTTTGATTAATCTTCTTCCATAAAGAATACAGCCAATAACTGCAAAAAAAATTAAAAAGGTGACTATTTGAGTTAACATTTAATTATCTTTCCCCATAATTTCTTCTTCCATATTCCAAATCATCTCTAATATTTCTTCACGCTTCGCAGAAAAATCTTTGTTTTTTTTAATCTCTCTTAGATCTTCTTTCAGTCCCATTGAGGCAAATGGAAGATTATACTCTTTATGAATTCTACCTGGTCGAGGTGCCATAACATATAATCTCTCACCAAGTAACAGAGCTTCTTCAACTGAGTGAGTAATTAAAATAATTGTTTTCCCTGTCTCTTTCCAAATTTTTAAAACTAGAGACTGCATTTTTTCTCTTGTTAGAGCATCAAGGGCTCCTAGAGGTTCATCCATTAAAATTAGATCGGGATCATTAATTAAACATCTTGCAAGAGCAACTCTTTGCTGCATACCCCCAGAAAGTTGATAGGTTGGGGTATTACCAAAACCTTTTAAGCCAACTATTTCTAACCATTCATCAACTTTTTTTTGAGTTTCAATTTGATCTTTTTTTTTCATTCTTAATCCAAAGTTGACATTTTCAGCGACTGTTAGCCATTCAAACAAAGCACCTTGTTGGAAAACCATACCTCGCTCTACCCCGGGTCCATCAATCTCTTTACTATTTAAAGTAATACTTCCGGAAGTTGGTCGAATAAATCCTGCGGTAATATTTAATAAAGTTGTTTTTCCGCAACCTGATGGCCCAAGAACTGTTAACAGTTCTCCTTTTTTAAGAGTAAAATTTAAATCTTTTAAAGCATGAACAGTTTCTCCTTTTGGAGTTTTAAAAATCATATTAAGATTTTGAGAAACTAGATCACTCATTTGTCCACTTTATATTAGAATTTATAGTAAAAAAATAGGCACCAATTTAATAAAAAATTGGCGCCTATTAAAATTTTAATTACCTTTAGATTATAAAGGTAAGAAACTTGTATCTACGTTTCCTCTTGGTGTTCCCATTCCTTTTAGGAATGCATCAAGATTTCCACTTTCCATAGAACTTTTTGTTTCCTCTGGAGTTAGAAATTTGAAACCACTTAAAGTCTCTTTCATGTCAGGAATTTTCATTTCTGATGCTTTTGACATTGCATTCATATCGCTTTTTCCAGCTCTATATCTTGCATTAGCTTCATGAGTTACCTCGATGAAAGTTCTTAACATACCTGGATTTTCCTTCATAAACTTCGTAGTTACTGAAGTAATATCAATCCCTAGGATACCTGCATCTCTAGCTTCTTGAACTGTTAGTAATCTAGATCCAACTGCAACAGCAGCTTTAATAGAATTACCACCAAATAAACATGCCATTACAACATCACCGCTTACTAAAGCAGCAGCACCTTCTTCAGGGTCCATTTGAATGATATCCATTTTTTTTCTATCTGCTCCAACAACTTTCATACTCTCATCAAAAACATATTCCGCCATTGTTCCAAGTGGAACAGCAACTTTTTTACCTTCTAATTCAGTTGCGTTGGCTTTTGTAATTCCAGATGCATTAGATGTAACACAAGTTGTTCCGCCCATTCCGTATTCCATAGCAATATCAACTAATTTGATAGGTGCTTTAGATTTTACAGCGTTAATGAATGGAACTAAACCTTGAGAATAAGAAATATCAATATCTCCTGCTAACATCGCATCAGTCATAGCACCACCATTAGTAAAGTTAGTCCACTTTACTGGAACCCCTAGAGCTTTAGCGAAGTTTTTCTTCATCATGTCCTCTAGATTTGGACTTGGCCACTCTAAGAAGTAAGCAACTCTAACTTCATTTGCCGCTGAATTAGCAACAGATATTGAAAGATTAAGAGCTACAAAACATCCAAGAATAAAACTTATTATTTTTTTCATTTATGCCTCTTCCTTGTTTATTTATATGTTTCAATTTTAAGATTAATTTGACCTATATGTAAAACAAAAAAATGATCATTATAGTTACACAACTTTAAGTTGTGACATTATTTTGGTGGTTAATTTAAGTTAATTAGTCTAAGGATTAATTTATTAAGTATTTTAAAATTTAATTATGAGCTCAGAAAAAAGAACATCAGTACCTAATTCACTTAACGAACATTGGATGCCATTTACATCTAATAAGGATTTTAAAGAAAATCCAAAATTAATTGTTGAGGCAAAAGGTGTTTATTTAAAAAATCATCATGGCAAAACACAAATTGATGCAAGTTCAGGATTATTTTGTAATCCTTTAGGACATGGAAGAAAAGAAATTATCGAGGCAATAACTAATCAATTGAATACTCTGGATTATTGTCAGCCGTTTCAACAAGGTTTCGGTGGTTCATTTGAATTAGCAACAAGAATTTCAAAACACACACCAGGAAATTTAAACAAAATTTTTTATACGATATGTGGATCGACTGCAGTAGAAACTGCAATCAAGATTAGTATCGCTTACCATAAAGCAAGAGGTGAGGGACAAAGATTTAGATTTGTTGGAAGAGAACGTGCTTATCATGGAATGAATATCGGCGCAACTTCAGTTGGTGGTATGATCAATAACGTTAAAGCGTATGCAAGTGTATTGATGCCAGGTGTCGTTCATATGAGACATACACATTTAGATGAACATAAATTTATTTCAGGTCAACCTGAAACAGGAGCTGAGATTGCAAATGACCTAGAGAGAATTTGTACTAATTTTGGTTCTGAAAATATCGCAGCTTGTATTGTAGAACCTATTGCAGGTTCAACAGGAACATTGGTGCCACCAGTTGGATACTTACAAAGATTAAGAGAACTTTGCGACAAACATAAAATACTATTAATTTTTGATGAAGTAATTACAGGTTGGGGAAGAACTGGTTCAGCTTTTGGAGCTCAAGAGTTTGGTGTAACACCTGACATAATGACGATGGCAAAAGCAACAACCAATGGAATAGTTCCTTTTGGTGTAGTTGCATGTAAAGAAGAAATTTATGATGCAGTGATGGATAATTCTCCAAAAGGTGCAATAGAATTATTTCATGGTTATACATATTCAGGAATTCCTGTATCAGTAGCTGCAGCATTAGCCGTTCAAGATATTTTTGAAAAAGAAGATATTTTTAATAGAGCAAAAGAACTTGCTCCTTATTTTCAAGAAGGTCTATTTTCTCTTAAAGATATTGATGTTGTAGATAACATAAGAGGTTACGGGATGATGGGTGGTATAGATATTAAAACTGATGGAAGACCTGGTAAAGCAGGTTTAGCTACTTTCAAACATTGTTACGATGCAGGAGTAAATTTCAAAGCCACTGGTGATTGTTTAATTATTGCACCAATGTTTATTTGTGAAAAAAAACACATTGATGAAATCATAGAAAAACTAAGAACTGGAATTACTAATTACGCAAAAAGTAAAAAGAATTAAATTTCGTTAATGAGAATTGGCGTACCTAAAGAAATAAAACCTCAAGAAAATAGAATTGGCCTGACACCGGATAGTGTTAAAACTTTGGTTTCAGAGGGTCACGAAGTTTTAGTTGAAAATAATGGAGGTTTTGAAGCAGGTTTTGATAATGATCAGTACAAAAATGCTGGTGCAAGAATTATAGAAAAAGCTGCTGATATTTTTAGTGACGCTGAGATAATTGTTAAAGTTAAAGAGCCTCAAAAAGTTGAGGTTGAAATGATTAGGGAAAATCAAATTGTTTATACCTATTTACATTTGGCTGCTGCAAAAGAATTAACTGAGGGTTTGGTAAAATCAAAAAGTATTAATATTGCTTACGAAACCATTACAGATGACAATGGACGACTGCCTTTATTGGCACCTATGAGTGCTGTAGCTGGACGTATGTCAGTCCAAGCAGGAGCACACTGTCTAGAAAAAAATCAAAAAGGAAGGGGAGTTTTATTAGGAGGAGCTCCTGGTGGTGAACCCGCAAATGTTTTAATTTTAGGTGGAGGGGTTGTAGGTGAAAATGCTGCAACAATAGCAACTGGTATGAAGGCAAAAGTTCATGTTGTCGATAAATCAGAGGCAAGATTAAAACAATTAGTTGAAATGTTCGGAGATAAAATTATTCCAGAACAAAGTGACAAAATAGACTTAAAAAAGTTAGTGGCTGAAGCAGATTTAATTGTGGGTGGAGTTTTAATTCCTGGCGCAGAGGCACCAAAGTTGGTTACTAAAGATATGCTCAAATTAATGAAAAGAGGTTCTGTAATTGTTGATGTTGCTATAGATCAAGGTGGGTGTGTAGAAACAAGTAAACCAACAACTTTTAATGATCCAACTTTTATAGTGGATAATATCGTTCATTATTGTGTAGCTAATATGCCAGGTGGAGTTCCAAGAACGTCCACTATCGCATTAAATAAAGCAACACTTCCTTATTTGGTTAAATTAGCTAACAAAGGTTATCAAAAAGCTCTTGGAGAAGACAAAAACTTTTTAGCAGGACTAAACGTTCACAAAGGTCATGTGACTTATAAAGCGGTTGCAGATGTTTTTGGACATGAATATGTTAATCCAGGAGATGCAATCAATAACTAATTAGATGGAAAAAAAACTTCCAAGTAGCACAAAAGTTGTTGTGATAGGAGGTGGGGTAGTAGGTTGCTCTGTTGCTTATCATTTAGCTAAATTTGGTTGGAAAGACACAATCCTTTTAGAAAGAGATCAATTAACATCAGGAACAACTTGGCATGCAGCAGGTTTAGTAAGTCAATTGGGTCCAACTGCAGCAGTCACAAAAATTAGAAAATATACTTTAGATTTATATAAAGAGCTTGAAAAAAAAGTTGATCATTCTGCAGGGTTAAGATTAAACGGAGCCCTGTCAATCGCTCAACATAAAGGAAGGTGGCAAGAACTTCAAAGACAAGCAACCACAGCACAACTCTATGATGTCGATGTAAGAATTTTAGATAAAGATAAAATTAAAAAAGATTATCCTATAATTAATACAGATGAAGTCATAGGAGGAATTTTAATGCCAGGCGATGGTGCTGCAGATCCTTCAGGTGTTACTCATATGTTGGCTAAAGCAGCAAGAATGGAAGGTGCACAAATTTTTGAGAAATCACCTGTAGAGGAAATTTTAATTAAAGATGGAAAAATTTCTGGAGTTAAAGTTAAAGGTCAAAAAATTGAATGTGAATATATTGTTTTAGCCTCAGGTATGTGGTCAAGGCAAATAGGCGAAAAGGCCGGTGTCAGTATTCCGTTATATCCTGCAGAACATTTCTATATTATTACTGAACCAATTGAAAATTTATCTAAAACTTTACCAGTGGTAAGAGATTTTGATAATCGAACATATATAAAAGAAGATGCAGGAAAAATACTCGTTGGAATTTTTGAAGGAAATTCAATTCCTGCTTGGAATAAAACTAATAAAGTTCCGGAAGATTTTTCCTTTGGTGAGTTTCAAGAAAATTTTGAGCATTTTGAACCTTATTTAGCTTCAGCAATCAAAAGATTTCCAATTTTAGAAACTGCTGGAATTAGAAAATTTTTTTCAGGCCCGGAGTCTTTTACTCCTGATACCAACACTTTATTGGGAGAAGTACCTGAGGTTAAGAATTTTTTTGTATGTTGTGGGTTAAATAGTATTGGAATTGGCAGTGGTGGTGGTGTTGGTAAGGTTACAGCGGAGTGGTTGATGACTGGTCATATTAATGAGGATATTTTTAGTTATGACATAAAAAGATTTCAAAAGTTTCACTCGGAACTAGGTTTTATCAAAAAAAGAATTACAGAGTCACTAGGAGATTTATATGGAATGCATTGGCCCTTCAAACAACACAAAACTTCTAGAGATATAAAAAAACTTCCACATCATGATAATTTGAAAAGTTTCGGAGCCTGTTTTGGTGTTTCAGGAGGATATGAAAGACCGATGTGGTTTGCGCTTGATGGTGAAAAAGCGGAATATGAATATAGCTATAACTATCAAAGTTGGTATCCCTCAGCTGAGTATGAAACAAATAATACAATAAAAAATGTTGGTTTATTTGATCTAACTCCCTTTTCAAAATTTGAAATTAAATCTGATAAAGCCCATCAAGAATTACAAAGAATTTGTACTGCGAATATTAAGAAAGATGTTGGTAAATGTACCTATACTCATATGTTAAATGCAGATGGAGGTATTGAGACTGATTTAACTATAGTGGCTATTGATGAAAACCATTTTAGAATAATTAGTTCTGCCGCAACAAGAGAAAGAGACAAGCACCACATCAAAAAACATTTAAATAAAGATATTAAATTAGTAGATGTAACTGATGACTATTGTGTTTTTGGATTATTTGGGCCTAAGAGCAGAAGTCTTATAAGTTCATTAAGTAATGATAATTTTAATAATGAAAATTTCAAATTCGGAACAGCAAAATTTATTTCAATAGATGATACTAAAATTTGGGCTCAAAGATTGTCTTATGTTGGAGAATTAGGTTATGAGCTTTACGTTGAAGTTAAAGATGCCAAAAAAATTTATGAATTAATTATAGAAAAAGGAAAAGATCATAATCTTTCAAATTGTGGTATGCATGCAATGGATATTATGCGAATGGAAAGTGGCTTTCTCCATTGGGGCCATGATATTTCCCCTGAGGAAAATCAATATCAAGCAGGTTTATCGTTTACAATCAGTAATAAAAAAAATGTAGATTTTATTGGTAAGTCAGCTCTTGAAAAAATTAATAATGAAAAGATCAAAACAAGATTTGCTATGTTTACATTAAAAGATAGTAAACCTGGAGAACCACTATTACTTCATGATGAGCCTATTTATTTAGAAGATAAGATAATAGGTAGATCAACTTCAGGAAATTACTCTTTTAACTTTAAGAAAAATCTGACTTTTGGTTACATCAAAAACGATTTTTCCAATGAAAAATTGAGAGATAGTAAATTATTTATCGAGGTTGAGAAAAGGAAATACGAAATTGAATTGATTAATAAACCAATAAAACAAACCAATTTTAAGACAATTTAAACTTTATTTTTTAAAAGAAAAACAAATATAAAACCAGTGATGTACATAATCAAAGCATATGCAGCTGTTGGAGTTATGTAGACTATATCTGTACCGAATATTTGTGTCGAAACAAATATTGCTAAAGTACCATTTTGTAATCCACATTCTAAAGCAATACATTTTTGTTGTTTTATTCCTGAGGCAAAACTTTTACCAAGGTAATAAGCCACAATCATCATTGTTATATTTAGAATAAAAGTAATTAAACCTGCTTGCATTAGAAAATCTAAAAAACTTTCTCTTTCTTCATAAAACGCAGCTATAAAAAAAATAACAAATAATATTATGTTAAGTTTTTCAAATATTTGAATTTTCGAATTTACAAAATTTTCAGCAAATTTTCTTATAATCATTCCTAAGATTACCGGAACAGTTACAACCAAAAACATTTTTAGCGCTATACCAGTCATTGAAATATTTTGAGAAATATCAGTAATTCCAAATAAATCAGCAGATGTAAAAATTATAAGAGGAACGGTAATAATAGAAATTAAACTGATTACAGCTGTTAAAGAAATAGATAAAGCAACATCTCCATTAGCAAATTTTGTTAATATATTAGAGGTAACTCCACCTGGTGCAGCAGCGATAATCATAACTCCAATTGCTATTTCAGGTGGTACTTTTAAAATAATAATTAATAAGTAAGCAACTAATGGAAGAATAATTAATTGAGAAAAAAAACCGACAAAAAAATCTTTTGGAGTTTTTAATATTCTCGTAAAATCGTCAATCTTTAATCCCAAACCTAAACCCAACATTATTAATGCGAGTATGATAGGTGCTATTTTTGTTACTATCTCCATGACCCCTCTGTATAATAGTATAACGACTATAATTTATTTAAGATTTATGAAATTACAAGAAGATTAAGAACTTTACGTATAAATTTAGCTTTAAACTTAAAAGCTTCAGTTTGGTAAGGTAAAATTTTCTTAAAATTGAATGAGGATAAAACGTATTGTTTTTTTTCATTAAGTTTAATTAAATCATTTTTTATTAAGTATTTGCATTTTCTTATTACTGTTGCTCTTGGTATTAATGTCATGTCTGAAATAGACATTGCGCTTATACCTGAGGTCGAACCAACATTATCAATTAGTAATTTACTTGCAGCACCAAAATCCAATGGTAATTTTTTTATATGTGAATTTTTTAAATTTTTTGTTACATTCAATGATTGGTTCATACAAATAGTTCCCCAAACATGAAAGGTACTTAGATCTTGCATGAATTTGTGATACCCAATTATTAATGGTATTTGCATTCTATAATACCATCTCCAGCATAGTGTAAATTTTTTTTTAATTAAATTTTCAATTATCTTGACATCAGTTTTTTTTGAAAAGTGTTTATCTCTATATAAAGCTTCAGCTACTAATAAGATATATTTTGATGAAAGTTTAATTTGATTTTGAGGTTTAACAAAAGAAAATGCTTTACCGTCAATTATAATCTTTTTTTTATCTCTTTTAATAACACCTGCTTTCTCAAGTTCTAAAACTTTTCTTCTTATCGTTTCTTTTGGTAGATCTAATTTCTCACATAATTCAGTAATACTAAACTTATCTATTTGAACATATGATTTAGAATAATATTCTTCATAAGATTGTTGAATATTCATTTGATCATAAAATTGGAGTGTTTTTTCTATCAATGAAATTATAATCATGTATTTGTAATGATCATTAAACGCCCAGTAGACATTGTTCATCCAATTCCACTGATGTGATATCCACTCATTTGCTAAGTCAGAGTAGTTATTCATTATACTTTCATAAACCTGATCGTCGGTTAAGGTTTTACTGAAATCGATTTGTTCTATACTCATAAAATTTGAATTCGAGAATATTGACCCAAATTGAACACATGTCAATCTAATAGTGACCCAAATTGAACTTCAGGAAAATTGTTCGACTGATATTTTGATGTACTAATTCTCTCATGAATAATAAAGGCTTTGCAGAGACAAATACTAGCATCGAGACCCCAAATGATGTTGATGTTGCTGAAAAGCCTTTAAAAACATTAAAGAAGAGAGTTGATATAAATATTCTAAAGTCAAAGCTAGAGGAAACAGAAGCAAAGGAACTCAAAAAAAATATTTTTATTTTTATCGTTGCTGATAATTGGTGTGGGGTCCTTTGGAATTTATCTTTCTTTCTAAGAAATTTGCAAAAATCAGTTATACGTGATTAAATAAACTTATGAAAAATTCAGGTATTAACGTTAAAGAAAAGCTTATAGCTAGATACCTTGAAAAAGATCCACCATCAACTCAATCAAAAAGTAGCAACATAAACGTTCTTCTTAATAGAATTGCAGTTAATAAAAAAAATGAAAATAGAAAAAAATTATATTTTTCAGCAGCTGCTTCTACAGGGTTGATTTTATTTGGTCTAATCATTTTCTAAGAAAATATTAGTAAATTTTCTCTAAATTAATAACTTTTGCCTAATTAATAAATATTGAATCAAATTATTAAACTATTATAAATCTCATCAAAAGGCGGGGTAGCTCAGTTGGTTAGAGCGCGGGACTCATAAGCCCGAGGTCAGTGGTTCGATCCCACTTCCCGCTACCATATTAATTTTATATGAAAACTTTCGATTTAACTGTCATAATCACTTCATTTCATAGCAGGGATAAAATTTTTAGTTGTATAGAGTCAATTGAAAAAAGTATTAAGATCATCGTTATTGAAAATTCAAATGATGAAAAATTAAAGGAGGAAATTCACTCTAAATACCAAAATGTGGATTGTATTCTGTCAAAAGAAAATTTAGGGTATGGAGCAGGAAATAACTTAGGTTTATCAAAGGTTGAAACTAGTTATGCTTTAATAGTAAACCCTGATGTGACTTTAAATAATGATGCGGTGAATAAATTTTTTTTAAGCATCAATAATTTAGGGGATTTTGGAATTATCGCCCCTATATCTCAAAATGAAAAATACAATAATTTTAATATTAATGAAGATAAAGAAATTAAAGAGGTAGATAATGTCAAAGGTTTTGCAATGTTTTTGAATATGAAAAATCTTAAGCAAATTAATTTTTTTGATGATAATTTTTTCCTTTATTTTGAAGAAATAGATTTGTGTAAAAGATTAAAAAAAAATAATTCAAAAATATTTATAGATCCCACTATCAAAGTAAACCATTTAGGTGGCACATCACATAATTCAGAAATTGAGAAACCCATGGAGCTTTCTAGAAATTGGCACTGGATGTGGTCAACATTTTATTTTCATAAAAAACATTACGGATACCTAACTGCAATGATAAAAATTCTACCAAAATTGTCTTCATCTTTGATCAAATTCATAATTTTTTTAATAACATTTCAAAAATATAAAAGTGAAATTTATAAACATAGATTATCAGGTATTATTAATTCTGTTTTATTAAAAAAATCATGGTATAGACCTAAGCTTTAAATGTATAATAATTTTTGATTTTTAATGACGACTAAATACAATATTCTAATCACTGGTGTAGCAGGTTTTTTAGGTTCACATTTGTCAGAAAGATTATTAGATCTTGGACATAAAGTTATTGGTGTAGATAATATGATTGGTGGTTATGAAGACAATATACATAAAGATATAGAGTTTCATAATTTGGATTGCAGCAACTTTTCGAAAGTAAAAAAAATAATGAAAAATATTGATGTTGTTTATCATTGTGCAGCAACAGCTCATGAGGGTTTGTCCGTATTTTCACCTTATGAGATCACAAAAAATAATTACCTTGCTTCAGTTTCAATTTTTTCTGCAGCTGTTAATGAAAAAGTAAAAAGAATAATTTTTTGTTCTTCCATGGCAAGATACGGAGAACAACAAACACCCTTTACAGAAGATATGATACCCAAACCAGTTGACCCCTATGGTATTTCTAAAGTGGCAGCTGAGGATGTATTAAAGAACCTTTGTGATTTAAACAATATAGAGTGGGTAATTGCTGTTCCCCATAATATCATTGGGCCCAAACAAATTTATACTGATCCATATAGAAATGTGGTCTCCATATTTTTAAATAGAATGCTACAAGGAAAACCCCCAATAGTTTATGGTGATGGTGAGCAAAAAAGATGTTTTTCATATATTGATGATTGTTTAAGTTGCTTAATACCCATGTTAGATCAAAAAAATTTAAACAAACAAGTAATCAACATAGGACCCGATGAAGAATTTGTGACTGTAAATAAAGTGGTTGAAATTTGCTCTAACATAACTGGTTCAAACCTTGAGGCGGTTTATAAAGAGGACAGGCCAAGAGAGGTGAAGCATGCTACTTGTTCTGCTGATAAAGCAAGAAAATTATTAAATTACGAGACAAAAGTAAGTTTGAGTGAGGGTGTTAAAAAAACTTACGATTATATAAAAAAAAGAGGAACCAAAGATTTCAATTATCGTTTAACTATTGAAATTGATAATGATTTAACTCCAGATACTTGGAAAAACAAAGAAATTTAATATTTCTTTTTTAATTCTTCTACACTTATTACTCTAAGAAAATTTTTATAATTAGCGTAGTAATCTTTAAATTTTAGATTTCTTACTGGTTTTTTAATTTCTAAGATCGAGGTATTTTTCTCTTTTTTAATTATTCCTATACCTTGATCCATTTCACATGTAAAAATTTCTAAATCTTCTCTTTGTCTCAAGTCAACTATTGCTTTCCAAACATCACCATTCCATATCATTCTATATCTAGGAACGGCCTGTTTACTTAAACAATCTGGCATACAATCATGAACCAAGATAATACCATTGTCTTTTAAACAATTTATTGAATTTAGAATATCTTTTTTTACTTGATCATAAATATGAAGGCCATCGATAAAAACGATGTCAAATTTATTCTTATTTTCATTAAAAAATTCATCACTTGTTTTTCTCACATTCCCACCACTACTTGGGTCTACACCAACTTTATTTTGTATCTTAATTTTTGAAAATAACTGATCTTGATCACAACCAATTTCTAAGTAATCAGAATATCCGTATTTGTTAATCAAATATTCGATAAGATCCCAACGAAAATAACTTGGTGGAAAATTATAATTAAGTTTACCTCTAAAACTTTCGACAAAAAGATTGTAATAAATTTTATTTAAAAATTTTGAAATTTTATTTAATTTTTCCATTTTTCAATGACCCGAAAAATCAATTAAGTTTTCAACTATATAACCTTTCTTTAATAATTTGTCCGTACCATTGAGATCAAACAAATTAATAACAAAAATAAAAGCAGCAACTTTTCCTTTTGAAATTTCAACTAACTTAGCTGCAGCCTCAGCAGTACCACCAGTTGCAATTAAATCATCAATAATTAAAACCTTATCATTTTCATCAATAGAATCTCTATGCACCTCTATAGTTGCAGTACCATATTCGAGTTCAAAATCTATTGAATGAACATCAGCTGGTAATTTATTTTTCTTTCTAAGCATCACAAATGGTTTTTTTAATATGTATGAAACAGCAGAGGCAAAGACAAAGCCTCTTGACTCAATAGCTGCAATTTTATCAAATTTTACTTTTTTGCTCCTATCAACTATCTGATTTATTGTTTCAGAAAATGCTTTTTCATTTTTGATTAATGTTGTTATATCTCGAAATAATATCCCTTTTTTTGGATAATCTGGAATTGATCTAATAAAATCTTTTAAATTCATAAGAGTAAATTATATATTAATAATTAATTAAAATATTTTAACATGACAATAAATAAATTAGCAATCATTGGTGGCAGCGGTTTATACGATGTTGAGGAATTTAAAAATCGAGAGTTAGTTGATTTACAAACTCCCTGGGGAAATCCCTCAGATCAAATTTTAAAGACAAAATTTAAAAATAAAGAGGTTTATTTTTTACCGAGACATGGAAGGGGGCATTTTATTTCACCTTCGAAAATAAATTTTAGAGCTAATATTGATGCGTTAAAACAATTAGGTGTTTCCGACATAGTTTCGGTATCAGCTGTTGGATCTTTAAAAGAAGACTTACCACCAGGTAAATTTGTAATTGTTGATCAATTTATAGATAGAACTTTTGCAAGAAACAAAACTTTTTTTGATGAGGAAATTGTTGCCCATGTTTCTATGGCTCATCCAACGTCAAATGGTTTAATGAATGCGTGTGAAGAAGCTATTAAGAAAGAAAAAATAGAATATCAAAGAGGTGGAACTTATGTAGTAATGGAAGGGCCACAATTTTCAACTTTAGCTGAATCCAATCTTTATAGATCGTGGAAAGCTGATGTGATTGGTATGACAAATATGCCAGAAGCTAAATTAGCTAGAGAAGCAGAAATTAGGTATGCATCTGTTTCAATGGTAACAGATTATGATTGTTGGCATCCAGATCATGAAAATGTAGATGTGCAACAAGTAATAAAAGTTCTTTTAGGAAATGCTGCGAAAGCAAAAAATATGATAAAAAATCTGATAGAAAATTTTGAAAATCATATTGATCCTAAAGATCCAACAAACAATTGCTTGGATGTTGCTATTATTACTTCACCTGAAAAACGAACTAAAAAAACTATAGATAAACTTAAAACAGTTGCGGGTAGAGTTTTAAATAAATGAGAATAGAGGGAAAAGATTATCGTACTATTTGGTTTGAAAATAATGTTGTAAAAATTATTGATCAAACAAAACTACCACATCAATTTATCATAAAGGATCTAAAGACAATTAAAGATGCAATTAATGCTATAAAAATAATGGAAGTAAGAGGGGCACCTTTGATAGGTGCTACAGCAGCTTATGGACTAGTCTTAGCAATTATTGAAAATAATGATCAATCATTTTTGAAAAAATCTGCAGATGAATTGATAAGCTCAAGACCAACAGCAATAAATTTAAAATGGGCAGTTGATAGAATGATGAATAAATTATCAGGTTTAAATAGCGATAAAATTTTACAAATAGCTGTTAATGAGGCAAAAGACATATGCGAAGAAGATATAAAATTTTGTGAAAATATAGGATTAAATGGTCTTAAGATAATAGAGGAAATTTATAATAAAAAAAAAGATACAGTTAATATTTTGACTCATTGTAATGCAGGTTGGCTTGCAACAATAAATTGGGGCACTGCAACATCTCCAATATATCATGCGCATAAAAAAGGTATCCCAGTTCATGTGTGGGCAGATGAAACTAGACCAAGAAATCAAGGAGCAAATCTTACTTCTTATGAATTAAATGAAGAAGGAATTAAGAACACAATCATTGCAGATAACACAGGTGGAATTTTGATGCAAAGAGGAGAGGTTGATATGTGTATTGTAGGAACAGACAGAACACTAGCCAATGGAGATGTTTGTAATAAAGTTGGAACTTATCTAAAAGCATTAGCAGCTCACGATAACAAAATTCCTTTTTATGTTGCACTACCAAGCTCAACAATTGACTGGAATATAAAAGATCATAAAGATATTCCAATTGAGAAGAGAAATTCAAAGGAATTATCTCATGTGGAAGGTTTAGATGAAAAAGGAAATGTAAAGAAAATACAAATTTATCCAAAAAAAAGTAAAGCTATGAATTTGGCTTTTGATGTAACTCCAGCAAAATATGTTACAGGATTAATTACCGAAAAAGGCATATGTGAAGCATCAGAAAGAGGACTAAAAGAATTATTTAAATGAAGAATTTATACCAAAGAAATCAAATTATTGAGCATTCTCTAAAATTGAACTCTACAAATCTTTCACCGCTACGATCGGGAAATATATCTTTGAGAGCAGAACAAGATAATATTCAAGGTTATTTAATTACTCCATCAGGAAAAAAATATGAAACATTAAAGCCAGAAGATATTGTTTTTAAGGGTTTATATGAAGAAGCAGAAAATAACGACTCAGTGAACAAACCCTCCTCCGAATGGAGATTTCATAGAGATATTTATGTTAATAAAAAAGATGCTCAAGCTATTGTTCATGCACATTCTCCACACGCAACAGCTGTATCTTCACACAGAAAATCCATACCTCCGTTTCATTACATGATTGCTCTTGCAGGAGGAGAAGACATTAAATGCGCTGAATACGCAACTTTTGGAACAGAAGAACTATCACAAAATGTAATTAAAGCTTTAGAAAATAGAAGTGCTTGTTTGATGTCTAATCACGGACAGGTTGCTTTTGGAAAAAATCTAGATCAAGCATTTGAACTAGCACAAGAGATAGAAAATATTTGTCATCAATACACTATTGCACTAAAGTTAGGAGAGCCAAAAATTCTTTCATTAGAAGAAATGAAAAAAGTTTTGGAAAAAGCTAAAGATTATAAAAAAGGTTAATATGATTAAAGTAGGGGAGCACATTACTTTAGATATAATTGGAACTGATAAAGAATATGATCCATCAATTTATGAAAGAGTTATCAAAGAGATTGCTAAAGTAGCTAAAGTTACAATCTTAAATATATCAAAATATAAGTTTGAACCACAGGGCTTTACAATTCTTGCATTATTAGCTGAAAGTCATATTAGTTTTCATACATTTCCCGAGAAAGGAATTATAAGCTTTGATTTCTTTACTTGTGGAAAAATCAGTCCATCAGTAGCGGTTGATATTGTTAAAAAAGAATTTAGGCACAAAAGAATTGTTAAAAAAGAATTTAACAGAGATACAAGATCACTTTATCACGATATTTACAGCTCACCAGGTTTACAAAAATCATATGTAGTAAATGAAGTTTTAGAGGATTTTAAATCAAAAGTGGGTCAACACATCGAAATTCTAGAGTTAGAGCAATTTGGAAAATCATTGTTTATTGATGGTGAAATTCAAGTAGCTGAGTCTGATGAACATTTGTACAGCTCAACATTTGTGGGCGCAGGGTTGAAGTTAAATAAAAACAATGAAAGAGCTGCAATTATTGGCGGTGGTGATGGAGGCGTTGCCAGAGAATGCATATCTAAAAAATTTAATTTTATCGATTGGTATGAGCTTGATCCTGAAGTAGTTGAAGTTTGTAATAAACATTTAGGGGACATCGGAAAAAAAGCTACAGAGAAAAACTCAGTTAAATGTGTTTGGGGAGATGCGTTTCATAGTATTAAATCAGTAAAAGACGATACATACGATCATATCTTTGTAGATTTAAATGATGATCAGTTTTGTATAGATTTGGCTGCAAAGAATATGGATTCATTAGTAAGAATTTTAAAACCAAAGGGTGTGATCACAGCACAAGTTGGCAGCCAAGATAAAAAACCTCTTCAAGTTGAAAATTGGATGAATGTTTTTCATCATCATTTTGGAAATACCAAATTATCTAGGGTTTATGTACCCAGTTTTGATTGTTCTTGGAATTTCTCGTCTTCAATAAATCATTAGTTTTTTCTTTTTAAAGTCTCTAATTTGTGAAATAATATTTTTTTATTAAAGGAGAGAATGATGAATATATTTAAAAAAACTATTTTTTCAGTTTTATTTTCATTGTTAATTATTGGAAACGTTAATGCTGATAAAATTAAAATTGGAACAGAAGGTGCTTATCCTCCATGGAATTCTAAAGATGCATCAGGTAAATTAATCGGATTTGAAGTTGAATTAGCTTACACACTCTGCAGATATATTGGACAGCAATGTGAGATTGTTGAACAAGATTGGGATGGAATGATACCAGCTTTAATTATGAGAAAATTTGATGCAATTATGGCAGGTATGTCTATTACTGCAGAAAGACAAAAAGCTATTAGTTTTTCTCAAGGTTATGCAGATGAAGTTGCATCTTTAGCAGTTATGAAAGGTTCTGACCTTGAAGGTATGGATACTCCAGAGGGAATTAATCTTACTCTAGGTGGTTCAGGTGTTAAAAAAACTTTAAAAACTTTAACAGGTGCACTTGCTGGTAAAACTGTTTGTACACAAACAGCAACTATTCACCAAAACTTTTTAGAATCTGGTGATGTAGGAAAAATAAATCTAAGAACTTACAAAACTCAAGATGAAGTAAACTTAGATTTAGCATCAGGAAGATGTGATGTTGCATTAGCAGCTGCAGTTGCTTTTACTGATTATGCTGAAAAATCTGGTAAACCAGTTGTTCTTGTAGGTCCAACTTTTTCAGGTGGAGCATTTGGTAATGGTGTTGGAGTTGGAATCAGAAAAGACGACACTGAATTATTAAAAGCATTTAATAAAGCAATCGAGAAGGCTAGAAAAAACGGAGACATTAGTAGAATAGCTACTAAATGGTTTGGTTTTGATGCCTCTATGTAATTAATTTTAGATTTGGCGACTATAATGTATAGTCGCCAATCTATATGGAACTTCTAGCATTTGGAGATAATGGTTGGGGTGACGAGTTATTTCGTGCCACTCTAATGACTATAGCTGTTTCAATTACAGCAATGTTTATAGGTTTTCTTTTTGCGTTAATCTTTACTCCATTAAAATTATCTAAAAATAAGTTTTTAAATTTCATAGCCAATTCTTACACAACTATAATAAGAGGTGTTCCAGAATTATTAGTAATTTACCTTTTCTTTTTTGGTGGAACTGGTGCAATTATGTTTGTTGCATCAATATTTGGTTATAATAAGTATATTGAAATAAATGCATTTATCACAGGTGCATTTGCAATTGGAATAATTTCCGGTGCTTATTCAACTGAAGTTTTTAGGGGAGCAATTCAATCAATTGATAAAGGCCAGTTCGAAGCTGCCAATGTATTAGGTTTAAATAAATTTGGAAAATTTTTTAAAATTATTTTACCTCAAACATTAAGATTAGCTATTCCAAATCTAAGTAATGTTTGGCAGATAACTCTTAAAGACACTTCTCTAATTTCAGTTACAGGTTTAGTTGAAATCATGAGACAATCTTATATTGCTGCTGGATCAACTAGAGATCCATTATTCTTTTATTCATTCGCTGCAGTTTTGTATTTATTACTTACTTTTGTGAGCATGAAATTAATTAACAAATTAGAAGTTAAATATAGTAGGGGGTACTAATGGATCTTGAATTAATGATTAATAGTCTGCCAAAGTTACTAAATGCTGCTGTAATAACTTTAAAACTTCTTTCAGTTTCTTTAATAATTGGATTATTCATTGGCTTATTTTTTGCAATTCTAAGACTAAATAAAAATATATTTATCAATAGATTTGCTTATGGATATTCGTATGTTTTTAGAGGTACACCACTTTTAGTACAGATATTCATTATTTATTTTGGATTAGGTCAGATTGAATATTTAAGATCGACAATTTTGTGGGTAATTTTAAAAGAACCATATTGGTGTGCAATAATTGCTTTTTCTCTAAACACGGGTGCTTACACTTCAGAGATATTGAGATCAGCATTTCAAACTATTAAACCTGGAATAATAGAGGCAGGTAAAAGTTTGGGTATCTCAAATAAAGTAATCTTTTATAAAATTCAAATTCCTATCGCTATTAGACAATCTTTACCAGCTTATGGAAATGAAATTATCCTAATGATGAAAGGAACTTCTTTAGCAAGTACAGTCACCATAATGGACCTTACAGGTGTTGCAAAATATATAATTTCAACAACTTTCAAACCAATTGAGGTATTTATAGTTGCTGGTGGTATTTATCTATTTATGACCTTTATAATCCATAATGTGATTAAGTTTTTAGAAAAGAAATACAGCTTTAATTAAAGTACAACTAAATCAATTTTTTGCTTACCGAGTCTTTGATTGCCTTGCTCAGTTACTAAATAAGTTTCACCCAGGTTCATTGCTAATTGATTTTCCGAGTCCATTAATATCATATGCATAAAAAAAACATTTCCAGGCTCAATTACATATGGATTTCCGGTATATAACATTGGCCAATCCATCCAATTTGGAGCAAAAGTAGTGCCTAAAGAATATCCACATGCATTCATTCTTGCTTTATTAAAACCAAGATCATCAAAAGTTTTTGCATGAATATCAAAAACCTCTCCAATTTTATTTCCAGGTTTTAATTTATTTTCACAATTCTTTAACGCTTCAACACACGCCTCATGCATTTTATGATGTTTAGGATCTGCTTTACCTATAGGAATTGTTCTAAACATTGCTGAATGGTAATGTCTATAAGTACCAGCCCATTCTAAAGTTAATTGATCTTGATCATTTAAAGTTTGTTTTTCTGATTGATAACGGCAAAGGAGAGCATTTTTTCCTGAACCAATAATAAATTCATTTGCAGGATAATCTCCGCCTCCTTCAAATATAATTTTATTCATTTCAGCTAAAATCTTAGACTCATTTACACCCGCTTTGGCACATTTCCAAACTTCATCCAAAGCTTGATCAGCTAGTTCTGCAGCTTTTTTTACATAAACAATTTCTTCTTTGGATTTTACCACTCTTAACTTTGTTATTAAGTCTGATTTATCTTCAATTGAACAATAATTCTCTAGAGACTTATTGAGCTTCAATGTATTTTTTCCAGTCAATCCATAAGCCTCATATTCAATTCCTAATTTTTTCCCTTTAAGATTTAGCTCGTCCAAAACAACTTTAAGATCATCGGTTGGGTTTGATCCGTCTTTATCAACCCAAATTCTTATATCTTTAATATTGGATGTATTTTGTGCCTGTCTTAAATCTGGAGCTCTAGTTAGTAATATTGTGTTTCCTTTTTTATCTAAAATTAATGTTTGAAAAAAAACATATCCAAATGTGTCATAACCAGTTAACCAATACATAGACTCTTGTCTAAACATTAATAAAGCGTCTATGTTTTGATCTTTCATGGAATCTAAAACTTTGGATTTTCTAGTTCTAAATTCTTCTTTTGAAAAATGAAGTCCCATTAATGATTTAATAACTGGTGTATTCTTTTATTTCTTTGATAGCTGATCCAGTGTGATTGTTAATCTCTAATTTAATTTTAGCGCGATCATCATTTAGAAAATGAACATCTCTTGAAAGCTTAATAAATTTTTCTCCGAAATCCTTTTCTTTTTCACATTGTCTTTTATCATCCTCGATAACCCAAAGTTTTGAATTAATTGCTTTAAGAGATTGATAAAGATTATTTAACTTTACATTAGATTTGACATTTTTTTCTAATTGATTTTTAAGAATAGAGTGTTCGTTATTAATGAATTTTAATTTTTCAGCATCTTTTATCTTTTCTTTTTTAATCTCCAAAATTGAAATCTTATCTAAAAGTTCTCCAATTGAAACTTCTACTATAATTTTATTCATAAAATTCAATACTATGTTATCTTGTTATAAATATGTCTAATATACTAATTATAAAACACGGATCTTTAGGAGATATATCTCAAGCTAGTGGTGCTATTCAAGACATATCTGAAAATCATAAAAATGATCAAATTTATCTTCTTACTACAAAACCATTTATTGATTTATTCAAAAAAAATCCATTTATTCATAATGTTATTTTAGACAAAAGACTACCAAGGTTTAATTTAATATATTTATATTTTTTAATGCGTGAAATAAAAAAACATAACTTTTCTAAGGTTTTTGACTTGCAAAATTCATCTAGAACTAATTTTTATAAGAATATTCTTTTTCCAAAAGCAGGTAAGGAAATATGGTCGAGCTCAATAACGACTTTACCAGAGGGAAAGAATAAAAGCGAATTTGATAAAATTTCTGTTCTCGAAAGATTTGAACATCAACTTAAAGAAACTGGTTTGAGCACATTGAATACGTTAAAACCAGACTTTAATTGGGCTGCTAAAGATATAAGTGAAATTAAAAATTTTTATAAGATAACAAAATATATTTTATTATTTCCTTTCTGTTCACCCCGTTTAACAATTAAAAAATGGCCTTATTACAATAAGCTTATTGAATTAATTTCGAATAAGTATGGTGAGAAATATAAAGTCGTTACAGCTCCTGGACCAACTGAAATCAGTGAAGCAAAAAATATTAATGCATTAGCCTTACTGGATAATGGTAGAGCGCTAGATATTTCTCAACTTACCGCCTTGATAAAAGATAGTTCATTTATTGTTGCGAATGATACTGGTCCTGCACATATAGCAGCTCATGTAGGAACCAAAGGTCTTACATTATTCGGCAAACATACAACAGCATACAAAGTAAGTATTGAAAGAGAAAATTTTAAACCAATTGAAGTTACAGATCTAAAAAATTTAAGTGCTGAAAAAGTCTTTGAGAGATTATCTAATTCTTTAACCTAGTTTTTTCAATTATTCTCAAAATCACTGGTACGACAAAGAGTATAAATAACAATCTTATAATATGATGAAAAGCAACAAAATCTGGCTCAAGGTCAAAAGCAATTGCTATTACTGCCACCTCATAAATACCTCCAGGGCAAAAGGATAGGATCAGTGATAAGATGTTATTATCTACAAAAAATGTTGCAACGTATGCTGCAATAAGACCTAATAAAACTAAAAGTATGGTTGCAACTAATCCATGAAAAGAGTTATTTGCCACTTCTTTAAATGTTTTATTTGCAAACCTACATCCAACAGAAGCTCCCAAAATTAATAAACAAAAATTTATTGATGCATCAGGTAATTTGTATGAAGCGATGTCAGATATTTGTAAAACTCCACTTGCAACTAGTGTTCCAGATAGTAGTGCAGCTGGAACTTTAAATTTATCAAAAAAAAATATGAACACCAATGAAACAATAATTAATATAATTAATTCCCAATGGTTTTGAGACATGTAATCAAATTTTTCTAATACTAAAGCTTCAGCTGGGTAAAGACTAACTATTATAAAAGGGAATAAAGTTATTATAATTATTAATCGAATTAAATGAGCTGTAGCTACTTGAGATAAATCTGATTTTTCATACTCTGCTAAAATCATTAATGGTCCTAAAGCACCTGGGGCTGCAGAAAATATAGATGTTTTTTCTTTGTAATCAGAAAATTTTTGTAAATATTTAGAAACAATTAGAATGCTAATAACAATATAAAAAAACATTATAATTGTGGTCCAAATCCAATTAACCATTTGATTAAGTAAATTTTGATCAATATAGTTTCCAATATGTAATCCTAAAATAATTAAGATTGAGCTAAGGGCTAATCTTGGCATTATTACTTGAAAACCTTTTAGGGCAACCAAAGAGGTTGCTATCATCGGACCAATCATCCACGCTAGTGGGACCTTAAAAAAGTCAGCGACAATCGCACTAGGAATAGAGATTACAATAACTAATAAAAATTTTTTTGATAATAATTGCCCAAAACTTTCTCGGTTAAAGGGAATCACGTTCTGCATGTGCTCTATCTTTGGTTGTTGACTAGATTACTAAAAGTATGTTTAATCTATGTAATTAACTATAACAACGAGAGGAAATAATGAAACTAATTAAATCTTTTTTTTCAGTTTTATTCTCTGCCGCTCTTTTATTATCAACAACTACAGTCAACTCAATTGCAATTGATAAACTACACTTTGTAATTGGTGGTGGTGCTGGTGGTGGTTGGGATGGAACTGCTAGAGGTACTGGAGAAGCTTTGACAAAAGCTGGATTTTTAAAAAGCGCATCATTTGAAAATATGTCAGGTGGTGGTGGTGGAAAAGCTCTTGCTTACATGATTAACACTAAGCCAGAAAATACAATCTTAGTTCAATCAACACCACTAGTTTTGAGATCAATTACAAGACACAAAGGTTATGTCAGTGGAAGCGGAACTTTATCTTATAAAGATGTTGTGCCAATTGCTGGAGTAATTGGTGATTATGGTGCAATTGCAGTTGCAAAAGACTCACCTTTCAAAAACTTTAAAGATGTTGTTGATGCATATAAAGCAAACCCTAGTTCAATAAAAATGGCTGGTGGTTCTGTTAGAGGAAGTATGGACCATTTAATTGGTGCTTTAGCATTTCAAGCTGCTGGTGCAGATCCGAATGCTGTAGCTTATATTCCTTATGATGCAGGTGGAAAAGCATTAGCTGGACTTTTATCTGGAGAGACTCAAATTATATCTACAGGTTTAGGTGAATTAATGGGAGCAAGAGACCAAGTAAGAATCATTGGTATAACTGCACCTGACAGAGTTGGTGATGCACCTGATGCACCTACACTTAAAGAGCAAGGATATGATGTACAATTCGTAAACTGGAGAGGATTTTTTGGTCCTCCAGGCATGAGTAGCAAAGATAAAAAAGCTATTGCTAAAATGTTAGGCGATGTACAAAAAACTCCTGAATGGGAAGCTGTAAGAGCAAGAAATGCTTGGGTAAATATTTATAACCCAGACAAAAAGTTTGTTAAGTTTTTAAAAACTCAAACAAAAGAAATGACAGCTCTTATGAAAAAACTAGGAGTTATTTAATCCTCTGGATTAACTAATTAAAAGAGCAGTGAATATAAATACGACAAAAATTATATCACTGCTCTTTTTTATTTTCTCAGCATTTTATTTATATACAGCTTATCAAATACAAGTTTTTGCGTTCGATGAAAATGCACCATTTAATGCAAGAACATTTCCAATTTATTTAGGATATGCTGGTTTATTTTTTTCTGGTTTAAAATTAATCTTACCAGATCCAGATACTATAAAAGTTGAACATAGGACTTTAGAATACAAAAAAACAGCATTACTAATTGTAATTGCAATTATCTACGGGGCAACAATTTTAAAAGTGGGTTACTTTTTAACTACATCTTTATTTTTATTTGCTTCTTATTACTTTTTAGGTGAGAGAAGATGGGTCTTAATGTTTTTACTTTCTTTTCCATTTGTTGCTGGATTTATGTATTTGCTTCACGGAGTTCTTGAAATTTATTTAAGGGATCCCTTTTTAAAATCTATCGGAGTGATGGGATGACAGAAGGAATACTAATTGGTTTAACTACAGCATTATCATTTCAAAATATTTTTATGGTGATGATTGGTTGTTTCTTTGGAACAATTATTGGAATGTTACCTGGTTTAGGTCCCATGACAGCGATTGCTTTAATGATACCAATTACTTATGGTTTTGATCCTGCAACGGGCTTGATTTTAATGGCTGGAGTTTATTATGGGGCAGTATTTGGTGGTTCTACTTCCTCTATTTTGTTAAATGCACCGGGAGTTCCAGGTACTGTCGCAACTTCTTTTGATGGATATCCAATGGCACAACAAGGAAAAGCCGGAAAAGCATTAGCTATCGCCGCCTGGAGTTCATTTGCAGGTGGAACACTATCAGCAATTTATTTATTGTTTATGGCTCCAAGTTTATCAAAAGTAAGTTTATCTTTTAGATCGCCAGATTATTTCGCATTAATGATTTTAGGTTTAACAGCAATTGCAGCTTTTTCATCTAAAGGACAATTCTTAAAAGCAATGATGATGGTTGTGCTTGGTTTGATGCTAGCATCTGTTGGTCAAGACTCTTTGTCTGATATTACAAGATTTACTTTTGATAACATGAATTTAACAGATGGAATAAGCTTTGTTTTAGTAGTTATGTCAACTTTTGCTATGAGCGAAGCCTTAACAATCATATTAAAGCGAAATGATCCAACAGCAGCAGCAAAACAAGTTTCATTAACAGAACTTGGATCAATAAGAATTAATAAAGAAGAACGAGGTAAAATGTATCGAACTATTCCAAGATCCTCAGTTATTGGTTTCTTGATTGGAGTATTACCTGGTGCGGGTGCCACAATTGCATCATTCTTAGCTTATGGAATGGAAAGAAATTTAGTTAAAGATGAAGAAAAAGAAAAATTTGGAAAAGGAAGTGTGAATGGATTGTCTGCACCTGAAACAGCAAATAATGCAGCATGCTCAGGTTCTTTTGTACCAATGTTAACTTTAGGTATACCGGGTAGTGGAACTACAGCGGTCATGCTTGGTGCACTTTTGGGCTTTGGTATTCAGCCAGGTCCAAGACTTTATATGACTAATCCTGAAATTTTTTGGTCAGTGATAATGTCGATGTATATTGGAATGGTAATATTATTAATATTAAATTTACCATTAATTCCCTACATCGCTAGAATTCTTGCAGTACCAAAAAATTATTTGATTCCATTAATCTTATTTTTTTCTATTACAGGAATTTATGTGATGTCATTTAATAATTTCGACATTTATTTAATGATTTGCATAGCAGTTGTTGCAACATTTTTACGACTTTATGATTTTCCCATGCCACCTTTAATACTAGCGTTCGTTCTTGGGGGGTTGATGGAGGAAAATCTAAGAAGATCATTACTTTTAAGTAATGGATCTTGGGAGTTTCTATGGGACAGGACTCTTACAGTCTGTATATTAGTCATAACAATTCTAATTGTTCTTTGGCATATTTATAAAACTTTTACGAAAAAGAAATCTTAAACTAAAACTTTTTTATACTCATCAATAGTATTGGACCAATAAAATTTAGATGATAGCTCTTTTGCATTTTTACCAAAGTGTAAATATTTTTTATTTTCAATCATAGAATTTAATGATGAATAAATTTCATCTAGATTATTTCCATCACATATTAATCCAGTTTTATCATGTTGAATTGCATCTGCCGCACCTCCATCAGCTCCACCTAAAGAGGGAACCCCGTATTGCGCAGCTTCTATATAAGCTATACCAAAACCCTCAACTGAGCTTTTATATTTTACGGATGGCATCACAAATATATCTGATTTTGCCACTAAAGCATTTTTAAGGTCGTCGGTTATTTCTTTAAAAAACATAACTTGTCCACTTAAATCGAGTTCATTTACCAAATCTTTTAAATTTTCTTCTTCTTCTCCGTAGCCAATGCAAATGTAAACAATATTTGGATAAATTTGTTTTAAGTTTCTTAAAGCCATCAATACTTTTTCATGATTTTTTCTTTTATCAAATCTTGAAACTGTAATTAAACGTGGTGATTTTGTTTTAAGTAAGCTTTCAACTTTAGTTAACGATGTTTTATTTAATTCTTGGGCAGGGCTAATTCCTGGATTTATCACAACAATTTTTTCTTGTTCTACACCATTTTGAATGGCTAAATTTTTTGTATATTCAGAATTTGCTATTACTTTTTCAACACTATTTAAAACTTTGTTTGCTCTTTTATTTAAAGAGCTTCCTTTGGCGTGATTGATTTCTTTTCCGTGAATTAAACAATATTTTTTTTTATCAGTTACTATTAATTCTAAACTTTTCCAATGATCAGCTATAATACCTTGAACTTTACTTTCTTTTAAATATTCATTAATTAGCTGTGCTTTTCTTATTTTTCTTAGGAATTTAATTCCACCAACTCTTTCAATTGAAAAATTTACTTTTTTATCAAATTCTTTATGATTTTCGTAGTGATCAGCAAAAACTTTGATCATAAAGTTTTTGGACATTTCTTTTGCCAACCCCCACATTAAACTTTGCATCCCACCCACCTCTGGGGGAAAAGATCTCGTAACGATTAAATACATTAACTATTTTTCCACTTAATACTACAGCCAGCACTCGGAGTTTGATTTTCAGGTCCTTTACCAGTTTCAGCAATTTGTTTCATTGCATTAAATAAATCACTATCACCATCTCTTACAGGAACTAAATTTTTTAATTCTCTTAGTCTACCTCGATATTGAAGCTCTAAATTTTTGTTGTACCCAAAAAAATCTGGAGTACATACCGCATCATAAGTTCTGGCTATCTCTTGTGTTTCATCAACTAAATATGGAAAACTGAATTGATGTTTTTTTGCAAATTCAATCATATTTTCAAACGAGTCTTCTGGATAATTCTCAGCATCATTGGCACAGATTGCTATAGTGTTAATTCCTAAATCTTTCAATTTTTTAGTATCCTCGGCTATATCTTTTGTAACTGCTTTAACATAGGGACAATGGTTGCAAATAAACATTATTAAGGTTCCATTTTCACCTTTAATATCTTCTAAAGATAAAATTTTATTATCAGTTGATTTAAGCTTGAAGTCATGAGCCTTTTGACCGAAATCACATATTGGAGTTTGTATTGGCATAATGTAATAATATATAAGTTATGTTTTACGATTTAAAAGATAAAAAACCAAAAAACTCTGGCGAAAATTGGGTAGCACCTAATGCGGTCGTTATAGGTGATGTTACTTTAGAAAAAAATACAAGTGTTTGGTTTAATGCAACTCTAAGAGGAGATATTGAAAATATTCATATTGGCGAGGGATCAAATGTTCAAGATGGATGTGTTTTGCATACCGATCCAGGATATCCCATTAAAGTTGGTAAAGATGTAACTATAGGTCATATGGTTATGCTTCATGGATGCACGATAGGGGACAATAGTTTAATTGGAATTGGTGCAGTGATTCTCAATAACGCTAAGATTGGAAAAAATTGCATCATAGGTGCAAAAGCTTTAATTACTGAAAACAAAGAGATACCAGATAACTCTTTGGTAATAGGTTCACCTGGTAAAGTTGTAAGAGAGGTCACTGAAGAAGAAAAGAAAGCAGTTTTTGAAAACACAAAGCACTATCAAGATAATTGGAAAAAATATTCTAAATCAATTTTTTAAAAATTTAAATTATTTCTTGGTAGGTGGACCATAACGATTCTTCTTTTTTTCTCCTAAGGTTGCTTGCCATATAATAATTAATAATCCACCAATTACTGTTATCCATAGTAATTGCCACCAACCTGTCTTGTCAGTATCGTGCAAACGCCTCGCTCCAACCGCAAATGATGGTAAAATTAAAATAACGGAAAATATTAAACTTGCCGGTCCATTTGCTTCAGCAGGATAATTAAATATCATTACATCAATAATCCAAGTAATAATGCCACCAAGAAATCCAAACAAGACAAACCACCAAAACTCAGACCTTGATGCTCTTCCTGAAAAGATTGCATATTTTTTAAAACAAGTTTTTACCGAGGTTTGAAAATCCATTAAGAATTTTTATATCTTATTCTATGGCACTAACCAACTATTTTTGTTGCTTTCAGCATCAAACTTTGCTCTTCGATGTCCTTTTGCTGCAAGATACAACCATTCAATAGACTTAATTTTACATTTTATAACTGTAAAGTTTTTGTAACCTTCTTCGCTTTGTTCCATTGTATAATCAAAATCTTCTAATTTAGATATCATGCCTGACGTTGGATTTTCTGATGCAGTTCCTGGAGGACTATCAGTTAGATAACATCTTCTACTGATATGTTGAGTTTTTTTCCAAGATTCTTCAGTCGTAGAATTTTGATTATTTATTTCACACTCAACTTTTATTCTTAATTGTATTTTTTCTTCTTTATCGTAGAAAACTAGAGAAGCGTTATTATTTTTCTTAAGAATTTCTACTTTTGGTGATCTTAAATCGGTATGAAATTGTAATAGATTGTTTGCTCTATCTGATTTTCTTAGAACAACAATTCTTCCATCTACCTCGTCTTGGTGGGCACAAATAAATACAGGAATTCTAAAAGGAGAACCTCTATTAGTAACAGCATCATCGAGCATAGACCAATACTTATTTTGAATTTCCTCGAAATTTTCATAGTATGCCGGTTGCATACATTACTTTCTAAATCTTTTAATTAAGCTTGAAGTGTCCCAACGATTACCCCCCAACCCCTGTACTTCTCCATAAAATTTATCTACAAGTTCTGTTACAGGTAATAATGAACCATTATTTTTAGCTTCATCCATTGCAATCTTTAAATCTTTTCTCATCCAGTCAACTGCAAAACCAAAATTAAATTTATCATCTATCATTGTTTTATATCTATTTTCCATTTGCCAAGACTGAGCTGCACCTTTTGATATAACTTCAATTACATCCTCCATATTTAACCCTGCTTTCATTCCAAAGTTTATGCCTTCAGATAAACCTTGAACCAATCCTGCTATACAAATTTGATTAACCATCTTAGCTAATTGTCCACAACCAGCTTTACCGAGTAATTTCATTTTTTTGCTATAGCAATCAATTTTATCTTTTGCTTTATCAAAGTCAGCTTGATCCCCACCGATCATCACTGTTAATGCGCCATTCTCTGCTCCAGCTTGTCCACCAGATACAGGAGCATCTAATGCACCAAATTCATTTTTCTTTGCGTAATCATATATTTCTCTAGCAATTGTTGCTGAGGCTGTAGTGTTATCAATATAGACTGCGCCCTTTTTAATTGTTTTGAAAGCTCCTTTGTCACCAAAAGTTACTTCTCTTAAATCATTATCGTTACCTACACAGGTAAAAATATATTCAGCATCTTTAGCTGCATCCGCTGGAGTTTCAGCCATTTTACCTTTGTATTCGCCAATCCATTTTTCTGCTTTTGATTTTGTACGATTAAAAACAGTTACATTGTGACCACCTTTTGATATATATCCTGCCATTGGATAGCCCATTACACCGAGACCTATGAAAGCAACATTACAGCTCATAATTTTTTATGTTTAAAAATTTAAGTTTTAAAGTAATTATATTTGGTTTCATCTTTACATTTTTTTCTAGTTTTGGACAGAGTTTTTTTCTTGGTTTATTTAATTCAAGTATTAGAGAAACACTTTCAATAACTCATGGACAATTTGGCTCAATTTATGCTTCGGCAACATTATTGAGTAGCTTTATTTTGATTTGGGTTGGTAAAAAAATTGATGACATAAATATTTTTAGATTTGCTTTATATGTAACTCTTTTGTTAGCTTTTTCTTGTTTTTTCTTTTCAAAAATTTCATCAATAGTTTTTTTATTTATTGCTGTTTTTTTAATGAGGTTTTCTGGTCAAGGATTAATGTCTCATACTGCAACTACAACGATTTCAAGATTTTTTACTAAATCTAGAGGCAAAGCTCTAAGTATCGGTTGGTTTGGATTATCAACTGCAGAATTTATTTTACCAGTTTTAATTGTTTATTTACTTACTTTAACTGCGTGGCAAAACATTTGGCTCTCTATTTCTGTATTAATTCTATTTTTTTTACCATTTATCTCTTTTGCATTAATTAAAAATTTGAACTTTGACTCAAGAGAAGATGTAAATGATCAAAATTTTGTTGAAAAAAAAATTAAAAATTGGACACGTGTTGAGGTTTTAAAAGATTATAGATTTTATATAGTTTGTTTGAATATGTTAGCAATGCCTTGGATTGCTACTGGTGTATTTGTTTATCAATCATATATAACAGAGTCTAAAGAGTGGGGTGAATTTGTTATAGCACAATCATTTATGGCTTATTCTGTATTATCAGTGATTACTTTGTTGGGCTCTGGTTTTTTAATTGATAAATTTACCAGCAGAAAATTATTGATCTTTATGAATATACCTTTGTTGATTTCAATGTTGGTTTTGTTTTATTTAGATATTTCTATTTCTGCTTTTATATTCCTTGGCTTGATTGGAATTTCAAATGGGCTTGCCAATGTCTTGGGGTCCTCTACTTGGGCTGAGATTTATGGCGTAAAATACATTGGATCAATTAAAGCTTTAACAACAGCATTAATGGTATTTTCCACAGCTTTTGGTACAGCTTTATTTGGATTGTTAATTGACAAAGGCTTTACAATTGAGCAAATAGCGGTGATTTCATTTGTATATATTTTCTTATCTTTAATTGCTCTATTCGTGGTTAGAAATAGGTTAAATCCTGAATATATTTAAATAATCCTTGCTTTTTTTAATCACAGCTTATAGATAATCGGCATGGCAAGAGTTACAGTTGAAGATTGTATTGATAAAGTAGATAGCCCATATGAATTAGTTTTAGTTGCAAAAGAAAGAGCAACTCAACTCAATACCGGGATAGAACCAACCTTAGATCGTGATAACGATAAAAATACAGTTATTGCATTAAGAGAAATAGCTGAAGAAAATATCAAAGTAGATGATTTAACTGAAAGCGCTGTCTACAAATTAAGAAAACATGTAGAACAAGTTGATGATGGTGCCGAAGCTGATGAGGATGTTGGTGATGATTTTGAAAGCTTATACAAAGGTGAGATCTCGAAAAGCGGAACACCTATTTTACCATCTAAAAGAGCACGTAAAGCTCCTGAAAAAATTCAAGTTTCTAAAGATGATTTAGCAGAATTGTCTGAAACGGCTAAGCCTGAAGTGCCAGAAGCTCCTGTGTCCGATGATGCTGAAGCAGAACAGGGAGACGTTTCTTTAGATCAAGTTTCTGAAAGTGAAGATCAAGCCGCAGACGATACTGACACTTCAAACTCTTAAAATTTATTAGTTACAAAATTCCTTTATAATTTTTTGCCGATGTTCATCTAAATCAGGTATGTCACCTCTTGTTTTTTCATCTTTATAAGATGACATTTTAATTGGGTTACCAGCCAGTTTAAAATCACCAACAACTTTATGAAATGCTTTAACAATCATGTTTCTAGACTCTATTTGTGGGTTTTCAACAGCCTCTTTAATATTGAAAATTGGTCCACATGGAATTTTATCTTTTTCCATTTCACTAACCCAATCACTTGTATTTTTGCTCAATAATTTTTCCTCTAAAATTTTTTTAAGCTCATCCATATTTTTTGCTCTAGATGAATTATCTGAAAATTTTGGATCTTTACTTACCTCTGGGATTTGAAGAAGATTACAAAGTTTTTCAAAAAGTTTATCATTTCCAGCGGCAATGATTATGTAACTATCTTTTGTCTTGAAAGCTTCAAAAGGTGCAATCGATGGATGTCTTGATCCCATTGGTTTTGGAATTTCATTTTTAGATAGATAACGTGCTATAGCGTTTTCTAGTATGGCTATTTGACAATCAAGCATAGAAACATCTATGAACATTCCTTTTCCAGTTTTTTGTCTATCATATAAAGCTGCATTAATACCTATAGCAGTAAAAAGCCCAGCAGTAATATCTCCAATTGAGGTTCCAACTCTAGTAGGTTCAGAGTTTGGTTGACCAGTAACACTCATTAAACCGCCCATACCTTGAACCACCATGTCGTAAGCGGGTAATTCTTTAAGTGGACCAGTTTGACCAAAGCCTGATGCTGAAGCATAAATAAGTTTTGGATATTTTTTATTAACATCTTTCCAGCCAAAACCCCATTTTTCTAAAGTTCCAGGTTTAAAATTTTCAACTAAAATATCTGCTTTTGATAAAATTTTTTCAAAAATTTTTTTATCTTCATCATTCTTTAAATTAAGAGCAATACTTTCCTTTCCTCTATTAAGAGACATGAAATAAGCAGAATAATCTTTTATGAATGGTCCAAATTTTCTTGAGTCATCACCAATTTCAGGTGCTTCAACTTTAATTACTCTAGCCCCTAAATCAGATAATATCATAGTGCAGTAAGGACCAACTAATACTCTCGTTAAATCAACTACTAGTAGGTTTTTTAAAGGTCCATCCATATTACTTCATCTTAAATGAGTTTTTGTCGACTTGACTCTTATTAATAAGTTCACTTTAATTGAATTATTAAAAATAACAATAGAGGGAAAAAATAATGTTAAAAAAAATATCTTTATATTTAACTTCATTAGTTTTTGTTTTTACTACTATTGGTTCTGCTTATGCAGTTACGCTAAAAGCAAGTCACCAATGGCCTGGTACCCCAAGAGCTGATGGATCTTATGATCCACGTCATGAAATGGTTCAAATCATTGCTGACGAGGTTAAAAAAGCAAATGTTGGAATAGATATCAGAATTTATCCAGCTAAATCGTTATATAAACCAAAAGAACAGTGGAAACCTATGACAACTGGTCAGTTAGATATTTCTGCTTTTCCTTTAGCATATGCATCTAAGTTTCATCCAGAATTTGATGCAACGTTAATGCCAGGAACTGTAAAAAATCATGATCACGCATTAAGATTTAATAAAGGTCCAATGATGACTGAAATTAAAAAAATCATTAATGATGCTGGTGTTGTAGTTTTATCTGATGCTTGGTTAGGTGGTGGTTTTGCCTCAAAAACAAAATGTATTAAAAATCCTAGCGACGCCAAAGGACAAGTGATGAGAGCTGCTGGTAAAGCATTTAACCAAATGTTAGAAGCTGCAGGAGCAGGTATACAAAGTATGCCATCATCTGAAATTTATACTGGTTTACAAACAGGTGTATTAACAGGTGCTAATACTAGCTCAGGAAGTTTTGTCAGTTACAAAATTTATGAGCAAGTTTCATGCGCAACACCTCCAGGAAAATTTGGATTATGGTTTATGTATGAGCCAATTCTGATGTCTAAAAAGTCTTTTGATGCTTTAAATTCTAAGCAGCAAAAAGCTTTAATGAAAGCAGGAAAAGTTGCTGAAAAATACATGACAGCTCAAGTTGAAAACTTAGATAAAAAGTTTGAAGAAGCTTATAAAGCTGCAGGTGTTAAATTAGTATACATGAACGAAAAAGATCATGCTGCGTGGGTAGAGATTGCAAAAAAATCATCTCACAAGGCATTTGCTGATAAAGTTCCAGGTGGTGATAAGCTGATGGAAATGGCTTTAGCAGTTAAATAAAATAATATATAAAGAACCCCTATTTATTCTTATTAAATAGGGGTTTTTTTATGAAAAAAAAATATCTTAAATTTTGTGATTTTATAGCAAAAGCTTGTGGTGCTTTTGCAGTATTAGCTTTGCTATTATCAATTTTAGTAATTGTAGAGCTAGTTTTTGAGAGATATTTTTTTCAAAGAGCAATTACTTGGCAAACAGAATTAGTTACCATGTTATTAGTTGCATCAACTTTCATAGGAAGTGTGTATGTACTTAGTGAAAAAGCTCACGTTAGTATGGAATGGATTTATGATTTTCTATCTAAAAAAAATATCATTCGCTTAAAAATTTTTACTTCCCTATTAAGTTTATTATTTTTTCTAATTTTATTTTATTTTGGATTTTTAATGGTTGAGGAAGCATTTACAAAAAATTATTCGACTGGAACAGTTTGGGATCCACCTTTATGGATACCATATTCTTCAATGGCTTTAGGTGCTATACTAATGATTCTTCAATATATAGCTGAAATTATAAAACTTACTGACGACAAGGATTATAATTAATGGACCCATTAATAATAGCTTTAATCGTTGCGGTTTTTACTTTACTGGTGCTTTTTTCTGGAATTCCAATTGCTTTTGGTTTGAGTTTTGTATCAATAGTACTTTTAGTATCATTTGAAGGTTTTCAAATGCTTGATGTTTTTGCTGAGACATTCTTTGCTGGTTTAAATTCATTTGTTTTACTTTCAATACCAATGTTTATTTTAATGGGAATGGCAGTTGCTAATTCTCCTGCAGGTAAAGATTTATACACAGGATTAGATAGATGGCTTTGGAGAGTACCAGGTGGACTAGTTATATCTAATATAGGAGCATGTTCAATTTTTGCTGCATTAAGTGGATCAAGTCCTGCAACTTGTGCAGCTATTGGAACTATGGGAATACCCGAAATGAGAAAAAGGGGCTACTCAGATCAAATAGCCACTGGAACTATAGCGGCTGGTGGAACATTAGGAGTTTTAATTCCTCCTAGCATTGTTTTAATTGTTTACGGAATTGCAACCGGAACATCAATTGGAAGATTGTTTTTATGTGGATTGGTGCCAGGTTTCATGTTGGCAGGAATGTTTGCAATTTGGGCACTTATACATAGTTATTTTATAGATAAAGATGCTGCAAAAGCTTTACGAAACAGGGTAAAGCCAACATTGAAAGAAAAACTTGAAGTATTACCCAGAATTCTTCCATTCCTAGCAATTATTGCTGGAGTTTTATATGTTTTATATGGTGGGGTTGCAACTCCGTCGGAAGCATCTGGAGTTGGGGCGTTCTTAGTTTTTGTCTTGATAGCTGTTGTCTACAAAATTTATCAGCCAAAAAAGATTTGGAACATTGTAAAAGTATCAATGAAAGAAAGTGTAATGATAATGTTTATTATTGCAGCTTCTTATCTTTTTGCATTCACTCTTTCACAATTGTACGTAACTCAATCTTTAGCCCAAAGTATGGTTGAGTTAAGTTCAAATAAGTGGGTTGTATTTATTTTAATAAATATATTTCTTTTGATAGCTGGTTTCTTTTTACCTCCTGTTGCAGTGATTGTTATGACCTCTGCAATTTTGTTGCCCGTAATAACAACTTTAGGATTTGATCCTTATTGGTTTGCAATTGTATTCACAATCAATATGGAAATAGGACTGATAACACCTCCTGTAGGATTAAATCTTTATATTATAAAGGGCATTACCCCAGATGTAAGTTTGTCTGAAATTCTAAAAGGCTCTATTCCCTTCATGATAATTATGGCATTGGCTATTTTAATTCTATGTATATTTCCTGAAATTGTTACATGGTTACCTGATAAAATCATGGGTAAAGCACTTGGATACTAAACAAAAAATTAATAGAAAAGTTTCAGTCGCTCCAATGATGGATTGTACCGATAGGCACGATCGTTTTTTTTTAAGATTAATGAGTAAAAATGTAATGCTCTATACTGAGATGGTCGCCACTAAATCAGCAATTCATGGAGATAGAAATAAAATTTTATCATTTAGTCCAGAGGAAAAACCTTTAGCTTTACAGGTTGGTGGATCTGATAAAGCTGAATTAGCAGAGGTTGCAAAAATTGCAGAGGACATGGGTTATGATGAAATAAATATTAATCTTGGGTGTCCAAGTAAAAAGGTTCAAAAAAATAAGTTCGGCGCTTGTCTAATGAAGGAACCAGACTTAGTAGCGGAATGTATTCATTCTATGGTCAAAGTATGTAAAATTCCTGTAACAGCTAAAACTCGTATAGGTTTTGATGATGTCGAAGATTTTGAATATCTAAATAATTTTGTTCACAAATTAAGAGACGTAGGTACAAAGACATTTATTTTACATGCAAGAAAAGCAATGCTTTCTGGATTATCACCAAAGCAGAATTTGAATATTCCAAAATTAAATTACAACATGGTTTATGAGATTAAAAAAGCAAATCCAGATTTAGAAATAATTATAAATGGCGGTATAACCAAAGTAAGCGAAATAAATAATCACATGAAATTTTGTGACGGAGTAATGATTGGTAGATCGATCTACCAAAATCCATATTCGCTGGTTGAAATTGAAAAAGAGATATTCAAAACAAATGACAATCCTTCAAGAGAAGAAGTGGTTAAAAAACTCTTAGAATATTTGGATGATGAAGTAAAGAAGGGAACTAAAGTAAATCATATAATGAGACACACAGTTGGTTTATACCATGGTCAGGTAGGTTCCAAAGATTGGAAAAGATATTTAAGTGATAATATGATGGCAAGAGATTCTGATTTTCAAAAGGCAAAATATATTATGACTATTGTTCAAAATAATGAAAAAGCCAATCAAGTAAGTTCCTAATGGAAACAATTGCCACTGCTGAATTAATAAACTTGTTATTTGTTTTAGCAGTTGCGGCTGCGGGAGCAGGTTTCATGGCTGGATTGTTGGGAGTAGGTGGTGGAATTGTTATGGTTCCAGCACTTTATTATGCTTTTACTGTTTTGGATTTCGATATCGTCACGAGAATGCATCTTTCGGTTGGAACATCACTTGCAATAATTATTCCCACTTCAATCATTTCGACAATGACCCATAAAGAGTATGATGCTGTAGACTTTAAAATGGTAAGATCATTTGGTGTTTTTATTTTAGCAGGTGTAATTGGTGGAACTTTCTTAGCTGTAAATTTAAAAACTCCCGCATTAGTTTTATTTTTTTCAATCTTCGCGCTCATGGTTGGATTTTTTTTTATTTTTTTAAGAGAAAAATTAGTAGATAATCCTAAACAAATTTCAGCTATTGTAAAAAATATTTCCGGTGTAATTATTGGATTTATATCTGTGCCTTTAGGTATTGGGGGAGGATCTTTAATGGTTCCGTTTATGAGGACTTTTGGATATGACATTAGAAAATCAATAGGTACAGCAGCAGCAGTTGGTTTTTTAATTGCTGTAACTGGAACTATTACAATGATAACCGGCGGTAAAATAATTGATAATGTCAATACTCCCTATAGCTTTGGTTACATAAATTTACTAGGATTTGCAGTATTTGTTCCTGTTACGATGGTTATGGCTCGAATAGGAGCTAAAGTTGTTCATAAAATTAATAAGAAGTTACTAAGTAAAATTTTTGGGATATTTCTAATTTTGGTATCAATACGATCGTTTATCGAGTATTTAAGTATAAACTAAAATTATAAAAAATTGACCGACTCCCTTACAAATCTAAATTACTTTTATTTGATTATTTTGATGGTCATGGCTGCTGTACCAGTTGGTTTTTTTGCTGGACTTTTTGGGATAGGAGGTGGCTTAATATCAGTCCCATTTCTTTTTTTTATATTTGATTTTTTAAATCTTACTAATGATTACACAATGCACTTAGCTGTTGGTACTGCATTTTTCATAACAATATTTACCTCTACAGCTTCTGTTCTTACACACAGAAAACATAATGCAGTTGATTTAAGTATTTTAAAAATTTTTGGATTTTTTGTTATTTTAGGAGTTTTTTTTGGATCTTTTCTAGCAGCTATTTTAAAAACAAAATATTTAGTTCTTTTTTTTTCAATTGTTGTTTTCATTTTTGGTGCTTACTTGCTTTTACAACAAGAAAATTCCAATAAAATCAAACCTAGTTTTGGTTTTTTTCCCAAAGCTATTTTAGGATTTATATCTGGTTCAATTTCTGCGCCTATGGGTATTACAGGTGCAATGATGAATGTTCCTATATTAAGATTTTTTGGATATCCAATTACAAAAGCTATTGGTAGTGCCGCTGCTATCGGTTGGGTTATTTCCATTTCTGGTACAATAGGATTTTTTTCAACTGGACTTTATTTAGATGTTAGTCTGCCTTTAAGCATTGGTTTTGTAAATATCCCAGCTTTTTTAATATTTATTCCAATTACAACTATAATGGCAAGAGTAGGAGTTAATACAGTACATAAAATGAGTAAAATTAAAGCTCAAAGAATGTTTGGAGTTTTTCTCTATGTTATTGGGACAATTTTTATATTTAGATATTTTAGTTTATAATTAATCTAAAATTATGAAAGAAATTATTAAAGTTGTTAAAGAAAAACTTGTAGCTAAATATTTGAAAGATGGTTCTATTAAAAACTATTCAAAGAGAGCTAAGAAATTTAAGCCAAGAATAAAAGCAAGATTTAGAAAAAATAAACAAATTATAGGTAAAAATATTGGTAATTTTTTTGATTGGGTTAAAGGCGCAGAGTTAGTTGAGTTGAAAGAATGCAATACTAAAGAAGATCCTGTAAGACCAGAACTCAATAATACTTTTAGAAGAAGTTATGGAAGAAAAATTTTTGGGGTTAAGTATAAAGGGGAAATTCATGCCGTCATGTGTTTTGCTTATACCAATGAAATACCAAAGTCTGTAGAGGATTTAGATATTATGAGTCAAGATGCTCATTTACAGAGCACCTTGAGAGGACAGAATGTAGGTAAAATTGCAATCGCCTATACTGTTTGGTCTAAAAAAAGGGGGGGTGGTAAATTAATTGTCAAAGAAGTATTTAACAAAATAAAAAAATCAAATCATCTCAACAGATTAGTTACTTTGTCTCCTTTAACAGACATGGCTTATAAATTTCACATTAAAAATGGTGCTAAACTAATTAGTGTAAATGAAACAACTCAAAATTTTGAATATAAAGTTATTAAGAATAAGACTTACTAAAAAAAAGGGTGGCTTCAGTCTCCCTCTACCACCCATATCTAAAAATTATTCGATTCTCCTTGCGAATCAAAATATTTTTTTTAAAAAAAATTATCTTATTGTGCACGTAAAAATTGAAATAATCAAAAAACCTCAATTTAAACACATGGTTTATATTTAAAATAATTTAAATAGTGTTAACTTTTAATATGGCTCAAAAAAAAAGGGATAACAATAAATCTGATAGTCGAGGTAGCAAAAAGGATAAATTTGATATGAACCCATTTAATTTCATTGAACAAGGTAAAAATAAATTAGAGAATTTCTATAAAAAGTTACAAAAAGACAGAGCAATAAGCAAAAAAAGGTCTGAAAAGCAAAGAATTATCAATGAAAAAAAAGAATTAGAATTACAAAAAAAACAAGCTCAAAGAGAAAAAGAAGAAAAAATAAAAGAAGAAAAAAAACAAATTCTTGAACAAAGAAGACTGATTATTGAAAATGAAAAGCAAATTAAAAAAAATGAGGAAAAAAGAAAAAAAGTTGAAGCTAAAAGAATATTAATTGAACAACAAAAAATTAAAGACGAGGAAGCCAGAAAAATTAGAGAGGATGCCAGAAAGATTAAAGAGGAAGAACTTAGATTAAGAATGTTAGAGAGACAAAGGGAGAGGGAAGAAAAAATAAAAGCAAAAGAACAAGCTTTAAAAGAAAAGGAAATCAGAGCACAACAATTAAGAGAAGAAAAAGAGAGAGAAAGACAAGAACAAATTAGACTTAGTGAAATAGAAAGACAAAAAAGATTAGATGAGGAACAAAAAACTCGAGAAGCAGCTAAAAGATTAAAATATGAGGAGGAAAAACTTAAAGAGTCAGAAATTAGACTAAAAGAGATCGAAAATGAGAGACAAAAAGAGATAGAGAGACAAATTTTAAAGGAGCAAGCAGAACAAAGAGTTAAAGAGGAAGAATTAAGACTTAAAGAGGAAAAAATTAAAGCTGAGGAAGAGGAGAGATTTCTACGTCAAAAAGAAGAGCATGAAAGAACAGAAGAATTAAGAAAAGAAGCAGAAGAGCAAAAAAGAATTGAAGAGGAAAAAGAAAGAGAAACTAAACAGAAATTAGAGGAAGAACAAAGAATTCAAGAGGAAGAGAGAAGATTGAAAGAGTGGGAAGAAAAATTTGATTTAGAACAAAAAAAGAAGGAAGAAGAATTAATTAAAAAATTTTATAGTGATAACTCATCAAATAAAAATGAGCCTGAAGAAAAGAATGATTAACTAAATTTTTTGGTCGTACTCTCCAATTTTACCGGTTTTTTGAAGTAAAGAGTCTATAAATCTAAATATTTTTAATTTTCTATCATCGGATGTAGGACTTTCTGTTACAATTACTAATGAAGGTTTATTAGAGGAAGCTCTAATCAAACCCCATGAGCCATCTTTGAATGAAAACCTAACCCCATTTACTGTTAAAATTTCATTAATTTCTTGGTCATCAATTTTAAATTTTTCATTTTTCAGTTTTTCAATATCTTTCACAATTTTATCGACCAAAGAATATTTGTCCTCATCCTTACAATAAGGAGCCATAGTAGGTGTTTGAAATGTTTTTGGAATTTCTTTAATGATTTCATTCATTTTTTTATCTTGAATGTCTAATAAATGACAAACTTGGATCGCTGAATTGATACCATCATCATATCCATAACCTAAAGGTTGATTGAAAAAAAAGTGTCCACTTTTTTCAAATCCAGCTAAAGCGTTTTCATTGTTAACTTTTCTTTTAATATGTGAATGGCCTGTTTTCCAATAAATTGTTTTACATTTATTAGAATTCAATACCTCATCATTTGTATACAATCCTGTTGACTTTACATCCACTACAAAAACTGAATTTTTATATTTATTTGACAAACTTCTTGCAATTAATAATCCAATTTTATCAGAAAATATTTCATTTCCTACATTATCAATTACTCCTACTCTGTCTCCATCACCATCAAATCCAAACCCGATGTCAGCATTATTTTTTTTAACGGCATCCGAAATTTCATGTAACATCTTTAAATCTTCAGGATTAGGATTATATTTAGGGAAGGTCCAATCTAAATTACAATCAAGCTCTATTACGTCACAACCAATTCCACGCAAAATATCGGGAGCAAAAATTCCTGCTGTTCCATTACCGCAGGCCACCACTGCTTTAATTTTTTTTTTGATTTTATTATTATCCATTAAGCTTTGTTTATATATGTCTTGAAAATTTTCTATTTTTTTTTCCTGACCTTGTCCGTTTACAAAGTTTTCACTTAATGTTATTTCTTTTAATTCTTTCATTTCTTCAGGTGCATGTGTTAATCCTTTCCTAATACCCATTTTTACACCTGTCCAACCATTATCGTTATGACTTGCAGTTACCATTGCAACAGCATCAGAATTAAAATGGAATTGTGCAAAATAAACCATCGGAGATAAAGACAAACCTACATCTTCAACATAGCAACCTGTTGAAACTAAACCTTTTTTAAGTGCTGCTTTTATATCTTCGCTATATGATCGATAGTCATGACCAACAATTACATTTGGATTAGTTTTATTTGTTTGTTTTATAATTTGTGTACCTAGTCCTTTGCCAAGATTCGTTATGCCTAGAAGATTTATGTCTTTTTCATACAACCATCGAGCGTCATACTCTCTAAAACCATAGGGGTCGATTTTTAAATTTACTGACATTATTGTTAATTACTTACATTTTTTTTAATTTTTTTATTGATTTTTTTTCCTCGTGTTCTATAAATGTTCTATTGATTTGTTGTTTATATAGTGTATTAACGCTAAACGCACACAACATATAGTTGTTTTCGTACTAATAACAAAATATAATACAAAAATATGAATAAAATTCTATCGCAGGCCCTAAAGAAAGCTGTCTCTGAATATAGCCCACAAGTTAAAGAAGTAGAAAAAAATAATAGACCTGATCTTTTTTCACTTAATAATGAAACTGAACTTTTTCAGAATGATAAAGGTATCATAATTAAAATAGATCGTTCTCGAGATGCAAACTTAACTGATTTTGGTAAGGCAACTTTGAAAGATAGATATCTCGGTCACAATGAGTCTTATCAAGACTTGTTTGCAAGAGTAGCAAGCACATATGCTGATGACAATTTACACGCTCAAAGAATTTATAATTACATTAGCAATCTTTGGTTCATGCCAGCAACCCCAGTTTTGTCGAATGGTGGAACCAAAAGAGGATTACCCATTTCTTGTTTTTTAAACGAAGCTTCAGATAGTCTAGGTGGTATTTTAGATCTTTGGAGTGAAAATGTTTGGCTAGCTGCGAAGGGTGGAGGCATAGGAAGTTATTGGGGTAATTTAAGATCAATTGGAGAAAAGATTGGTAAAGTTGGAAAAACTTCTGGGATCATTCCATTTATTAAAGTTATGGATTCTTTAACTATGGCAATCAGTCAAGGATCTTTAAGAAGAGGTTCAGCTGCCTGTTATCTTCCTATTGATCATCCTGAAATAGAAGAGTTTATTGAAATGCGAAGACCAACTGGGGGTGATCCAAATAGAAAAGCTTTAAATTTACATCATGGAGTTTTAGTTTCAGATGCATTTATGCGTGCTGTTGAAACTGATGATCAGTGGGCACTTAAAAGTCCAGCTAATGGATCTATTCAACAAACTATATCTGCAAGAAATTTATGGATTAGATTGTTAACAGCTAGAATTGAAACTGGTGAGCCATACATTATTTATATTGATACAGTTAATAGACAAATTCCACAACACCATAAACTTGCAAACTTAACTGTAAAAACATCTAATCTGTGTAGTGAAATAACTCTCCCTACGGGCATTGATAAAGATGGAAGAGACAGAACTGCTGTTTGTTGTTTGTCATCTTTAAATTTAGAAAAATATGATGAATGGAAAGACGATCCAAACATGATTAGTGATGTAATGAGATTTTTAGATAATGTCTTGTCAGACTTTATTAATAAGGCCCCAGATCAATTCAAGGATGCAAAATATTCTGCGGAGAGAGAAAGAAGTGTTGGTCTTGGAGTAATGGGTTTTCATTCCTTTTTACAAAAACATAGAATTCCACTTGAATCTGTAATGGCTAAATCTTGGAATAAAAAAATATTCAAACAAATTGATGAACAAGTTAATAAAGCATCAAAAGAATTAGCTGAAGAAAGAGGAGCATGTCCAGACGCAGCAGAATACGGATTTAATGAGAGATTTTCTAACAAGACAGCGATAGCGCCAACAGCGTCCATCTCTATTATTTGTGGAGGGGCTTCTCCCGGTGTTGAACCAATTGCAGCCAATAGTTATACACATAAAACTCTATCTGGATCTTTTAATGTTAGAAATAGATATTTAGAGGAAATTTTAGAAAGTCATGGTAAAAATGATGATGAAACTTGGTCAACAATAACAACTAATCAAGGATCAGTATCTCACTTAGATTTTTTAACAGATTTAGAAAAAGATGTTTTTAAAACTGCTTTTGAATTAAACCAAAAATGGATTGTTGAACTGAGCGGAGACAGAACTCAATATATTTCTCAAGCACAATCAGTAAATTTATTTTTACCGGCTGATGTTCACAAAAAAGAATTACATAGAATTCATTTTGATGCATGGAAAAAAGGTCTAAAGAGCCTTTACTATTGTAGATCAAAATCAATTCAAAGAGCTGAAAATATCAACAACGCAAAATCGACTGATGTTACAGCCAATGTATATAAATCAAAAAACCAACAAACTAACGATCAACCAGAATATGAGGAGTGTTTATCATGTCAGTAGCAGATAAAATTAAGACAGAAAATAAAGAAATAATTCAACCTAAAAAGATGGGTCTATTAGTTGAGAACCCTGTATATAAACCATTTAGATATCCTTGGTGTTATGATGCTTGGCTAACCCAACAAAGAATACATTGGTTACCAGAAGAAGTCCCTCTGGGAGATGATGTGAGAGATTGGCAAAAAAACTTGTCTCAACCAGAAAAAAATCTTTTAACTCAAATTTTTAGATTTTTTACTCAAGCGGATGTTGAGGTAAATAATTGTTATTTAAGACATTACACAACAGTGTTTAAACCAACAGAAGTTTTAATGATGATGACTGCTTTTGCCTCTATGGAGACGGTTCACGTAGCTGCTTATTCTCATTTGTTAGATACAATCGGTATGCCTGAGTCAGAATATTCAGCTTTCATGAAGTACAAAGAAATGAAAGATAAATATGACTATATGCAAGGATTTAATGTTAACTCAAAAGAAGATATTGCTAAAACTGTTGCAGTATTTAGTGCCTTTACAGAAGGACTTCAGTTATTTGCAAGTTTTGCAATCCTGTTAAATTTTCCAAGACACAATAAAATGAAAGGCATGGGCCAAATAGTAACTTGGTCAGTTAGAGACGAAACGCTTCATTGTAATTCTATGATAAGAATTTTTAAAGAGTTTATAAAAGAAAATCCGGAAATCTGGACGCCAAAATTAAAAAAAGAACTTTATGAAGCTTGTAGAACAATCGTAGAGCACGAAGATTCTTTTATTGATTTAGCTTTTGAGATGGGTCCAATGGAAGGTTTAACTGCACAAGAGGTTAAAGACTATATTAGATTTATTGGAAATAGAAGATTAGTTCAATTAGGTCTTGAACCAATTTATGATGTGGAAAAGAATCCTCTAGGATGGCTTGATACAATGTTAAATGCTGTTGAGCATATGAACTTTTTTGAAGGTCGTGCAACAGAATATTCTAAAGCATCAACACAAGGTACTTGGGTAGAAGCGTTTAGTTAAATCTTTTGAAATATAAAAAATATTTTAGAAAAACCAGTCTAAAGCAAAAAGGCGTTGGTGAATTTTTTTTAGATGAAGTTAAATTAAAAAGACCCAAAACTTTTCTAGAAATTGGTGTTTTTCATGGTGTAACAGCAAGAAATGTTTGTGAATTGCTCTATAAAATTCATAAAGATAACTTTAAATATGTAGGTTTGGATTTATTTGAAGAAAATGATGAGAATAACACAGAAGTAATACCTAATACGTTTTTTTCTAATCCTTTAAAAAAGATTTACTTTAACTATATTAAAAAGCAAAATCCATACAGCAAAGAAGCTGTGGAAGATCTTTTAAAAAAGTTTAAAGATAATATTACGTTAATTAAAGGTAATTCTAATTTAATTTTAAAAAAAATTGACACGTCAAAAATTGACTACGTTTTTTTGGATGGTGGTCATTCTTATGAAACAGTAAAAAATGATTTAGAATGTTGTTTAGAAGTTATTAAAACAAACGGAACAATAATGTGTGATGATTATAATTTTGGCCATCTACCCGATGTAAAAAATGCAATAGACGAGTTTGTTAAAAAAAATAAATTAAGTTGTCAAATATTGTGTGATGGTAGGTTTGCAAAAATCGAAAAGTAATTATCTTTGATTCAATTGAACAACTTTTCTATGCTGATTTCCTTTATAACTTGCTAAAGGTCTTATTAATTTGTTTGCAGCATGTTGTTCCATTATATGGGCTGACCATCCTGTAATTCTTGAAATAACAAATATTGGTGTAAAAAAATCAGTGTCAAAACCCATTAAATGATAAGTGGGACCAGTAGGATAATCGACATTTGGATGAATATTTTTTCTATCTATCATTACTTTTTCAACAATATCGTAAATTTTTTCAAATTTTTTATCCTTTTTTATTTTTGCAACTTTAGCAAAATATTTTCTCATAGTTGGAACTCTTGAATCGCCTGATTTATAAACTCTATGGCCAAAACCCATTACTACCTCTTTTTTATCCAGTGCATTATTTATCCACTTTAAGGCATTATTAGGCGATTTAATTTTATTCATCATGTGCATTACTTCTTCATTAGCACCACCGTGAAGAGGGCCCTTTAAACTAGCTATTGCTCCAGTTATTGCTCCATGGATATCTGATAAACTGCTGGTAATAGTTCTTGCGGTAAATGTTGATACATTAAAACTATGTTCTGCGTATAAAATCAGAGAAACATCAAATGCTTTTACAATTTCTTTTTGTGGGACCTTACCAAAACACATATAAAAAAAATTCTCTGCAATGTTCAAATTTTTCTTTGGTTTAATAATCTGTTTCCCTTTTCTTATTCTATAAAAAGCGGCTAATGCAGTTGGAGTTTTTGCTAAAATTCTTATAGCTTTTCTCATATTTGCTTCTTGAGAAGAGTCAGTTGTCTCTTTATCTTCGAGTCCCATTATACTTACAGCGGTCCTAGCAACATCCATTGGATGAGATTTTTTCGGCATTTTTTTTATTATTGAATAAAGATCTTTGGACAAGTCTCTATTATTCTTTTCCTCTTTTTCAAATTTTCGAAGTTGTATTGTATTTGGTAAATCCTTATTTAAAATTAAATAAGCCACTTCCTCAAATCTACAATATTCACATAAATCTTGCGCCGCATAACCTCTATATGTAAGAGAGTTGATTTCAGGCATAACTTTAGAAACTTCTGTTTCATCAACAACTATTCCTAGTAAACCTTTTTTTATATCATCAGTCATTATTCATGTCCCTTGGTACTAAAATTATAAATTTTCTCATCTAGACTATTGTATTTTTCATAATCAACAAGCTCATAGAGTCTTTTTCTTGTTTGCATTTTATCTATGATATTATTTTGATGTCCATTTGCATAAATGTCTCGCAATCCATCTTCTACATTTTTCATAGCTAGTCTTTGTGTGGTAACAGGATAGATTACAATATTGTACCCAAGTTTTTCTAATTCTTTATAATTAAATAATTTTGATTTACCAAATTCAGTCATATTAGCTAGTAAGTAACAAGAAAGTTCTTTTCTTACTTTCTCAAAATCTTTTTCATCGTTTAAAGCCTCTGGGAAAATTATCTCTGCTCCAGCATCTACATAAGCTTTACACCTTTCTATCATCTTATCTATTCCCTCTACACTTTTTGCATCAGATCTTGCTATAATTTTAAAGTTTTCATCTTTTTTTGCTGATACACACTCTTTAATTTTTTTAACCATAGCTTCAGTAGATATCAATTCTTTGTTATCTAAATGCCCACATCTTTTTCTTTCAATTTGATCTTCTAAATGAACAGATGTAATTCCAAATTCTTCAAAGGTTTCAATCGTTTCTTTACAAGATTTAAATCCAGTATCAATATCAACAATAGTTGGAAGGTTGGTCACTCTTGAAATGAGATAAGATCTTGTGCTAACGTCTTGAAGAGTTGTTAAACCAATATCAGGAAAACCAAGATCATTTGCCATCACTCCACCAGATACATAAACTGCATCGTAACCAATTTCTTCAATTAACTTTGCG
>CACDAB010000005.1:0-72065 GCA_902550615.1 uncultured Pelagibacteraceae bacterium | reverse complement strand
GTAATTTCAACAGTCACTATCGTCATTGGTTTAATTGTAATTTCAAGTGCAATAATGGTCCAAGGAAAGGTAAGAGAATATCAAAATTTGGTTTTTAAAATTTTAGGTTTTTCAAGAAAAGAGATTGTTTTTTCTTCGCTGATTGAATTTATGATTATTTTTATATCTGTAATAATGATTGCAGTTTTGTTTGCTGTAGTTGGTTCAAAATTTATTATTGAAAATATATTTGAGTTATTCTGGAAGTTTGATCTTAAAGTTTTGATTTATCTTGGTTTATCCATTGGCTTGGTTACGTTGGTGTTAATATTATTAACTAATATTAAATATTTAAATCCAAAGGTTTATCCTCTTATAAGAAATCAATAATCACTAAGATCTATTTAGCCTTCTCCATCAGCCAAAGGTTATCACTCGCCAAAAAGAAAATTTTTCCATTTTTTGGATGAACCTGTATATCTCTAATTCGTCCAATCTCATCTTTAAAAATTACATCTTCTTTTATGTTGGACAAATCATTGAAGATTAGTTTTCTTAAGGATTGATCTTTTAATGATGTAATTAAAGCATGACCATTCCATTCATTAAATTCATTTCCTTCATAAATTGTAATTGCACTTGTTGCAATTGAAGGCACCCAATACTGGATTGCTTTTGTAAAGCCAGGTTTCCATTTTGGACCAATAGGAAAGCCAGAATAATTTTTTCCTCCCCAGCCTAATATTTTCCAACCATAATTTTCACCTTTTTTTACTTCACCAAACCAATCACCACCTTTAGCGCCATGGTTACTCATATAAATTTTACCATCGTATGATGATAAAGTTAGACCTTGAGGATTTCTGATACCAATTTGATAAATTTCAGGTAGCCAATCTGGCTTATCTACAAATTTAGGATTGTCATTTGGAATACTTCCATCAAGTTTAATTCTTATAATACTCCCAGGATGTTTTGAGGGGTCTTGGGCAATCATGCCTTTACCTCTTTCACCGGCAGAGGCAAATAAGTGATTATCTTTGATCGCTAACCTTGAACCAAAATGATAACCAGAATCAATAGGAGGTTCAGCTTGAAAAATATTTTTAAAATTTAATTTTTTTTTATCAAAAATAGCTTTAGCAATAGAGGTACTTGTTTTCCCATTACCTCTGTTTTCAGAATATGAAACATAAATAAAATTATCTTTATATAAGATATCTAAAAGACCACCCTGTCCGTGTTCTAGAAAATTTAGGTTATGATCAACTTCAACAGCTTTTTTTTGGAGTATATCTATGATCTTAATTTTTCCACTTTTTTCAGTAATAATTAGTTCTTTATTATTTAAAAAAGACGAACCCCATGGGTCGTTAAGAACAACTAATTTTTCAAATTTTAAATTTTGAGCAAATAAATTAGTTGAAAAAAATATAAAAAATATAATTACAAAAAAAAGTTTTTTCACTTTATGAAAGTTTAGATCTTCCACCATCTACTGCAATAATCTGACCTGTTATCCAAGAGCTATCTTCAGTGATTAAAAATCTAGCCAAAGAGGCAGAGTCTTTTCCCTCTCCCAATCTTTTTAAAGGATGGGCCTTTGCAATACCATCTGCTAGGGCTTTATTCTTTAACATGGGCTCAGCAATTTTTGAATTGGTTAAGCTTGGCGCAATACAATTCACTCTTATGTTTGGAGCAAATTCAGCTGCAAGTGAAACTGTTAGACCCTCAACAGCTGCTTTTGTTGATGCAATAATTGCGTGATTGGTAAATCCTCTTTGAGCAGCAACAGTTGAAAATAAAACTATTGAGCCCTTATTTTTCTTCAAACTGTCTTGATAACCCTTAATAACTTCAACCGCAGAATAAAGATTTAATTTCATACATTTTACAAAATCTTGTTCTCTTACCATTCTCACAGGTTTTAAGTCAATTGACCCAACACAATAAGCAACACCTTTTACATCAGAAATATCATTTTTAACTTTTTCTATAAATCCCTCTTCCAAAACATCTGCGATAGTAAAAGGACACCCTAATCTCTCTGAAATATTTTTAACCTCGTTTTCATCTCTACCTACTAAATGTACACTATTTCCAGAATTTACTAATTGTTCAGCCAAGCTTGATCCGATTGAACCTGTCGCACCAAAAATAAGATATTTTTCTGACATAAAAAATTTAATTAGTTATATTTAATTATGAAGTTATTTTTTATACTGGGCAATCAATTATTTCCATCAAAATACCTAGACCGCTTCAAAAAAGACCACCTTTTTTTCATGGCTGAAGATTACGAGCTTTGTACTTATGAAAAACATCATAAACAAAAAATTCTTCTATTTTTATCATCAATGCGATCTCACGCAGATGTACTTAAAAAAGATAAATTTAAAATAGAATACTCAAAAATAGAGGATAAAGAATTTAAGGAAAGTTATTTTAAAAAGCTTAAAAAATTAATTAGCACAAAAAAGATTAAGGAAATATCCAGTTTTGAAGTTGAGGATAAGTTTTTTGAAAAAAAAATTAATCAATTTGTTAATAAAGAAAAAATAAAATGGAATATTATCCAGACGCCAATGTTTTTAAATTCAAGAGAGGATTTTAAAAAATATTTATCTAAATCCAAAAAACCATTTATGGCAACTTTCTACAAAGATGTCAGAAAAAAATCTGGAATATTAATAGGTGCTGATGGGAATCCTACAGGAGGTAAGTGGAGTTTTGATGAGGATAATAGAAATAAATTACCAAAAAATATTTCAATCCCAAAATTTCCAAAAATAAATGAAACTTCTCATACTAAAAAGCTAAAACCTATTGTTGAAAAGCTATTTAAGGATCATCCTGGCAGTACCAAAAATTTCTGGTTTGCTACAGAACACAATGATGTTTTGAAGCTTTTAAATTTTTTCATTAAAGAAAAATCAAACTTATTTGGTGATTACGAGGATGCAGTTGATCAAAAAGATAATATTTTGTTTCATAGTGCACTTAGTCCATATGTAAATTTAGGTCTTATAACTCCAGAATTTATAATTAAAAAAATTTTAGAATTCCATAAAAGTAAAAAAATAAGACTAAATTCTTTAGAGGGATACGTTCGTCAAATAATTGGTTGGAGAGAATTTATGAGAGGAATTTATCAAAGTTATTCTAGTGAAATGGAGACAGGAAATTTTTTCAAACAAAATCGTAAGATGAAAAAATCCTGGTATGACGGCACTACTGGATTACCACCATTGGATTATGCAATAAAGAACGCATTAAATCATGGATGGTCTCATCATATTGAAAGACTTATGATTTTATCGAACATAATGAACCTTTGTGAGATCAAACCCACTATTGTTTACAAGTGGTTTATGGAAATGTTTGTGGACTCCTCAGATTGGGTGATGGTTCCAAATGTTTATGGAATGGGATTGTTTAGTGATGGTGGAATATTTGCAACTAAACCATACATTTGTGGATCAAGTTATTTTATGAAGATGATGGATTTTAAGAGGGGTGATTGGTGCAATATAATGGATGGGCTTTATTGGAGATTTATAGATCGAAATAGAAAGTTTTTTTTAAAAAATCCAAGGCTTTCAATGATGGTGAGAATTTTCGATAAGATGAAAACTGATAGAAAAAAATTGATTTTGTCAGCTGCAGATAAATTCATTAAAGAAAATACAATTTAGTGAAAAAAGAAAATTTACCAATTAAAGTTTGTCCAATATGTCAAAGGCCATTTAAATGGAGAAAAAAATGGAGACTTAATTGGGAAAAAGTTAAGTATTGTTCAAAAAAATGTTCATCAAAAAAATAAAAAATTTTTATAAATATTCAATTTTATTTTTATTAATAATTCTTACAAACAACGCTCGTGCAGAATTTTTTGAGGATCTATCAAAAATTATTGAGAATAATGAAAAAAGACTGAGCTATGGTATTTCAGTGACAGATTTTAATATGGATGGAAATAATGAGTTTTTAGTCACAGGTTTTGGTTTTCCGAATTTAGCGTTATCTTTTCAAGATGGAAAATTGAAGAATATAAACCAACAAAAAATTTTTTCAGATATTTCAAAGAAAACCATTGGAGTTGCTGCATGTGATATTGATAAAGATGGCTTTGAAGAAATCTACTTTTTAAATACCGATACATATAGTGGAGTTAAAAAATATTCAGACAGATTATTGGATATAAAAGATAATAATTATTTTGATTTATTTGAATTAGAAAAAAATAAAGAAAATCTAAATTTAACAGCAGGAAGATCTGTTGTTTGTGTAGATAGAAAGGGAGATGGTGAATATGGAATTTATGTTGCAAACTACGGAGGACCAACAAGGTTTTATGAGATTGAAAATGAACTTATCAAAGATAAAGCTGAGAATTTAAATCTGGATAATATTACTGGTGGAAGAGCAGTTGTATCTGGGCATATTTTGACAGAAAGAGCCGATATCTTTGCGGCCAATGAGAGAGGAGCAAATTTTCTTTTTAAAAATAATAATGGAAATTTTGATGATGTTGCATTTGATTATAGATTAGATGATGCAATCCAAAATGGACGGGGTACAGCTTTATCAGACATATATTACCGTGGTAGATTAGATATTTTAAGTGGTAATTGGCTTGGATATCACAGAGCTTGGGTCCTGGAGAATAATGAATTTAAAGACATTGGAAATAAAGATTTTGATGAACCCTCTAGAATAAGAACAATTATTTCTGCAGATTTTGATAATGATGGTTTTGATGAAGTTTTCATGAACAATATAGCAGAACCAAATAAGTTACTTCGTATTAAAGATAATGGAAAATTTGAGCAGATAAATTTTCAGGTAGGACTCGAAGCTAATGGGTATGGAACTGGTGCTGCAGTCGCGGATATAGATAATGATGGAATTTTAGAATTATTAGTTTCTCGTGGTGAAAGTAAAGCACAAACATTAACTTTGTATAGAGCAAAAGTTGATAAAGGAAGTAAATACTTAAGGATTAAACCATTAAATAAGTATGGTGCACCAGCAAGAGGAGCCACTGTTACATTAATAACTAATCAAAGAAAACATTCAAAAACAATTGATTCAGGATCTGGTTACTTATGCCAAATGGAACCTGTGGCACATTATGGAATTAGAAAAAAAGAAAAAAATTTTAAAGTAGAAATTAGATGGACAAATGGAAGTAAAGAAATGATTGATATAAAGAAACTTAACCAAACAATTATTGTAAGACAGAAATGAAAAAAATATTCAATATATTTTTAATTGTATTTTTAATATCATTTCAACTCAAGTCATTTGCTGGAGAAAAAAATTATCACAAAGAGCTTATTACTGATTGGTCTAGAATATTCCCTGATAAAAATAGAAATGCCGCAGGACCAAAATTTTTTAAATATATCATAGATAAAAAAATTACTTACAAAGACTTTGTTGAATTTAACAAATTATATTGTGCAGTTTCTGGGTCTTTAATTGACCCAAATAGTGACTCAGAATTCTTATTTATTAATGAAAGTAAAACGAATAAAAAAATTTGTGGAAACTATTATAGGTGTTGTGTTCCATGTTCTTGTGATCTTATGAAGTATTCTGAAGCTCAAAAGATGAAACATAAATTTGAGGATGGTTTTAAAGAATTCTATGTTTTAACAATAAAAAATCCTTGTTCTAAAAAAGATTTTCCCAATAGAGTAAATAAAGATTATTTTTGCAATGGTGATAAAATCAACAAATCAGAAGTGTATAGTCTTAACGATCGAATAGTAATAGGTTTATTGCACAATGGAAAAAATTGTGCGAAAGATGAGGTAGACTTTGTTAAAAGTCATCAAGTGACGGGTAGATATTGCGAGTTGAGAAATAATACACCTTTAGAAAATTTAGATGCTGGAATGGGTGATATTTTTATAAAACTCGCGAGATAAATAAATATGAATAATAAAATTTTTGAGTGGGCAGGTGTTATCACTGCAATATTGTACTCATTATTTGTAGCTATGAATATTGGTATAGAGTTTTTTGGTTTTTGTTTACTACTAATATCTGCAATTCTAATTGGAATTTGGGCTTATCGAGGCGGTCATAGAGGAATATTATTTTTACAATTCTTTTATGCTACAGCTGGGGTTATTGGAATGTTTAGATGGTTTTAGTTAAGTGTTGAAATAATTTTTGGAATATAATTTTTAAAGTTAAAGAAACCTTTATTACAATATTGCCAAGAGTTTTGATCAAGTTCTCTATAAAGGAAATTGATTTTAAAAGTATTTGAATTCAAGCAATCTAAATTTTCTCCAATAGTTGGATACAACCCCACTGCTTTTTCTATCTTTTTAATTTCGCTAATATCTATAACTTCACAATCAATAGATTGATTTTTAAATCTTTGTTCCTGGTCTTGAATAAGTGATGACTTAAATTTAAGAACTTTTTCACTTAGTTTGATGCATCTATTTTCATTTTTATTCGAAATTATATAAAATTTTTTAAATTTATTATTTTGAAAATCACTTGTTTCAAAACAGAGGTTATTCTCGAATATTATCAAATTATTTTGATCAATATTTTCAGGATTAGTAAAATCCTGTTTTAAAATTGAGTATTTTTTTTCAGAAATCTTGGGTGGAGCGTTTTCATTTAATTTAATATTGCTAAATCTATTATTTGTAAATTTTTTGATATTCCACTCACTTGCTAAATAATGTTTTCCCTGTGTTTGAACACCTGCAACCCATCTCCACCCAAGAGTGTTTGATGCAGCGTCTCCATCATAAAGATGTTGCATAAAAAATTCCGCACCCAATTGCCATGGCAAATTTAGTGTAAAAATCCAAATACTGGCAAACCACATTCTAGTATGATTATGCAAATAATTATTTTCTTTGAGTTCGTTGACCCAATAGTTAAAGCACTCAACATTTGTTTTTCCATCAATCGCGTTTTTATAATTTTGATTGTTTTGAAAATCCCCTTTAATCTTTTTTAATTCAATTAAAAAATCTGTCCAAACACTGGGTCTTAATTCTAACCAACCTTTCCAATATGTACGCCACAGTACTTCTTGAATAAATTTTTCATTTTTTGCAAATGAAAATTTATCAAGAGATTTTTTGATAATTTCTTTTTCATTAATAATACCGTGAGTAATATATGGAGATAAACAAGAAATATTAGACCTGTTATCAGGTCCATAATCAAAGTTTCTAAGTTTTGAATATTCTGAGAGATTGTTTTCCACAAAATTATTTAGTTTATCTAAGGCCTTAGCCCTTGAAGCTTCAAAATTCATTTTTAATTATTTCGATTTTTTTTTCTTTAGACCTAATTTATCGCTATGTCTTAATCTCAAGATTACAATAGCACCTGCAATTAAAACTATTGCTACCGCTTCATATACTAATGCACTTGGATCCATTTCTTTACCTTGTAAAATAATAAATCGTGCTAATGCTGTAATAGCTATAAGTAGTGGTAATGTAATACTTATGGATTGCTGGTTCCAAAAAACTCTTACCATCGCTAGCACTTCTAAGTAAAGAAACATTAGCAGCAAATCAGCTAAGGTAACCGATCGATTTTCAAACATTTTATAAATCTCTATTCCAACTGCAATTACAGTGCTTACCAGAATGATACACATTAGAAGAAGTTGTAGGTTTTTAGCTATCTTTTCCATTATTTATCTTTACTAAATGGTAACCATTTTTCAAATACTGATTTTGAGGAACCATCATACGGAATTGAATAAGAATATGGATTTGGACTTGTCAACACTTCGATTCCTTTTGAAAACACGAATATAAAAACAATTACAAAAACGAGCACCATTATCTTAAAGGGGTCAAAATTTTTTGTTTTAAAAACGCTGGCAGAATTTTCCTCAGCTCTATGAAAATGTTTAAATGTCAAATATACCGCAAATATTAATCCAATGTGGGCTAAAAAAAGTCCAGTCCACCCAAATACAAAAGTTGTATATGAGAATACGTACAAACTAAAAACAGTAGTCCAGATAAAACTTAACACCAATAAAATCTGCAATCTTACTGTTTTAGGTAATGATCTAAGATCATTTTTGCTATCGTCAAACAAAATGTTTGCTGTATCTTTCATCCAATTTTTAAACGATTCCATAAATTTAAATTAAGTTTTTTTCAAAAATAAACAATCCCCAATTTGTCACCGAATAATTAGCTAGTTTCTTAACTTTTTTTTGTGAAAATTTATAAATTTCTCAACATTAGATTTAATAAATGATTTATTTTCCTCAAACGAAACTTTTTTCATTGAGTAAGCATTGCTTTTTGTCATTCTTGATTGAATTGTAACATTGCCTTTATAAAGTTTAAGTTTAACAGATCCATTAACTTTGTTTTTTTTCAAATCAACAATTTTTTGAAGTTTAAACCTTTCTTTTGAAAACCAATATCCATTATAGATCAATTCTGCGTACCTTGACATTATTGCATCTTTTTTGTGCATTGTTTCTTTATCAAGTGTAACTGACTCAATCGCTCTATGTGCATGGATTAACAATGTACCACCTGGAGTTTCGTAAACTCCTCTAGACTTGATGCCTAAAAATCTATTTTCAACAAGATCAACTCTTCCTATTCCATTTTTTCCTGCCAATTGATTTAGTTTAAATAATAATTTTGCTGGTCCAAATTTTTTTCCATTAAGACCAATGGGGTCACCATTTTTAAAATTAATTGTTACATGAGTAGCTTTGCTAGGAGCTTTTTCTGGAGAAACAGTTCTTTGAAAAATAAATTCTGGTGCAGAATTTTTTGGATTTTCTAGTAACTTACCTTCAGTTGATGTATGAAATAAATTATCATCCACTGAAAAAGGAGATGCACCTTTTTTGTCTTTTGGGATAGGAATATTGCGTTTCTTCGCGTAACTAATTAAATCTGATCGAGATTTTAAATTCCATATTCTCCATGGTGCAATAATTTTTATTTTGGGACCAAAATAATGATAACCAAGCTCAAATCTTATTTGGTCGTTTCCTTTTCCAGTAGCCCCATGAGATACTGCATATGCTTTGAATTTTTTTGCAACCTTTATTTGATCCTTTGCTATCAGAGGTCTGGCGATTGAGGTTCCTAATAGATAAACACCCTCATAAATTGCATGACCACGGATCATTGGAAATACATAGTCCTTTACAAAAATATCTTTTAAATCATTTATAATTATTTTTGTAACACCAAATTTTCTCGCATTGTAAATAATCTTTTTTCTATTTATTTCTTGTCCGATATCTGCGGTGTAACAAATTACTTCTGCATCATAATTTTCTTGAAGCCATTTAAGAATAATGGATGTGTCCAAACCGCCTGAGTAAGCTAATACAATTCTTTTTTTTGATTTCATTAACTAGCTACAAGCTTTTTTTGCAGTGTTATATGCTTTAGTGAATCCCAATAATGAATAATGGTCGATTGTTTGAGAGCCTTTTTCATTGTATCCAGTTACCATTATTCTTGAACCTTTTTTCATAATCTTGACCATAATCTTTTCTTTTTTATTACTAGTCATCCATGCAAAACCTTGTTGCTTAATATCAAATTTAAATTTGTTATTTCCTGAGGTTGCTAATACAGTATTATTTTTATTAAATTCATAACCAGCAGTAGTACTGATTTCATTTGAAATTTTTTCGCCAGGTCTAAATGTTACAAATAACCTAGCATCTCTTTTATTTGTTTTAGGAGATTGTAGAATTGGTGAAGACTGAGCAAAACATACTTTACCAGATGCTTCCGCTAAAACCATTGTTTCCCAATCTTTATATTTACCAATTTTTTTTAGATCTTCTCCAAAAGATTTCGATGTGAATAAAAAAGTAAAAAGAATAAATATGAATAAAATCTTTTTAATCATGGACATGGGTTTGGGAACATTTTTTGAATTTTATTAATCTCATTTAAAATTTCGCTTGTTAAACTTACATTTACACTTTCTATGTTTGTTTTCAACTGTTCGATTGTCGTTGCACCTATTATCACACTTGTCATAAATGGCTGAATTTCACAAAACTTCAATGACATTTGCGTAAAATCAATATTGAATTTTTGCGATAACTTATAATACTCTTCGATAGCTTTTTGACCATTTTCATTTTTATATCTTGTGAAATCTTTAAATAGTTTCATTCTAGATTTTTCTGGTAAATTATTATTTCTATATTTCCCTGTTAAGTATCCGAATGCTAAAGGCGAGTAGGCTAACAAACCACTTTTCTCCCTAACAGAAATTTCCGCAAGTCCAACTTCATAAGTTCTATTAAGTAAATTGTATGGATTTTGCACCGACATCATTTTTGGTAAATCTTTTAATTTTGATATCTCAAGAAATTTTGATAAACCCCACGCAGTTTCATTAGATAGACCAATGTATCTAATTTTACCTTGTTCAATAAATTTTTTTAAACTTTCAAGAATTTCTTCAAACGGTGTCCAATCATTATCGTTTTCGTCATGTTCATAACCATGTTTTCCAAAAAAATTTGTATTTCTCTCTGGCCAATGAAGTTGATAGAGATCGATATAGTCTGTTTTCAATCTTTTGAGACTTTCCTCTAAAGCTTCAGAAATTTTTTTTTTCCCAAAATTATAACCACCACCCCTGATATATTTGTTTGAAGTATTACCACAAACTTTTGTTGCTATTACAACCTTGTCTCTTTTTTTAGTTTTTTGAAACCAGTTACCGATTATTCTCTCTGTTTCCCCATATGTTTCTTCTCTCATCGGTATGGAATAGATTTCTGCAGTGTCCCAAAAGTTTACACCATGATCTAAAGCATAATCCATTTGCTGAAATCCCTCTTCTTGAGTATTTTGTTCGCCCCAGGTCATAGTACCGAGACAAATTGTACTCACATCAAGATCCGTATTGCCTAATTTTTTATAATTCATAGTGATTTTTAAAGTATAATTTTTTATTAATCTTTTAAGGTATCTTGAATATTTAGTAAAAGACTATATATCTATAGAAATTATGGCAACAGACAAAAAAGGTATTCTAGCAAGAGCAAGAGCAGCAGCACGTGAAACCACTGCGGTTACTGATGAGGGCTTAAGAGCCTACATGTTAAAAGTTTATAACTACATGGCGACTGGAATATTACTTACAGGAATTATAGCGTTGATAACATTTAAGATGTCAGTTGTTACTGATGCAAGTGGTTCTATTGTGGCTTTAACTGAAGTTGGAAATGCCGTTTATTTATCAGGACTTAAGTGGATAGTTATGTTAGCTCCTTTGGGTGTCGTGTTTTATATGAGTTTTGGGATCAATAAAATGAGTGCATCAAAAGCTCAGACAACTTTTTGGATTTTTGCTGGTTTAATGGGTTTATCACTATCTTCAATTTTATTAGTTTACACAGGTTTAAGTGTAACAAGAGTATTTTTTATTTGTTCAGCTACTTTTGGTGCTATGAGCATTTATGGTTATACAACAAAGAGAGATTTAACTAAGTTCGGATCATTTTTGATGATGGGACTAATAGGAATTATTATTGCATCATTAGTTAATATTTTTCTAAAATCTTCAATGATGTATTTCGTGATTTCAATTTTAGGAGTTTTAATTTTTGTAGGCCTTACTGCTTATGATACTCAAAAAATAAAAAACATGTACTCTGCTAGTGATACTGGCGAGTTAATGGGTAAAAAAGCGGTAATGGGTGCTCTGACTCTTTATTTAGATTTCATTAACCTATTTATTATGCTCTTAAGACTTTTCGGTCAAAGAAGATAATTTTATTTTAAAGTTTTTTCCAATTAGTATTTTTTAACAACAAATTAAGGTCTGAGGAATTCCTTAGTATTTTACCATTGGTATCCGTAATTAAATATTTTAAATTTTTATTTTTTGGCTTAAAGTTTTTGCAAATTTTATAAATAGCATTTTCAGCTGCATTTTTAAAAACACTAAATCCTACCTGTTTGCTTGAAATATTAAGACCGTAATCTTTCCAAGAACCCTCTGAAACCATTTTTGCATATAAATCTAATATTATTTTAAGCTCATTTTTTTCAAAAAAATGATTTTCATTAAATTTTTTTTTATCAAGATTATTAACAACCAGTTTTAAATTATTCTTCATGAGTTTTATATTTATTTATTAAACCGATTTGAAAGGCTGTAAAAATGAAAGTTATTGGAAGTAAACCCCAAACTTTAAAGTTGACCCAAAATTCCTCAGATTGTGTTCTCCAAACTAATTCATTTAAAATAGCAAGTCCAAAGAAAAAGTATATCCATCTTTTACTTAACAATTCCCAACCTTCGTTTGTAAGTGGTATTGATTTTCCCATTAATTTTTTTAACACAGGTTCATTTGTAAAATACCTTCCAAATATTAAAGCCAGACCAAATAAAATATTAATGATTGTTGGTTTGATGTAAATAAAAACTGGGTTATCAAAATAAATTGTAAGGCCACCAAAAAAAGTAATTAATATTCCACTCAACAAAGGAACTTTGGGTATTTTTTTTTCTAAAAACCAAACAATCGCTAATGCTATAATTGTCGCAATTATAAATGGTGGAATGGCTACTCTTAAATCTTTTCCACTATCGTAATAGTAGTAAAAAAAAATTACTAAAGGTCCAAAATCAGTAAGAAACTTTAAAAATGATTTATTCACTGGAAGAATATTAACATAAATAATATTTTCACAAAAACTATAAATTTTTCTTATTGATTTTTATTTTTAAATACCCATACTAATCTTAATGGCAATTCAAAAAGCTAAATTTTCAATAGGCGATATTGTAAAACACAAACACTTTGAGTTTAGAGGTGTGATTTATGATGTAGATTTTGAGTTTAATAATTCTGAGGAATGGTATCAATCTATACCTAAGAATGTTAGACCAAGAAAAGATCAACCATTTTATCATCTGTTAGCTGAAAATGATGAAATAACTTATGAAGCCTACGTGTCAGAGCAAAATTTATTGACCGATGAATCTGATGAGCCAATCAAACATCCATTAATTGAGGAAATTTTCTCTGGTAAAAAAGGTTCAAGCTATTTTAAGCCGTCAAATTAAGTAAATTCACTTTTTAAACACATTTAGCTCAAATCTTTGTCACAGGGCATTGTTAAGTCTAATTAATTCTGATCAAGAGTGTTAAATTTTACCCTTCGTTATTATCTCCCTCTACATTCTTGATCAGATAATTATTTCGTACTAAATAACCCTAATATTTATTTTAAAAATAAAATTTTATGTTTCAATTACTAGAACCTAATAGAATTTTTTCTATAACTTCTAAAGCACCAAAATACGTTTTATTATTATTTATTTTGGTAGTCTCTATAGGTTTAACTGAGGCTCTAATTCTCTCACCAGAAGATTACAAACAAAGTCACTCTGTAAGAATAATGTATGTTCATGTTCCCGCGGCATGGATCTCACTAGGTATCTTTTCTACTATTACTATTCTTTCTATCGTTGGCTATATATTTAAAATTAAAAATTTCTTTTTAATTTCAAAGAGTTTGGCTCCGTCAGGATTTGTTTTTAATGTAATTGCTCTTGTAACAGGTTCTATTTGGGGAAAGCCCACGTGGGGAACATGGTGGGCGTGGGATGCCAGGATTACATCTATGTTAATATTGGCATTATTTTATTTGATGTATTTAATTGCTTGGAGAATTTATGAAGATAAAGAACAAGTTTTTAAGGTAACCTCAATTATTACAATTTTAGGAATAATAAATGTTCCTATAATTAAATATTCTGTAGACTGGTGGAACACACTTCATCAGCCAGCATCAATTAATATATTATCAAAATCTACTATTCATTCTTCGATGCTCGTTCCTTTACTAATTATGACTGCGGCATTTGCCCTATTCTCATTGCTAATTTTTTTAATGAAATATAATACAGAACTGATAAAAATTAAAAATAAGGGTTTAGACAGATTATGATAAGTGAAATTTTTAACATGGACGGATACGGAATTTATGTTTGGGGTTCATTTGCTTTTACTTTTTTAAGTTTTATGTCATTGTATCTGGTAATTAAAAATCAATATGAAAGAGAAAAAAATAAGTTTATTGTTAAATTTGGAAACCTAAACTCTGAAAGAGCTGCCTCTGCTAGACTACAAAGAATTAATAGAGAGATTCTATCCAACACTTCAACTATTTAACTTTTAAACCATGTATGGTCGTAAAGTTAAACTAAGATTTTTTTTTATATTCTTAATCGCTGTTACATTAAGTTTAACGATATTCCTTATTCTAAAATCATTAGAGGAAAATGTTGTATATTTTAAATCTCCGTCTGAAATAAAAACTTTATCTGAAATGCAGCAGAAAAAGATTAGAATTGGGGGAATGGTAAAAACTGACTCAATTTCTATTGTAAATAAAGAATTAAGTTTTGTTATTACAGACTTTAAAAGTGAAATTAATGTTGTTTACTCAGGATTAATACCCAATCTTTTTGAAGAAGGTAAAGGTGTTGTTGCAGAGGGATTTTTAAAAGATGAGAATTTTTTTTCAGCAACGAAAATCTTAGCTAAACATGATGAAAATTATATGCCACCTGAAGTAAAGGCTGCTTTAGAGGAGAAATAAATTGTCGAGTTTAATTGGATATTATTCTTTAATCTTTGGTGTCGGTGTTTCAATTTTAGTTATATTTTTTTCTATTAAAAATTTTAATGATACTCAGAAGTTAGATACTAAAGTAATATCCTTAGTATTCTTACAACTTTTATTTGTAATAATAAGCTTCTCAGGCTTAATTTTATCTTTTGTTAACTCAGATTTTAGTAATGAGACAGTTTTTAATCATTCCCACACAACTAAGCCGCTGTTTTATAAAATCTCTGGGACCTGGGGTAATCATGAGGGTAGTCTATTATTATGGTTGTTAGTTTTAACATTATTTATATTTGTCTTTTTACTGAGGTCAAAAAATCAACCAAAACAATATAAAATTTTAACTTTATTATTCCAGCAGATAATAATAGTTGGTTTTTTTATTTTTCTAATACAAACCTCCAATCCTTTTAATCATGTTTTTCCAGTTCCAAAAGAGGGATTAGGTTTAAATCCTATATTGCAAGATCCTGCATTAGCAATTCACCCACCGATTTTATATTTAGGCTATGTTGGAACTTCCATAATTTTTTCCTCAGCACTAGCAGCAGTTTGCTCCAATAATGTTACAAAAATATGGGCATCACATATCAAAAAATGGGTTTTAGTTTCTTGGATTTTTTTAACTTTAGGAATTTTACTTGGATCCATTTGGGCTTACTACGAGTTAGGATGGGGAGGTTTTTGGTTTTGGGATCCAGTTGAAAATGTATCTTTAATGCCATGGTTTGCATTAACAACATTATTACATTGTGTATTAGTTTTAGAAAAAAAGCTAATTCTTACCTCGTGGGTTGTTTTGTTATCAATTGCAACTTTTACCCTAAGTATGTGTGGTACTTTTTTGGTTCGATCAGGTATTTTAAATTCTGTCCATACATTTGCTAATGATCCAGAGAGAGGTTTGTATATTCTAATATTTTTATTTATTTTGATATTCTTATCTTTTTTTATATTTTTAATTTTTCATAAAAGTGAAAACAACAACTCCAAAACTTTCTACTTATTAAGTAAGGAAACATCAATTCTAGTTAATAATTGGTTTATGATGTATTTTTTATCTGTTGTTTTAATTGGAACAATTTATCCAATATTTTTAGAGGTTATTTCATCTCAAAAAATATCTGTAGGTCCACCATTTTTTAACAAATTGATCCTACCATTTTTAATCCCATTTATGTTAGCGATGGCAATAGGACCTAAATTAAAGTGGATTAAATCAGATATTGAAGACAAAATTTATTTAATTTCATTTTTTGTAATTTCTTTAATTTTATCAGTATTGATAATTAGAAATTTAGATATTAATTTTCTTTATAATACTATTCTAATTACAGCAGCTTTTTATTTATTCTTTATAACTCTTAGAGATTTTTTTCACAGAAAATATAGAAACTTGTCGCAAATTACTGCTCATTTTAGTTTTAGCATTTTGATACTTAGTATTTTATTTAACAATATTTTTTCATCTGAAGTTATTACAAATTTAAAAATTAATGAAACTTACCAAGCTCAAAATTTGAAGATTAATTTTGAGAGCATTGAGCAAGAAAATAAACAAAATTTTAAAGCAATTAAAGGTAAGTTTATTGTAGAGGATCAAAGTGGATTAATTGAGGTTATGCAACCTGAACTAAGAATATATAATCAACCAAATATTGTTACAAGTGAAGCAGACATCAAAACTAATATATTCACTGATAAATTTATGACAATGAATTACGTCCAAAATCAAGATTATTTTAATATTCGTTATCAAGTAAAGCCATTCATGATTTGGATTTGGATTTCTACAATTCTATTGTGCTTTAGTGGATGTTTATCTTTAATTAGAAAAAAATATGAAAAATAAAATTTTTCCTTTATTTTTAATTTTTACATTCTCGATAATTTTCTTTGTTTTTTACAAAGGTTTACAAAATACAAATATTTATACACCTGAAATAAAATCAGAAATTAAAATTCCAAAATTTGAAACAAAAGAGTTTTTTTCAAAAGACAAAATAAATTCAGATCAGATTTTTATAGGAAGTAATTATTATTTATTAAACATTTGGGCTTCGTGGTGTGTTCCTTGCAAAGAGGAACATAAGTATTTAATGAATTTAAGTAAAAAAGAGAATATCAAAATTATTGGTCAAAACTATAAAGATAATTTTGAGAATGCAAAAAATTTTTTGATAAATTTAGATAATCCATACGACTTAATTTTTTTAGATAATGATGGTACAATAGCAATTGAATGGGGTGCATATGGGGTACCTGAAACCTTTTTAATTCAAAATAATAAAATAATAAAAAAAATAATTGGTCCATTGAATGAAAAATTACTTTTTGAGATAAAAGAATTGACACAATGAATATTTTAAAATTTTTAGTTTCTGTGATTTTTTTGATTTATTGTTTTTCTTCTGATTTAAAAGCTAAAAACTTAGAAATTGAAATAACAAAAAATTTAAGATGTTTAATTTGTCAAGGACAATCAGTGTATGATTCAGATTCTGAATTTGCTAATAGTTTAAAAATTTTAGTAGAAAAAAAATTAAATGAAGGCTTAGATGAAAAACAAATATATGCTTATCTTAAAAATAAATATGGAGATTGGATTCTTTATGATCCAGGATTCAGTAAAAATACCTATTTTCTTTGGTTATTACCTATATTGATGTTTGTATTTGGTGGTGCAATAATACTCAAGAAAGTTATATTAAATAAAAAAAAATTATGAATTATCTAAGAATTTGTTACTTGGTAATATTGTCTTTTTTAATTTCTTCTTCAATTATTGCAGAAGATACTAAAGTAAGTAATGATAATACAAAGTTTAATATTTATTCAGGAATGTTTGACTTTAGTGATAATGGAAAGAGATCTGCTTTAATTGGGTTTCAACATCAGAATACTGATTTAAACAGAGATACTTTTCTTGGTAATCTTTCTCCAATAACAGGATTTATGTTTACTGCTGATAGTGCAGCTTACCTTTATACTGGTGTGCAAGCACAATATTCCTTGGGAGCCTTAAATATTATACCAAGTTTTGCTCCAGGACTTTATAGTCAGGGAGATGGCAAAGATCTTGGACATTTATTAGAATTTAAAAGCGAAGTTCAGATTTCTTTAGATTTATTCCAAAATAGCCAATTAGGCTTATCATATAATCATTTATCCAATGCAAGTTTGGGAGATAAAAATCCTGGGGCAAATAGTTATATGTTTAATTTTCTTAAAACCTTTTAAACAAACATTCTATGATAATGAGATTGAGAGATTGTCACAATTTTGGTGATTTTAGAAAACTTGCTAAGCTAAAGCTTCCATCGCCTATTTTTCATTATATTGATGGTGCAGCTGACGATGAAATTACATATGCTAGAAATACAAGTGCCTTTGATGATGTAGATTTAGTTCCAAATGTTTTAAGAGGTGTTGAGAATGTAGACTTGTCCACAACAATTTTTGGTAAAAAATTGGATTTACCATTTTATCTTTCACCAACAGCATTACAAAGACTTTTTCATTATGATGGTGAAAGAGCAGTTGGAAAAGCAGCTAAAAAATTTAACACAATGTTTGGTGTTTCTGCATTAGCAACTGTTAGCGTAGAGGAAATATCCTCTTTGATTGATACACCCAAAATGTTTCAGTTTTATTTTCACAAAGACAGAGGTTTAAATGATTCTTGTTTAGAGCGAGCTAAGGCTGCTAAATTTGATGTAATGGCTCTAACAGTCGATACCATTACAGGAGGAAATCGTGAAAGAGATTTAAGAACTGGTTTTACCTCTCCGCCGAAATTGACTCTATCAAGCTTATTTAGTTTTGCGACTAAACCTATGTGGGGAATAAATTATTTAACAAAAGGAAAATTTGAATTACCTCATCTCCAAGATTTTGTAAAAGAGGGTACAAGCACAAACTCTTCCATAGGAAATTATTTTTCAACAATGTTAGATCAATCTATGAATTGGAAAGATGCTGAAAAACTTTGTTCTCAATGGGGAGGTCATTTTGCACTTAAAGGAATAATGAGTGTAGAAGATGCTAAAAAAGCAGTTGATATTGGATGTACTGGTATAATGGTTTCAAATCATGGTGGCAGACAACTTGATGGATCGAGATCACCATTTGATCAGCTCGCAGAAATTGTTGATGCAGTTGGAGATAAACTTGATGTTATATGTGAAGGAGGAATTCATAGAGGAACACATATGCTTAAAGCATTATCTCTTGGTGCAAAAGCATGTTCTGGTGGAAGACTTTATCTTTATGCGCTTGCAGCAGCAGGCCAACCAGGCGTCGAAAGAGCTCTTGAGTTGTATAAATCTGAGTTAGTTAGAGATATGAAGCTCATGGGATGTACAAAAATTTCAGATCTTAATAGAAATAATCTTAGATTTAGAAAATAGTGAGTTTACAAAATTGTTATAATTTTGACGATTTTAGAAAACTTGCAAAAAAAAAATTACCTTCACCAATATTTCACTATATTGATGGTGGTGCAGATGATGAAATAACACTCAAAAGAAATACAAAATCTTTTGACGAATGCGATTTAGTTCCTAATATTTTAGCAAGTGTCGGAAAACCAGATCTCTCAACAACTATTTTCGGAAAAAAAATTGATATGCCACTCTTTTTATCACCATGTGCCATGCAAAGACTTTATCATCATGATGGTGACAAAGCATCTGCTAGAGCAGCCGATAAGTTTGGAACATTTTATAGTATGTCTACGATGGCAAATAACACTATAGAGGAAATTTCAAATATTTCAGGTGGACCAAAGTTATTTCAACTTTATGTTCACAAAGATCAATCAATCACTGATGATTTAATTGATCGTTGTAGAAGATCAGGATTTGATGGAATGTGTTTAACTGTAGATACTTTAGTAGCAGGTAACAGAGAAAGAGATCATAGAACAGGTTTTACAACCCCGCCAAAGTTAACTTTACAAAGTTTAATGAGTTTTGCTCTTCATCCTAGTTGGGTATTTAATTATCTTACACATGGGAAATTTAAATTAGCAAATGTGGCTACAAAAACAGATAAGGGCACCAACATTGCAAAATCAGTTATAGAGTACATTAATGAACAATACGATCCAGCAATGAACTGGAAGGACGCAGAATATTGTGTGAAGAAATGGAATGGACCCTTTGCACTTAAAGGTGTTATGTCCGTTGAAGATGCGAAAAGAGCAATAGATATTGGTTGTACAGCAATCATGATTTCAAATCATGGTGGAAGACAACTTGATGGATCAAGATCGCCATTCGATCAAGTCAAAGCAATCTCAGATGCAGTTGGAGATAAATTGGAAATCATATTAGACGGGGGAGTTAGAAGAGGAACTCATGTATTAAAAGCAATCGCTGCAGGTGCAAAAGCCTGTAGTTTTGGTAAAATGTTTTTGTTCTCTTTAGCCGCAGGGGGACAACAAGGTGTTGAGCATTTACTTAAAAATATGCACGAGGAAATCAATAGAAATATGGTTTTAATGGGATGTAAGAACCTAAAAGAGTTGAATAGTTCAAAATTAATTTATAGAACTTCTAGTAAAATATAAAAGTTATGGAACTAGCAAAGAGTTTAGATAGATTAGGAACAGAGTCTGCTTTTTCGGTATTGGCAGAGGCAAAGAAATTAGAGGCCCAAGGTAAGCCGATGATCCATTTAGGTCTAGGACAACCAGATTTTAAAACACCTAAACATGTTGTTGAAGCGGCAAAAAAAGCTTTGGATGATGGTCATCATGGATATGTGATGTCAAATGGAATACCTGAGTGTCGACAAGCTGTAACAAGATGGATTAAGAAACGTTACAAAGCTCAGATAGATCCTGAAAGAATTTTAATCATGCCAGGCGGTAAACCTACAATGAGTTACGCCATACAATGTTACGGAGAACCGGGAGTAGAAATAATTCATCCTACACCTGCATTTCCAATATATGAGTCTATGATTAATTACACAGGTTCAACACCTGTCCCTTATGATTTAACTGAAGATAAAGATCTTAAATTTGATCCGGATAAAATTTTATCTCTTATAACTAAAAAAACAAGATTACTGATTTTAATTAATCCAAATAATCCAACAGGAAGTTTTGTCGAGAAACCTGTAATTGACTATTTTGCAAAGGAATTAGAAAAACATCCTCATGTTACTATTTTAAGTGATGAAATTTATAGTAGACAAATTTTTGACTACAAAGAAATGCCTTCTTTTTTCCATTATCCAAATTTAAAAGATAGGTTAATTGTATTAGAGGGTTGGAGCAAAGCTTACTCGATGACAGGATGGAGATTAGGTTGGAGTTATTGGCCTAAAGAACTTATTGAGCACGTAAACAAATTATTAATTAATAGCGTGTCATGTGTAAATGCTGCTGCACAATATGCTGGTATTGCTGCACTAGATGGCCCCGATGACTCCATCAAAGATATGTTAGACAAGTTTACTTTAAGAAGAAATTTAATTCATCAGGGGTTAAATGATCTTCCAGGAGTGGAGTGTAGTTTACCTGGAGGAGCCTTTTATGCATTCCCAAAAGTAATTGGTACAGGAATGAATGGATCTGAATTCTGTAAAAAAGCAATGCATGAGGCTGGAGTAGCAATAGTGCCAGGAACTGCTTTTGGTAAAACTTGCAATGATTACGTAAGATTTAGTTTTGCAGCATCAAGAGATAACATTTTACAGGCCTTAGAAAACATAAAGAAAATGCTTACTAAATAAGCTGTATTTTTGATAAAATTTTTACTAATATTCTTTTAATGAACGAGCAAGTCCAAGCAGAGTTTAAAAAAATTTTTAATGGAAGATTTTCCACCTCTGAGTCAACAAGAGCAAATTATGCTAGAGGTGAGGATACTTATGATCCCGTTTTGTCTAAAGCTGTAGTTTTTCCTGAAACAAATGAAGAAGTCTCTAAAGTGCTCCGTTTGTGTAATGAGCACAAAATCCCCGTTGTACCTTTTGGAACAGGAACATCTTTAGAAGGTAATGTTGTCGGTAATGAAAAAGGCATAACCATATGTCTTGAAAAAATGAATAAAATTTTAAGTGTGAATGTCGAAGACTTTGATTGTCGAGTTCAGGCATGTGTAACTAAAGAACAATTAAATGATTATTTGAGAGAAGATGGAGTTTTTTTCCCGATTGATCCAGGTGCTAATGCAGCAATTGGAGGTATGGCTTCAACATCAGCTTCAGGTACAATGGCTGTAAAATATGGAACAATGAAAACTGTAATCAGTGGACTCACAGTTGTTTTGCCTAATGGAGATATTGTAAATACTGGTAGCAGAACTAAAAAAACATCAGCAGGTTATAATTTAACCAATTTATTTATAGGTTCAGAGGGAACGTTAGGCATAATTACAGAAGTTCAATTGAGATTATCGCCAATACCAGAAAGCATTATGTCTGCAGTTTGTCATTTCCCAACTTTAGAAAATGCAGTTCAAACTGCCCAACAAGTTATTCAATATGGAGTTCCGATCGCTAGAATTGAAATGCTAAACAAAGATCAAATGGGTATTAGTATTAATTACTCTAAATTGAAAGATATCGAAGCAGTGCCAACTTTATTTTTTGAGTTTCATGGATCCGAGGCATCTAATAATGAAAATATTAAAATTGTTGAGGAAATATCGAAAGATAATAATGGAAGTTCTTTTAAATGGGCAAAAGATTTAGAAGAGAGAAATAAGCTTTGGAAAGCCCGATGGGATGTTTATTATTCAGTTAAAGCATTGATAAATAATGGAAGAGTTTATTCGACTGACGTGTGTTTACCAATTTCAAATATAACTGAATGTGTAAATTACGCAGAAGAGCAGGCAAAAAAATTTGGATTAAGAGCTCCGATGGTAGGTCATTTAGGTGATGGAAACTTTCATGTGCTTTTGCCTTTTGACCCTGAAAACAAAGAGACATACAAAAAAATAAGAGAATTTAACGACTTATTAATTAATAAAGCACTTGAATTGAAAGGTACAATCACCGGAGAACATGGAGTTGGGTTACATAAAAAAGAATATCTTTTAAAAGAACATGCTGACAACATTCCATTAATGAAATTGATTAAGAGGAGCATTGATCAAAATAATATAATGAATCCTGGCAAGATATTCGATCTGAATTAGTTAATTTTATATTTTAATGAAAAAAATTCTAATCACTAGAAAATTAATTAAAGAGAGTGAGGATAAAGCCACTAAAACTTTTGATCCAATATTCAATAATAATGATGAGCTATACTCTCAGTCAAAAGTAATAGAAATGAGTAAAGGATGTGATGGAATTTTATCTTCTCTCACAGATAAAATGGATAAAGAAACAATCAACAAATTGCCAGACACGATAAAAATTATTTCAAATTTTGCAGTTGGATTTGGAAATATTGATTTAGATGCTGCAAAAAAAAGAGGCATTGCAATTACCAATACTCCTGAGGTTTTATCTGATGCGACAGCTGAAATTGGGATACTTTTAATTTTAGGCGCATGCAGAAGAGCCTCTGAAGGAATAGTATCTGCTCAAGAAGGTGGATGGAAGTGGTCAGCAGACTATTTAATAGGTAAGCAATTGACAGGCTCCAGACTTGGTATTCTAGGCATGGGAAGAATAGGGCAAAAAATTGCAAAGATTGCAAAGTCGTTAGGCATGATAATTCATTATCACAATAGATCAAAGTTAAGTGATGAAAAAGAGCAGGGAGCGATTTATCATGATAATATCAAAAGTCTTTTTTCAGTTTCTGATGTCCTATCAATTTGTTGTCCTGCTACTAAAGAAACAGAAAACATGATTAACAAAGAAACAGTTGAATATTTCCCTAAAGGAGCAGTAATTACTAATGTCGCCAGAGGAGATATTGTCAACGATGAAGCCTTAATTGATGCGTTGAATCGAAGAAAAATATATGCAGCTGGATTAGATGTTTATAAAAATGAGCCAAACTTAAATCCTGGTTATAATAAAATTAAGTCAGCATTTATTCTTCCACACCTAGGAAGCGCAACAAAGGACACAAGAATTGCAATGGCAAACTTAGCAATCGATAATATTGATGAGTTTTTTAAAACTGGAAATTGTAAAAATAAAGTAAATTAATTCTACTCTGGATTGAATCTAATTCAACTATTGCGACATCTACGCCTTTTTTTAGAAAGACTCTAATCTGATTCTATGTTTTAATTAATCAAGTTAATTAACTTTATAGGAGTAATAATGACTAAAGAAAATAAATCATTGAAGGTGAAAACATCTTCAAGACGTAAGTTCTTTAAAACTGCTGCTAAGACTGGTGCTATAGCTGCAGCCGCTGTTGCAATGCCATATGTGAAGGCAAATGCAGCAACAACTTTAAAGATGCAAGCTGCATGGCCAAGTGGAGCTAACATCTTTTTCGAAATGGCTGGAGACTATTGTAACATGGTTAAAGAAATGTCTGGAGGATCTCTTCAGATTGATCTTCAACCGGTTGGAGCAGTTGTAAAGACTTCAGAAATCGGACAAGCGGTTAGTTCCGGTGTAGTAGACATGGGTCACTGGGTGACTGCATATTGGTATGGTAAAAACCCTGCTGCATCATTATTTGGAACTGGTCCTTCATATGGAATGTCATCTCAAGAAGTTATGGGATGGATGGAGTATGGTGGAGGAAGAAAACTATATGACGAAACACTTGCAAAAGTTGGTTTCGATTATGTTGGTTTTTTCCATATGCCTATGCCAGCTCAGCCTTTTGGTTGGTTCAAAAAGAACGTAACTAAAGTGTCTGATGTTAAAGGTATGAAGTACAGAACTGTTGGTTTAGCGACTAACGTTTTAACTGCAATGGGAATGGTAGTTAGACAATTACCAGGTGGTGAAATTCAACCAGCGATGAAAACTGGTTTGATTGAAGCTGCTGAGTTTAACAACCCAACTTCAGACTCTCAGTTTGGTATGCAAGATGTTTCTAAGCACTATCACTTAGGAAGCTTCCACCAATCTCAAGAGATGTTTGAGATACCAGTTAACAAAAAAACATATAATAGTTTATCACCTGCACACCAAGCAATATTGAAAAATGCTGCTTATGCTGCAAATAGTGATAACTACTTTAAAGCTTTAGTAAGATACTCAGCTGACTTAGCTAAGTTAATGAATGAGCATAAAGTAAATGTTTACCAAACTTCTGATGAAATCTTAGCTCAACAATTAAAAGGTTGGGATAAGGTAATCGGTGATTTCAATAAGAAAGATCCTTTCTTTAAGAAAGTCGTAGATTCTCAGAAAGCATATGCGAAGAGAGTAATGAAATACTTGCTGATGAATCAGCCGAATTACAAACTTGCATATGAAAATGAGTTTGGTCCAATAGCAAAAGTTAAGTTATAATTAACTTTTTATAAATTTTAATGAGGGGGCCTCGGCCCCCTTTTTATTTGATTAATTCAAAACAATTCAATAAGAGTCTATATCTATGATGAGATCTTATATAAAATTTGCCGACCGATTAAGCGTCTCAATGGGTAAAGCATTTTCCTGGTGTATTGTAATTTTGATGGGTGGAACGTGCTATGAGGTTTTTATGGCATATGCTTTAAATGCACCAACTTTATGGAATTTCGATTTTAGTCTCCAAATGTATGGTGCGATTTTTATGATGGCTGGTGCATATACTTTGTGTACCGAGGCACATGTAAGAGGAGACGTCATTTACAGATTATTTTCTCAAAGAGTACAAGCTTGGATAGATATAGTTTTATATTTTATTTTCTTTTTCCCTGGCGTAATTGCATTAGCCTTTTATGGTTACGAGTATGCTGCGCTAGCTTGGAAAATAAAAGAAACAAGTTGGAATAGTCCAGCTCAAATTCAAATTTATATGGCGAAATCTTTAATACCTTTATCTGGAAGTCTGTTAACCCTTCAGGGAATAGGTGAAGTGTTCAGATGTATTATATGTATTAAAACTGGTAGTTGGCCAGAAAGAGGAACAGAGCGTGATGCCGAAGAAACTGAAAAAGTATTAATGAGAACTTCACAAGAGGGAAATAAAGAAGATGTTATTTAGTCTGACAAATCCTGAAGTGGCAATTATGATGATGGGTATATTTTTATTTGCCGTACTATTAGGTTTTCCGATTGCCTTTACTTTAATGGCGATGGGACTAGGTTTTGGATATTATGCTTACTTTGATCCAACTAAGATGGAACACCTTTTTGATAATAGGATATTCCAACTTTTTGTTCAAAACACCTACACTGTTATGGATAATAATGTCCTTACTGCTGTCCCGCTCTTTTTATTCATGGGATATTTAGTTGAAAGAGCAGGTATTGTAGCAAAACTATTTTTTGCAATTAGATTAGCATCTCATAAGCTTCCTGCATCAATGGCAGTTGCAGCACTGATTACTTGTGCCCTATTTTCAACAGCAACAGGTATTATAGGTGCAGTTGTTACTTTAATGGGACTACTAGCATGGCCTGCTATGATTAAAGCTGGTTATGATAAAAAATTTGCATCTGGAATAATTTGTTCAGGTGGATGTTTAGGAATTTTAATTCCACCTAGTATTATGTTGATCGTTTACTCTGTAATTGCTCAACTATCACCACTAAGGTTATTTGCAGCTGCTATTTTTCCAGGACTTATGTTAGCGGGACTTTACATTGCATACGCAGTGTTCAGAGCTTGGTTAAATCCATCAATAGCGCCAAAACCTGCGGCTGAGGAAATACCTCCTACAGCAGTAATTCTTAAAGAGGTTCTTGTCTCCTTCTTACCTTTATTTTCATTGATAATTTTAGTTCTAGGTACAATTTTAGCTGGAATAGCAACACCTGCTGAAGCTGCAGCCGTCGGTGCATTTGGATCGTTGGTGCTTTCATATTTTTATAAAACCCTTAAGTGGAAAAATTTTAAAGAGTCTGTCTTTTTGACAGCTAAAACAACTGCAATGATCATGTGGCTTTTCATAGGATCGTGGACATTTGCTTCTGTATTTTCTTATCTTGGTGGTCACGAAGTTTTCGAGCATTTTTTTAAATCTCTAAATTTACAGCCTTGGCAATTTTTAGTTATTACACAATTGATTATATTTTTATTAGGTTGGCCATTGGAGTGGACGGAGATATTAATTATTTTTGTACCAATATTTTTACCATTAGTCGAATTTTTTGGAGTAAATCCGTATTTCTTTGCAATGTTGATTGCTCTAAATTTACAAACCTCATTTTTGACACCCCCCATGGCAATGTCTGCTTACTACCTAAAGGGAGTTCAATCAAAGAATGTTGAATTGATGCAGATCTTTGGAGGAATAATGCCATTTTTAGGTATTGTGATTTTAGCTATGGTTCTAATGTATTTATTTCCAGGTATAGCACTTTGGTTACCAGAGACATTATTTGCAAACTAATTTTAAATGACAGATATATTTTCTTTAAGTCTTGAAGAACTTGCTGCAAAGATTAAAGATGCCCAACTCACCTCTGTTGATGTTTGTGAAAAGTATATCGAAAGAATCAATAAATTTGACAAAGATATAAAGGCTTGGGCCCATTTTGACAAAAAAGTTTTATTAGAAAAAGCTGCAGAAGCTGACGATCATAGAAGATCTGGTAAACCAATTGGTCCACTTCATGGAGTGCCTATTGCGGTTAAAGACATTATTGGGACAGTTGATATGCCAACCGAATGTGGAACAGTTATTAGAAAAGGTAAATCATATTCACAAAATGCTGAAATAATTGATCTGCTTCATGCATCCGGAGCGATTGTAATGGGTAAAACAGCAACCTCAGAACTTGCTTATTTAGGACCCCCGGCAACCACAAATCCACATGATAAAACAAGAACACCAGGTGGTTCTTCAAGCGGATCAGCTGCTTCAGTGGCTTCGTTTATGGCACCTGCATCAATTGGATCACAAACTGGAGGATCCATTATTAGACCAGCATCCTATTGTGGAGTTGTGGGTTATAAACCTAGTTATGGTTTGATATCTAGAAATGGTGTTTTAAGAACTTCTTATAATCTAGATCATATAGGAATCTTTGGCCGAAAAGTTGAGGATGTGGCTATGTTAGCAAAAGTATTGATAAAAAAAGATAAATTTGATCCAGCAACTATACATTACTCAACGGAAAATATTTTATCTGAGACAAAAAAAGGACCTTTATTTGATCCTAAATTTATTTTTTATAAAACTGAACATTGGAAATTAATAGATAAAAAGTCTAGAGAGTCATTTGAATATTTTATTAATTCATTCAAAAAAAATATCGAGATTTTTGATACACCTTCTTATTTTAAGGATATTCACAAGTATCACCAAATTATTCATGAGACTGATTTAGCCAATAATTTTTCAGTGTATTTTAAAAAATTTAAAAAGAAATTATCGAAGTATATGCAAGATGCAATTACAAAAGGCAATAAACATTCCGCGAAAGAATACGCAGAAGCAATTGATTTTATGAAAAGAGGCTATGAGTCTTACGAGGAAGTTTTTGAGGATTATCATGGAGTTTTGTCACCAGCTAGCCCGGGTGTTGCACCAAAGGGTTTAAAAAGTACAGGAACAGCAGAATTTAATAAAGTTTGGTCTTATCTTGGCACACCATGTATTTCGTTACCTTTACTTGAAGGAGAAAATAATTTACCATTAGGCGTTCAATTAATTGGCAATAAATATGATGATCATAGATTTCTAGGAGTTGCTAATTGGTTAGAAAAAGAATGTCAGGAATAAAATGAATAAAATTACTACAATCATAGGATTATCTTTTGCAGTTTTCTTTTTAATTGGTTTAGCTACAACTTTGACAAGATCAATGATGATAGGCTTCTTGGATGTTATTCCAGTTTATCTCTTAATGGGTGCAGCTATCATCATGATGATATACGAAGCCTTTTTTGATAAAGATTAATATCAATTAAATTGAAAAATATTAAGACAGATATATTTCCATTATCATTACTATTTATACAACCAATCTTTATGGCTAGTAACTTAGTTGTTGCTAGAGGTGGTGTTGAATTTGTCCCGCCTATTTCACTTGCATTTTGGCGTTGGACAGTGGTTTTTTTGATTTTATTACCATTTACTTATGTAACTTTAAAAAATAATTTTCATATAATTAAAAAGGAATATAAAAAATTATTTTTTTTGGGGTCAATGGGGTGTGGTGTATGTGGCGCTTTCCCTTTTTTAGCTGGTGAGACAACAACCGTAACTAATATGGGAATAATTTATACATCCTCTCCAGTTTTTATTATTTTGATTTCATATTTCTTTTTTCAAGAAAAAATAAATTTGACAAAGGTAATTGGTTTAATTGCTTGTTTGATTGGTGTTTTTGTCATTATCATTAAAGGTAATATTGATTTATTAATTAATCTTAGATTTACAATTGGTGATTTATGGATGTTAGCTGCTGCAGTTGGTTGGGCTTTATATTCTATTTATTTATTTTATTGGAAATCAAAATTAAAAATTTTCGATAGATTTGCTATGATTTCCTTTTTTGGTGCTTTAAGTTTGTTACCCTTTTATGTTGGTGAGGAATTATTTTATAAAGAGACTATTTTTGTAACAGAATTTTATTTATGGGTGATTTTTGCTGCTATATCGCCAGGGATAATTGCCTTTACACTTTATACTATAGCTCAAAAAAAATTAGGTGCATCTTTAACTGGCTTTACGCTTTATGTTTTTACAGTTTACGGTGCAATTTATGGATACTTTTTATTTGACGAAAAATTTGAAAATTACCATATTATTGGGACTATTCTGGTATTTTTTGGCGTATATTTAGCAAAGAAAAATAATGTTAAAAAGGTTTAGGAATAGTTTGTTATTATTTTTACAACTAACAATTTTAGTTTACATATTTCTCTTAGTATTTCTTTATTTTTATCAAAGGAACTTAATGTATCATCCTGATGAAAATAATTATTTTGATGACAAACTCTCAGTTTATATTGAAAAAGTAAAAGTCCCAACCCAAGATGGATTAGATTTATTGGGTTGGTATCATGAAAAAGATATAAAAAAAAATAAAACAATTCTATTTTTTCATGGAAATGCTGGATCTTTAGAAAATAGAATTCATAAATTAAATCATTTTAGAGACATGAGTGTTAATTTTTTAATAATTGCTTGGAGAGGTTTTAGTGGTAACGAGGGTAAACCATCAGAGTCTGGGTTATATGAGGATGGTGAAAGTGCAATTAAATGGTTGGTAAAAAAAGGTGTAGATGAAAAAAATATAGTAATTTATGGAGAATCATTAGGAACAGGAGTTGCAACACATTTATCCCAGAACAAAGAGTTTGCAGGTGTTATTTTAGAAACTCCATTCACATCAATGATTGATGCGGCTAAAAAATTTTATCCATATATACCTGTTGGTCTTTTACTCAAAGATAAATTTGAAAATAAAAACAAAATTAAAAATATTAAATCTCCAATTTTGATAATGCATGGTGAAAAAGATCAAATTGTTCCTTTTGAGATGGGTAAAAAGATGTTTGAGATAGCTAATGAACCCAAATATTCGTATTTTACCAAATATGACAATCATATGATGGAGTATGACGAGAGTCTTGTAAAAGCACTAAACTCTTTTTTGATTAATTTAAATTAAGCCATATTCTAAACAAATATTTTTCAAGATTTAAGTTTAAGTTTAAAAAGTGAAAAATGTTTTTATTATTATAATTTTATTCATAACTTTAAAAAGCTTTGCTTTTTCGAAAGATAATTCATTTTATCCTGATGATTTATTTCACATAGATCATATGGACTCTCACAACAAAAAATTTGCGCTATATTTTAAGGGGCGAGAGAAATCGATTTTAGCTAGAGGTGAAGAAAGTAATTATATAAATGATTATCCAAAAGATCTTTATATCTATAATTATTCAACAAAGTCTTCTTCACCATTGATCTCTTATGATTGGTTTCCCTCTCAAGCCAAGTTTCATTTAGAGGAATATGACTTTCCTGTATTTCCAGACGACTTTGCTTATTATCTTTTAAAAGATGATAAAACACTGGTGATGATTAGTGCAGTTAAAAGTTTAAACGCAAACTTTAAGTATGATATTTTTAATAAGAAACTTGAACTTTACCCCACTACAGGAAAATTTGATTTTATTATTTCGTCTTTTTCTAAGGATTGTGGGCATTATAAATTTAAAGATAATTATAAGTGTAGTATTTATAAACCTTTAATCTCGAGTAATTTAATCAATTAACCTGCGTAAAAGCTTCAGCAAATTTTTCTGCATTAAATAATTGTAAGTCGTCTTCTTTTTCACCCAAGCCTAAAGCAATAATAGGTAATTGATATTTTTTTGCTATCGCCAATAGAATACCGCCTTTGGCAGTTCCATCTAATTTGGTCATGATTAAACCAGTTAATGGAATAATTTTGTTAAATTCTTCTACTTGATTAATTACATTCTGTCCCGATGTTGCGTCTAAAACTAAAATAATGTTGTGAGGGGCATCCTGGTCAATTTTTTTTGTTACATTGGCTATCTTTTTATATTCCTCCATTAAATTTTTTTTATTTTGTAGTCTTCCAGCAGTATCGATTAATACTTGGTGAAAATTATTTTTGATTGCTTCTTCAACTGCTTTATATGCGACTGATGCTGGATCAGAACCTTGAGATGATTTAGTTATTTTAACGTCAATTTTATTTGCCCAGTTTTCTAATTGTTCAATAGCTGCTGCTCGAAAAGTATCAGAAGCGGCAAACATAACTTTGTTCCCGTTAGTTTTTAAAATTTTACCTATTTTACCAATAGTTGTTGTTTTGCCAACACCATTCACACCTGAGATTAATGTTGCATTGAGTTTATCTTTTTTTTCGAAAAAAGAATTATTCTCTAAAGGTTTCATTATATTAATAATATATTCTTTTAAAATAAGATTTATCTCGGTTGATAAATCTTTATTTGGATCGATTTTTTTACTTGAAATGATTTCCTTGATCTCAGACGCAGCCTCGACACCTACATCTGACTCAATTAAAAATTCTTCAATTTTATTTAAATTTTTATCGTCAATTTCTTTTTTTATAATTATTTCTTTTAGTCCAGATGTCAGTGCAGATGCACTTTTTTTAAAGCCTATCTTAAATTTATCAAAAATTCCCATTATAGTTTGAACTCAATTTCTTTTATTTCTGAAACGGGTCCTTTCATGTGGATTGAATTTTTATCATCTATAAGAATTGATAATTTACCTGTTTGAAATTCTATGTCTGTTTTATTTTCAGTAAGATCATTTAATTTACCAGCAAATGCTGTTGCACATGCAGCTGTTCCACATGCTTTGGTCAGCCCCGCTCCTCTTTCCCATACCTTCACTCTAATTAAATTTTTATTAATTATTGTAGCAATTGTAACATTACATTTTTCTGGAAAAATTTTATGATTTTCAATTTCGGGTCCAATTTTTTCAATATTAAAATTTTCAATTTCGTTTACAAAAAAAACAATATGTGGATTTCCAACATTAACTGCCGTCCCACCTGAATGTTCTTTGTTATTTGAGTCAATAATCTTAATATTTAAATTTTTTGTATCTAGTTTTTCTGATAAAGGAATTTCGTTCCATTGTAATTTAGCTTTACCAATTTCAGTCGTAACAATGTTTTTATCTAATATTTTTGACTCTAAATTTCCATTTGAAGTTGACAAAATGATGTTTTCAGATTTTGTCTCCTCGGAGATTAATTTTGCAACACATCTAGTACCATTTCCACACGCACCAGACTCTCCTCCATCAGAATTAAAAAATTTTAAATTTGCATCACTTGATTTGCTAGATTCAATAAATATTAATTGATCACAGCCAATAAAATTTCTATCACAAATTTTTATGATCTGATCTTTAGTCAAATTGGTAATCTTTTGTCTATTATCAATTATTACAAAATCATTACCTAATCCATCCATTTTAAAAGCCCTAATATCCATATATAGTTATTTAACTTATTTATTGACTTTTTGAACCTCTATTATAGTTTGTGGCAGTTTCCGCAAAAACGTTAAATTTGCGGTGTCTTTGGAAACAAAGAGATCGACACTAGTCAGCGAGGGTTCGCCCACTAGTGCGATTACTGCTGTGTGAAATAAATATGTTTGAAAATTTAACAAATAAATTTGAGGAAGTTTTTTCCTCTCTAAAAAAAGCCCCTTCGCTTGATGAGAGTCAAGTTGATGAAGGCCTTAGAGCCATTAGACAAGCCTTACTAGAGGCTGATGTATCACTTGAGGTCGCAAAAGATTTTATTGAAAAAGTTAAACCTAAAGCTTTAGGTCAAGAAATTATCAGATCTACATCTCCTGGTGATATGGTTGTAAAAATCGTTTATGACGAATTAGTTAATTTATTAGGTGAAAAAAACATTGATGTAAATTTAAACGCCGTTCCTCCCGTACCAATGATGTTAGTTGGTCTACAAGGTTCAGGTAAAACTACCACTACTGCAAAACTTGCAAGATATTTAGAAAATACAAAGAAAAAGAAGGTAATGATGGTCAGCTTAGATATTTATAGACCAGCTGCACAAGAACAATTGAAATCTTTAGGTGAGCACAATGATATCTTAACTTTACCAATTATAGAGGGTCAACAACCAGCAGATATTTGTCAAAGAGCAATAAGTGCTGCAAATTTAAATGGTGCCGACATTATCTTATTTGATACAGCTGGCAGAACACAAATAGATCTTCAAATGATGAGTGAAATAAAGCAGATTGAAAATATAATCAATCCCGCTGAAACTTTTTTAGTTGCAGATTCTTTAACAGGTCAAGTAGCAGCATCAGTTGCAAAAGAATTTAAAAATACTGTAGGTTTATCAGGAATTATTTTAACAAGAGCTGATGGTGATGCCAGAGGTGGGGCTGCGGTAAGTATGAAATTTGTATCAGAGGTTCCAATTAAGTTTTTAGGGGTAGGAGAAAAAATTGAAAATTTTGAGGTGTTTCATCCTGATAGAATTGCTAACCGAATTCTTGGAATGGGAGATATTGTATCTCTAGTTGAAAAAGCAGCACAAGATTTAGGTGAAGAAAATATTAAAAAGACAGAAGAGAATTTAAAAAAGGGACAATTTTCAATGCAAGATTATTTAACTCAACTAAGACAGATGAAAAAAATGGGTGGAATAGAGGGAATTATGTCTTTTATGCCAGGTATTTCTAAAGTTAAATCACAAATGGATTCTGCTGGTATTGACGAGAGTGTTATCACTAAGAACGAGGCTATAATTTTATCGATGACAAAAAAAGAAAGAGAGAACCCAAAAATAATCGATGGTTCTAGAAAAAAAAGAATTGCTAATGGTTCTGGAACTGATCCAGCCACTATCAATAAATTGTTAAAACAATTTAAAATGATGTCTGAAATGATGAGAAAGATGTCTAAAGGAAATCTGAAAGGTATGTCTGACAAAGGAATACCACCAGAATTATTTAATCAATTAAAATAAAAAAGGAGAGTAAATGTTAAAACTTAGATTATCAAGAGGTGGAACAAAGAAAAGACCAGTTTACAAAGTTGTTGTAGCTGATAGTCGTTTTGCAAGAGATGGACGTTTCATAGAAAAAGTTGGTTTTTTTAATCCTCTATTACCTAAAGAAAAAAAAGAGAGAATAGGATTAGAGGCTGAAAGAATTAAATATTGGTTAGGCCAAGGTGCACAACCAACTACAAGAGTAGCAAGAATCTTAGGTGAAAATGAGTTAATGCCAATGCCTGCTAATGGTAATAATCCTCAAAAAGCTATTCCAAAAAAAGATAGAAAAAAAGAGGGGTCTGATGATGCTAAAAAGGAAGAGGCAGCAAAACCAGACGCAGCACCGACAGATGGAGCAAAAAAAGAAGAAGCTCCAAAAGCAGAAGCTAAAAAAGAGGAATCTCCAAAAGCAGAAGCTCCAAAAGCAGAAGCTAAAAAAGAGGAAGCTCCAAAAGAGGAAAAAAAGTAATTTAAGGTTTACTTATGTTAAAAACACAAGTGTTAACACTTTATCCAGAAATTTTCCCTGGACCGTTAAACAAAGGATTATATGGAAAAGCAATGGCTAAAAAGATATGGAGTCTTAATGTAGTAGACATAAGAGATGCAGCAACAGATAAACACAAAACTGTTGATGACACTCCATATGGTGGTGGATCAGGTATGCTGTTAAAAGCAGACATACTAGCAAAATCAATTGATAAAAATATCCAGAAGGGGGAAAGAATTTTTTATCTTTCGCCAAAAGGAAAAAAATTTGATCAAAGACTTGCACAAGATTTATCAAAAGAAAAATCATTCAGTTTAATTTGTGGACATTTCGAAGGTGTTGATGAAAGAGTACTATCCACAAGAAATATTGAGGAAATAAGCATAGGAGATTATGTGCTTTCTGGAGGGGAAACAGCTGCTCTTGTAGTTCTTGATAGTGTGTTAAGACTTTTGCCTGGAGTTTTAGGTAATGATAAATCATCTTCGGAGGAAACTTTTGAAAATGGTCTTTTAGAGTATCCTCAATATACAAAACCTCAAATTTGGGAGGAAAAATCAGTACCAGATGTCTTATTATCAGGGGATCATAGCAAAATTAAAGACTGGCGTTTATCTCAATCTGAGGCTATAACACGCGTCCGAAGACCAGATTTGTGGCAAAAATATAAGAAGGATTAACTTGATAAATATTGAAATGAAAACGATTGAAGAAATAAATCAACATAATGTAAAAAAAATTCTTTCGGAAAAAAAGATTCCAGAATTCTTTCCAGGTGATGTTGTAAAAGTTGGTGTAAGAATTACAGAGGGAAAAAAAGAAAGAATTCAGTATTTTGAAGGAGTATGTATTGCCAAAAAAAGCAGAGATTTAAATTCTTCTTTTACAGTTAGAAAGATTTCTTTTGGTGAAGGTGTTGAGAGAACATTCCCACTATTTGGTACAGTAATTGACTCAATTAAAGTTATTCGTTCAGGAAAAGTTAGAAGAGCTAAACTATATTACTTAAGAGATAGAACTGGTAAATCAGCTAGAATTGCCGAAAAAATAAGAAAGAAGATTGGTATTGATATAGATGTAAAACCAGAAACAGTAACTGAAGAAAATTTAGCTCCTGTTTCAACAGAAGCATCTGATAATAAAGAAGATTTAATTAAGGCAGAGGCTAAGAAAGAAGAAACTCCTAAGGAAGAGCCAAAAAAAGAAGAAACAGCCAAAATTGAAACAAAACCTAAAACTGAAGAAAAACTTGAAACTTCTCCAGAAAAAAAATAATTTTTTTTTCAATGCCTAATACTCTTTACGACAAAATTTGGAAAGAACACTTAGTTGATCAGCAAGATGATGGAACAGCTTTATTATTTGTTGATAGGCATCTCGTTCATGAAGTGACCAGTCCACAAGCATTTGAAGGTTTACGAAATTCTAAAAGAAAAGTAAGACACCCAAAGCTTACATTGGCCGTTGCAGATCACAACGTCCCAACTACTGATAGAACAAATGGTATTTCAGATAAAGAATCTAAAATTCAAGTTGATACATTAGAAAAGAATTGTAAGGAATTTGATATCCAACTCTTTGGAATGGAGGATAAGCGTCAAGGCATAGTTCATATAATTGGTCCTGAACAAGGATTTACTCAACCTGGAACAGTTATAGTTTGTGGAGATAGTCATACAGCTACACATGGAGCGTTTGGTGCTTTAGCATTTGGTATAGGCACCTCAGAGGTTGAACACGTACTAGCAACGCAAACTTTAGTGCAAAAAAAAGCAAAAAATTTCAGAATTAATGTTAATGGAAAACTTCCGTTAGGTGTTACTTCAAAAGATGTAATTTTACAAATAATTGGAAAAATAGGAACAGCAGGTGGAACAGGATCTGTTATTGAGTATGCTGGTGATTTAATCAGATCATTAAGTGTTGAGCAAAGAATGACTATATGCAACATGACTATAGAGGGTGGAGCAAGAGCAGGTTTGATTGCACCAGACGAAAAAATTTTCAAGTATTTGGAGGGAAAACCTATGTCACCCAAAGGTGAAAAATGGGATAAAGCTTTAGCGTACTGGAGAAGTTTAAAATCTGATGATGGTGCAAATTTTGACAAAGAAATAAGTCTTCAAGCTAATGAAATTTCACCGATGATTACTTGGGGTACTTCACCTCAAGATGTCATTACTATTGAGGATAAAGTACCAAACCCAGACAATGAAAAGGATGAGGATAGAAAAAATTCTATTGAAAGAGCTCTAAAATATATGGGTTTAAAACCTGATATGGCTGCTAAAGATATTAAGATAGATAAGGTTTTTATAGGTAGTTGTACAAATGGAAGAATTGAGGATTTACGAGAAGCAGCAAAGATTTTAAAAGATAAAAAAATTGCCTCTCATGTGCATGCAATGGTTGTCCCAGGATCTGGTCTAGTGAAAGAACAAGCAGAGCAAGAAGGTTTACATAAAATATTTGAAGAGTCTGGTTTTGAATGGAGAGAACCAGGATGTTCTATGTGTTTAGCAATGAATGCTGATAAATTAAAACCAGAGCAAAGATGTGCATCTACATCAAACAGAAACTTTGAGGGAAGACAAGGTAGAGGTGGAAGAACACACCTTGTGAGCCCAGGAATGGCAGCTGCAGCAGCAATTTCTGGGAATTTGGATGATGTAAGAAAGTATCAAAATTAATGCAAAAATTCTCTACATTAAAAAGTATTCCAGCATATTTACCAATAGTAAATATCGACACTGATATGATTATCCCAAAGCAGTTTTTAAAAACAATTAAAAGAACTGGACTTGGAAAAAATTTGTTTTTTGAAATGAGGTATGATGATAATGGAAATAAAATAGGGGATTTTATATTAAATAAAGATCCATTTACAAATTCAAAAATTCTGATAGCAGGAAAAAACTTTGGTTGTGGATCCTCAAGAGAACACGCTCCTTGGGCATTATTAGATTTTGGTATCACATGTGTAATTAGCTCCAGTTTTGCTGATATTTTTTATAGCAATTGTTTTAAAAATGGAATTTTACCAATTATTGTTGATGAGGAAAAAATAAAAGAGTTGTCTGAATATGCTAATAGAAAAGAAGAAATTTCAGTAGACCTTAAAGAGGAAAAAATAGTTTATGGTAATAATGAAATTAAATTTAAAATAGACTCCTTTAAAAAGAAATGTCTTCTCGAAGGTTTAGATGACATTGCGCTATCTTTAAATAAGTCTGACAAGATAAAAAGTTTTGAGCAAAAATTAAAAAGCTCTAAGCCATGGATTATAAGTGATTAAGGTAAAAAAGAGAAAGATACTATTACTTCCCGGAGATGGTATTGGTCCCGAAGTTATTGGTGAGGTAAAAAAAATTATCAGTTGGTTCAATGATAAAAAGTCTCTAGATTTTGAGATGGATGAGGATTTAGCGGGAGGATGTTCTTACGATAAGCATGGTACACCGATTACAGATGAGGTTTTCTATAAAGCATTAGAAAGTGCAGTTGTTATGTTGGGCGCTGTAGGTGGACCAAAGTGGGATAATGTTGAGTTTTCCAAAAAACCTGAGAGAGCACTTTTAAAACTAAGAAAAGAATTAAAACTATTTGCTAATTTGAGACCAGCGATATGTTTTAAACAATTAGTTGATGCCTCAACATTAAAACCTGAAATTGTTTCAGGTTTAGATATTATGATTGTAAGAGAGTTAACTGGAGGAATATATTTTGGTGAGCCTAGAGGAATTAAACCAATAGAAAACGGGGAAAGAAAAGGGATTAATACTCACACTTACACAAGCAATGAGATTATAAGAGTTGCTAGAGTTGCCTTTGATTTAGCAAAAAAAAGATCAAACAAAGTAACTTCTTGTGAAAAATCAAATGTTATGGAGGCAGGCCAACTTTGGAAAGAAGAGGTTCAGACATTACACGATAAAGAATTTAAAGACGTTGAACTAAGTCATATGCTTGCAGACAATTGTGCTATGCAGTTGTTGAGAAATCCAAAGCAATTTGATGTAATTGTAACAGATAATTTGTTTGGAGATATGTTATCTGACCAAGCCTCAATGTTGACTGGATCATTAGGTCTTTTACCTTCTGCATCTTTAGGTGCAAAAAATAAAGATGGAGAGATGAGGGCTATGTATGAACCTATTCATGGTTCGGCTCCAGATATAGCTGGTAAAAGTATTGCTAATCCAATAGCTACAATTTTAAGTTTTGCTATGGCTTTGAGATATTCATTAGATTTAGATAAAGAGGCAGAAGCTCTGGAAAAAGCTGTACAGGATGTATTAAATGATGGTTTAAGAACTAAAGATATTTTATCAAAAGGTACAAAAGAGGTGACTACATCGCAAATGGGTGATGCGATCATTTCAAAATTGCAATAATTAATTAATTATTTTAGAATCAAATTATGCCAACTTATACTGCACCCGTTGAAGATATGATGTTTCTTTTTGAAAAACTAAGAAACAACAAAGAGTATAATGAATTGGAAAAATATAAAGAAGTTACCCCAGATTTAGTAAAAGATATTCTACAGGAAGCAGCAAAGATAAATCAAAATTTAATTTTACCATTAGCTAAAGTTGGAGATGAAAATCCTGCAATTTTAGAAAATGGAGTTGTTAGAACGCCTCCGGGTTACAAAGAGGCTTATAAAAAATATATTGAGGATGGTTGGACATCTTTATCATGTGATCCAAAATATGGGGGTCAAGGTATGCCAAAAACAGTGAGCGCATTTTTTGATGAAATGCTATCTTCTGCTAGCCTTTCTTTTAAACTCTATAGCGAACTTAGTATTGGTGCTTATAATTGTATTAACCATCATGCTAGTGATGAAATAAAAAATAAATATTTACCAAAAATTGTAGAGGGTAAGTGGAGTGGAACAATGTGCTTAACTGAGCCAGTATGTGGTACTGATTTAGGGCTACTAAAAACAAAGGCTAAAAAACAATCTGATGGTACATTCAAATTAACTGGACAGAAAATTTTTATTACCTCTGGTGATCACGATTTAACTGAAAATATTATTCATTTGGTTCTAGCAAGAGTGGATGACTCTCCGGCTGGCACGAAAGGTATCAGTCTGTTTTTAGTTCCAAAGTTTATTGTAAAAGAAGATGGGAATGTTGGTCCAAGAAATGGAATATCAACTGGTTCTATCGAAACAAAAATGGGAATTAAAGGATCAGCAACTTGTGTTCTTAATTTTGATGAAGCAACTGGTTACATGATTGGTGATAAGGAAAAAGGTTTGAGTGCAATGTTTACGATGATGAATCTTGAGAGGATCGTTGTTGGGATACAGGGTTTGGGTATATCAGAGATTGCTTATCAAAATTCACTTTCATACGCAAAAGAGAGAAAGCAAGGTAAGTCGAATAATTCAAAATCTAAAAATGGTGCTGATTTTATAATTGAGCATGCAGATATTAGAAGATCGTTGTTAAATATGAAATCTATTATTGAGGGCGAGAGAGCCTTATGTTTTTGGTTATCTCAACAAACTGAGGTAAGCCTATATCATCCAGATGAAAAAGCTCGGCAGGAGGCATCTGATTATGTCTCGTTAATGACTCCAGTAGTTAAATCCTTGTTTACAGATTTAGCAATGGAAATCACTAGTGATGCAATGCAAATTTATGGTGGATATGGTTATACTAAAGATCAAGGAATAGAGCAGTTGTATCGAGATAATAGAATCACACCAATTTACGAGGGCACGAATTCTGTACAAGCTGCTGATCTAGTTTTTAGAAAATTATCAAATAAGAATGGGAATGTAATTTATAAATTTTTAGATCAGGTTAAAAATGAATGTAATTCTAACAACGAAAAAATAAGACCATTCATCTCAGATTTTAATAATTATTTAGATGTATTAAAAAAATTTAGTGATTGGATGATTGAGAAATCTAAAACAGATAAAGATGATGTAAGTGCTGCTGCTAATGATTATCTTAAAACTCTCGGATTTGTTTCGATTGCTTACGCATGGATAAAAGTACTAGAGGTAAGCTTTAAAGATTATAATGAAAATAAAAATTTTTATGATGACAAAATCGATACCGCTAGGTTTTATTTTGATAAAGTTCTACCAAGAGCTGAACAACATTACAAATCAGCAATTTCTGGAAGCTCCAATATTATGAATTTTAAATTCAATTAAATGAGTCATTTCGATACTAATTTAGATAAGAATAGTGCAAATTATGTTCCTTTAACTCCTTTGACTTTTTTGAAGAGAGCAAACGAGATTTATCCTGATTATGAAGCAATTATCTATGAAGATCGTAAATATACCTGGGCTGATGTTTACAAACGTACTATTAAATTTGCAAGCGCCCTTAATAAAATTGGAATTAAAAAAGGAGATACTGTCTCATTTTTAGCTTTCAACACACCTGAAATTTTTGAGGGACATTACTCTGTTCCTATGTCTGGTGCAGTATTAAATACAATTAACATAAGATTAGATGCTAAAACTATTGCTTATATTTTAGAACACAGTGATGCTAAAGTTCTTGTTGTTGATAGACAATTACACATAGAAGTTAAAAAAGCGTTAAGTACTTTAAAAAAGAAAATCACAATTATTGATATAGTTGATAAATTTGCAGACCAATCAAAGTGTGAAAAAATTGGTGATCTAGAATATGAAAGTTTTTTAAATACCGGTGATGAAAAATTTGATTGGAAAATGCCAGATGACGAGTGGCAAGCAATATCATTGAGCTATACATCTGGAACTACCGGAAACCCTAAAGGCGTTGTTTACCATCATCGGGGATCATATTTAATGTCCACGGGTAGTGCAGTTGCCTGGAACATGCCAAACAGACTTAATTTTTTAACTATCGTCCCAATGTTCCATTGTAATGGATGGGGTTATCCTTGGACTATACCCATGTTAAATGGAAGAACAATTTGTCTAAGAAATATAGATGTAAAAAAAATATTTGAATTAATAGACAAACATAATGTTACTCACTTTGGTGGAGCGCCTATTGTACTAAATATGATAACTGGTGCACCAGAGTCTGATAGAAAAAAATTAAAGCAAAAAGTATACGTCCTTACTGCAGGAGCCCCACCGCCAAGTATAATTTTTAAAAAAATGAAAGAACTTGGTTTTGAAGTTATGCATGTTTATGGATTAACTGAAACTTATGGACATGTAACTCAATGTGCGTGGAATGATGCTTGGAATGACTTCGATGAGGAAAAGCAGAACGAAATTAAAGCCAGACAAGGAGTTAGATATCCAAATACAGAAGGGATTGCTGTGATGGATCCAGAAACAATGACTGAAGTTCCAAAAGATGGAAAGACGATTGGTGAAATAATGATTAAAGGAAATGTAGTGATGAAGGGTTATTTTAAGGACAAGGATGCTACAAATAAAGCGATGGCTGGTGGTTGGTTTCATTCTGGTGACTTAGCTGTCATGCATCCAGATGGATATGTAAAAATCCAGGATAGGTCTAAAGATATAATAATTTCTGGAGGTGAAAACATATCCTCTATAGAAATAGAAAATACTCTTGCAAAACATCCCTCAGTATCTATTGCAGCCGTTGTAGCTAAACCAGATGAAAAATGGGGAGAGGTACCTTGTGCATTTATTGAGATGGTAAAGGATAAACCAACAACCGAGAAAGAATTAATTGGTTTTTGTAAAGAAACCCTTGCAGGTTTCAAAGTGCCAAAACAAGTTGTTTTTTGTGAACTACCTAAAACATCGACGGGAAAAATTCAAAAATTTGAATTAAGAAAAAAATTTTAGGTAATTGATTGATATTTGAAATAGAAAATAAAACTATTCATGCATCTGATGCTGGTCAAGGCATAGATCCAAAAAAACAAACAATAGTATTTCTTCATGGAAGTGGCCTTTCACACATAGTTTGGTCATTAACTGAACAATTTTTTTCGAATAAGAATTTCAATGTATTGTCTATCGATCTTCCTGGTCATGGAAATTCAGATGGACCATGTTTAGATACCATAGAAAAAATTGCTGATTGGCTAGAAAGTGTATTTAAAAAATTGCAATTAAAAAATTTGATTTTAGTTGGTCATTCTCAAGGATGTTTAGAAATACTTGAATATGCTTTTAAATATAAAAGCAGGTTAACTAAAATAGTTTTAGTTGGCGGCTCAAATAAAATGCCAGTTCATCCTGATTTAATAGAACTTGCAAATAATGGTGACTCTGATGCTGTAAAATTAATGATGAAATGGGGTTATGAAGGCTCAAAAAAATTTATTGGTGGGAATCCAGTAGAAAAAATAATTCAGTCTCCGAGAGATATTAGTGAAGTTTTAGCAGTCGATTTAAATGCGTGTAATAATTACTCAAATGGGTTAGAGGCAACAAAAGTTTTAGATCTTCCCACATTACTTATTTTCGGAGAGTTAGATAAAATGATCAATTTAGATGCAGGGAAAAAATTTTCAAATTTAGTAAAAAACTCATCTACTCATGTAATTAAAGGTTGTGGTCATATGATAATGATTGAAAAAGCATTTGAAATGAGAGAAAAGATTTTAGAATTTTTAATTAAATGAAAAGTTATCCGATAGCCAAATCAAGAAGAGTTAGAAGTACACCCTATACTTCTAGAATAGAGAAACAAGGTGTTACCGCTTATACTGTTTATAATCATATGCTTTTACCAGCAGCTTTTGGTTCCTTGGAAGAGTCTTGTGATCATTTAAAAAAGAATGTTCAAATTTGGGATGTAGCTGCAGAAAGACAGGTTGAAATTTTAGGCAAAGATGCTGCAAAACTTGTACAACTCATGACTTGTAGAGATTTATCGAAATCCAAAGTAGGAAGATGTTATTATTGCCCTTTGATCGATGAAAATGGAAATTTGGTAAATGATCCTGTTATTTTAAAATTAGCTGAAGATAGATGGTGGATTTCAATTGCTGACTCTGATGTAATTTTTTTTGCAAAAGGTCTTGCTTCAGGAAATAAATTTGATGTTAAAATTTTTGAACCAATTGTAGATATCTTAGCAGTTCAAGGTCCTAAATCTTTTGATTTAATGGAAAAAGTTTTTGGTGAAAAAATAAAAGAGTTAAAATTTTTTGGATTTGATTATTTCACTTTTAATGGGGCAAAGCATTTAATAGCTAGATCTGGTTGGTCAAAACAAGGTGGTTTTGAAATTTATGTTGAAAAAACCGACTCAGGTTTGAAGTTATACGATCATCTTTTTGAAATTGGTAAAGAATTCAATGTTAGGCCTGGATGTCCAAATTTAATCGAAAGGATTGAGAGTGGTTTACTTTCTTATGGGAATGATTTTGATAACAATGATAATCCATTTCAATGTGGTTTTGATAAATATATCGATTTAGAGACCGATATAAACTTTTTAGGTAAAGATAAACTTAAAATAATGAAAGAAAAAGGAATTGATAGAAAGCTAATGGGTGTTCAGATAGATTTAACCAAGATTCTTTTAACTAGTTCTTTAGAAATCAAGAATAATGAAGGGAAAATAATTGGAGAACTAAGATCCGCTTGTTACTCGCCACATTTTAAAAAAGTTATTGGTATTGCAATGATAAAAGAACCATATTGCAAAGCATCTTCGTCCGGAACAATAGAAATTGATGGAAATTCTTTAGCTCTTAAAGTTTGCGATTTACCTTTCATCTAGTATAAAACTTAGATCATGAATATTGCAATTGTAGGAGCAACAGGAAATGTTGGTAGAAAAACATTGGAAATTTTGGAGAGAAAAGAATTTTCAATAGATAATTTATATTTAGTTGCGTCCTCAAAAAGTGTTGGAAAAAAAATTGGTTTTAGAGGTAAGGAAATGGATGTCCTTGATTTAGAAAATTTTGATTTCTCAAAAGTTAATATTGCTTTTTTTGCAGCCGGTGGAAAAATTTCTGAAAAATTTGCTGAAAGAGCAGCCAAAAATTGCTTGGTAATTGATAACTCTAGTTTTTTTAGAATGGATCCAGACGTACCTTTAATAGTTCCACAAGTAAATTCAGATGATCTAAAAAAAATTAAAAAAAATATTGTTGCAAATCCGAATTGTTCAACAGCTCAATTAGTGATTGCTCTTAAACCTTTACACGATCTATTTATTATCAAAAGAATTGTCGTGTCTACTTATCAATCAGTTTCTGGAGGTGGAAAAGCTCCCATGGATGAACTTATTGAGCAAACTAAACTAGTTTTAGATGGTAAAAAAGTATCATCTAAAAATTTTACAAAACAAATAGCTTTTAATGCCATCCCTCATATCGATCAATTTGCTGATGATGGTTATACTAAGGAAGAGTTAAAAATGATGAACGAAACTAAAAAAATTTTAGATACCAAAATTGATTTAACGGCAACATGTGTGAGATTACCAATCTCTGTCTCTCATTCTGAGTCAGTCAACTTACAATTTGAAAAACCTTTTACTCTGGAAAAGGTAAGAGATGCTTTGAATAATTTTGAAGGTTGTAAAGTTATTGATGAAAGAAATGACGGCGGTTATTCAACTCCAATTGAAGCAGAGGGAATGGATGAAACTTTTATTTCAAGGATAAGAGAAGATAAAACAATTAAAAATGGATTAAACTTATGGATCGTTTCAGATAATCTTTTGAGAGGCGCGGCTTTGAATGCAGTAGAAATTGTAGAAACAGTAATTAAAAAAAATTACCATGGAAAATAAAAAACCATTATCCCCTCATATACAAGTTTATAAATGGCATATTTCGTCTTTAGTATCTATTTCACACAGAATTACGGGCATAATAAATATAATTGGGATTACATTAATTTGTTTGTGGGCATCTTTATTATTATTAGGTGAAAATAGTTATGAGGTTGTTAATTTACTATTAAATTCTCAAATTGGAAAATTTATTACTTTAGGATTGACCTGGTCTTTTTGTTTTCAAATTTTAAGTGAGATTAGACATTTGATAATGGATTTAGGTTATGGATTTGAACTTAAGACAACTAAAATAACTGGTCTTTTAGTAATTATAGGGTCAATCTTTTTAACTATAATTTTATATTTGATTGGAAAAAATTTATTTTAAAATGATTGCTGCAACAAAAAAATGGATTTTTTTAAAAATAAGTGGAGCAATATTAGTTCCATTAATGGCCTGGTTTATTTTAAGTTTTATTAGTATTTATGATCAGAGTTATTCAGAGGTATTGGAATTTTTTACGAATCCATTATCTAAGTTTTTATTTAGTTTATTTATTATTACTGCATATTTCTTTTCAGCATTAAGTATTAGTGAGGTTTTTGAGGATTATATAAAAGATTATAAAATCAAAAATGTCGCAAATGGTTTTTTGTACGTATCTGCTGTGGTAATTCCATTAATTACAATTATATTATTAATTAATTTATGAGTTCTTACAAAATAATTAATCATGAATACGATGTGGTAGTCTTGGGAGCAGGTGGTTCTGGTCTAAGGGCCGCGGTTGGTTTAAGTGAGGCTGGTTTAAAAACAGCTTGTATTTCAAAAGTCTTTCCAACTAGAAGTCACACCTCTGCAGCGCAAGGTGGTATTTCCGCTGCTTTAGGAAATATGGGTGAGGATGATTGGCGTTGGCATATGTACGACACTGTTAAAGGAGCTGATTGGTTAGGTGATCAGGATAGTATTGAATATCTCTGTAAGGAGGCACCAAAGGCTGTAATAGAGCTAGAAAAATATGGTGTTCCATTTAGTAGAACTGAAGATGGAAAAATTTATCAAAGACCATTTGGTGGTATGACCAAAAATTACGGCAATGGAATTGTACAAAGAACTTGTGCAGCCGCTGATAGAACAGGTCATGCAATTTTACATACTTTATATGGACAAGCTTTAAAACATAATACAGAATTTTTTATTGAGTATTTTGCATTAGATTTATTAATGAAAGATGGAGCTTGCAAAGGTCTTATTGCTTGGAATTTAAATGATGGAACTATTCATAGATTTAGAGCTCACACTGTTATAATCGCAACAGGTGGTTATGGAAAAGTATATTATTCTGCAACATCAGCCCATACTTGTACGGGTGATGGTAATGCGATGGTATTAAGAGCAGGTTTACCATTGCAAGATATGGAATTTGTTCAATTTCATCCAACAGGAATTTATGGTCATGGCACATTGATCACAGAGGGCGCAAGAGGTGAGGGAGGATATCTTACAAATTCTAAGGGTGAAAGATTTATGGAAAGATATGCCCCTAAAGCGAAAGATTTAGCATCAAGAGATGTTGTGAGTAGATCGATGTCAATTGAGATTAATGAAGGAAGAGGAGTTGGAAAAGATCAAGATCATGTTCATCTTAATTTAAGTCACTTAGATAAGGATATTATCGAAAGTAGATTACCTGGTATAACTGATGCTGCAAGATTATTTGCTAATGTAGATGTTACCAAAGAACCAATTCCGGTTGTTCCAACAGTTCATTATAATATGGGTGGAATTCCAACAAATTATAAAGCAGAAGTATTAACTGTAAATGGTTCAGAAAAAACTGTTCCAGGTTTAATGGCAATAGGTGAAGCAGCGTGTGTTTCAGTTCATGGCGCAAACAGACTTGGTTCAAACTCATTAATTGATTTAGTTGTTTTTGGTAGAGCAGCTGCTAAACGTGCATCAGAGCTAATAAAACCAGGAACTCCACACGAGGAAATCAGTGAAACAGAAACCCAAAAATGCTTAGATCGTTTTGATAAAATAAGAAATTCACAGGGCGACATTGGAACAGCTGAACTAAGGTTATCAATGCAGAAAACTATGCAGTCCAAGTGTGCTGTTTTTAGAACTGAAAAAACTCTTAAAGAAGGTGTTAATGAAATAAGAAAAACTTATGATGGGCTAGAATCTTTATCAGTTAAAGATAAATCTTTAATTTTTAATACTGATTTAGTTGAAACTTTAGAATTTGATAATTTAATAAGACAAGCTGTAGTAACAGTTGATTCAGCCTATAACAGAAAGGAAAGTCGAGGAGCACATGCGAGAGAAGACTTTCCAAAAAGAGATGATAATAAATTTATGCAACATACTCTTGCATGGTGTGACGGAAAAGATACAAAAATTAGTTATAGAGAAGTTCACAAATCAACATTGACTAATGAAGTGCAATATTTTCCACCTCAGGAAAGAGTTTATTGATGGCTCAAATAGGTTTACCTGACAACTCAAAAGTAAAAAAAGGTAAATATTTTAAGGATAAAACTGGTTCAAAAAATCTTAGAAAAGTAAATGTTTATAGATGGGACCCGTCTACAGAGGAAAATCCTAGAATTGATACCTATGAAGTTGATATGGATAATTGTCCTTCAAAAGTTTTAGACATTTTAAATAAAATTAAAAATGAAATAGATCCGACTTTGGCTTATAGAAGATCTTGTGCTCATGGAGTTTGTGGTTCGTGTGCGATGAATATGGATGGAAAAAATGGCCTTGCCTGTACAACTCCCCACAAAGAAATAGATGGTGATATCAATATTTATCCATTACCACACCTTAAAGTCAAAAAAGATCTAATAGGCGACTTGGATGGTTTATATAAACAGTATCAATCAATTGAGCCATGGTTAAAATCAAATTCAAAGTCGGAAACTAAAGAAATTTTTCAATCTAAAGAAGATAGAGCTAAACTAGATGGCGCATATGAATGTATAATGTGTGCGTGTTGTTCAACTTCTTGCCCAAGTTATTGGTGGAATGGTGATAAATATCTAGGACCAGCAGTACTTTTACAAGCCTATCGATGGATCATAGATAGTAGAGATGAAGAGAGAAATTCAAGATTAAAAAAGGTGGCAGATGAACTTAAACTTTATAGGTGTCACACAATTTTAAACTGTACTAGCGCTTGTCCAAAAGGTTTAAATCCTGCAAAAGCAATTGCTGAAATAAAAAAAATGTTAGCAACAGCTAATATTTAAACAATAGACTAATAACAATTTTTAATCTAAAAGGTCCTATTCATGAAATTAATTGAACATTTTGTAGGTGGAAAAATAATTCACGGAACATCAAATAAAAAGGGTAAAGTTTTTAATCCAGCAACTGGTGATCAAGAAAAAGAAGTAAGAATCGCATCTAAAAAAGATTTGGATAGTGCGGTAGAAGTTGCAAAAAAAGCTTTTCAAGAATGGTCAGTAAAACCTTCTTTAGTGAGAGCTAGAGTCATGTTTAAATTCAAGGAACTTATTGAAAAAAATTCAGATGAACTCACACAACTAATTGTGAATGAACATGGAAAGGTTTATGAGGACGCAAAAGGTTCACTAACTCGGGGCCTAGAAGTTGTTGAATTTGCTTGTGGTATTCCTCATTTGCTGAAAGGTGAATTTTCAGAAAATGTTGGCACAAATGTTGATAGCTGGTCTATGCGACAGCCATTAGGTGTAGTTGCGGGTATTACACCTTTTAATTTTCCAGCAATGGTGCCGATGTGGATGTTTCCAATTGCAATTGCTTGTGGAAATACTTTCATATTGAAGCCATCTGAAAAAGATCCCTCTTGTTCCATTAAATTAGCTGAACTTTTAAAAGAAGCAGGTTTACCCGATGGCGTTTTTAATGTGATCAATGGAGATAAAGAGGCTGTTGATGCTATTTTAACAAACCCAGATATAAAGGCAGTAAGTTTTGTTGGTTCTACTCCAATTGCAAAATATATTTATGAGAATTCAGCCAAGAATGAAAAAAGAGTTCAAGCTTTAGGGGGTGCTAAAAATCATTTGGTAGTAATGCCTGATTGTGATTTAGATGGTGCGGTAAATGGTTTAATGGGAGCTGCATATGGGTCTGCAGGAGAAAGATGTATGGCACAGTCAGTTGCGGTAGCAGTTGGAGATATAGGTGATGAACTAGTTTCAAGACTTTCAAAAAAAGCAGAAGCTTTAAAAGTAGGACCAGGAATGGATAAAAATTCTGAAATGGGACCTTTAGTAACAAAAGAGCATTTAGAAAAAGTAAGAGGATATGTAGATTTAGGAGTAAAAGAGGGAGCTAAGCTTGTTGTAGACGGTAGAAGCCTAAAATTACAAGGATATGAAAATGGTTTTTATATTGGTGGCTGTTTATTCGACCATGTTAAAAAAGAAATGAGAATTTATAAAGAAGAAATATTTGGACCAGTATTATCTGTGGTTCGAGTAAAAACTTTTGAGGATGCAGCAAATTTAATAAATGATCATGAATATGGAAATGGGGTGAGCATTTACACAAGAGATGGAGATGCTGGAAGAACTTTTGCGAGCAAGATTCAGGTTGGAATGGTAGGTATTAATGTGCCAATTCCTGTACCAATGGCCTTTCACAGTTTTGGTGGATGGAAAAGATCTTTATTTGGAGATAGTGCAATGCATGGTATGGAGGGTATAAAATTTTATACAAAATTAAAAACAATAACTTCAAGATGGCCCTCAGGCATCAGGTCAAATGCAGAATTTGTGATGCCTACGATGAAATAAAAAAAATGACAAAAAAAAATAGTAAAATATCATTAATTGGTGCAGGTCAAATTGGAGGATCATTAGCTCACTTAATAGGAACAAAAGAATTGGTTGATGAAGTAGTTTTATTCGATGTAGCAAGTGGAATTGCAAAAGGAAAAGCTTTGGATATTGCCCAGTCCTCATCTGTAGATGGATTTAATGTGAAATTTTCTGGGACCGATAATTACAAAGATATTGAAGGATCAGATGTAGTAATAATTACTGCTGGAGTTCCAAGAAAACCTGGTATGAGTAGAGATGATTTATTAGGTATTAATTTAAAGATAATTAAACAAGTTGCAAATGGAATAAAAGAAAATGCTCCTGACGCCTTTGTAATTTGTATAACTAATCCACTTGATGTAATGGTAATGGCATTCCAAAAATTTTCAGGTTTACCATCTAACAAAGTTGTTGGAATGGCCGGTATTTTAGATAGCTCGAGATTCAAATTATTTTTATCTTTAGAATTTGATGTACCAGTAAAAGAGATAGACGCGATGGTTATGGGAGGACATGGAGATACAATGGTTCCTCTTCCAAGATTTACCAAGGTATCTGGAAAACCTTTATTAGATTTGGTTAATGACGGAAAAATTTCAAAAGAAAGATTAGAAGAAATAAATCAACGAACTCGAGATGGTGGAGCTGAAATAGTAAAATTTTTAGAAAAGGGTTCTGCCTTTTATGCACCTGCAGCCTCCGGAATTGAAATGGCTAAAGCTTATCTTAATGATGAAAAAAAAATGCTTCCGTGTGCAGCCCAATTAAATGGTGAGTATGGAATAAAAGATATTTATGCTGGTGTGCCAATTATCATTGGAAAAAGTGGAGTTGAAAAAATAGAAGAAATTAACTTAGATGAAAAAGAAAAGTCTGAATTTTTACATTCAGTTGAAGCGGTAAAAAAACTATGGGAAGCGGCTTCTAAAATCGATCCTGATTTAGCTAAAAAATGAATATCCACGAACACCAAGCTAAACAAATCTTAAAAGAGTTTGGTGCAGTTGTCCCAGAGGGAGTTTTTGCGTTTACTGTTAAAGATTTAATTGAAAAATGTAAAAAATTAAAAACTGATAAATATGTCCTAAAAGCACAAATCCATGCAGGTGGAAGAGGGAAAGCGGGAGGAGTAAAAATCTTAAATAATTTAGATGAATTAGAAAAATCGGCCAATGAACTTCTTGGGAAAAAATTAATCACGCATCAAACTGGGCCAGAAGGTCGAGAGGTAAAAAGACTTTATGTTGAAACTTCGTCTAATATAGAGAAAGAATTTTATTTATCATGTTTAATTGATAGAGCTACATCTAAAATTGCATTTATTTCTAGCAATGAGGGAGGGATGGATATTGAAGAAGTAGCAGTAAAATCCCCAGACAAAATTTTGACGAACAAAGTTGATCTTACAGAAGAAATTTCTGATGCAGAGTGTGAAAAGATAATCAAAATTTTCGATCTAGAGGATAGTTCAAAAATGGGGGCTATTTCTTTGATTAAATCTATTTATAAAATGTTTGTTAAAACGGACGCAAATATGGTTGAAGTTAATCCATTAATTTTAACAAAAGAAAAAAAAATTGTTTGTCTAGACGCAAAAATAAATTTTGACAGCAATGCTTTATTTAGACATCCGGAGATTTTAAATCTTAGAGATCTAAATGAGGAAGACCCTATAGAGATCGAAGCTAGTAAACATGATTTAGCTTATATTAAATTAGATGGAAGTATTGGTTGTATGGTAAATGGAGCTGGTTTAGCAATGGCTACAATGGATATAATAAAGTTATACGGAGAAGAGCCAGCAAATTTTCTTGATGTCGGTGGAGGAGCTTCAAAAGAGAAAGTTTCAGCAGCCTTCAAAATAATTTTGTCAGATAAAAATGTTAAAGGTATTTTAATCAATATTTTTGGCGGCATCATGAGATGTGATGTTCTTGCTCAAGGTGTAGTTGATGCTGCAAAAGAAATTGATATTAATGTTCCTTTAGTTGTCAGATTAGCCGGTACAAATTTTAAAGAAGGAAAAACTATATTAGACAATTCTGGATTAAAACTTATCTCTGCCGAAAATCTAGATGATGCAGCAAGTAAAATTGTGAAGGCTATAAAATAATGTCAGTCCTTGTAAATAAAGAAACTAGATTAATTTGTCAGGGTTTCACGGGGTCACATGGAACATTTCACTCTGAGCAAGCAATTAAATATGGAACAAAATTAGTAGGTGGAGTCACTCCTAAAAAAGGAGGACAAAAACATTTAGGATTACCAGTTTTTAATACAGTTAAAGAGGCTAAAAACTCTGAGGGTGCCAACGCCACGATGATATATGTACCAGCAAAGTTTGCTGCTGCAGCAATCATTGAGGCAATAGAGGCATCAATCGAGTTAATTGTTTGCATCACTGAAGGAATCCCAATTCAAGATATGTTGAGAGTTAAACAGAAATTACTAAAATCAAATTCCAGATTAATTGGACCTAATTGTCCAGGAATAATAACTCCTGATGAATGTAAAATTGGTATCATGCCAGGCAATATCCACAAAAAAGGTTCAGTTGGTATTGTCTCTAGATCTGGGACTTTAACCTATGAGGCAGTTGCTCAAACCACAGAAAATGGATTAGGTCAATCTACTTGTATAGGTATTGGTGGAGATCCAATAAATGGTACAAATTTTATTGATTGCTTAGATTTATTTTTAAATGATGACGAAACAGAGTCTATTTTAATGATAGGAGAAATTGGAGGAACGGCCGAAGAGGAAGCAGCAGAATTTATTCAAAATCACAAAATAAAAAAACCTATTGTTGGCTTTATAGCTGGTATAACAGCACCACCAGGTCGTAGAATGGGCCATGCTGGTGCAATCATTTCAGGGGGCAAAGGTGGCGCGAAAGATAAGATTAAAAAGATGGAAGATTGTGGGATAACAATGGCGAATTCTCCATCCAAAATTGGAAAAACACTTTTCGATAAATTGTCTGATTGAAAAATTTCTTAGTCAGTTTATATTGATTTAACACAATGTCTTCTTCTAAAAATTTAGAATTTAAAAAAACAGCATTTCTCAATAAATCAAACAGCGCTTTCATCGAAGAAATGTACTTAAAATTTGTAAATAATGATCCTGAATTACCTGATAGCTGGAGAAAATATTTTAAGGAAGTTGGCGATGAAGACGATATAATTATAAATGAAATTAATGGTCCTACGTGGAGCCCTTCTAAGAAAGTTTCAATAAATAAAAAGCAAAATTTTGAAAATCAAATCACAGAGCAAAATGATGATGATATAATTAAATCAAATACAAATTCAATTAAAGCTGTTGCGATGATCAGGTCGTATAGACAAAGAGGTCATCTTATTGCAAAGTTAGACCCATTAGGGTTGTTAAAAACAGATTATTTAGAGGAACTTCATCCAGAGTCTTATGGATTTAAAAAAGAAGATTATCAAAAAAAAATTTTCTTAGATAATGTCACTAATAAGCAATACTCAAATATTAATGAGATATTAAAATTCTTAAAAGAAAAGTATTGTGGTCCTTTAGGTTATGAATATATGCATATTTCAAATCCCACTGAAAGAAAATGGTTTAGAGATCGTGTTGAAAAGGCTGATGATTTCAATTTTACACAAAATGGTAAAGAGGCAATTCTTAACAAACTGATTCAAGCTGAGGGTTTTGAAAAATTTCTTCATACAAAATATGTTGGGACTAAAAGATTTGGTCTTGATGGTGGTGAAAGCTTAATTCCTGCACTTGAACAAATAATTAAAATTGGTGGTCAGTCAAATGTTAGAGAAGTTAAAATCGGGATGTCTCATAGGGGTCGACTTAATGTATTAGCTAATGTTCTTCAAAAATCTTACAAAAGAATATTTAATGAGTTTGCGGGAGAAATAAGTTCAAAGTCTAACGATGATACTGGAGATGTTAAATATCATTTAGGTGCTTCATCTAATAGAGAGTTTGATGGGAATTCAGTTCATGTTAGTTTGACCGATAATCCTTCACATTTAGAGGCAGTAAATCCAGTCGTCTTAGGACAAACTAGAGCGAAACAATTTTTTCATAAAGATAAAGAGAGAAAAAAAGTAATTCCGATTCTCATTCATGGAGATGCAGCCTTTGCTGGACAAGGAGTAGTTGCTGAATGCTTTGCAATGTCTGGTCTTCCAGGACATAACACTGGTGGCACAATTCATATTATCGTAAACAATCAAATAGGTTTTACAACAAGCCCTAGATTTGCAAGATCTTCGCCATATCCATCTGATATAGCTAAAATGGTTGAAGCGCCAATTATTCATGTGAATGGTGACGATCCGGAAGCAGTTGTTTATGCAGCAAGAATTGCAACAGACTTTAGATTAAAATTTAATAGAGATGTTGTCATTGATTTAATTTGCTACAGAAGATTTGGACATAATGAGGGTGATGAACCTTCGTTTACTCAGCCTTTAATGTATAAAAAGATAAGATCGCATCCTTCAACTATTAAAGTTTATGGTGAAAAACTGGTAAGTGAAGGATCAATTACAAATGATTATTTAAATAATTCTATAAAAAAATTTAAAGATCTTTTAGATGATCAATTTAAAAATGCAAAAAATTATAAACCAAAAATAGAGTGGTTTGAGGGAACCTGGTCAAGATATAGACCAGAGCGAGGAAAAGACAAAAGAGGAGTAACAGGTTCTGACACCAAAAAATTAAGAAATATTTCTGATAAAATAAATACAATACCGACTGAAATAAATATTCACAAAACAATTACAAAAATTCTAGAGAATCGTAGAATTTCAGTTTCTAATGGTAAAGGTATAGACTGGTCTACCGCAGAGTCTTTAGCTTTTGGTTCACTGTTGGAGGAAGGTTATCCAGTAAGACTTGTAGGTCAAGATTCAGGAAGAGGAACATTTAGTCAAAGACATTCTGTTTTAAGAAATCAAATAGATAATTCGAGATATATCCCTTTAAATAATATTTCTAATAAACAAAAAAATTTTGAAATAGTAGATAGTTTTTTATCAGAATTAGCTGTTTTAGGGTTTGAATATGGATATAGTTTAGTTGAACCTAATACTCTTACTATCTGGGAGGCTCAATTTGGAGATTTCGCTAATGGTGCGCAAGTAGTTATCGATCAATTCATAGCTTCTGGTGAACGAAAGTGGTCAAGAGCGTCTGGTCTAGTAATGTTGTTACCACATGGATATGAGGGACAAGGCCCCGAGCATTCATCAGCAAGGTTAGAAAGGTTTTTACAATTATGTTCAAATGATAATATGCAAGTCATGAATTGCACAACTCCTGCAAATTATTTTCATGCTTTAAGAAGACAAATGCATAGAGATTTTAGAAAACCATTAATTATCATGACCCCTAAATCTTTATTACGTCATAAACATTGTGTTTCCAATTTGGATGATTTTAGTAAAAAAAATTCATTTCACAGAGTTTTATGGGATCATGCTATTGATCCGAAAGTAAAAGGATTTATTAAACTAAAAAAATCAAAAGATATTGAAAAAGTGATTCTTTGTTCTGGAAAAGTCTATTTTGATTTACTTGAAGCAAGAGAAAAAATAAAAAAAGACAACGTCGTGTTATATCGGATTGAACAACTTTACCCTTTTCCTGCAAAAGCACTTGCTAATGAGCTCAAACCATATGCAAAAAAAGCAAAATTTTATTGGTGTCAAGAAGAACCAAAAAATATGGGTGCTTGGTTCTCAGTCAGAGACTATATCCAATGGACATTAGATAATATAAAGGCTAAGAATAGTATAATTTCTTATATTGGAAGAAGTCCAGATGCATCACCTGCAACAGGATATGCCAAAAGACATGTTTCTCAACAACAAGAAATTATAAAGAAAGTTTTTGAATAAATATTAATGAGTGAAAAGATATTAGTTCCAGTTCTTGGGGAAAGTATCACAGAGGCAACAGTCTCTAAGTGGTTAAAAAATGAAGGTGAATCTGTTGAAGCTGATGAACCACTTGTTGAACTAGAAACTGATAAAGTAAATCTAGAAGTTCCTTCTCCGGTATCTGGTATTCTCACAAAAATAAATTCAAAGAATGGATCAGTCGTTGAAGTTGGTGCTGATTTAGGATCAGTTTCAGAGAGTGAAAATAAATCAGAAGAAAATCAGGAGATTAAAAAGATACAACCCACTGTCAAAGTTGATAAAGATAAAGATGATTTGACAGACGAAGATGATAAAAATGAGGTGATAGAAGTTTTCCACGATAATGTTGAAGAAGAAAAACCACTAATTCTTACGAAAGAGGTCGAACCAACAAAAGCAGAAGTTGAGACAAAAATCGATCAAACTTTATCTCCAGCTGTAAGAAAAATTGTAACTGAGAATAAAATAGACATCAGTTCAGTCAAAGGTTCAGGAAAAGATGGCAGAGTTTTAAAAGGTGATTTAATTAATTTAATGGGTGTCAATCCTCCTCCATCTGAAAGAAAAATAAAATATGGTCAAGAAGAAAGAATTAAAATGACCAGATTAAGACAAACAATTGCTAAGAGATTAAAACAAGCACAGGATAATGCAGCCTTACTGACAACATTTAATGAAGTTGATATGTCAAATGTAATGACAATGAGGAAAGAAAATCAAGATGATTTTCAAAATCGCTATGGGGTAAAATTGGGATTTATGTCCTTTTTCGTTAAAGCAAGTATAGTAGCATTAAAAAATTTCCCAGCGATAAACGCTGAAATTGAAGGTGATACAATTGTTTATAAAAATTATTATAATATAAGTTTTGCAGTTGGCACTGAAAAAGGATTGGTCGTACCAGTCCTCAAAAACGCAGATGAATTATCTTTTGCAGATATTGAAAAAAATATTAAAGAAATTTCTGAAAAAGCAAAAAATGGGAAATTGACAATTGAAGATCTTCAAGGTGGAACTTTCACCATCAGTAATGGAGGTGTTTATGGTTCAATGCTTTCAACCCCTATTCTTAATCTTCCACAATCAGGTGTCTTAGGTATGCATAATATAGTTGATAGACCTATTGTAGTTGATGGAGAAATTAAGATCAGACCCATAATGTACTTAGCGTTATCATACGACCATAGAATTGTTGATGGTAAAGAGTCTGTTTCCTTTTTAAAAATGATAAAAGAAAATTTAGAGGAACCAAGAAGGCTATTTTTGGATATTTAAATGACAGATAAATTTCAAGCAGTAGTAATTGGTGGAGGACCTGGAGGTTATGTTTGTGCAATAAGATTGGCACAATTAGGCCTTAAAACTGCATGTATAGAATCTAGAGGTTCACTAGGTGGTACTTGTTTGAATGTTGGATGTATTCCTTCTAAAAGTTTATTAAATTTATCTGAGGAGTTTCATAACGCACAAAGTCTATCAAATAAGGGAATTGAAATTGGTGAGGTAAAATTAAACTTGTCAAAAATGATGAAGAATAAGGATAAAGCGGTTACAATTTTGACTAAAGGAGTGGAGTTTCTTCTCAAAAAAAACAAAGTCACCTATTTTAAAGGTACCGGAAGTTTTAAATCTAAAAATGATATTGTAATCAAAGATAACGATAATAAAGAGACAATTATACAAACTGAAAATACTATAATTGCTACTGGTTCAGTTCCAGTATCATTGCCCGGAGTTGAAATTGATGAAAAAGTAATTGTTTCATCCACTGGAGCACTAAAATTAGAACAAGTCCCCAAAAAAATGGTCGTAGTTGGTGGAGGATACATAGGTTTAGAGATGGGATCTGTATGGTCTAGACTTGGTTCAGAAGTCCATGTAGTCGAATTTCTAGATCATATCACACCAGGTATGGATAAAGAGATTTCAAGTGAGTTTATGAAAATTCTAAAAAAACAAGGTATCAATTTTCATATGCAGCATAAAGTAGAAAAAATTAAAAAGAATAACAACAATGCAATTGTTTCAACTTTAAACGAAAATGGTACCAAAAAAGATTTTGAATGTGATGTAGTATTAATATCTGTTGGACGAAAACCAAATACAGAGGGACTAAATCTTCAAAAAATTGGAGTGGAATTAGATGAAAAAAAGAGAGTAAAAACAGACAAAAATTTTAATACTAATCAAAATAATATTTATGCGATAGGAGATGTAATAAGTGGTCCCATGTTAGCTCATAAAGCTGAAGATGAGGGAATTGCAGTTGCAGAAAATATAGCAGGTCAATCAGGTCATGTTAATTATGATACTATCCCTGGTGTGATTTATACCAGTCCAGAAGTTGCCTCTATTGGAAAAACAGAGGAACAATTAAAAGAATTGAAAATAGATTATAAAATTGGAAAATTTTCATTTATGGCTAATTCTAGAGCAAAAGCCATTGATGACACCGAGGGTTTTGTAAAAATTCTTGCTGATGAAAAAACTGATCAAGTATTGGGAGCACACTTAATAGGTCCACACGCTGGAGAATTAATTGCTGAGATTGGAATTGCGATGGAGTTTGGAGCAAGTTCAGAAGATATAGCGCGTACATGTCATGCTCATCCTACTTTTTCAGAAGCAGTAAAAGAAGCAGCTTTATCAGTAGAGAAAAGAGCTATACACTCTTAATTGGTAAATTTTTGGTAAAAAAATAATGAAAAAAGCTAGGGTAGGTATAATTGTTGATAACCTAAACTCATCGAAACAAATTTTTGACTTTATTACGGCGTCACAAAAATCAAATAATTATGAAGTAAGCCATATTATAATTCAAAAAATTAGTTCAAAAAAAAATCAAAATTTTTTAGAAAAATCATCAGAGTATATAAAAAGAAGAGGTTTTAAAAAATTTGTATCTGCTGCTGGATTTAAAATGTTGACCATATTAGAGTCAATGATTTTAAAGAGATTTAAAGTTTTTTCAGATTTCTTTGATGAGTATTCTCTTAAAGAATTTAATATTGAATCAATTGAAGTTGAACCAGAAATATCAGAAAACGGTCTTTTTTATACTTATACTGAAATTGACTTACAAAAAATTAGATCACTAAATTTAAATCTTTTAATACGTGGTGGATCTGGAATTTTAAAAGGAGAAATTTTAGAACTTTGCAAAAATGGCATAATTTCATTTCATCATGGTGATAATGATTTTTATCGTGGTGGACCACCAGGATTTTGGGAAATAATCAATAAAGAAACAAGAACCGGATTTATAATACAAAGACTTAGAAATGAGCTTGATAATGGTGAAGTATTATTTAAAGGTTTTTTTACCACTCATTGGATTTATACAATAAATTTAATTAATCTCTTGGAAAAATCTAATATTTTTCTACATCACACAGTTGATGAAATAACATCACATAACCCTAAGGAAAGACTTAAATTTGAGAAAAAAACTACAGGGAAAATTTATTCAATACCTTCACTTTACATTTTATTATCCTATTTATTTTCTACTTTAAAAAAAATTTTAATTAAGACTTTAAATAAAAATTTTTTACATAATTACAAATGGAATATTGCCTATAAATTTACGAATGAATGGCAGGGTGTAAACCTTACCCAAACAAAAATAATACCTAATCCTCCAAGCAGATACCTTGCAGACCCTTTTATTGTCAAAAAAGGAGATAATCACTATTGTTTTGTTGAGGATTATAATTGTAAGACTAATAAGGGTTGTATTTCTGTTTACGAAATTAATAATGATTCATTCAAAGAACTGGGGGTAGTGCTAGAGGAAAATTTTCATCTTTCTTATCCATTTTTATTTCATCACGAAAAAGAATTGTATATGTGTCCAGAAACACATGAGGCCAAAGATATAAGATTGTATAAATGTGTCGATTTTCCTCTAAAGTGGAAATTTGCTAAAACTCTAATAAAAAATGTTTCAGCAGTAGATACTAATATTTTTTATAAAGACAAAAAATGGTGGTTGCTTACTACTTTATCAAACAGTTCTTTATTAGATCATAACTCTCAATTACACGTTTTTAGCTGTGAAAATATTCTTTCTGATGATTGGAAGCCTCATAAAAAAAATCCAGTAATATTTGATCCTTTTTTTGCAAGAAATGCTGGATTAATAATTGAAGATAATAATTTTTATAGAGTTTATCAAAAACCGGGTTTCAATAGATATGGCGAATCATTGGGGGTGGCAAAAATTGAAGAATTAAATGAAGACAATTATAAAGAACAGAGTAAATTTGAAGTTTCACCTAATTTTTTAAAAGATATTGAAGGCACGCATACATATAATTTTTCTAATGGTCTTTTAGTTTTAGACTTTTTAAAAAGTTCAAAAAAATAAAACTAAATAAAAAATATTTATAAGTTGTTATATAATAAACTATGCAATTTCCGATTCTTTTGCCTAATATTTTTAATTATCCTTTTACATATGAAAGCAACTTAAATTTAAGTGTAGGAGATTTTGTAGAGGTACCATTTGGTACTTCAAAAAAGATTGGCGTTGTATGGAATGAATTTGAAAAAAAAAACGAAAAAAATTTTAAGATAAAAAGAATAATTAAGAAACTAGACATTCCAAAACTAAATATAAAAACTTTAAATTTCTTAAACTGGTTCTCAGAATACAATCTTATATCTAAGGGTATGGCTTTAAAAATGACTTTGTTAAGTGGCAAACCTATTGGGAAATTTGAAGATAAATTTTATAAAGTATTTCAAATTGAAAAAAAAAAAAATTTATATCGGCTAACAAAGGATCAGAAAGTCTCTCTTAATGAAATAAATAATTCAAATCAAAATTTTAATGTTCATGTGTTGCAAGGTACTACTGGATCCGGAAAAACAATAGTTTATTTTGAAGCCTTAAAAGTTATTTTAAAAAAAGGTTATCAAGGTTTAATTATGTTACCAGAGATTGGTTTAACCAACCAATTTGAAAAAAAATTTTTAGAATTTTTTGGTATAGAGCCAGCAATCTGGCATTCTGGTATTTCAAAAAAAAATAAAGAAATAATTTGGAGCGGTATAGTAACAGGAAAAATAAAAGTCGTTATTGGTGCTAGATCTGCACTTTTTTTACCATTTAAAAAATTAGGATTAATAATCGTCGATGAGGAACACGATCAGTCATACAAACAAGATGAAGGTGTAATTTATAATGCACGTGATATGGCAATTTCAAGGGCATCTTTTGAGAATATACCCGTAAATTTAATAACAGCTGTTCCATCAGTTGAGACTTTTCAGAATATAAAAAAAAAAAAATATAAATTATCAAAGCTAGAAAATAGATATCAAAACGCATCTCTTCCTAACTATGAAATAATTGATTTAAATAATACTAAGATGGAAAAACAATCTTGGATATCAAATGAAATAATTGAAAAAGTAAATATTCATTTAAAAAAAAAAGATCAAATTTTATTTTTTTTAAATAGAAGAGGATTTTCACCTAATGTGCTATGTAAAAAATGTTATGATACATTTTCATGTCCAAATTGTTCTATAAATTTAGTTTATCATAAGATAAAGGGAAATTTATTATGTCATTATTGTGGATACAAAACCCATTTAGAAAGAAATTGTAAAAAAGATGGAAAATGTGATTTTATATTTAGTGGTCCAGGTGTTGAGAGAATTTCTGAGGAAGTAAAAAAAAAATTTCCTAACAAAATAGTAGAAATTTTTTCTAGTGACACTATGAATAAAAAAAGTTCAAAAGATAAGTTAGAAAAAATTATAAATAATGAAATTCAAATTTTAGTTGGCACTCAATTGATTTCAAAGGGGTTTCATTTTCCAAATTTAAATTGCATTGTAGTAATAGATATTGATTTATCATCTAATGGTCATGATTTAAGAAGTGCAGAAAAAAATTTACAACTCTATCACCAATTGTCGGGCAGAGCGGGTAGAACTGGAAAATCAGCCACAATCTATTTTCAATCTCATAATATAAATAACAATATGATTTCAGATATTACTAATAAAAATCCTGAAAATTTTCTGGAAAAGGAAATTAGAATTAGAAAAATAAATAATCTTCCTCCATTTCAAAGATTTATTTCTTTAATTTTGACTGGTGATAATGAAAATAAATTAGAGAAAGAGGCCTTAAGATTTAAATTATTTTTAGAAAATAAGATTAGTGGAAAAATATTAGGTCCAGTGAATGCACCAATATTTAGATTGAAGAGAAAATATCGTGTTAGGCTTTTAATAAGAGGGCTTAAAACCTTAAAGTTACAGAATTCATTATCAAAGTATATACCAAAATATAAATTTACCTCAGGAATAAAACTTTCAGTTGATGTTGATCCAATAAGCTTCAATTAATCCAAAAAAAATGCTTTTTTTGACAAACGTGTTACTTGAAGACCAGTTGGTCATATGTTAATTAACTCGAGAATTATTAATAAATCTTCAATATTTAATAGGTATAAATTTGAGTAAAAATAAAGAATTTTCCAGCACTTCAGCTAGTAGATATTCTTTAGCTTTATACGAGCTTGCCGAAGAGGAAAATTTACTTCCACAAATCGAGGAAAATTCTTTGGCATATTTACACTTAATCGATCAAAGTAAAGAATTTAATAGTTTTTTAAAAGACCCCACTTTAAGTCAAAATATTCTAACAGATATTAATAATAGAATTTCTAATAACTTTAAATTAGAAAATTTATTTAAAAATTTTTTAAATTTTTTAATTTTAAAAAGAAGATATTTTTATACTGAAAAAATTCTATTAAGTTTTATTGAAATATGTTCAGAGAAAAGAGGTGAGTTGAAAGCTGAAATTAAATCTGCAAAATCCTTGACTCAAGATGAGATTAAAAAAATTACAGATGAGTTATCTAACAATTTTAAATCAAAGATTAAATTGAATTATAAACAAGATGAAAGTTTAATTGGAGGTTTGATTGTGCAAGTTGGAAGTACTATGATTGATACTTCTATAAAAAGTAAATTACAACAAATTGAAAATAGAATGATAGAGGCATAATATGGATATAAATCCCTCAGAAGTCACAAAAATATTAAAAGAACAAATCAAAAATTTTGGTGAAAAGGCTGAAATTTCTGAGGTTGGTCAAGTTTTGTCAGTTGGAGATGGTATAGCAAGAATTTATGGCTTAGACAATGTCCAGGCTGGTGAAATGGTAGAATTTTCTGACAATTCTAAAGGTATGGCTTTAAATTTAGAAAGTGAAAATGTAGGTGTTGTAATTTTTGGAGATGATCGAAACATTAAAGAGGGAGATGTAGTAAAAAGAACGGGAAGTATTGTTGATACCCCTGTCGGAAAAGAATTATTAGGAAGAGTCGTTGATGGATTGGGAAATCCAATTGATGGAAAAGGACCATTAGATAAAAGTGTTAAAAAAAGTAGAGTTGAAGTTAAGGCTCCCGGTATTATTCCAAGACAGTCTGTAAGTGAACCAATGCAAACAGGTTTAAAATCAATTGACAGTCTAGTTCCAATTGGAAGAGGTCAACGAGAATTAATTATTGGAGATCGTCAAACTGGCAAAACTGCAGTCGCAGTTGACACAATCATTAACCAAAAAAAGATTAATGAGTCTGGAGATGAAAAACAAAAACTTTATTGTATTTATGTTGCGGTTGGTCAAAAAAGATCAACTGTAAGACAAATTCAAAAAACTTTAGAAGAAGCTGGTGCAATGGAATATACAACTATAGTAGCGGCAACAGCATCAGACTCAGCTCCACTTCAATTTTTGGCTCCTTACACGGGGTGTGCAATGGGAGAATATTTTAGAGACAATGGCATGCATGCTCTAATTATTTATGATGATTTATCAAAGCAAGCAGTTGCCTACCGACAAATGTCACTAATCTTAAGAAGACCACCAGGTAGAGAAGCATACCCAGGTGATGTATTTTATCTTCATAGTAGATTACTGGAAAGAGCTGCTAAATTAAGTGATGAACATGGTGGAGGTTCATTGACAGCTCTTCCGATCATTGAAACCCAAGGTGGAGACGTTTCTGCTTACATTCCAACTAATGTAATTTCAATTACTGACGGACAAATTTTTTTAGAAACTGAGTTATTTAACCAAGGTATAAGACCAGCAATTAATGTTGGACTATCTGTTTCTAGGGTTGGATCAGCAGCGCAAACAAAAGCTATGAAAAAAGTATCAGGATCAATGAAGCTCGAATTGGCACAATATAGAGAAATGGCAGCTTTTGCTCAATTTGGATCTGATTTAGATGCCTCAACTCAACAGCTTCTAAATAGAGGATCTAAATTAACTGAGTTATTAAAACAAAAACAATATTCACCAATGACTGTTGCTGAACAGGTGATATCTGTATTTTGTGGAGTAAAAGGATATTTAGATGATATTGATTTAAAAGATATTGCTGACTTTGAGAATAGAATTATTGAACGATGTAAATCTGATAAACCAGAGTTAATACAATCTATTTTAAGTTCTGGTAAGTTAGAGGAAGAAACTGAAAAAACTTTAATTGAAGTAATTACCAATCTTAAGAAAAACTTTAAATCTTAATTAATTTATGGCTAGTTTGGACGATTTAAAAAAAAGAATAACAAGTGTAAAATCTACACAAAAAATTACAAAAGCTATGAAAATGGTAGCCGCAGCTAAATTAAAAAGAGCTCAAGATAGCGCTGAAAAAGGAAGGCCATATTCTGAAAAAATGAATAATATAATTTTAAATTTATCTAGTGGTATCTCCGATAAAGAAGCAGCTCCTAAATTGCTATCGGGTTCAGGGAAAGAACAAGTTCACCTTTGTGTTGTGCTGACATCAGATAGAGGTTTATGTGGAGGTTTTAATGCGAATATAATTAAAAAAGCTAAAAGTTATTTTGTCAAGTTAAATAAAGAGGGTAAGGAATTAAAGATTATTACAGTTGGTTCTAAAGGAAATGATCAGTTGAAAAGGCTTTATGGAAATAAAATTATTGAGAACATCTCTTTTAAAAATTCGAAAAATGCAAATTATTTTGATGCCGAAAAAGTTGGAAAAATAGTTATTGAAAAGTTTGAAAAAGAAGAATTTGATATTTGTACTATTTTTTACAATCAATTTAAAAACGTAATAACTCAAATACCTCAAGCTCAACAAATTATCCCTTTAAATACAAAAGGCGATGATCAAAATAATTCAGAAGATAATTACGAATTTGAACCAGATGAGGATGAAATTTTAAGTAATTTATTACCAAAAAATATTTCGACGCAAATATTTAAAGCGATGTTAGAAAATTCAGCTAGCGAACAAGGTGCAAGAATGAGTGCAATGGATAATGCAACTCGAAACGCAGGTGAAATGGTTGATAAACTTACTATTGAATATAATAGAAGTCGTCAGGCAGCAATTACAAAAGAACTAATAGAAATAATATCAGGAGCAGAAAGTTTATAATTATGAGCAAGGGAATAATTACACAAGTTATAGGAGCAGTTGTTGATGTAAAGTTTGAAGGTGATTTACCAGAAATATTAACAGCTTTAGAATGTAAAAATGGAAATAATAGATTAGTGCTTGAAGTAGCTCAACACTTGGGAGAGTCTACTGCAAGAACAATTGCGATGGATGCTACTGAAGGATTAAAAAGAGGTGATGAAGTAATAAATACAAATGCTCCAATTAAAGTGCCAGTAGGACCTGAAACTTTAGGAAGAATTATAAATGTTGTTGGGGAACCGATAGATGAACGAGGAGAAGTAAAAACCAAAGAAAATTGGCCAATCCATAGACCAGCGCCAGAATTTAACGATCAATCCACAGAAACAGAAATACTTGTAACTGGAATTAAAGTAATTGATCTTTTAGCTCCATATGCAAAAGGTGGAAAGATAGGTTTGTTTGGTGGTGCGGGTGTTGGAAAAACTGTTTTAATTATGGAATTAATCAACAACGTTGCAAAAGCTCATGGAGGCTTTTCAGTTTTTGCGGGTGTAGGTGAAAGAACTAGAGAAGGGAATGATCTTTATCATGAAATGATGGAGTCAGGGGTAATAAAATCCGAGGGTCCTGGTTCTAAGGCTGCTTTAGTTTATGGACAGATGAATGAACCCCCTGGGGCAAGAGCTAGAGTGGCACTTACAGGATTAACAGTTGCAGAATATTTTAGAGATCAAGAAGGACAAGATGTTCTTTTTTTCGTTGATAATATATTTAGGTTTACTCAAGCAGGTTCTGAAGTATCAGCATTATTAGGGAGAATACCATCTGCAGTAGGATATCAGCCAACATTGGCAACTGATATGGGAAATTTACAAGAGAGAATCACCACAACTAATAAAGGTTCTATTACATCAGTACAGGCAATTTATGTACCTGCTGATGACTTAACGGATCCTGCACCAGCAACCTCATTTGCTCATCTAGATGCAACAACGGTACTCTCAAGACAGATAGCTGAAATAGGTATCTATCCTGCAGTTGACCCATTAGACTCAACTTCAAGAATTCTGGACCCTAGAATTGTTGGTGATGAGCATTATCGAGTAGCTCGTGAGGTACAAAAAATATTACAAACATATAAATCATTACAAGATATTATTGCTATTCTAGGTATGGATGAATTATCAGAGGAAGATAAATTAGTCGTAGCGAGAGCTAGAAAAATACAAAGGTTTTTATCTCAACCATTCTTTGTAGCTGAGGTATTTACAGGATCACCAGGAAAACTAGTTGATTTAGAGTCAACAATTAAGGGTTTCGATGCAATTTGCAAAGGTGAATATGACCATCTTCCAGAAGCAGCATTTTATATGGTTGGAACCATTGAAGAAGCCATCGAAAAAGCTGAAAAAATGTCTAAAGATGCAGCAGCTTAATGAGTGATGAATTTAAAATAGAAATAGTTAATCCAGAGAAATCCTTCTTATCAAAAGAGGATGTTAATCAAGTAGTTGTTCCTGCATTTGAAGGAGAAATGGGGATACTAAAAGATCATATTTCTATAATTTCATTTTTAAAACCAGGTATCATTACAATTCAAGCAAAATCTGGTGAAGAAAAGTATTATGTTGAGGATGGAATTATCGAATTTAAAAATAATACTTTATCCATTTTAACTAGCTACATCCTTAATTTAAAAGACATTGAGAAAAATACACTCCTGGAATTATTAAAAAATGCGGAGGAAGAATCTAATAAACCAGAAATTAGTGATCAATTGAAATATCTGGCTGATCAGAAAGTTGAAACTTTAAAGTCTATCAATTAATTATTATTTTTATTTTTTCTTTAAGTTCTTTATATACATGATATTTGAAATCCACTACCACTTCAGTTATTTTATCTAATTCAATCCACTTCCACTCTAAAAATTCTGGTTTATTTGTTTTAATATTTATATCTTCATCTTTGCCTAGGTATCTCATTAAAAACCATTTTTGTTTTTGTCCCTTATATTTACCTTTCCAAATAATACCTAATAAATTTTTTGGTAGCTCATAGGTAATTGTGCCTGCTATTTCTGTTACAAGCTCTACATTTTTGATACTAGTCTCTTCCTCTAATTCTCTATAAGCGGCAGCTAAAAAATCTTCTCCATCATCTACCCCACCTTGTGGCATCTGCCAAAAATTTTTTGGATTATCAATTCGTTTTGCTACAAAAACTTTATTCTCCTTGTTAAGGACAACAATTCCCACTCCACTTCTAAGTGGCAGATTTCTGAATTTTTCTTCCATTTAGCCTTTGAGAAGTTTAATGGCGTATTCTAACTGATTGTCGGTTTCAGTTTTGATCCTGAAATCATCATTTTCCTCATCAATTTCTATATCCGGAGATACACCAACCTCAGAAATAGATTTTCCAGAAGGGAGATAATATTTAGCTACTGTGAGCCTAATTGCTCCATCATTCTTAAGGGGAATGATAGATTGTACTGATCCTTTACCATAACTATTTTCACCTAATAAAATTGCTCTTTTGTGATCTTTGAGGGCTCCCGCAACTATTTCTGATGCTGAAGCCGATCCATAGTTAATAAGAACAATCAAGACTTTTCCATTTGTAAGGTCACCTTTTTTTGCAAACCATTTTCTATTTTCAGAAGTTTTTCTACTTTTTGTGGATACGATCTCTCCATTATCTAAAAAAAAGTCGGATATTTTTATTGCTTGAGAAAGTAGTCCACCAGGATTGTTTCTTAAATCTAAAATGTATGATTTAATATCTGTATTTTTTTCTAATTTTTTAATTTCTCTTTCTATTTGTTTGCCACTATTTTCATTAAACGAGGTAAGTCTTAAATAACCTATGCTTTTTTCTAAAATGTCAGCTTTAACAGATTGAATTTGTATAATCTCTCTTACAACATTAAATATTAGAGCTTTTCTCTCCCCACGTCTTCGAATTGTGAGTTCAATTCCTGATCCAACTGGTCCCCTCATTAAATCAACAGCTTCGCTGAGAGATTTGCCCTGAACTTGAACATCATTAATTTTAACAATATAGTCGCCTGCTTTAATCCCTGCTCTTGATGCTGGCGTGTCATCTATAGGAGAAATAACTTTTACAACACCTGACTCCATACTTACCTCAATACCAAGACCCCCAAATTCACCACTGGTCTCAGTCTGCATTTCATTAAATATTTCTGGAGACATGTATGCCGAGTAAGGATCAAGAGATTGTAGAAGGCCATTGATTGCAGAGTCCATACTCTCAGATTGATTAATTTCATCTACATACTCTTTATTGATTTTTTCAAGCACTTCTCCAAATAAATCAATTTTTTTGTAAATATCATTTTCAGCAGAATTCACTTGCTGAGATAGAAAACAAAATAAAAATAATGTTAATACTTTTTTCATTAGATAATTAATTTTTCTTTAGGGATTAGCTCAGACCACATTTTTTCAAGTTCATAAAATTTTCTTTTTTCTGGGTGAAAAATATGAACAATTAAGTCTATACCATCAATTAATTTCCATTCACTACTATCTGCGCCCTCAATTTTTGAATTTTTAATGCCATTATCTTTAAATTTTTCCAAAACTTGCTCAGATAAAGATTGTATGTGCCTAGATGAAGTGCCGCTCGCAATAATCATAAAATCAGCCATAGAACTTTTGTCTTTGAGATCTATGCTTATTATGTCTTGAGCCTTGTTAATATCCAATGTTTTGATGATAGAATTTTTAAGATCTGAAATTTTATCCATTAGTTAGTTTTAGACTATCAAATTTTCCTTAATTGAGAAGACGAAATATTGACTTTATTAAAATAAACAAATTTAAATTTCTCACTTTTAAGGGTTTTATATGTCTTTGAATTTAATGATTTTTTCTTATATCCATATCTGTCAAAAACTAATATATTACATTTTTCTGAAATCTGTTTCCATTTATGCCATTTATGGAAATTAACTAAATTATCTGCACCCATTAAGAAAAAAATTTCATTTTTTTTATTTTTGTTGAAGTAATTAATTAGATTTATTGTTTTGTTTGATTTAATTTTATTTTCATAAAATTTGACTTCAATAAATTTATTTTTTTTAATAATCTTTTTACATCCTTTAATTCTAGATTGTAGGCTTAAAGAACTTTTTATTTTAAAAGGATTTTTTTTTGTAATGGCCCATATAATCTTTTCAAGTTTAAATTTTTTTACTGCTTCTTTAGATATAGCTAGATGACCATTGTGAGCAGGATCAAATGAACCACCTAAAATTCCAATTTTTTTTTTTTTTAAATTCAAATTACTTCCTTACTTGGCCTTTGCTGGTGACTTGATATTTATAGGAAATAAGTTGATTAAGTCCTACGGGACCTCTAGGTGGAAGTGTGTTGGTTGAGATTCCCACTTCGCCACCAAACCCAAATTCACCTCCATCAGCAAATTGTGTTGAAGTATTGTGCATAGCTATTGAACTTTTTACCTCATTTAAAAATTTTTTTGCTGCTTTTTTGTTTTGAGTAATAATACAATCGGTATGCATGGTTCCGTATTTGTTAATATGTGCTATAGCCTCATCTATATTTTTTACTGATTTCACAGATACAACAGGTGATAAATATTCTTTTGACCAATCTTTTATCGAAGCTTTCTGAATTTTTTTATCATAAAGTTTTCTTATCTTATTATCACCAATAATTTTACATCCATTTTCCTCTAAATTTTTTAAGATTTTATTTCCAAATTTCTTGATTATTTTTTCGTGTAAAAGAATCGTTTCGGTTGCTCCACATATTGCGGTATTCCTCATTTTAGCATTTTGAACTACTTTATTCGCAATCTTAGGATTTGCATTTTTATCTACATAAGAATGACAAACACCTTCCAAATGACCAATTGTTGGAACAGATGACAAATTCTGTACTTTTTTAACTAAACTTTTCCCACCTCTTGGAATTATTACATCAATAAATTTACTCATTTTTTGTAGAAGAAAATCAACAACACTTCTTTTTTTAAGTTTTAAAAACTGAACAAAATTTTCATCAACATTATTTTTCTTTAGTGATTTTCTAAAGAATTTTGTGAGAATAAGATTAGAATAATAAGCTTCAGATCCACCTTTTAAAATGACAGCATTCCCAGACTTAAAACATAAAGATGCAACATCTGCTGTAACATTGGGTCTACTTTCGTATATAACGCCAATTACACCAATAGGTATAGATACTTTTGATATTACTAAACCATTTGGCCTTTTCCATTTTTCCAAAATGACATTTGTAGGATCCCTTAAACTAATAATTTTTTTTATAGAATTGGTTATCGCAATTATTTTTTTGTCATTTAATATTAATCTTTGGATTAAATTATTTTTAATACCTTTTTTGTAGGCATTCTTAATATCTTTTTTATTTTCATTAATTATTAATTTTTTGTTTTTTAAGATTAGAAGACGATAATCTTTTAGAACTTCGTCTTTTTTTTTTGTACTTAACTTTTTATTAATAGCTTTTTTTGATTTTTTTCCGATATCAGTTAGTAGCTTTTGCATTAAACCTCGACCATATCATCTTTATGAACAACTTCAGATTTTGTTATATATCCAAGTTTTTTTTCAATCTCATTTGAGTGACAACCCATTATCTTATTTATTTCTTCAGAAGAAAAAGAGCTTAGACCTCTCGCAAATTCTTTATTTTTAGTATCTAGAATCTTTATATGATCACCTTTGTTAAATTTCCCTGATAAATTTATAATCCCTGCTGCCAATAAACTTTTACCACCAACTAGTGCTTTTTTAGCACCATCATCTATGACAAGAGTCCCTTTTGGTGAAACAGAACTTATTATCCATTTTTTTCGTGCATGTAATTTAGATATTCTTGACTCGAATAAAGTACAAATATTCTTTTTTTCAATTTGTTGTATAGGATTTAAATATAATCCGTTTGCAATAATCATATTACATCCTGCCAAATTACAAATCTTAGCAGCTTCAATTTTGGTATTCATTCCACCCTTACCAAACTCTGTAATCCCTTTTATGTAAATTTTTTTCATATCTTTGTCTAGATTATTCACCTTTTTTATTAATTTTGCGTCTTTAAATAATTTTGGATTTTTTGTGAAAAGACCATCTACATCAGATAATAATATTAAAGTATCGGCATTAGTTATCTGTGCAACACGAGAGGCAAGTCTATCATTATCACCATATTTTATTTCTGACGTTGCAATTGTATCGTTTTCATTAACGATGGGTATGTAATCCAACTTAAATAAGTTCTCAAATGTCCTTTTAGCATTTATTGATCTTCTTCTCTCTTCGGTATCATCCAAAGTTAGCAAAATTTGTGAAATATTAATCTTTAATTTTGAAAAAGTTTGAGAAAATAAATTCATAAGTTCGATTTGACCTACAGAGGCTATCGCTTGACTTTTATCAAGCTTTAAATTTGATTTATTGTAATTCATTTTTTTA
>CACDAB010000004.1:0-119962 GCA_902550615.1 uncultured Pelagibacteraceae bacterium | reverse complement strand
TATCTATGAAATCATCATAATTTAAAGGCGATCCTTTAATAGCGAATGTTTTCTCATACATCGGTGATAAAGTGAGACCATCAGGATAAATCAGTTCAAAACCTAAACTGGTTCTTAAATTTGGTCTATGATATGCTCCATCAATTGTATCAGTATTAACTTGATTGGAACCTACTATGGAATAATTGTAGTCAATATCACGAGACATATCATAATAAAATTCCATTCCTCCCATCGGTTGAAAGGTTTTATCATTTATTGTTATCTGATCTGCCTCAAATAAAAATCCACTAGAAATTTGTCCAGTTGTAAACGTATCTTCATCGTATCTTATGTTTTGCGTAGGTGAATTGATTGCATCACTTAAAAAATCTGTATATTCACCTAATCTTGTAATTCCAAAAGTAAATTTAGTTGTAGGTGTTAGATTTAATTTACCATAGGTATTTTTGGTTCTAAAATCTATAGCAGTAAACAATTGTTTACCGTATCTTTTTCCTGATTTTTTTCCTAAATAATGACTATCTATTTTGAGTGCACTTAGGCCTAAAACTGCATTTAAATAATTTTCTTTATCCTTTGGCATGATGCCATATAAATTTAAAGTTAAAGAGTCCATGTGAATATTTTGTTGAGAACGGGCAATGTTGGATCTGCCATTGCCATATCTTATTGCCCAACCAAAAAATTTATTATCACTGAATTTTCTATCAGCACCAAGTGTTATTCCTTCATTTCTGATATTTTTTTCATTTTCAAACCCTAGTTTATCAAAGTGACTTAACGATAAATCTGCCAAACTCCATAAAGACCATTTAGACTTTTTCTGATCTTTTTTTGGGGTACTTACAAGAGTAGCTATCTTTTTTTTAGCAACTGGTTCCAAACTCATTGCTAAACTCTTCAATAAAGGATTTGGATAATTTATGTTTATGTTGTGGCTGGTGAAGTTTTCTTCATCTCTATTTCTTTTGATCCATTCAAATCTGTAAAAAATTGAAGAGATATTCAAAGCAATATTTTGTTTAGCTAATTCAACCTGTGATCCAATACTTGCAGTTGGGTCTGATACACAAGCTACTAATCCATAAGGACACTCTAATTGATATGAATTTATTTGGTCTACACTGTTCATAGGAGGTGCTATATCTACAATAAACACCTTCATTCCATCATTCGAAAAAACAAATCCTACTGGATATCCTAACCCACTTGCTTTATTTCCAAAATTATTAACATCATAGTTCCCAACAAGTGTAGCTGTTGATACGTCAAATTTCTTTTCTAAAGTAAATTGATAGATATCAGATGTGTCAGTGGTGTTACCCGCAGTGTTTTGAATCAAAACAAACATTGCATGACCAGACTTACTAAATTCAATATCTCTTCCATAATTAGTACCAGCTGGTAATGTAACACCAATATCAGTTAAATCGACTTGATGTATCTGTGTAATAGAGCTAATGTCGTAAGGACCAGGTAATTGATAAGTTGTTACTAACGGAGTATTGCTAGTATAACGTATAGTAAAAAGTTTTTTACCATCATCACTAAATGCAAAATTATGTAATTCAGCGTTAGGAATAACACTATCAACAAATGTAGCTGTTTTAAATTCATTCGGTGTAGATAAATCAAATCTATAAATTTTTCCAGCTGAACTGGCGAAAAAAAATTTTCTACCCTCATCAGCAACTACCATGGCACGTAATCTAGTATTCAATGTATCACCAGCCAAGACACCTACTCTAAAAGAATCAATAAAGTTACAATCGACATCTCCAAGAATATTTCTTTTGGATCTAGAAACGTCAAACGGCTCCAAAAGTCTATTCATAGAAAGATTACCATATTGGTTGGGAGTAGGCTTGGGATGATCTTCCATATCCCAGTTTGCGGTAAATACTTGTAATCCATCTGTGCTAAAAGCAACATCAAGAGGATCTTCTGTTGAGTCTTTTTCCATTATGTACTCTCCAGCAGAATTCTGACAACTTGAATTATGTTTGGGTATTCTTCCATCTAACCAAGTAACCGTTAAAGCCGCTGCAAAAGCAAGTGTAGAAAAAAAAATCCCTAAAAGGATTAAAAATACATTTGTTTTAAGAGAACCTTTTAATACAGATTTTAAGATTTTTTTTGATTTTAATTCTCTCAAAACTTTCATAGGACAAATTTATATTTTGATTAATAGACGAGTCAAAAAAATAATTTTGTTTAAAAAAGTGATAAAATGGTGATATTTATCGAAGAATACTGAGAGGATCGTAGTAACAGCCTATTTCTTCTATCGTCTCAAAAAATATTTTGTTGATTTCTGCAGAATGAATAGTTGGACAAATTCTTTCTGCCTCTAAATTATTTGCATATTCTTTTTTTACTTCATTGATTGCTAATGAACTTGATAAGGAAGTTGTTGCTTGAGCGAAACTTCCTGTATGCGCTAGTGTTAAAGCGGGGCTTACCATTGCGGAGTATTGAGTACAATTACTCAACAGAGGTAATAAAAATATTAAAAATAAGATTCGTTTCACAACTGCAATCTACATAAAAATGATTAATTTTAAACAACCAATTTATTCAATTTGGGTTTCAAATTATTTCTTCTTTATCAGCTCAGTATTATTAATGTTTATTGCCATACAAGTGATGTCATCCCTTAACTTTTCTGCACCCCAGTTAAGCTCTTTTTCGATAGCTTCGACGATGGACTTTGGTGTGACCTGTGACATTTCGTTTATAATTTTTTGCACCCCTTCAGCTCCTAACTCTTCACCATTTTTCATATATCCTTCAGTTACTCCATCCGTGTAAACGACAAAAGTTTTATCTTTAAGATTAATAGTATTTGATTTCACCATCGACTCGGTGAAATATTTAACAATACCAATGGGTGGCATATCGGATTTAATATATTCATAATTTTTATTTTCATCAAAAGTAAGAATGCTTTCATGACCTGCATTAATAAAAACTAGCTCGCCAGTTTTAATATTTAATTTGCCAAAAACAGCAGTAACAAACATTCCTTTAAACTTTGCTTCTACCAATTCATTATTGACACCAAAGACAACTTTTTCTAAAGGAAATTTTAAATTAGTAAGTGTTCTAAAAATTGAGGATGCTTTTGCCATATACATTCCAGCTTTAACCCCTTTGCCAGATACATCAGCTAAGGTGAAAAAATATTCTTCAGGTGTTGATCTGACAACGTCAAAATAATCTCCAGAAACATCTCTTGCTGGAACGTTTTTGGCAAAAATAAAGTTTTCAAACTTTGAAATATCAGGGAATAAGCTTTTTTGAACTCCAGCAGCAAGTTCTCGTTCTTTTAAAAGTTTAGCCTCTTTTTGCAAATTAGCCAAAGCCATTTTATTTTCTTCAATAAACCTAAAATATAATCCTGTTAAAAATGTTATTGTTACAATGAAAATTGGATAACTAAAATCTACTAACTCTGATCTAAATTTATAAATAGAAAAACCAATAATAATAATTGCTAAAATATTACCAAAGAAGATTGATAAACTATATTTCGGTTTAATTTTTTGAGATAAAATAAAAGTTAAAAGAGCAATGATAATAGAAAAGATTAGCTCAAATATATAAGTGTTTGGATTTCTAATTAAATATGATTGATCTAAAATATTTTCAATGACATTAGCATGAACTTCTACTCCCGGAATGGTAACACCGAGTGGGGTTTTAACTAAATCGAATAAACCTTGAGCCGATGCACCAATTAAAATGTATTTATTCTCAAAAAAACTTTTTTCAAAATTACCATCATAAACATCGCCGGCTGAAATATATTGTTTTTTTTGTGATTTTTTATATTTAATCCAGATAATACCGTTTGGATCAGACTCGATTTTATAAGGTCTAGCACTAATTCTTTGAATACCCACCTCATTTAATTCGACGTAAATATTTTTTTGTTTTGATCCAACTCGAACCATTTCTAAGCCCATGGTTGGATATATCTTTTTATTAAACTGAACTATTAAAGGAAGGGATCTAATAATACCATCGAGTTGATCTAAAAAAGAAATGGATCCTAAACCTTGAACATTTTTTTCTAATTTTTCTAATGAACCTATTGAATAAGGATAAGCGTAAGTGAATTCCTCAGGCTTTCCTCCTTTAGAAAGAAATCGTGCTTTTGCTTTTCTGTTATAGTTCGCATGAGAAGGTACATTACTACCTAAAACTGCAATAATTGATTTTGACTCTTTCAATTTTTCAGCAAATAAATCATCTGGCCCTTTAAGATTTTGTAATTCAGAAACATCTGAAGGAATTAAGTTATATGATTTAATAATTTCATCAGGAGATTGTTTATCTTTTTCAGTGAAAAATATATCGAACCCGATAGCTTTTGGATTTGAAGTATTTAATTGATCTAAAATTTTTGCAAAAACTGTTCTGTTCCACGGAAATTGCCCAAACTTACCAAGGCTTTGTTCATCAATATCAATGATAACTACTTCACTCTCTTTTTCTTCAGCAAAAATTTTTTGATACAAATCAAAACTTAAATAAGAAACTGATTTAATAAATGCTGGATTTAAAATTTTAAGAAAAATTAATAAGGTTAGTACAATTAAGAAAACAAAATAATTTAAATTTTTTTGTACAAAAGCTTCCACAAAGTGAAATTTATATCTAATTTAAGCAATGTAAATGAAACTTATTAAGAACTAGCTAATTACTTCTTTTTTCTTCTTTTCTTTTTAGCTCTTTTCTTCTTAGCAGCTCTTTTCTTTTTAACGATCTTTCTTTTCTTCGCTACTTTTTTCTTAATTTTCTTTTTAGGTTTTTTCTTTTTTACTACTTTCTTTTTCTTCTTAACTTTTTTCTTAACTGCTTTCTTTTTCTTTTTAGCAGGTTTTTTCTTCACAGCTTTTTTCTTAGTAGCTTTTTTCTTAGTAGCTTTTTTCTTTTTACCTTTTTTCTTAGTAGCTTTTTTCTTTTTACCTTCTTTTTTCTTAACTGCTTTTTTCTTTTTAGAACCTTTTTTAGTAGCTTTTTTCTTTTTACCTTTTTTCTTATCTACTTTTTTAGCTTTTTTCTTTTTGTTCTTTTTCTTTTCTGCTTTAGCTTTTTTCTTTTTTGCTTTTTTCTTCTCAGCTCTCTCTTTTTTGATAGCTACTTTTTTCTCTTTGTCTTTTTGAATATTTTCTTTAATAATTGATTTAATTTCCTCTTTTTCAAAACCCATAGACTTAAGCTCTTTTCTTAATTGCTTTTTCATTTCTTTTCTCTTACCTTTCTTTTCTTCTGGTGAGAGCTTAGCTACTCTTAGAGCTTTCATCTTTTTATTAAATTTCTTTAACTGGTTTTTAGTAATTTTTTTTGCTTGTCCTGGTGCTTTACCTTTCGTCATTGACGCCATGCTGTATGGATTATCAAGTAAAGTTGAACCTAAATTGTTTCCAACTAAAACTGCCCCTGGTCTCATTCCTAAAGTATTATTTTTTCCTGGGCCGATTAATAAAGTATCAGTTTTACCTTTTGATACAATTGTTTGAAATTCTGTTCCTCGTGATCCAAGTGTTCCTTCCGGCACTTCCACTGTTAAACTATCAGGATTTTTTTTACTAATTAAACCTGAGATTACTTTCAAACTTCCTTGTTTAACACTTGCAACTATTTTTCCATCATTTGTTGCAGGATCAAATATAAATGTATCCATCACAACTTCTGAGTCTTCACCGATAGTAAATGTCGATTGGTCTAAAAGTAAAATTTGTGTTCCAGATCCTGCACCAGCAACAATTGTTTCATTTAAATAAATTTTGTCACCAGCTTTTAATTCTCTTGTTTCAGTTTTAACAGTTCCTGAAATTGCACCAACAATTCCAACTAATTGTTTTTCAATGGTTAATTTTTCCTCAGCAAAAACACTTGTGCTGATCATGAAAATTAGACCCGTTACAACTGACAATAATTTTTTCATCTACATAAAACTAACAAAAATTAAAAAAAAATAAACTTTAAAAGCTCAAATTGAACGTCAAAAAAATCAATTAATAAGGGAAATTTGAAAAAATTTAATTAATTAAGTTTTAAACCCTTGGAAAAACTTAATGCGAAGGAATCGGCTAAATAATCATAGTTCATTATATTAGCCTCAGAGAAAGTTTTTTCATAAGACAGGTTAATAAACAATGTTCTGTTTGGATCAATTATTGGAAAAATATCTCCTATGGCCTTTGTAATCATCAAGTCTGTTGTCGTTGCATGATCAGATCTTAACTTCGTAGAGTCTACTGACGTATCAGCAACTTTGTAATCATTAAAACTAGTTGAGGCACTCCAAGCAATATAAGCCCAAGGAAATGCAAAATTTAAACCCAAACCAAATTCATAAGTTTCATAATCATTTCCAGCATCAATTTTTGCATCACTATCACTATAACCTAAACTTAATGAGCTTGAAATTATTGGAGTTAAAATTAGATCGTAACCAAAAGTATAACCATGACCTATAGCATTAGACTCATCTGCTGTTCCGTCTGATGCATTCACATTTGCTTTAGAGTCTGAATAAGAATAACCATAACTAAAAGAATGTCTTTCTCCAACTGTAAAAAACCCTCCTACTCCTAGCATCAATGAAAAACTATCTGCATCATGCTGTGCATCAGTTTTACTCATAATTATATAAGGACTCAAACTTTGGTTACCTAAAGTAGTATCCAAACCAATGGTTAAACCATAACTTTGAAAATCATCATCTGCTTCTTGATATTGATTAGATGTTGTATGACCAAAATTTAATAATAATGACGACTCTTCACCAACAGGTCTTGTCGCTGTAATACCAATCGAGGCACTTTCAGTTCTGTCATGTTTTGGCGATGTAAAAGCGGCGATTGAATTTGAGTCATATTTTAATCTTGTTTTAGAAACACTATTGACATTGTTAGAAAACGTTGCACCAAAACCAACATCAGCTGTTAAATTCCACAAACTTGGTTCACGATCTTTTAATTCTTCCTCAATTTCTTGTAAAGTTTCTAAATCCTCTGCTGAAAGATCTCTTCTTAATTTCATATCTTCAATAATAGTGTTAGCTTTTTCCGGAGAGTCAACTTGGACTAAAACAGATAACAAATATAATTTTATTTCAACATTATCAGGATAAAGCATATTCAATCTTTCGAGTGTTGAGATTGTTTGTTTAAAGTTACCAACTTTACCTTGTTGTTGGGCATACTTTAAATTTAAATCTAAGTTATTAGGATCTTGTAATATCTGCATATAGGTAATATTTTTTTCTGACGAAAATGCGGATGTTGAAATCAACAAAATTATTGATATCAAAAATAATTTAAATCTTACGAAATACAAAAACATAAAAATGAAAAGATATTAAGTCTATTATTTTTTTCAATTAATTAATTTTAGAAATTACTCTTATTTTCCAATACTTATTAAAGTTAAGTCATCAGATAATTTTTTATTTTGGCTCGTTCCTATTACAGATTGAGTAATACTATCTAATTGTTTAATTGTATCTTTATTATAATTTTGCTCAATAATTCCGATAGAACCATCAATTCCAATTTCTTCTCCATTGTCATTTAAACTTTCTGACAATCCATCAGTAAAAGCATAAAACCTTGAACCGTTTAATTTTGTTTTATGAATATTATAAACACTTTTATCTTTTTGTTTAATCACTCCTAACGGTGGAGCTGAACTTTCAAACTGATCGTATTTACCTTGTCCGTTTCTTAAAATTGCAGGTTGGTGACCCGCATTCACCCATCTAATTTCATCTGTAATTAAATTATACTCACCAACGATTGAGGTTACAAACATGCCAGCGGTTTTTGTATTATTTAAATCATTGTTCATATGAAAAACCATTTCATCTGGATCTACTTTTGATTGTGCTAAAACTTCAAACAATGTGGATGCCTTAGCCATCACCATACCAGCGTGGATTCCCTTGCCAGCAACATCTGCAATTATAAAATAAATACTATCGTTATGAGGATAAAAACTGAAAAAATCTCCTGATACTTCTCTTGCTGCAATATTAATTCCATGAACAGGATAATTTTTTAAATTTCTTTTTGGTAAAAAGTTTTCTTGAACTTTAACTGCAAGTTTTACTTCTTTTGAAATTCTTTCACGCCACTTATTTTTTTCATCTTCACTAGTCTCTAATTTGCTCATAAGTTTATTGTAATAAAGACCAATCACACCCCCTGCTGTAAAAGGATCTTGAGGTCCTCTAATTTTAAGATCACCAGACTCTGATTGTTTATCTAAAATAGAAATTAAATCATGCTCAATAGAGACAGCATTATGTTCTGCAATATTTAAACCTAATTCTTCTTGAACAGGGCTTACTCTTAATGGATAAAATTTATTAAAAATACTTAAGATTATAAATGAAGATATAAATGTAAATGTACCAATCGAAATGATACCAATTAATTGAATTTTAATTTGAGAAAATCTATCAAGGCCTGTATCTAAAATACTTAGGTCACTAAATAAACCAACCGCTAACGTTCCCCAAACTCCTGCAGCTAAATGGACTGGTACCGCTCCAACAACATCATCAATTTCAAATTTATTTAATACTTCGTTTACAATAATTGCAATAATGGCACCAACAACTCCAACAAAAATTGAAGTAACTGAAGTCATTGAATTACATCCGGCAGTAATTGCAACCAATCCAGCTAGTGGACCTAAAATGATATAAAATGGATCTGGCTTTTTAAATCTTAAATAAGAAATACCTAATCCAGTTAACAAACCAAAAGCTGCTGCTAAAAAGGTATTGATTAAAATTAATGGAACTGCTTCATCCATAGCACCATTGCTTCCGCCATTAAAACCAAACCAACCAAACCAAAGTATAAGTGTTCCTAACACTGCTAAAGGAAAACTTGAGCCCGTAAACTTGCCTTTATTAGCATCTGAATACTTACCAATTCTTGGACCTAAAATGATAACTGCTGATAACGCAATCCATCCACCCACAGAATGAACTATGGTGCTTCCGGCAAAATCAACAAAACCTAAATCAGATAACCAACCAGTTGTTTTAACTGTGCCTGTTATTGCTAAAAGTTGATCCACTGTATCATATTTAGATAAATAACTAGAAGACCAAGCCCAATGACCAACAATTGGATAAATAATTCCAGTCGCTAAAACTGTCATGATTAAATAACCATTAAATTTCATTCTCTCAGCCACTGCACCTGATATAATTGTTGCCGCTGTTGCAACAAACATTGCTTGAAAGACAAAGTAAGTCATGTACTCCGCTTTATCTGTTTTAAAGAAAAATAAATCGGTACCAAAAAATCCATTGTAGGAAGTACCAAACATCAAACCAAAACCAAAAATCCAAAAGATAACAACTGAAACCCCAAAGTCTGCAGCATTCTTTAATGCAACGTTAATGCTATTTTTGTGTCTGGATAAACCTGTTTCCATACACATAAAACCTGCTTGCATGATGAAAACTAAAATCGCGCAATCAATCACCCATAAGGTGTCAATATTACTCGTTAAAACATCTATTACTTCTTGAGCCATATCTTTATCCATGATTTTAATTAACTACCAAAACAAATTCAACTAGCAATTGGTAAAGTGCTCAAAATGATTTTTTTATAATTGATGGTTATTAAATTAACATCCCTCAGATGGTTGGACACCACCTCTTCTTCTAACTTCAAGAGTGCATTCAGTGGAATCGCCACTGACAAACTCTTGGGCTATTACAAGAAAATTATTTGAATCAGTTCCTCCAATACAATATCCATAACCACCGTCTCTTGGTATTGTTTGATCACCATCAAATAAAGCTATTTCAATCTGTACAATAGTTTCCTCGCCGTCATTGCTTGAAGGGGACCGAGGAGCACATACTTCAGAAGAATCTGTTTTAAAGTAACTTCCTGAGTTAGCATATTGTTCGGATTGAGCTAAAGCAATCTGTGCCATAAGATTTTTGGCTGCACTTGCTTTAGCGCTTTGGATATAACCTGAGTAAAGAACCATCCCAGTTGCTGAAAGAATTCCTACAATAGCAACAACCACCAAAAGCTCAACTAAACTAAATCCTGAGCTTCTGGTGATCATAAATTTTTTAACTTACGTTAAGATTACTCTGCAACACTAATCTTGTTTTCAACTCTGTCAGCTTCAACAGCACACCATAACGGCTTGTCATCATCATCTGAAGTAGTTGCATCAAAACATGTTGTGATAGTAAGTGTATTTCCTGATGCAATTACTCGCACATAACCTTTATCATCTGCTGAAGTAGCAGTTCCTGTAGAAGTTACTGCTGAATTATCAGTAGAATGAGGATTTTTAAAACCTGCCATCTGAGCAACAGCGGCTGCTACTATAGTAGCGCCCGTTCTATCTTCACAATTAAACGTTACTCCCGCCTCATCCGCAGTAGCATCATTATCAACATTTGCTCCAAATGCTTTTTTACCACCAACGTTACATTTTTGATCTTCCGCAGCAATATATTTAACTACAGCCGCATGATTTGACTTAGCAGATGATTTTTTAGCACCTTCAGTGTAACCTGTATAAGCAACAGTTCCAACTGCAGCCAAAATACCAATAATCGCAACTACGACCAATAGTTCGATAAGCGTAAAACCTTTGTTATTTTCCATGGTTCCTCTTTATATTAATTAAATTAATTTAATATATCCATTTTTAAATATTTTTTAATGATATGTAAATAAATTTAAGTGGCATTATTAGTGTTTTTTTTTGTGGAAAATAAAAGATATCTGCCCATAATGAGTTAATTTTTACAATTTATGACATATAAAGTAGAAGAAATTGATACAAAACGAATTGTCCACTTAAATGGCGAAATTGATATGGATGTAGCAGATAAAGCTAGACAAACAATATTACCGTTAATTGAGGCAGGACACGAAGTTCATTTAAATTTAAGTAAAGTAGATTATATGGACTCATCAGGAATTTCTGTATTAATTGAAAGTAAAAAATTATCAGAACAAAAAAATACAAAATTTGAATTGGTTGAAGTCAGTAAACCGGTTGAAAAAGTTTTGGCAATGGCGAGGAAATTTTTATGAGTTACAAAGTGACTGAAGAGGGAAACATAGCAACTGTTCACCTTGATGGTGAAATTGATATGGATGTTACTGAAAAAGCAAAAGAGGTAATTTTTCCACACATTGATGCAGGGAAAGAAGTTCATCTTAATTTAAGTAATGTTCAATATATGGATTCTTCAGGAATTTCAGTTTTAATTGAAAGTCACCAAAAAGCTTTAGAAAAAAACACAAAAGTAATAATTAAAGAAGTAAGTAAATCTGTTTTAAAAGTCATCATGATGGCAAAATTAGAACAAATATTAAATTTGGAGTAATCACTAATGAGTGAATTAGCTCACACAAACCATACTGAAAAAAAAGATTTTTTAGTGCGATCATCAAGTTTAAAAGATGTTAGAAGTTTTTGTAGAGAAGTTTTTGAGAAACTTCACATAGATCAAAACTTAAAAGATGAATTAGTTTTAGCAATTGCTGAGGCAGCACAAAATATAGTTAAACATGCTTACAAAGATTCACCAGACACAGAAGATAAAATGGTTGTACAAATAAGTTGTAAAGATAACAAATTACAAATTGGTTTTTATGATATGGGTACACCAGTGGATCCTGGAAAAGTTAAACACAGAGAAATTGACAATGTTAAACCTGGTGGTTTAGGAACTTTTTTTATTCAACAAATAATGGATGCAGTTGAATTTAAAGATGGAAAAAAACCTTGGATCAATCACTTAGTTTTAACTAAGCAATTATAAATTTTTAGCCAATTAAAGCTCCAACATTGAAAATTGGAGAGTACATCGCGATCATTAATCCTCCAATCATGATACCCATAAAAACAATCATAATTGGTTCAATTAATGATGAAAGGTTATCAACAGTTGTGTCAAATTCAGCTTCATAATATTTTGCAACTGATCCAAACATTTCATCGAGTTGTCCAGTTTGTTCCCCTACTGAAATAAGCTGAGAAAAAGTTGGAGGAAATAAAGGATCTTTTAAAAATAATTTTGTTAATGTGTCTCCAGAAAAAACTCCTTTTTTTACATTTTCTAAAGCCTCTAAAACTACTACATTGGTACTAACTGATTTAGAAATTTCTAAACTTTCAAGGAGGTTAACACCTGCAGCACTTAAGTTACCCATGATCAATGAAATTCTAGCTAGCATAGATTTTAATATCATGTCACCGAAAATTGGTAGTTTTAAAACTTGTTTATGCCAAGCGTATTTCATTTTTTCATTCTTGGACGTAATATATCTAAAACCTAAAACAAAACCGATTAAGCCAAAAAGTAAAACTTTTCCACCAGTGCCTCTTAGAAAGTCACTCATAGCCATTATAGTTGCTGTTGCAGTGGGTAATTCTATACCCATTCCATCATACATTTTAGCAAACACCGGAACAACTTTAACTAACATGAATGCACTAACTGTTATAGCAACTGTAAACATGATGCTCGGATACATTAAAGCTGATTTGATCTTCTTCTTAATATTCTCCTTTTTCTCAAGAGACTCGACAATTTTGAGCAAAAATACATCTAATTTACCACTGGCTTCCCCAGCTTTGATTAGGTTAACGTATACATTGTCGAAAAGTTCGGGATATTTTTCAAAGCACTTAGATAAAGTAACACCACCCTCTAAGCTTTTTCTAATATCTTCAATTACTTCTTTCATGGCGGGACTTTCAAGTTGATCTCTTAACATTCCCAAAACCTGTAAAATAGGCAAACCTGCTTTTACCATTGTCGCAAATTGTTTTGAAAAAATTAAAACATCCTCAACTTTTGCCTTCTTTTTTCCAAAAAGGCTAAATCCTTTGCCTTTTTTCTTCTCTTTTACTTCTGTTTTTTTCTTTTTTGACGAACGAACTATGTTCGTTATGATAATTTTTTGTTCTTTAAGCTTATGAGATGCCTCATCTAAATTAAGCGCTTCAATTTCTCCATCTACATATTTGCCTTCAGATATGCCTTTGTATGTAAATGCTTCCATAAATTAACAATTATTTATCCCTCAGATAAAACTCTTTCAAATTCTCTAAAATTTAGTTCACCAGATGCAATTAATCTTCTACCCATATCTTGCATTGTTTGAAAACCTTCTTTAACTGCAATTTCTCTTAATTCAGGAGTTGTGGCCTGTCTTAGAATTGCTTCTTTAAGAGGCTTAGAAACCGATAGTATTTCATAAATACCTTGTCTGCCTTTATATCCTGTGTCTTTACACTTTGGACACCCTTTACCTTTAATTGCTTTTACCCTTGATGCAACTTCAGCAGTAAAACCCAAATCTTGTAGAACTTTTGGAGTTACATCATCATCAGGAACTTTACAATCTTTGCAATTTTTTCTTGCAAGTCTTTGGGCTACAACAAGTTGACAAGCAGCGCTGATTAAATAATCAGGCGTTCCCATATTCTGTAATCTAGTAATTGTACTTGGTGCATCATTAGTGTGCAACGTACTAAATACTAAGTGACCCGTTAAAGCAGCTTTCAAACCGATATCTACAGTTTCTTTATCCCTCATCTCTCCAACTAGAATAATTTCAGGATCTTGTCTTAAAAAAGATCTAAGAGCTTTAGCAAAAGTAAAACCAATATCATCTTTTATTTGAACTTGTCCTACACCATCTAATTCATATTCAACAGGATCTTCAGCAGTTAAAATATTTAAATGAGGTTTGCTTACTTCCTTTAAAATACTGTATAAAGTAGTTGATTTACCAGAACCTGTGGGACCTGTTACTAGAATAAGACCTTGGGTACTATGAATTGACTTTCTTAAATTTTTTAAATCTTGCTCTTCAAAGTTAAGTTGCTCTAAAGTTATATCTCCCGCATCCTTGTTAAGAACCCGCATTACAATTCTCTCATTATTTGCTGTCGGTAAAATTGAAAGCCTGAGGTCAACTACTTTGCCTTCGATTTTAAAGTTTATCGCACCATCTTGAGGTAATCTTCTTTCAGCAATATCAAGTTTACCCATAATTTTAAAACGTGTTACTACCGCGCCGTAATTATCATGAAGAAATTTTCGATACTGTTCTTGCTCAGTAAGCATACCATCAAGTCTATATCTTACTCTTGATGTGAACCTATAAGGTTCAATGTGAATATCACTAACACCGCTTTTAATTGCATCTGCAACAACAGCAGTACTGAATTTTATAACCTCAGATTCATTTTCGATTGCCTCAATATCCTCTTCTGGCGTATTTTCTAGCACCTCTCCCGCTTCACCTAGATCAGAATCAAAAGTTTTTTGTTTTTCTTTATTTTCTTCTCTAATGGTTGCAGCAGTCACCTCTCCACTTTCATTTGAAATTTTTTCTATATACTGAGAAATCTGCGTTAAGGGTGCCGCATGTAACTCAATATTTTTTTTTGTTATTGCTTTTAAATTTCTCATTAAATTTAGTTTAGAGCTATCAGGAATAGCTATGTGTAAAGTTTTGCCATCAATTTTAAAAGGTGCAACGAAATTTACTTTTATATAATTAGATGGAAGAACAGTTTTGATCTCTTCAGAAACTTCTTGTTTGGCAAGATCAACAATTTCAAGATTTTGCTCTTTAACTAAAATATCAAGAATTTTTTTTTCATCAGTTAACTTAAGATCAAATACGGCTTCTATCTGAGATTTGTTACCTTCTGTGCTAGTCTTCTTAATATTTATTAAATCTTTTCCAGAAATTACATCATTATCAATTAAAACATTGATTAAATTAATTTCACTTTCTCTGCTTATCTTTAACATGTTATTATAAAATTCTTGGAGCGATAAACACCAATAAGTCAGTTAATTTATCAGATTTACTTGTCCCTTTAAACATTTTTCCAACGATAGGAAGATTTGCTGCACCTGGGACTTGACCTGCTTTATCAGAAACAGTATTTTTCTTTATTCCACCAATTACAACGATATCGCCGTCAGCAACTAGTAGTTTTGTAGCAATTTCCATGGTGTTTATTCCAACGCTACCAGCATTCTGTCTGTTTGGAGAGTCATTGTTTACTTTTACATCTAGAAGCACATTTCCATCTCCAATGATACTAGGTGTTACTGTCATAACTAATGCTGCATCAGTAAATGTGTCAGCACCATCACCTCCCGCTACAGGAATTTGTTCACCTTGTTTGATTGTTGCAGTTTGATTATCTAAAGAAAATATTTTTGGATTAGAGATTATTTTCGATATACCTTTTTTCTCCATTGCTTCCAATTCTACTTTTAACACCGCTGAACCTGTTTTTTTTAATATTCCTATACCTGAAGTAGCCCCAGCAGCGGGTAAATTCATTAATGTATCTTTTCCATCACCAAGGTTTGAAGTGTCATCGGATATAGCAGAGTCTGTCCCAGATGGCGCACCTACGGAAGTACCACCAAGAGTACCTCCTGCTCTCATATCTTGTCTTGCAAAAGCACCTCCTAATTTTTTACCAAGCTCTTGCTCAAAAGAAGACTCGGCCTCTACTATGTATACCTCCATTAAAACTTGTTTAGTTCTAACATCAATTTCTCTTAAAACTTTATCGACTACATCTAAATCTTTTTCTTTACCTCTAACAATAATAGAACGAGTAGTTTTTTCCTCTGTAACTTGTATAGGCATAAATGAACCTGCACCACCACTAGAAGTAAATAGTTCAGTTATTGTAGCTTTGGCTTCTGCTGGAGAAATATAGTATAGTCTAAATATTTCTGAAATAATTGGTTCAACTGAGTCCTCTAATTCAACTTTCTTTTTAACAGCTTGAGCTCTTGCAGATTTATAACTTTCTTGAGAAGTTAATGTTGCCGGAGTGGCTACTCTTATAATGTTACTAGCAACATCAATGTCTGCTGCATAATTTTTCATATCCAATAAAGCATTAAAAGCTTTATCCCAAGGTACATCTGTCAATGAAGCTGTAACTGACCCAGCAACATCCTCACCCACAAGAATGTTTACATTACCGATTTCTCCCATCAATCTCATGGTTTCACCGTAGTCCATGTTTTGGAAATTAAATGTTACGTTTTGTTTTAAACTTACATATTCCTCAGGAATTAAAAGATAATTTTTTTCTTTTACTGCAGATAGTTTTTTTCTTTTTTTAAGTTTAACAACATCTCCTTCTACTGGAGTTGGGCCCATCTCTGCCATTTTATCAATTTCTGCTTTACCCATTTCTTTAACATCAGTCTTAATAAGTGGAGTATTGTGCTTAAAAATTTTGCTAGATTTTTTCTTACCCGTAGCGGTACAGCCTGCAACTAGTAATCCTACAACAATAAAGCTTGTAAATATTTTTAAAAAAGATTTTTTCATCAGTTGTTTCTCTCTATAATTTGATTTTTGAAATTAATCACAACTAAGGAATCCTCACCATTTTCAAAAATAACTTCTTTTTTACTAATACCTATCAATCTTACTCCTGGAGATAGCTCATCATTAAAAGCAACATTTATTATGTCACCATTTTCATCTACCAAAGATGCGAAACCTACGCCTTCACCTTCAATTATTCCTACTAATTTGTAATTGAACACACTCAATTTTTTCTTTTTCTCCTCAGTTTCTGCAATTAGTTTTACACCTGCGCTAGAACCTCCAAGAGTACCATCACCGACAAAAGGATCATTTAATGGGAGTGGCTCTTCTTTACTAATCTCTGAACTGATATTCGATTTTTTCTGTGCTTGCTGTTCTTTTATTTTTTGGTTTACTTCTTTTGCTCGCTCAACAATATTCTGCTCTTTATCATGGTTATCAGCTTTTCCTGCGAATGCAAAAAACAACATGAAAATGATATATGTTATTTTCCTAAAAAAATTCATCTGCCAAACCTACAATAGTTAATGTTCCATTCACTTTTATCGCTCCAGTTGAATCTCCCTGTTTTACCACTTTGATAGACTCATTGTCAAAGTTTAACGTCTTTTGCGATAGAGATAATTGCCTTTTAAACTTAATATATCCTAAAAAATTTCCAGTTATCTCGAAATCTACTGGGATTTTGTAATAAGCTATATTTTTTACCTCTCGTTTCTGTTTCTTTTTCTTTTTCTTTTTCTTTTTTTTACTAACTGAAGCTATTGCATCAGCTTTAGTGACCTCTGCAATTTTTTTCTTTTCAATTTTAGAAATTACTAAATTATTCATTGCAGCAAATTCACTCAAGGTTTGATACAAGCCCTCAACTTCAGCTTTGGTGTGAAATAGAGTTGAATATTGCTCATATTGAGGTCTCTTTAGTTTTATTTTTTTATTTTTAGATTTTATGTCGCTTACAAATTTTGCTGTTTCTTCTTTTTTCTTATTCATGTCGTCGAGTTGTGCTTTTTTCTTATTAACAATGGGATTTAAAACTGCATAGAAAATAACTAAAAAGAAAACTACTGCTCCCACAGATACTCCTAATCTAATCCAAGTTTTTTTATCAACGTTTTTTAGTTTTGCTTGAATATCTTCGAGAGATATATTTTTTAAGTCAATATTTTTTAAATCAATTTTGAAGTTCATAATTTTACTTTTTTAATTTTTACAAAAACTCTAAACCCTTTCATTGTTACTCCACCTTGTGTTGATCGAGGAAGTCTCATTGAAGACAAAGATGCTTGCTCAACTAATTCCTGTTTTCCCAAGTTATCAATAAACTTTAAAATATCTTGATCGCTTGCTGCAATACCCTGTATGGTAATCATACGTCCACCATTATAATCAACTTGATCAAATTTTAATCTTGCTGGGACGCTTGATGCTATCTGGGCTAATATTCTATAAGTTAATTCTTTGTTAGATTTTAAAGTTGAACTTAATTTTAATGTAGTTTCAATTAATTGTAATTCTTTTGAGACTTTTTTTAACTCTGCAGATTTTTCTTTATGAACTTTAACGACATTAGAATAGTCTTTTAATTTTTTATTGTAGGAATGAATATTCCAAAAAGATAATGAAAACAAAACTAAATACAATGCAGCAATACCTCCCGCTAACCCTTTAAATGCAAAACTTGAAATTGCTTTCATTTTCTTTTGCTGAAACATACTTTTTCTATTAGGAAGTAAGTTTATGTTTTTTGCTGCAGTTACAAATTTATAATATCCAAATACATCAAGTTTTCTAAACGCTAATCCTACAGGTGTAGCTAAGTAAGATCTATTTTCTAAATTGATTTGCTGTTCAAATTGTTGTGGTACTTTTAAACCTTCAATTGGGTCAAATAAATTAAAACCAACATTCATTAATACTTTTCTAAAAAATGATAAATATTCCTCAACATTTTTAAGATCTGAAACAACTTTAATATTTCTAATTCTTTTTTCATATTTTGTTTCAAAATCTTGAACTGCTTGTTTAACTTGTGTGACGTACCGTCTAACTAGTGCTTCTTTTTCCTCTACATCCTCAGATTCTAATAAAATTTTTCTATCCTGCCCTCTTAAAAAAATATCAGTAATTATTGGGTTATTATCATACAAAATCATTAAATAATTTTCATCTAAACCAAATTCTAACACCGCTGTTAAATTTGCGTCTTCAGTTTTATTAGTGATTTGATTAATTTGGTCGACAGCAGATTTTAGAGCAAAACATTTAACATCAATAATTACAGGATTTAACCCACTATTTTTTACAATTGATACATAGCTATTAATATCTGCCAATTTAGATGCAACAAAAAGAATATCCATTGTATTATCTTTTTCATTTCGATTAATCACTTGATGAAAAATTGAATAATCATCTAAATTATCTGTTAGTTGAACTAAATTCTCCCACAATGAGTTCGTTTCAATTGCTTTTTGCAATTCCTCTTCTTTCATTAGTGGAGAAGTAACTACTCTTATGATTGCACTAGTAACTGGTATTGAGATCGCAACATTATTTACATCTATTTTAGACTTTTGTAACGCTAAACTTAGTTCTGTTGTAACTTTTTCAGCATTTTCAAGAACACTACTTTCATCAGGAATTTCTATTGGATGAGAATAAAATTTATCTAACACCCATTGATTTGACTTGTTTGTATTTATTTGCGCAAGTCTTATCTCTTTATTAGTTAACTCAACACCAATAACCTCTTCTCCTTGAACAGAAGATTTACTAATTTTTGATTTAAAAAATTCTAATGCTTTGTTAAAAGGATTGTTTCGTTTCTTTTCTGATGACTTGGGTAGTTTAATTCCTTTTAGTGAAGGTTTTTTAAATTTTAAATTTTTTAATTTACCAAAAATATTTGAAACTTTACTTTTTGATTTTTCTTCGGTTGTTTCCTCAACTTTTGTCGCGACTTCATTGTTAACAGTAATATTGTTTTCAACTATACTCTCATCTTTTGAAGGAACAATTTTTTGCTCATCAGTTTTAATTTCTGAAGTTTCATCTTTAACATCTGGTGTTTCAGCAGGAATTATTTTTTCTTCTACGTTTGTATTTGTTTCCGGTTGATTTTGCACTGTAGCTGGGGTTTGTTCTCCCGCTTCAGCAATTTTTTTTAGTTTTTCACTTTCTGCTTGAACATCATCAAACCATTTTTCTAAAATTGGTATTGCCTCATCTAGATTTGTTGTTCCTGAAGACGAAATTTTTTGTTTTCCATCAATATAAAGTCTTCCAACCCAATTTTTAGATTTAAGTTCACCTTTGTATTTGTCTTGTCTTACGTAAATATGAAGTCTACCATCCTTTTTGTGAATAACTTGGTGAGTAGATCCCTCATTCTCATCTTTTTTTTCAACTGACGTATCAGAGACCTTAGTTTCGTCAGTATTTTGATCAATATTTTCATTTGCACTCTGAATTTTTTCATTATCTAGATTTTGTACACCTTCAGGTTGATTTTTATCTTCAATTTCAGATTGATTTTCAGATCCAGATTGGTTGGGATCATCATTTAAAATTTTTTTATCTTCGTCTTGATCACTCATATTAAAAAATAAATATTTTCTCTAACACAATTTACGAATCTCTAACACAAAAATCATTTTAAGTCTAACACAAAATCAAATATTATATGTTCAAAATGAGTTTTTTATTAAAAAAGTAAGTAAAATAGCGGTTTTTAAGCTAATTCTATTTTTTTTTAAAATTTAGTAAAATATATTAACTCTAACACAATTAAATTTTCTAAATTGTGTTAGAGTAATTTACCATTGTGTTAGAGTTAAATTTTTTTCAAAAATATAAAAAAACCTAATAAAATCAACAATTTTTGTTTTTTTGAAAATTTAGAGCAATTTGTGTTAGAGTTTAAAATTTTTGTGTTAGAGGAAAGAAAAAAACATTAACTCTAATCTGAGTTATCCAATTATTATTGTAAAAATATTAATAAATGAGTTTTTTTTATATTTTCAACTTAAAATTGATTAGTTTTACTAAAAATTTTTTATTTTTTTCTATTAAAAATTGTATTTTTCAAAAAAGATTAATATTTTTTTCAAAATCTTTTAAATTAATCCTAATTAGGGTTCCCTTTGATGTCTGTTGTCAATTCTTGATAGATCATAACAGAAATTGTATTTAAATTACTTATAACTCTTTCATAATCCCATGAAAGATCAATATTATTACAATTTAGTTCTTTAAAATAATAAATTTCACCTAATTTAATTTCTGGTTTTATTTCTGCAGCAATAATATTCATTTCATTTGTTTTTTTTTCAATGACAAAATTATATCTACATACATTAGTTGTAGCCCAATATAAGACAGAAGTAATAACTATTCCAATTAGTATCATTATTTTTCCGATGCTAAACATTTATTAATGTACACTATAGCCCGTCAACCACAACAATAGTTAAATCATCTTTTTGTATTCGACCAGATTTAATAATATCTTCGACAATCTTGTTTAATCTTTCATAATTAGGAACAGGTTGATATTTTTTTATATAATTTTTGAATCCATCTGACTCTAACATGTTTCCTTTTGTATCTTTTATTTCGGTAATACCATCGGTAAAAATATACATTGAACTATTTGAAAAGTTAATTTTTGTTTCTTTAAATTTAAACTTTGGAGCAATACCTAACGGTGGACCAGCTTCATCAAAATTAGAAAAATTTCCTTCATTGTCATATATCAAAGGTGGTTCGTGTCCTGCATTAGCTAAAGTAAGTTCTTTTTTATTACTATCGTAAATTCCAATCAACATTGTAACAAACATTCCTCTTGATGTTGTTTCACATATTTCAGAATTCAAAATATTTAAAAGTTCTGCTGCAGAAAAATTTGTTTTGCTTAAACATCTATAAAGACTTGATGCCTTTGACATAAGTAAAGAAGATTTTATTCCTTTACCAGACACATCCGCAACACCAAAACCATAAACTCCTTCTGTAAGCTCTGCGAAATTATAAAAATCTCCCGAGACTACCTTAGCTGGAATATTTATTCCTGCTATTGGAAATTTTTCTTTTTGGTTTTGAGATAGTAAAGTTTTTTGTATCTCTCCAACAATTTCTATTTCTTTCTGCATTCTATTTTTATCAACAAGATCTTTTGCCATTCTTGCATTTCTAATTGCTAATGCGGCAGGTCCAGATAAAGTTTCCAAAAGTTTTCTATCATTCTCTTCAAATAATTTATTATTTGTCTTTTTATTTAAACAATGAATAACTCCTATACACTCATCTGATACTATTAAAGGAGAACATAAAACAGAATACGTAGTAAAATTTGTTTTATTATCTAGGTCAAAATAAAATTCAGCAATTTCTCTAACGTCTTTTCTTACATCACCTACCCTTATACATTTTTTTAATACTACTGCTTTACCCATTACACCTTGCGTAATAGGAATTTCAAAATCTTCTAAATATGCTTGATGTTTGGATGCAATACACTGAAAAGACTGGTTCTTATCATCAATTAAAAAAATATTCGCAGCTTGTGCATTTATTCTTTTAATAATTAATTCTAGAGAATTACTTAAAGTTTCTTTTAGATCTAACGACTTAGCTAGATCATGATTCATTTTTGTAACTAATTCTAGATCTTTACTGGTAGTATCGTCTACATTAGTTGTTTCCTTTTTTTTCGCGCTAAAAAACATGTTATTTATAAATTGATATTCATTAATTTTTTGATAATTTTGATTATGATGGAAATCATGATTCATGCGCCAAATTTCTATTTGCACATAGCTGATGCGATGTTGTTTATACAATATTGCATCGATGGACTCATAGAATTTTCCTCCCAAATTAAACTATAAATTGTGTCCTATATTATAGTATTTATCCTCGGAAGTATATGGGGGAGTTTTAGTAACGTATGTATTCATAGATTGCCCGATAATAAGGGTGTTGCTAGAGGTAGATCGTATTGCCCAAGCTGCAAAAAACAAATTAGATGGTATGATAACATTCCAATATTCTCATATGTGCTCTTAAAAGCTAAATGTAGAGACTGCTCAGCCAAAATAAATGTTAAATATCTTTTGGTAGAACTTGTTTGTGCATTGAGCTTTGTATGGTTTTTTTATTTATTCGGTTTATCACTTACCACCCTTCTTTTTTTTATCTTATCTATTTTCTTCGTCATCATATTTTTCATTGATCTTAAACATTTTATAATTCCAAATGAGCTTACTTTTCCATTAATGGCCATAGGGTTGTTTAAAAGTTTCGATCCAAATTTAAATCAGTATCTATTTCCAAATTTTTTAAATTCAGTAATAGGGGGTGTTGCTGGTTATTTAATTATATGGATGATAATTTTTATTTATAAAAGATTAAGAAATAAAGAAGGTATGGGTTTGGGAGATGCTAAACTTTTGTCAGCAATTGGTTTTTGGTTTGGGTGGATATCAATTCCTTTCATATTATTTTTTTCATCCTTTATCGCATTAGTATTAGCGATACCAAGTTTGATGAATAAATCCAAAAATTTATCCTCGCAAATTCCTTTTGGACCTTATCTCATATTAGGATGTGTATTATATCTATTGTTGCTTGATAAAATTATTTTATACTTAAATTAATAATAAAGGATTATTTCTATTCAGAGTTATTTTAAAAACCACTATCTCTCCATCCACCTTTGTTACGTAGAATTTCTCCTGGTACTGAGAAAACAGAGAATAAAGTACTTTCATCTTCGGAGGGACCAGCAACATTGGCAAAGAGTTTATCACCAAACACAACTAACTCAGACAGCACACCTTCACTCACATAAGCGCATGCATTCTTACCAGGATTGTTTACATCTCCTGGAGTTTCAAGCTTTAATAATTCCGAGCTATTAGTTCCACATTCATCATCAGCAGCACAAATGAATGAATGCCCTTGAGCACATGGAGCAGAGCCTGGTGGTGGCTGGTATATAGGATAATAAACTATTCCTTTAAATAAAGTTGGTGGCGCTGATGATTTTCTAAAAGTTCTTGGGGATAAGAAAGCATTATTTTGATTTTTCTCCAAATGTATTACCCAAGCGTCAGCTGTATCTGGTATTGGACAATTATCTCCATCTGTATCTCCAGAAACGTTAACACAATTAAATGCGTTCCCCACGTTACTTGCTTTGTCAGCTCCTTCATGTGCCAATTGTAAAAAATCAGGATTTATTTCCATTGGATCACTTCCAGGATTCATAACAATCTTTGGAACTGTTACTCCATTTAAATGCTTCCAATAAGGAAAATGTTTATCTTGGACGCCATATAAAATATTATCTAATTCAGAACTTTTTCCTCCTAGGTCGATAAAATTTCCTGTTGAGCCAAATAACCAAAATGATTTATCAGTTACTCCTAATCCAGCTTCCATTGAAAAAAATGAGTATCTTGCATTTTCTCTTGTAGAACCCAACCTAAAAAGGGTTGTTTGATCATACAACTCTGTTACACCAGATGATAAAGTTCCAAGATCATTCAATCCTTTTGTATTGTTGGTTAAATTTATTTTTGTAATTTTGCCTTCAAGATCATTTACATAAACTAATGCACCTCTCCAAGGAACTCCTGGTGCGGTATCGGGGGTAATTACCACTGGGGCAGCAGGTATAGCGTTAGGAATATTACTTCCATTATTAGTTTCAACCAATACATCCCCTGATAAAATACCGTTAGGTGTTGTATCTACTATATTTATTGGACCTCCATTGATTTCAGAACCATATATTCTACCAGGCATACCATCCATATGACCTTCTAAATCGATCACAAATAAAGCTGATCCAGCACAAGCATCTCCTTTAGACATACCAGCACCCATAATCGCAACATATCTATCTGTTCCAATATTTGATGAACCAGAACTCGATGGCATTCTAACAATTTTTGGAGTGGACCAAGTTTCTCCTAACCTAGAATAATCGTAAGCTGGGTCTATACCTGACCCTCCAATGCACGCTCTAACACTTATATCATCTGATAATGTAGGCTCTTCATCAGATGGATTAGCATTAAAAACTTGTTCATTTTTAAACACAACTTTTAAAACAGACCCTCCAGAACCATCATCGGACATTTGTGCACTTGTAATACTGATAGGTTCAGGGACACCATTGTTTAATTTCACTGCCCCTAAAACTGTTTGAGGAATTTCTTCACCAGTTGGATAATCTAAGACAAGATCAGGGAAATAAAAAGTGTTACCTCTATAACAAGATGCTGTTCCAGTAGTTCTAAAATCAGTTGCTGTACTACATACTGCTATATTTGTAAGTGCATCAGCATCATAGTCAGCATCATTAGGATCTAATTCTGTTTTTTCTCTAGCGTCATTATAATTATCTGTAGCCACCTCTCCCTCAGAAGAATTCATTAAACTGGATGAGGTAGAATTATATTCAATAGCAGAAATTCTTCCAAGCACATCGGCAACTAACACTCTATTATTTATTCTATCATTAAATATTGAAAACATATGAATCGGACCTCTGGTTCCTGATGGGATTGGATCTGTTACATCAAGTAAAGTAAAGCCTGCGCCACCTCTTCCATAAGGAATGAATAATAAAGTACGCCAACTTCTACTACCTTCTAATTCTCCTCTAAAATTATATCCCCTTATAAATGCATCGTGTATCACAGGAGAGCCATCAACTCCGAAAATTGGGTTAGTTCCACCCCCAGAAGATTTATCATATTCTGAATTTATTATTTGTGGAAGTTTTGCTGCAACAAAAGGAGGTATAAAGCCCCATATCTCTTCACCGCCTTGATACCCATTTCCACTTTTAGCTGCAATTGCATGAAGTATTCCTGAATTTGCACCTGCATAAATTACATTTTGTCTTTTTGCTTGTTCCACTTTAAAACGAGCATAACCTCTTGTTGACCTATGATACGCCTCCTCATTAAAAGATGTAAAATTTAAATTCATTTCTGGCGGACCTACCTCTACAAGTTGCGAGTGATATACGTCACCCATTACATGGTTTCTGACTTCAGCAACATCACAATCACCATCATAATCAAAATAATCATTACCTTTCATAAAATTAATCAATCCTATAGTTTCATCACCCTCGGTGGCGTCACTACCAACATCAGAACAATTTGACGTACTAGTATGATAATCATCAATTTCATATCCCAATAAATTGAATAAATTTGTTATTGCTGTTGATTGGTCTTGAGAAAAATTATCCCAGTTTCCAAGATAAGAAGCTCCCGGCATAGCTGTCCAAATATTTCTACCATCATCTGCGCCACCTGGTGTTGATTGTCTTCTGATCATTAATGATGAGTCCCAATTCTTATGTGGATTTCCTGGTGCAGTATTATGCTCAACACAATCTTCATTAGTATCAGGACAATCAGCAGGGCTAAGAAGTTTTTTACGTAAAATTCTACCTTGCCATTCACCAAATTGTTCGTATCCAAATTGTGCTTGATATAAAGATCCACCTTCCTCGATAGTTGCTGTAATTGACGGCGCAGTGAACGCTAGTTTATCAGCAATAATTTGTCTTATCTTAGAAGTTAAAACAGTTTTTAATCTTTCAGGTGTTCTGGCTACAATTGCTCTTTCACAATCCTCATCATCAATACATTCTTGTGCAGTTGTTCCAGCTGGTAATGTACTAGTGCCTATTCTTGAAAGTTCATGAAATCTATTTAAACTTGTACCATTAATTCCACCTCCATAAGCTACATAAAGAGATTTTACCCCTTGTTCTCTCAATCGTGCCATTCTTTCAGCAGCAAAACCCCTTTGATTATCACCGAGCAGCCCAGTGTTCCTCATGGCCCCATCTCCAATTACAATTACATAATTTATCTGACAATCAGCATCTGGATTTAAGATTTTGCCTCCAGCATTTTGATCCATAAAATAATCTTCAGCAATTTGAGAAAAAGCATTTGCATCCGTACCCCAGGCCATTCCTAAAGGAGCCATTACATCCATAATTTGATCAGATCCCCTTGGGCTTACGGCTACATTTAAACACGAGTCCCGATTACATTGTATACTTGTCCCCTCTGGATGATCTCCATTCCAGCCTTGATAGTAAGTACAATCATTAGTTCTATGACAATGACGCCCTCCCATAGCAGCAGTTCTTGAACGACCATGTTCACCAGCGTTCCAATGACCAAAGCCAAAATAAGCACCTGTTGTTAATGTAGTGTCGTTAACGATTGCGTTAATTGCAGATTTAACTCCATCCCATCTTCTAATTCTTGGTCCCCCCATTTGTTGAACCCAAGTTGTATTTCGAGCAATAGCGGTGAATTTATCTTCATGAAATTCGTCTATGTAACCCCTAGCGGTTCCTGTTAACAACAGGTATCTATCATCATCTGCATTATAACCTATGCCAAGAGCATGTGGTTGATTAAAACCCACATTATCAGCATCCAAAGCATTTGCACTTCCCTCATTAGACAGATTTGTTCTTGAACCTGAACCTACTCCAGTGATGATTGTACAAGAATTGGTCGTAGAGTTTGATATTTGAATTTTTTGTATTGCGTGAGAAAAAACGGAAGTAGTATAAACTATGTTACTATCTGCTGGTGAAACTTCCACACCAAAAGGAATTGCTAATTCAGAAGTTAAATTTGGAGCATTTGATGCAGTACATTGTCTTTGTCGAGTTCCTAAGGTAAATTCATCGGCATTTCGAGTTAAAGAATATCCTTCAAGATTATTTTGTAATCTATTTGAAAAATAAACCATGTTACCTTCATTATTAACACTAAGTCTTCCTGCCCATCTTACAACACTTCTTGTGTCGGTTATATTTTGTTCTCTACATACAAAAGTTTCAAGATTACATGACATAAAGAAACCAAAAGCTCTTCGACCACCGCCTGCTGCAAATAAGTAAGGAACACCTCCAACCTCCTTTATGTCAAAGCCGTTGTAACTCATGCCGCCAGGTGCTCTTAAGGCAATTAAACATCTTCTACCATCTTCTGAAAAGCCAAATATATAACCTCTGGTATTTCTCTCCTGACTATGAAAAAAAATTACGCTCTCATTAAAACTAACAGAGTCTAGGTTTTCTACAAACTCTACATGAGCAGCTTTTCTCTGTCTTTGAAGGCCTCGCCTGGTATGAACACTATTATCATTGAATTGTGTACATCCCGCTCTTGGGATTGCCCTGATAGGTCTAAATGAATTATCTCTTCTCCCATTAGCATTGTACCTTATAATTGCACCTGCAGTTCGTCGTGAATATTGTGAAAATAGAATTCTATTTTGTGAGTCGTAAGCAACCCCTGCAACTGGGCCAATACCATCACCTCCTATCCACCTCCCCATACTGGCAGAACTATCGACTAAAAATAATATATTAGCAGCAACGTCACCACCGCCTGCACCGGGTGGTACAGGTTTTGCATTCACATTGCTACTAAACGATAACAAAAATAACAAAGATAAAATTTTAAAAAGTTTCATCATTTTCTATCCCATAACCTCAATTACTTCCTCACCTGTAGTATAATCCATCATTTGTGGATTAGTAATTTCAAGAATTTCAAAAATTTCATCTCTTATATTTATTTTGCTATACATTATTACTAGATTACCTAAGCTTAAATCTTTATAACCAACCCAATTTTCTTTCTCAGCTTCGCTGCCAGGATCACTAATATTATTTTTTACAAAGTTATAAATTTCATTTTTTATTTCACTATCTGTTGAAATTAAATTTATACCCGCAACTTTAGAGTCGTAGATTATCACTTCCAAATCAGTATTTTCTAAATTTGAGTTTTCACAATAATCTGCTGCATAGGCTTGGTATTTTGCAGAATGACCTTTTTCAAAAAGCTCAGATTTGTATAACATCAAAAATTCAAATGTATTTTGTGCATCTCGCACGGGTGTGCCTATATCGACCGATAATAAAGGACAAGCAATAGAGGAGCTTGAAAAAAATATTAAAAATGAAATTTTTAAAAAAAATTTTTTCACGACAAAACTATAAATTTATATAAATATTTTTTCAACATTCATACCTGCTCATTTTAAGCTTTAAATTCATTGTTAATGAGACAAAACTATAAGTGTTTCCAGAGGTACTATTATTTCTGGATTGTTTGGGTTACCCATCATGCCGCATCCATAAATTTTATAAGCTGTGCCTTTCCTTTGAGACGTACCTGATCCTTTTTTCAAACTTACACCAGTGCCCTTATACTCAGAGGTACCAGAGCTGACTGAGAAAAATTCATAAAAATACTTTCCAATATTTTCCTCTTCTTGACTGAGTGCAGTTGAATTATCAATTGAAGAGTTTATTGCTAATCCAGCATTACCATCGTTAAAAATTGGGAATAATAAATCTAAAAAACTTTGTTCTCTTACATGCTCAACTGCTCTAAAATTACTATCTCTACTCAAGTTTCTAAAACTTTTATAGCAAGGGGTATCTTGATCTAAAAGATTGGGTTCGGTCGATAGCTGGTTTGTGGGATATATTCTTCCATCATAGTCTCTGCCTCCAGTATCAACTCTGATTGGACCTAGCATTTTATTGATTAAACTTTTCTGAGCTTGCAATAAAGCGGTTTCAGCAACATAGAAAGTTTGCTGGTACTCATCACTACTATTATTACTTTGATGATCAGATGAAGCTATCACAATTAAAGCACCTCCCATTAACGACATGGCTAATAATAAAACTAAAGATAAAACCATCGCAAATCCTTTTTGTTTATTATTTTTCATTAAAAAGTTTCTCCAATATTTCTCGTATGAACTGTAACAACAACTGAGTCTCTTAATTTTTTATCTTTTCCATCAGCAATTAAATTATTTCTATCTTCACCACCCAATCCTAAAATTGTTCTAGGCTTATCTGTTGTAGCTGCTTCTCTGTAAAAATCCTCTTTTGATACCCAAGTAAGTCGTATATCCACACCTCTGATATCTAAAAGCCTATCTCTAATTCCAACATGTTCTGGAGCTGGAAATCTACCAGCAGAGTCTTGTATTATCTTTCCATCTTTATCAAAAGGTATAAACTCCATGTCATCGATATAATTTCTTACCATCACTCCAGGGGTACACTCATTGCAATTAGTAAGCCATAATCCTTTATTAATCGAATTTATATCTGCAGAGTCATCACTGACCCCACTCCCAACTATACCACCGGCACTTTGATCTCTATTAACTCCAAATTGATTTTCTAAATTAAACAGGTTACCAACCCCAAGAGAATCATTTCCACCGTCATCTTGTGGAGGTGGAGTTGCTTGTTCGAATAATTCACATCCACTTCTTGGTTGGAAATAATGTTCTACTCTTTTATAGGCGGCAAAACCACCTGAGTCGTTAGGCAATGCATAATAAGTTATTCTATATCTTTTATAAGCTTGTTCTCCGTCACCATGGTCATTTTGATTAAAATCTTCATATACAATTTGAATTTGATCACAGCAGTTACTCCCGGTGCTTGCAGTAGATCCAGTTACATTAGTATTGTTGGTCGATACTGAAGTAGTAGCGTCTGAGACAATTCCAAAACCCAAAGTATTTTTTCTTATCACTAACGGATTATGACTGTCTTGAGGATTGTTGAATCCATTATCAAAATATAAGTAACTATTTTTTGGTAAAACAATCCCAGTACCGTTATGACATGATGATGTATTAGATGCATATTGAGCTATTTCATGTGATCCAGCATAATATTTAAATCCTGCCATACGCACATCTCTCATTAACATTGTAACTATATCTCTGCTTGCTCTACTAATTTTGGCTTTATCACTGACTTGTGAGTATGATTGATTAACAACAGAATATGATGTGTACACGGCAGCCATCATGATTGTAGTAATAACGATTCCAATCATGATTTCGATCAAAGTAAGACCCGCTATATACTTAATTCGATTTTTCATTGTTTTAACTCAAAATCACTTTGAAAATATAAAAATTTTCTTTTTTTTCCATTATTCAAATTAAATTGTACTCTTCCGATATACATGACTTCATCCATGACATAAGGCTCATCTGGACTACCATTATTATCAATATCAGTCTGTTGTGGATTGATTAAACCATCTACCTGACTCCACCTACTGACTACTTTAAACACTCTGAAATTTCTTGTTTCGTTACGGCCTGCGCAATTTAAATAATCTTTATTGTTTAATAGAGCGTTCCACTTATTGGTTTTTATTTCAACATTAGTTGTATTATTTGTTGTTCCAGAGTAAATTTCACCACTATTATTAGTTCCTCCGGAATTGCTTTGACAAAAATTTGAATTAAACTCTCTTTGAGATAGTAAATTCGAAAAATTATTATCACCAGTAGTATTTATATCTTGATTACCAATAACATCTTCTGCAATTACATTTGTTAAATAATTGGCTTTGGTTCTTTCACCTGAAATGTAAATAGACTGAATTGAATAATTTGTCATTTGTAATATGGCAACGAAACCAATTCCAACGATTGCAGTTGATATCAAAGCCTCTAAAAGAGATAATCCAGATATTTTTTTATTCATCTTTTTTTTAATCATAAACATATTTTGGTGCTTCATCATCACACGCCCATTTCTTATCACCAGTACCTGCGTCTATCTCGTATTCATTAACATATCTGCTGGTGACAACATTTCCAAATCTATTCCAATGAACTCTACTCACTGTTACTTCACCATCATCTATTACCTTACCTTCTGAATTTACAGGTTTATCTGGACAAATATCACCGTCAACATCACTCGGCATAGCTATTCCACAAACTGGGTTAAAACTTTCTCGCCTACAAATATTTATAAAATTGAAAGGAACACCTGTAGATGCGTCAAAAGCAAGAGACGCAGATCCTTCATAAAATTTGCCATTTTTTGCAAAACAAACTGCCGCTGCTCTTTCCCCAAAAAAATTTGTAGACACATCTTTTAGTTCAATAGCATAAACAGCATTTTTTATCTCATTACTTGTGCTTTTATTATCAGTGTCCCAATAATTATTATCCTCTTCAAAATCTCCAGCATCCGTTTTACATCTTTTGTTTTTTTCTTTATTCCAGGGGCTCTCGCCATTATTCATTCGAGTTATTAAACTTGCCAAAGTCATGCCTCGTGATTCTATTTTTAAATGGTTCGCCGTATTTGAAAAAAGTACTTGGACATAAGCAAAAGTACCTCTTTCTGTTTGAACTATAGCGTTTCTTATCATTGCTTCAACCTCTTTAACTGCAGCTCTGGTTTTTCTTTCTTTATTCCATGAAGAAAAATTTGGATATGAAATTGCAGATATAAATCCAACAATTGCAATGACAACAATTAATTCTAAAAGATTAAATCCTTTATTGTTCTTTACCTGCCCCAGCATCTATCTTTCCAGCTTTAACTAATTCTTCTAATGATTTTGCCATTGTAATCATTCCATCTTTTACTGCTGTTTGCATGATGCTTGGGATTTGATGAATTTTCGCTTCTCGGATTAAGTTTTGAATTGGGGCTGTACACTTCATCACTTCGAAAGCACCACAACGGCCTTGACCATCTTTAGTTTTAAGAAGTCTTTGCGTGACTACCATTTTTAAAGATGTCGAAATTTGAGCTCTGATCTGTGCCTGTTGCTCAGGCGGGAATACATCGATAATTCTATTAATTGTATTTGGTGCGCCACTGGTATGTAGTGTGCCAAATACTAAGTGACCTGTTTCCGCTGCTGTTAATGCAAGAGAAACTGTTTCTAAATCTCTCATCTCTCCTACCAGAATAACATCAGGATCCTCTCGCAGTGCCGCTTTTAAAGCACTCGCAAAAGTTTGTGTTTGTTTTCCAACCTCTCGATGAGAGACAATGCTTTTTGCATCCTTGTGAATAAATTCAACTGGATCCTCTACAGTAATAATATTTGCAGTCCGGGTCTTATTAATTTCATTAACAATTGCAGCAAGCGTAGTTGATTTTCCTGATCCTGTTGGCCCTGTAACCAACACAAGTCCTTTGTGCATATCAATAATATCATAAAGAACTGGTGGTAAATCAAATTGTCCCATCTCTGGGATGACACTTTCAACTCTTCTGAGTACTGCTGCCGGTCCATTAATAGTTTTGTAAAAATTTGCCCTAAATCTTAAACCACTAAGTGTAACTGACGAGTCAAGTTCATGAGTGTCATTAAATCTTTTCATTTCAACTTCATTACAATTGGTCGATATTAAATCTTGGAGATCTTGTGCTTTAACCATGACCTCTGGAACTTTGTGAATTTCTCCTGTTTGTCTAAATGCTAACGGCCAACCACTTCTAATGTGGAAATCTGATATTTTTTTATTATTTTTTGCTAATTCTTCTAATTTTTCAAACATACTAAATTTTATCTATAATTTTTAAAAAAAACAATATTTACTTATCCGATAGCGACCAAAATAGGTAATTATCTAGTATATAAAGTAATATATTATCCACACAATTAAGGAATATTCAAAAAAGTTTTTAGAAAAAATTAATTGTTTGTCAGTAAATTTTGACTTTAAAAATTTACTAAGAAACATAAATCCTAGATGTACAATTACAACGGAAACCACAACACCAACTAAAGTCGATTGCAAGGAAAAATTTTTAAATCCAAAGTAAATTGCTACTAAAAAAGTCAGCCAAGAAACTTTGGAAATAAATATTTTAAAAATTAAGCCTGTTTTTTTACTAAAAATAGATTGTGTTTTAATTAAAGAATATGACCATGTAAGACCAATTAAAAAACTTATATACTTTAAAATCATTGGTTTTCTTTTTCATGAAAAACTAAACAAACACCATTGTTGCAATACCTTTTGCCTGTAGGTTGAGGACCATCATCAAAGATGTGACCATGGTGAGCATTACAATTTTTACAATGATACTCTGTTCTAGCATAACCAATTAAGTGATCAGTTTTAGTCTCAAACACATCTGGTAAGGATTGAAAAAATGAAGGCCAGCCTGATCCACTTTCATATTTTGCTTTTGATTCAAATAGCTTAATGCCACAATTGGCACAATGATAACTCCCCTCTCGTTTTTCATTGTTTAATTCACTACTGCCAGCACGTTCTGTACCATCCTCAAACATTATCAATTTTTGTTCAGCAGTAAGATTCGGGTTCTTTTTTGTCATTTAACTAATTTAGCACAAGATTGATGTAAAATAGAATGTAATTCCACAAGTTTTTTAAAATCTTTATTATAACCACCACCAAGTACACCACACAAAGGTACTCCTTGTGAAAAGAAATTTTGAGTAACGATTTCATCTCTTTTTTTAATACCTTCATCTGAAATTTTTAATTTACCTAATCGGTCATTGTGGTGGATATCAACTCCAGCAATATAAAAAACAAAGTCAAAATTTTCATCGTTCAACTGATTTAAATAGAAATCAAGTATCTTTATATACTGAGCATCTTCCATATTATCATCAAGCTCAACATCAAGATCACTGATTGACTTTTTGGCTGGATAGTTTGATTTTGAATGCATGCTAAAAGTAAATACATTTTGATTATTTGCGAAAATATCTGCATTGCCATTACCTTGGTGCACATCTAAATCAACTATTAAAATTCTTCCAGCTAACCCACGATCCAATAAGTATTGAGCTGCAACCGCAACATCATTGAACACACAATAACCAGCACCTCCATCATAATTTGCATGGTGACTACCACCTGCAGTATTGCATGCAACACCATTTTTTATTGCAAGTTTAGTGGCTAAAACTGTTCCGCCGGTTGCGACTAAAGACCTTTGAATAACACTATCCACTAATGGAAATCCAATTTTCTTAATTGTATTTTGGTCTAAGGTTTTATTTTTAACATCCTTAATATATTTTTCTGAATGAGCTCTTTTTAAAGTTTCTTCAGAGCATGCATAGGGTTGATGAAATTTTTTAACTATCTTTTTATCAATTAAATATTTTGCAAGTTCTCCAAATTTATTAATCGGAAACTTATGGTCATCACCAATTTTTGCAAAATAATCCTCGTGATTAACAACTGATAAATCCATAACTATTCGATTACACGGATTGGCTTACCGCTTGCACAAGCTTCAAGTGACTCTATCATTTGACTATAATAGACATTATAATTTTCCGCTGTCACATATCCTAAGTGAGGTGTTAATAAAGCATTAGGTAAAAATCTTAGTTTGTTATTCTCTGGTAAAGGTTCTTTTTCGTAAACATCTAATCCTGCACCTGCGATTACATTTGTAGATAAAGCAATAATTAAATCATCTTCATTAATTATTGGCCCTCTCGAAGTATTGATTAAAAAAGCAGTTTTTTTCATCTTATCTAGTTCTTTTAAAGTAATACAATCTTTATATCTTTCACCGCCTTGCACATGAATAGATAAGAAATCAGAATTTTTAATTAAATCCTCTTTAGTGCAAGGTAAAACATCTAGCTCTTTACATTTATCAAGACTAAGATTTTCACTCCAGGCCATTACTTGCATACCAAAAGCTTTACCTATTTTTGCAACTTGAGAACCTACCTTTCCAAGTCCAATTAATCCAAGAATTTTTCCTTTGAGCTCAACGCCAACTGTAGTTTGCCAATAACCCTGATACATATTATCTATTTCCTCTTTAATATTTCTGGCTAAGCCAAGAATTAAAGCCCAAGTTAGTTCTGGAGTTGGATTTAAATTACTTTCTGTTCCACTAACAATAATCTTTCTTTTTTTGGCAGCAGCTAGATCAATTGCTTTATTCCTTAATCCACTGGTAATTATAAATTTAAGTTTTAATAAATTTTCAATTATGTTTTTGGTTATGGGAGTTCGTTCTCTCATCACTAATAATGCCTCAAAATCAGACAATTTATCTATGACATCGGCCTCATCCTCAAAGGGCTCACTAAAAATTTTGATTTCATATTTTCCTGCAAGTTTTTCAAGATCTACAAATTGTTGAGAAACATTTTGATAATCATCTAATATTGCAACCTTAAGCATTTTTAATTTCCTTATTGGATAAAAATAAACCTAATATAATTAAAATTGCTCCAATCAAGTGAAAAAATTGGAATTGTTCATTATAAAAGAATATCGCCATCAAAGTGCTAAATAATGGAATTAAAGATAAAAATATTCCAGCTCGATTTGCCCCAATGATTGAAACAGCGCCAGCCCAACAATAGTAAGAGCCAATGCTTGGAAATATTGCAACGTAAGCTAAAATATAAAAAAAATTACTACTCATCTCAATAATTTTGCCTTGAGTCATATCTAAAATAAATAGAGGCAAAAGAAAAATTAATCCAAATGTGCAAATTATATGGACAAGAGCAAGTAAAGATACTTTAAAGGTTCTTTTTCTCAAAAAAGCAGAATATATTCCCCAAGCAATAATTGCTCCGACCATAAATAAATCTCCTTTGTTAAAATTTAAGGTAAGTAAAATATTTAGATCAAGTTTAGTAATAATAGCTAAAATTCCTAAAACTGAAATAATTAATCCAGATATTTGAAAAATATTTGTTTTTTCAATTTTTAATAAAAAACAAACTAAAATTATTGTTACAGGTATTGCGGTATTAAAAAGTGATGCATTAATTACTTGAGTGTAATTTAAAGCGTTATAAGTAAAAGAAGTAAATATACATACACTAGTAGAACCAAGAATAAGAAATAATGATAAATTTCTGTTAATTTGATTTTTTAATTTTAATATCTCTTTATAGGTGAAGGGAAGTAATATTATCCATACCAGGCACCACCTTAAAAATGCGAGTGAGTTTGGAGGTATATTTTCTAAGTAAGCAAGCTTTGCTAATGTAAAGTTTCCTGCCCAAAATAATGTGGCACACACAAGCATAATGTATGCTTTGGTATTTTGCATTTGATTAGCTAAATCTTATTGAGCTATAAGGATCTAAATTTAGATTTGTATTTTCTTTAGCTATCATTCCGGAGACAATCTTTCCAGAAATCGGACCTAATGTCCATCCTAAATGATGATGCCCAAAACAATAAAATACATTTTTATAATTCTTAGAAGGACCCATCACTGGTAAAAAATCAGGCAGCGTCGGTCTAAAACCTAACCATTCATCCTCATGTTCTGGAAGATCGCCTAACATATACTTTGCATTACTAATTAAATTTTTTATTCTAGATTTTGAAAGTGGATTATCTAATCCACCAAACTCAACTGTGCCAACTACTCTTAATCCCTGTTCCATAGGAGTAATACCAAATCCTCTATTAGAAAAAATAACGGGTCTACTTAAAAGATGATCACAATCTTTGAAGTGAACATGATAACCTCTTTCAGTATCAAGAGGAATTCGTTCACCTAAATTATCTGTTAATTTTTTTGAGAAAGCTCCACAGGCAATTACAATTTTATCAAAAGTATATCTTTCACCATCAGTTACAAAAACTGGTTTTTCTGTATCAAACTCAATATCATTAATATTTTTCTTTTCAAACTTTCCCCCTTTTTTTAAAAATAATTCAAATAATTTAAGTAAGATTTTTTTAGGGTTTCGCGCATGTCTTGCATATGGATAATAAACTCCTGCATGATAAAAGGGTTTTATATTCGGTTCGAGATCGTGAATTTCTGATTTATTGACCAGTTGTTGTTTTACACCAAGTTCATCTCTCACTTTAATTTCTAACTCTCTACTCTTTAAATCTTTATCATTCCAAATGTAGAGTATTCCTTTATTTTCGACTAGACCATCTAAATTAATTTCATCAAAGAGTTCATCGTATGCAGGTAAGGCTAAGTCTAAAATTTGGTGCATATTTCGTGCGGTATGCATCATTTTGTTTTTTGTTGTATTTAAAATAAACTTGAAGAACCAAGGCAACATTTTTGGCACATAATTCCATTTCAAAGCAAGTGGCCCTGTTGAACTTAGTAACATCGCTGGAACATCAGCAAGCACATCCGTTCTATTCAATGACAATGAAGCATAAGGTGAAAAGTGGCCAGCATTTCCATATGAAGCTGCTGGACTGCCGGGATTATCTCTATCAAATATAGTTACCTTAAACCCTTTTTTTTGGAGAAATAAAGCATTGGATACTCCTTGAATTCCTGAGCCAACAATCCCCACATGTAAATTTTTACTCATAAAAAAATATACAATCTATCTGTCAAATAAGTTAAGCGACAAATTATACTTAGGCAATCATTTGTTGATTGTGAACTCTAGCGCTCATGACAATTCCAAAACCAATCATAGTTGCTAACATTGATGAACCACCATAGGACATAATTGGTAAAGGAGAACCTACTATAGGTAGTAAACCCAAAACCATACTCATGTTAATAGTAATAAATACAAAAATGGCTGCACCAAAACTATAACAAAAAATCTTTGCGAAATAACTTCTGGAACTAGCTCCTATTGCAACAATTCTATAAATAATAATTGCATAAATTACCAAAAGTATTGCGGAGCCCACAAAACCAAATTCCTCTGAGAAAAGTGTGAAAATAAAATCAGTATGTTTTTCTGGTAAAAATTCTAGATAACTTTGAGTGCCTTTTAAAAAACCTTTACCAAATATACCTCCAGATCCAACAGCTATTTTTGATTGGATAATTTGATAACCAGCACCTAGGGGATCCTTGTCAGGATTTAAAAATGTCAACACTCTCAATTTCTGATAGGGCTTCAAGAAAGCTATGACGAAAGGTAAAGAGATTATAAATCCAAGAATAGTATAAATAAAATATTTGTAATTAATGCCTGCAAACCATAATACTGCTATTCCACTGATAGCAATAAGAACTGCAGTTCCAAGGTCTGGTTGTACAATGACTAACCCCATTGGTAAAAGTATTATTATTAAAGAAGTTAAAATTGTATAAATTGAATTGACATTTTCTAACTTCATTCGATGAAAAAATTTAGCCAAACAAACAATAATAAATATTTTCATCAATTCAGATGGCTGTAAATTTATGAAATATAAATTTATCCATCTTTGAGAGCCTGATGAAGTAATTCCAAATAAGTAGGTCCCAACTAATAAACCTACTACCGCTACATAAGCTAAGTAACCTATTGAGAACCAATACTTAATATTGATAAATGACATTACTAGCATCATTAAAGTAAACACTGTTAATTTTGTAAAATGACTTTTGGTATGAAATTTAACCTCACCACCATCTGTTGAGTACATTGTTGCTAAACTAATAAAGCCAAGTAACAATATACAAACTAAAAGAATATAATCAAAGTTTCTAAATTTTTGAAAAAAACCAAGTCTATTTGTTGTTAGTCTTGTATGTTGATACATCTATATCTCCAAATACTTTTTATTTCCCAAAGACTCTCTGATCTTGTGTCGGTCAATGATCAATTTAAATAATTTTGTTGCCATTGGAGCTGCGGTTGTACTTCCGTTTCCTCCATGTTCTACAATGACACTTAATGCGTATCTTGGATTTTTATAAGGCCCAAAGGCCACATATAAAGCATGATCTCTTTGCTCGTATGGAATCTGGAAAGTTTTAAGATCCAATTCTCTTTCTTCCTCAGTAATTTTTTTGACCTGCGCTGTACCAGTTTTACCAGCAAACTGATATTTTGGATTATCAATTCTTGAACGATAAGAAGTGCCCATTACTTCATTGGTTGAGCCAAAAATAGCATCTTGGACAATTTTAATATTTTTTGAATTTTTGTAGAGCGGTGTAAATTTATCTATAGGTTGATCTTTAACTTTGTCATCTACAACAAGATGAGGATAAATTTTATAACCACCATTTGCAATTTGTGCTGTCATTAAACATAGTTGAATAGGAGTAGTTTGGATATAACCTTGCCCAATTCCTGTTATTATTGTTTCTCCTAACAACCATCCTTTACCCAGAGCATTCTTTTTCCATTGAGTATTTGGAATTAATCCTTTTTTTTCAATATCAAATAAATCACCAAATACTTTTTCTCCAAGACCAAATTTTTTTGCAGTCTCACTTAATTTATCAACACCAAGTTTACGAGCAATTTCATAAAAATAAGTATCGCATGATTGCTTCATTGCATTTCTTAAGCTTACATAACCATGACCCTTTTTCTTCCAGCAATGGTAAGTTTGCCCATACATTTCGGTTTTACCAGTACACCTGACTGTAAAATTTGTATTAACAATTCCATTCTCAAGCGCAGATAGAGCAACAATCGGTTTAATCGTCGAACCTGGTGAGTAATTTCCTTGTAAAGTTTTATTCACTAATGGTTTCATTGGATCATTACGAATTAATTGCCAATCATCTTGACTAATACCAAACACAAATAAGTTAGGATCAAATGATGGGGAAGAATGCATTGCAATTACTGCACCTGTATAAATATCCATTACACAAATAGAGCCTGCTTTATCCTTAAGCAATTCATTAGCCAATTTCTGAACTTCAGTATCAATTGTTAATCTTAATGTTTTACCCTTTTTACCCTTTTGAAATTCTAATTGACTAATTCTTCTGCCATAAGCATTCACTTCATATCTCTCGATATCATTTGTGCCTATTAATTTTTCTTCAAATGTTTTTTCTAATCCAATTTTCCCAACTTTTAGTCCCGGAACAAAATTTTTCTTTATAGCTTGTGTTGATTCAATATCATCTTGGTTTGCTTGACTTACGTAACCAATTAAGTGTGTAAAATTTTCTTTAAAAGGATAGTTTCTAGAAATGGATATAACGGGCTTTACACCATTTAAATCATATAAATGATTGTTGATCTTTGAAAACTTTTGCCAACTCAAATTATCAGAAACAATTAAAGTTTCCCAAGGCTTTATTTCATTTTTCTTTTTTAATACTTTTTTAAATTCGTTATCTGATAATTCTAGTAAGTCTTTTAATCGATATATAACATACCTAAAATCTTCAACTTGTTCTGGTATCACGTGGAGTTGATAAGCTTCAAAATTTCCTGCAATAACATTACCAAAATAATCATGAAATTCTCCTCTCACAGGGGCTAACTTCCATTCTCTAATTCTATTTTTATCGGAAAGAGTTAAATACTTTTTATTTTCTTTAATTTGTAAAAAGAATAATCTACTGACTATTCCTATCATTACAAAAAATTTTAATGAACCTGTAATGAACATTCTTCTATTAATAGAATTAAGTTTCTTTACATTATCACTTGAAGAATTAATCATTAATTCCTTTCATGTAATATTTAAATATTGATACAAAAATTATATAAAGTAAAAATGTACAAGTCGTATTAACTAGATAACTCGTTAAAACCAAATTGTACGAAAAGAATAAACTTAAAACTGAGTAATTTAAAGAGTTAATCAAACTTATTATAAATAAAAAGTAGAACCAATCTTTCATGGGACTTGGCCTAATTGTTATATTTCTAATATATGCGGTAGCAATACAAATTAGTGTATAAGACAAGCTGCTAATACCCAGGGGCAAACCTATAACAGTGTCGTTGAGCAAACCTGCAAAAAATACAAAAAGATAATCAAAATGTTTAAAATCTTTTAAGGTAAAGAAAAAGATCAAAATAAATGGGAAATTAAAAGAAAAATAGTCAAGTTTTAAATAATTAAAATCAAATTCATTGAGCACTGAGACAAATAAGAAAATTATTGGTAACCAGGTATATAATTTAGAAAATGTTCCCTTTGTCTTTAAGTTAGCCACCTGTTCTACCTCCATTTAAAACACAACTCTTGTATTCTTCAGTTCCAACATTAAAACCATCAGCATTAAAAAAAGATTTTCTACATTTATGACCATGTTCTAAGTTTAACTTTAAAAATTCTAATTCTTGAGTATCAATATTGAATTGATTAATTTTTTGCTTTTGTAAAAAAATTTCATTGTTTAAAACTGAAATTTGATTGTTTAAATCATTAATTTCACTTGTTAAATTTTCATTTTCTTCTATAAATTTTGAATTAGTCTCCTCAATAATTTTAAGCTCATCTTCTAAAATCTTTAATTTTGATTCTTCAAGTTCTTCACTTTTATCTTCAATTGGAACTATTTCTGGTTCAACTTGAGGAATTTCAATTTGAGTAATTGTTTCTGCAAAAACATATTTTAATTGTGTAAAGTCGCTGTAGAATTCAACGTTGTATCTATTAGAAGAACCATTTTTTTTAGATCTTAATTTGCCTATTGGTACTCCACTTTTAAATATTGCTCCGGTACCTGAGGTGTAAACTATACTTTCATCAACTAACTCCTCTGACAAACCCGCTTTAATATATTTAATTTGTCCAAAATTATCTCCACTCCCTGTGACTATTGCTTGGATATTTTGAGGGGCAATCGTTACTGGAACATTAGAATTTAAATCTGATAACAATAATACCCTTGATGTTTTATAATTCACCTCAATTACCCGACCAACTAAATACGATTGATCATAAATATTTGTACCAATTTTTATATCGTCTTTACTTCCTTTATTTATGATTATGCTCTTTAGAAATGGACTATCATGATCAACAATTATTTTTGCTAAAATTTTATTTGAACTTGAAATATAATCATCAATTAGTACCTTCAGTTCTTGATTTTCATACTGAATAATTTCGTTAGATACAAAATCAGATTTAAGTTTATCCAATTCATCTCTGTTATTTTGATATCTATTAAAAAATGTTGTGTATTCGATTATATTAATAAATGAATTCCTGACAAAGTTTTCGGGTATAGAGACAATAAAAGATGATCGATAAACCACCTCACTTAATCCAGCCTTCAGATATCTTACTGCCTTAAAATCTAGGCTTGATAAAAGGATAATAAATAAAGAAATAAATACTAAAGTAAGTAGAGAAAATTTTTGTTGAGTGCTTTTTTTTAAAAAAGCAGAACGAATTGCTATTATAAAATCATCTCTGCTAGAGGCCATTGCTCTTAATATTCAGTCAACATAGTCGAGAATGTTTGTTCTTGATCAAGAGCTTTTCCAGTACCAACTGCTACACAAGATAATGGATCATCAGCAATGTGAACTGGCAAACCTGTTTCCTTAGAAAACCTTCTGTCTATATTTTTTAATAAAGCTCCACCACCAGTTAAAGTGAGTCCCATATCAACTAAGTCGGCAGATAATTCTGGAGGAGTACTTTCTAATGCATCCTTAATTCCATTAACCATCTCTTTTAAAATAATATTTAATGCTTCTGCTGTATCTTCCTCTGTAATATTAACTTCTTTAGGAGTTCCGGACCTTAGATCTCGTCCTTTAACTGCATAAGTATTATTGTTCGTTGGAATAGCAGTACCTATTTCTTTTTTAATTTTTTCAGCAGTACTATCACCAATCATCAAATTATATTCTTTTCTCATATAGTTGACCATTGCCCCATCCATTGCATCTCCTGCTACTCTTAGAGATTTCGAATAAACTAAGCCTCCTAAGGACATAACTGCAATTTCAGTTGTACCACCACCAATATCCACTACCATTGAACCAGTTGCTTCAGATATAGGAAGATTAGCACCAATGGCAGCTGCGATTGGCTCCTCAATCAATTGAACTCTTCTGGCACCTGCTGCTAAAGCACTATCTTGAATAGCTTTTCTTTCAACAGGTGTTGAGCCTGTTGGAACACAAATTAAAATTCTTGGATTAGCAAACGTACTTCCTTTATGAACTTTTTTAATAAAGTGTTTTATCATTTCTTCTGTAACGATAAAATCAGCAATTACACCATCCCTTAAGGGTCTAATCGCTTGAATATTTCCAGGAGTCCTTCCTAGCATCGTTTTAGCTTCATCTCCGACAGCTAAAACTTGTTTTTTTCCTGATTGATCAACAATTGCAACAACGGAAGGTTCATTTAAAACAACCCCTTGTCCTTTCACAACTACTAAAGTATTTGCTGTTCCTAAGTCAATTGCCATATCTTGACTCCAGATTTTCTTCATTCTATCAAATAAGCCCATTAAAACACTCCTTTTACTTTTTTAGGTTCTATATTTTTATAAAGAGATTTCTTTTCTCTTTTAATTAACATTTTATTTAATGCATTAAGGTAAGCATTAGCTGATGCTACTAAAGTATCTGTATCAGCTGATTGTCCAACAGTAGTTCTGTCATTCTCTTCAATTTTAACACTGACTGTAGCCTGTGCATCTGTTCCTTCAGTAACTGCGTGAACTTGATATAAAGACAACTTAACATCATGTGGATAAAGTTCCTTAATACATTTAAATATTGCATCAACAGGACCATCTCCTGTTTGAGTAGTATGTTTTATATCGCCAAAAACATCTAATGTCATTTCAGCTCTTTGTGGCTCACCGGTGCCAGCAAAAACTTTTAAAGACTTTAAATTTATTGCATTAATTTTGTTGTCGATAATCAAGCTATCATCAACGAGAGCGACTATATCTTCATCATAAATATGCTTTTTTTTATCAGCTAAAATTTTAAATTTTCCAAATGCCGCTTGAACAACATCATCAGTTACATCAGCATAGCCTAAATCACTCAACTTATCTTTAAAAGCATGTCTTCCAGAATGTTTGCCCATCACTAATGATGTTTTTTTAACTCCAACACTTTCTGGTGTCATGATTTCATATGTTTCTCTATTTTTTAGCATTCCATCCTGATGAATTCCAGACTCATGAGCGAAAGCATTTTTTCCAACAATTGCCTTATTAAATTGAACTGGAAATCCAGTTGCATTTGAAACAATTTTAGAAGCTTTACTAATTAATTCTGTTTTTATACCTGTCTCATAGGGTAATAAATCATCTCGTGTTTTAATTGCCATAACTATTTCTTCTAAAGCAGCATTACCTGCTCTCTCACCAATTCCATTAATTGTACATTCAATTTGTCTTACTCCAGCTGACAATCCTGACAATGCATTTGCAACTGCTAAACCTAAATCATTATGGCAATGAGCCGAAATAATTGCTTTATCAATATTTGGAACATTGTTTTTAATTAGTTTAATAGTTTTGGCAAACTCTTCTGGAATTGAATATCCAACTGTATCAGGAATATTTATAGTTGTTGCACCGCATTTAATTGCAAGCTCGATTGTCTTGTACATAAAATCTAAGTCTGTTCTTGTGCCATCTTCGCAAGACCATTCAACATCATCAGTGAATTTTTTTGCATAAGTAACACTCTCCTTAATAGCCCCTAAAACTTGTTCGTTAGTCATATTTAATTTATGCTTCATATGAACTGGGCTTGTTGAAATAAAAGTATGAATTCTAAATCTTTTTGCAAATTTTAAAGACTCGTGACAAGCATCAATATCTTTTTTGGTTGCTCTTGCCAAACCGCAAGGTATGGAATTTTTTACGCTTTTGCTGATTGCACTTACAGCTTCAAAATCGCCAGGAGATGATATTGGAAAACCTGCTTCTATAATATCGATTCCCATTTCATCAAAAACTCTTGAGATCTGAATTTTTTCTTCAACGCTCATAGAAGCTCCGGGTGATTGCTCACCATCTCTCATCGTAGTATCGAAAATGAATACTTTATCTTTATCAGCCATATCAAAAATATTTGTTTTTGAAATATACAACCTCTCGTTTAGATTGCAAAAATAAAATACTGAATTTGTCCCAATTTGGAACTAAATTTTACTTCTTGTCACTATCTACTAATTTCTTCTTACCAATCCAAGGCATCATAGCTCTTAAATTAGCGCCTACTTTTTCAACTGGGTGTTCAGCTAATTTTGCCCTTGTAGCAAGAAAGTTTTTTTGGCCACTTTTGCATTCATCCATCCATTCTTTTGTAAATTTACCAGATTGAATATCAGCCAAAACTTCTTTCATTCTTTTTTTAGTTTCCTCTTTATTAATCACCCTAGGTCCAGATTGATATTCTCCATATTCTGCAGTGTTTGAAATAGAGTAATTCATATTAGCAATTCCACCTTCATAAATAAGATCAACAATTAGTTTTACTTCATGAACAGTTTCAAAATATGCCATCTCAGGTTCATATCCAGCTTCTACTAAAGTTTCATAACCATTCTTTATTAGTTCAACTAAACCACCACAAAGAACAGTCTGCTCGCCAAATAAATCTGTTTCAACTTCGTCTTTAAATGTTGTTTCAATAATCCCTGATCTACCACCGCCTACTGCTGAGGCATATGACATCGCTAAATTTCTTGCTTTACCAGAGCCGTTTTGATGTACTGCAAATAAACATGGCACTCCCCCGCCTTTTTCATACTCGCTTCTTACCAAATGACCAGGTCCTTTTGGAGCAACCATAAATACATCTAAATCTTTTCTAGCTTTAATTAGATCATAATGAACATTTAATCCGTGAGCAAAGGCAATTGACTTTCCCTCTTTAACTCTTTGCTCTATATGGTTCTTATAAATTGAAGCTTGTAATTCATCTGGTGTTAAAATCATTACAACATCTGCCCACTCAGCAGCATCAGATAAATTCATAACTTTCAATCCTTTTGACTCTGCTTTAGGTATGCTTGAAGAACCCTCTCTCAATGCGACTACAACTTCTTTAACACCACTATCTTTTAAATTTAAAGCGTGAGCATGTCCTTGACTACCATAGCCAAAAATAGCAATTTTTTTATCTTTGATTAAATTTACATCTGTATCTTTTTCATAAAACATTTTCATAATTTTCTCCTTAATAATTAATTAAAAACTTTATTACCTCTTGTCATGGCAACAGCTCCCGTTCTAGAGACACTTACTAGCCCAAATTTTCTTAAATTTTTTGCCATTTTGTCTATTTCTCTTCTTAATGCAGTAATTTGAATAACATTTGATTTTTTTGTTTTATCCAATATTACAGCATTATACTTTTTACAAGCATTAATAGCCTTTTTAATTTTAGTATTGTTACCAACAACTTTGAATAAAGCCATTTCTTTAAATATTACTCCTTTATCATTCCTTTTAAAATCTGCTACTTTATGAACCGGAACTAGTTTTTTTAATTGCAATTTAATTTGATCTATTACTTGAGGTGTTCCAGTTGTGACTATTGTTATTCTTGATATACTTTTTTTTGCGTCCACTTCTGCTACCGCAAGTGACTCAATGTTATAACCTCGTCCAGAAAACAAGCCTACCACTCTTGCTAAAACACCAGCTTCATTGTCCACCCAAACAACAATGATATGTGTATCTGATTTTTCTTTTTTCGAAGAAACACTATATGCAGATTTTGGATTTGCCATAACTAAACCAGAGCTTTACCTTTGCCAGTGATTTTATTTTCATCTTTCTCACTTGGTCCTAATATCATTTGGTTATGAGGTTTTCCTGATGGAATCATTGGAAAACAGTTTTCATTTGGATCTACTCGACAATCAAAAATAACAGGACCATCAAACTCAACCATTTCTCTAATCTTTTCATCTAATTCCTGAGGTTTTTCAGCTTTTATACCTTTGCAACCATAGGCCTCAGCCATTTTTATAAAATCTGGCAAAGCCTCAGTGTAGCTTTCAGAATAATTTTTTTCATGTAATAATTCTTGCCATTGCCTTACCATTCCCATGTATTGATTATTCAAAATAAAAATCTTAATGGGTAGATTATATTGAACCGCTGTAGACATCTCTTGCATTGTCATTAAAACTGAAGCTTCACCTGCAATATCAATTACTAATTTTTTTGGATGAGCTATTTGGACACCTACAGCAGCAGGTAAACCATACCCCATTGTTCCAAGACCACCTGAGGTCATCCAACGATTTGGTTTATTAAATTTATAATGTTGAGCTGCCCACATTTGATGTTGACCTACCTCAGTCGTAATATAAGTATCCTTATCTTTGGTAAGTTCATATAATCTTTGAACTGCATGTTGAGGTTTGATGGTTTCGTCACTATTTTGAAAATGAAGAGAATTTTTTGTTCGCCATTTTTGTATTTGTTCCCACCATTTAGCAATTTGTTGCTTGTTAGATTTTTTCAAATCTAAGTTTTTTTTCTTAAGAGTTTTAGTAATTCCTTTTAAAACATCTTTAACATCACCAACTAATGCTAAATCAACTTTAATGATTTTATTTATTGATGAAGGATCAATATCGATATGAACTTTTTTGGATTTTGGAGAGAACTCATCAATTTTACCAGTTATCCTATCATCAAATCTAGCACCAATATTTATTAATAAGTCACAATCATGCATTGCGTTATTAGCCTCATAAGTTCCGTGCATACCAAGCATGCCTAAAAATTGATTATCATCTCCTGGATAAGCGCCTAAACCTTGTAGCGTGGAAGTGATTGGAAAACCTGTAAGCTCTACAAGTTCTCTTAAAACTTTGCTCGCCTCTAGTCCAGAGTTTATAACACCACCACCAGAATAAATGATAGGTTTTTTGGATTTATTCATTAAACCAATTAAAGTATCAATATCCTTTTGTGAAAAATGATTTAAAGATTTTCCATTAAGTTTTTTTTCAACTTTAGGTTTTGAATAACTCATTTTAGCAAACTGGATATCTTTAGGTATATCAACTAGAACTGGCCCAGGTCTTCCCGTTGTTGCAACTCTAAAAGCCTCATGAAGAGTTCTTGATAAATCTTTAATATCTTTGATTAACCAATTATGTTTTGTACATGGTCTCGTAATTCCAGTTGTATCACATTCCTGAAATGCATCAGTGCCAATTAAATGTGTTGGCACTTGACCTGATATGCAAACTAGTGGAACAGAGTCCATATACGCATCTGTCAATGCGGTAACAACATTGGTGGCGCCAGGTCCAGAGGTTACAAGCACAACACCTGGTTTGCCTGATGATCTGGCATATCCTTCTGCAGCATGTCCTGCTCCTTGTTCATGTCTGACTAAAATATGTTTGATAGTATTATGATTTTTTAATTCATCATAAATTGGTAATACTGCACCACCTGGGTAACCAAAAATAAATTCAACATCTTGGTCCTCAAGACATTTAAATACAATTTCAGCACCTGTATATAATTTAGACATTCATGCAATCTAGCTGAAGTTGTGCTTATTGGTCAAGAATTACTACGTGATATCTAAATTTTTTTTAAAAATTTATTTAGGTCCTCTGACTTTATTTTGTTCCAATCCATCATATTACCTCTGCCCCAAGTAGATTGTCTCTTTGCATATTGCCTAGTCTTTATTGATATTTTCTCTATTACCTCTGATATCTCAATTTTTTTCTCAAGATATTCTCTAATTTCTGCAATTCCAATTGCCTTTGAGGCAGTTTTAACTCTTGGAACTTTTAATCTTATAAATTTTTTTACTTCTGAAATTGCTCCTTTTTTAATCATATCTGCTGTTCGATCACTTATTCTTCTTATTAGCTCAGTTCTTGGAAAATCAATATAAATTTTATAAAAATCACCATTTTCATAATTTGATCTTGTATTTTTGAACCAATCATAAATTGATCTTTTGGTAAATAATTTAACTTCGTAGGCTCGAATTACTCTTTGCGTGTCTGTAGGTTTAACAAAGTTTTTTGATATAGGATCTAACTTAACTAATTCTGCAAAAAACTTTTTTGCTCCAATTTTTTTATGTAACAACCTTATTTTTGATCTAAAACGAATTGGAATATTTGGAATATTTACTAAACCCTCTGTTATTGCTTTAAAGTACAATCCGGTTCCACCCACAAGAATAGGTATTTTTTTTCTCTTTTTTATCTCTAGAATTTTTTTTTTTACTAATTTTAACCAATCTCCTGAAGAAAAGTTTTTATTTACACTTTTAAATCCATATAAATGATGCTTTATATTTTTGTAATTTTTTGGAAAAGGTCTTGCAGATAAAATTTTTAATTCTTTATACACCTGCATGCTATCAGCATTAACAATCTCACCTCTAATTTTTTTAGCTAGTTTAATTGCAAAATTAGATTTTCCTGATGCAGTTGGACCATAAATTAAAATAATTTTGGATTTCAAATCCATTAATTAATCTAATTTAATACCAATATATCGTCTCTGATTTTGGCTATTATAAATAACTAATAAAATAGTTTTTTGACTACTATTTAAAACTTGTTCTACTATTTTGTTTAAATCATTTACATTTCTAATTTTTTTCTTTTGAGCTTCTAGAATGATACTATTTACTTCAACAGAGCTTATTAAAGGACTATCGTTTGCTATTTTAGTGACAACTAATCCAGTAGTTTGATTAGGTAAATTTCTTGACTTGATATCATCTTTGGTAATTTGTCTTACAGTCACTTTTAAATCTTTTATAACAGTTTCTTTTGGACTTTCTGTTTTTTCTGAGACTTTAAAATCTTCTGAGGTTTCCAACCTTCCAAGCGTAACTATTTTAACGATTTCTTTTTTATCTCTCCAAATTTTTAACTCTACTTTTTTCCCAACCGCAGTTCTTGCCACGATCATAGGAAGTTCTTTCATCTGATTTATTTTTTCACCATTAAATTCTAGAATGATATCGCCTGCTTTAACTCCTGCTTTAGCAGATGGACTATTCTCTGCAACACTTGCAACTAGCGCTCCACGAGGTTTATCTAATTTTTCAACTTCAGCAATTTCTTTTGTAACATCTTGAATTCTTACACCCAACCAACCTCTTTTTGTTTCCCCAAACTCTATTAACTGATCAATAACTATCTTTGCACTATTCGAAGGTATTGAAAAACCAATTCCAATTGATCCGTTTCTTCCAAGTATGGCGGTATTAATTCCTATCACATTTCCGTTCATATCAAACAAAGGTCCACCAGAGTTTCCTTGATTGATTGATGCATCGGTCTGAATATAATCTTCGTACCTACTTAAACCTATCGATCTATTTCTTGCAGAAATAATTCCTGAAGTTACTGTTCCCCCTAAACCAAAAGGATTTCCAATTGCTATGACCCAATCACCAATTCTTGCTTTATCAGAGTCACCAAATTGGACTGGTTTGAATTTTTCATTTGTCTCAAGTTGAAGTACTGCGATATCTGATAATGGATCAGCACCTAACACTTTGGCTTTTATTTCTTTCTCACCTACTCTTATTATAATATCATCTGCATCTTGAATGACGTGATTGTTTGTAACAACAATCCCTTTTTCATCTATAATAAATCCTGATCCTAAAGCTGCTGATGGTCTCTCTTGTGGTGTCCCAAATTCTTTAAACATATCCTCAAATGGGGAACCTGGAGGAAATTGAAAAGGAAAAGGGTTAGTTTGTGTTTTCACCATTGTGGTTGTTGAAATATTAACTACAGATGGCATTAACTTTTCTGCCAAATCAGCAAAAGAACTAGGATGATTTTGGGCAAATGATTTGAATTGAGTGCCTAAAATTAAAATAATCGTTATAAATAGTGTATTAATTCTACTCATTTTAGTTCTGCATATAATAAATAATTATAAAACCTATAACTGCAAAGATTAATCCACCTGATCTTAACTGGCTATCCTTTATAAATTCCAATTTTTTTAACATACTTTTCATTTTTGCTGGAAATATGGCATATAAAATTCCCTCGATGAACAAGAATAGACCAAATGCTATGATCAATTCTTTCATCAGTAGTTTATTGTGAATTTGGTTTTATATTTCCAAAAAATTTAAAGAATTCACTATCAGGAGATAATATCAAAGAAGTCTCTCCACCAATTAGAGCTTTTTCATAAGCCTGCATAGCTCTGTAAAAAGCAAAGAATTCTGGATCTTGGCCAAAGGCGTTAGCGAAAATATTATTTCTTTTTCCATCGCCTTCTCCTTTCATAATCTCAGATTTTTTTTGTGCATCTGCTAGAATAACTGTCACTTCTTTATCAGCAGTTGATGTTATTGTGACTGCCATTTCAGCACCTTTTGCTCTAAACTCTTTTGCTTCTCTCTCCCTCTCTGTTTGCATTCTTCTAAAGATTGCGTCACTATTTGCTTGAGGAAGATCAGCACGTTTAATTCTTACATCTACAATTTCAATACCAAAGTTTTGTGCTTCATTGTTTACACCCTCTTGAATTAAAGCCATTTGTTTCGTTCTATCCTCTGATAAAAGTGTTTGTAGCTCTTGCTGACCTAATACGTTCCTTATTCTTGAATTGATAATTGTTGCTAATCTAGATCTTGCAACTCTTTCATTTCCAACTGAGATATAAAACTTTAGAGGATCCACAATTTGAAATCTTGCGAAAGCATCAACAATTAATCTTTTTTGATCTGATGCAATCACCTCTTCAGGTGGTGTATCTAAATTTAAAATTCGCTTATCTAAAAATACAACGTTTTGGATAAATGGTAATTTAAAGTTTAATCCAGGTTTTAAAATTATTCTTTTTGGATCACCAAATTGAAGTACAATCGCTTGATTAATTTCTTTTACAATAAATATTGAAAAGAATAGTGTTGCTGCAATAAAAACAGCCAATCCTGCTATAATTTTTCCTGCTTTCATTTTAATTAGTCACTTTCTTTTTTAATTCTGGTAATGGTAAATATGGAACAACACCTGAGCCAGCATTTTTCTCAATGATCACTTTGTCAATGTCAGCCAAAACTTTTTCCATTGTTTCTAAGTACATTCTTTCTTGAGTTACAGATTTTGCTTTTTTGTACTCATTGTAAATTGCTAAGAATCTACTCGCTTCACCCTCAGCTTTAGCCACAACTTCTTTTTTATAAGCCTCTGCTGCCTGTAAAATTTTTGCGGCCTCCCCTCGTGCTCTAGGGATAACATCATTAGCGTATGCTTCAGCTTCATTTTTTGATCTTTCCATATCTGCTCTTGCAGCCTGTACGTCACGAAACGCATCAATTACTTGATCAGGCGGATCTGCTTTTTGAGTTTGAACTTGTGTGATTTGAATACCTGATGTGTATTCATCTAATATCTTTTGGATTATTTCTTGTGTATCTGTTTCTATTAAAGATCTTCCCTCGGTAAGAATAGGCTGAATATCAGATCTAGCAATTACTTCTCTCATTGCCGTTTCTGCTGCAGCTTTAACTGTTCCTTCAGGATCTTGAATTTTAAATAAAAAATTACCCGCATCTTTAATTACCCAAAAAACTGAAAAATCTATGTTTACGATATTTTCATCACCGGTAAGCATAAGACTTTCTTGTGGTACATCTGCTACCCCTCCAGCTGCAGAGGAAAAACCACTATCTCTCTCTGACCTAAAACCAATATCGATCCTGTTAACTTTTGTTACTTTTGGAGTTAAAACAGACTCTACTGGAAAAGGGATATGATAATTTAATCCTGGTTGAGTTGTTTTTACAAATTTACCAAATCTTAGAACTACTCCTTGCTCATCTGGTAGAACTCTATAAAGTCCACTTGCTAACCATACAAATCCTAAAATAATTAAAACTAAGATAGCTTGTTTTCCTCCAGATGAACTTCCACCTGGTAAAAATTTTTTAATTTTTTCTTGGAACTCTTTAATGATTTTATCTACATCAGGTGGTCTTGGGCCTCTTCCAGAACCATTGCCACTTCCGCCTCCACCTGGGGGTGATCCCCAAGGACTACCGCCTCTTTGTTGAAAATCATCTGACATAGAGTATCTATATAGTGTCTAATTTGACAAAAACAAGCTAAGATCAAATAATGCCAGATAAAAAGCCAGAACTAAGTGCCGCAACGAGCAAAGATAGTGGGCGAAAAGTATTTACAAAAAATCCAATTATTGGAACAAAATTTACTATTGCTATTTCAAGTGCAAAAGGAGGGGTTGGAAAGTCAACTTTTGCAACTAACCTTGCAATAGCATTAAAGCATATTGGATGCAAAGTTGGCTTGTTAGATGCAGATATTTATGGACCTTCGATTCCAAAAATGTTTGGGATAACTGAAAAACCAAAAAGTGATGGCCAAAAATTAGATCCTATAATTAAATATGATATTCAGTGTATGTCTATTGGTTTTCTTACTGATCAGCAAACTCCAATGATTTGGAGGGGTCCAATGGTAACAAGTGCAATAAGAACTTTTACTCAAAAAGTAAATTGGAAAGATTTGGACTTCATAATTGTAGATATGCCTCCTGGAACAGGGGATACACAATTAACTTTCTCACAAGAAATTAAAATGGATGGAGCAATAATAGTCTCAACACCTCAAGAAGTGGCTTTATTAGATGTAAGAAGAGGAATTAAAATGTTTGATAAACTAGGGATAAAAATTTTAGGACTTGTAGACAATATGAGTTACTTCATTGGAGATGATAATAAAAAATATAAAATATTTGGTGAAGGTGGAGTTCGTAAAACTTCAAAAGAATTCAATAAAGAGTTTTTGGGTGAAATACCAATTAACTCTGAAATAGGAAAGACAAGTGATAATGGAAAACCAATAGTTGAGGAAGATCCAAATTGTGAAATTTCAAAAATTTATATAAATTTTGCTAATAAAATTAAATCAACTTATCTTTTAAATTAAAAGCCTCCATTAACTCATTCCATTCCCTTTTAGACAAACCAGAACTTTCTAAAGAGACGTCTTCACCTTTAATTAATTTTTGAATAACAACATTTCCTTTGGCAGAAACTTCTGTACCACCTACTCTATAATCCATAAAAGCTTCATGAGTTATCGGTACCCACCTTTTTAATGTATCCAACATGATGTCAGCGTAAACTCTAATTTCATATTGAGCATGATGATCTGCTCTCAGTCTTAAAAAATTCATTAAATTTAAAAGATCTGTTTTCCAATACCATTGTGTATAAGTATTTAGCGTTAAATTCATTCTAGCAAGTTCTCTGGCTAAACCTTTTTTATTATCATCTATAGTGGATCCATCATATCTTTCATTAAGCATGGTTTCATAATTAGAGTAAGTTCTTTCAGCATCATTTTTCAAAAGCTCTAAAACCTCTTTTGCTTGGGCTCCTTCAAGGACATCTCCCCTTCCTTGTCTATTACTTGTTGATTGAGCTGCTAAATTTTCAGAGGATGGTAAGTAAAATTCTTTATCTAAAATAGAATATCTTGCAGAATATTCATTAACATTTGCAGTTCTGTGTCTTATCCATTGGCGTGCTATAAAAATTGGTAACTTGATGTGATATTTAATTTCACACATTTCAAATGGTGTGCTGTGCCAATGACGCATCAAATATTTTATCAACCCAGAATCTGTTGATACCTGTTTAGTTCCTTTTCCATAAGAAACTCTTGCAGCTTGAACAATAGATGTATCATCACCCATATAATCAACTACCCTTACAAAACCATGATCTAAAGCTGGAATTGCCTCATAAAGAATATTTTCCAACTCTGATACTACAACCCTTTTTGTTTTATTACTTTGAGACTGCTGATTCTTAATTTCTGCAGATTGTTCTTTGGTTAATTTCATGATTGTTATTGAATCTCTTGCGATTCCTTTTATATTAATAAAGTTGGTTTTCCAACTATGACGATAAACGAATTTCGTAATAACCATTGCGGACGTGGGGGCAGTACCCACCACCTCCACCAATTACAACTTATGGGGGTGAACTAGATTCGACGGGTGACTAAAGGCTATTCTTTCGTTCGGAATTGTTCCTCCGTAAAGGGCTAATTTATAAATGCTAACGAAAGTTACGCAATTGCTGCTTAATTAATTTTTATTAATTGAGTAAACGGGGTTCGGGGCACCTGGCAACAGAACGCCCCTTAAAAGTATTTTTTGTCGCTTAAAATTTGAAAAAATTATTTAGTAAAATTTTAATTATAGGTGTAGGAAAGTTTAGATGAAAATTAGAGTAAATTTTATTTATATTTTATTAATAGCATTTTTAATTATTTTGTTAATTTTAGGTCACCAAATTAACAAACAGAATTCCGCATCCAAAAAAAACGAAATTTCGAATATAGTAAATCAACTTAAAACAAGAAATAATCAGCTAGCTAAAATACAAAAAAACTTATTCGAAGAAGGAAAAAACTTAAATGACATAATTAATAAAAAAGAGATCACTTTTGAAAATATATTTAAAGATAAAAAACTTGATGGATTAAACAATTTTTCTTACTCAAAATATTCAACTAAGGATATTTTATTTAATGGTAATCGTGGTGCTACCGGCACAGCATATATTGACTTTTATAATAATGATAAAAATTTACTAATCGCAACTTATGATGGAATTTTTGCATTTACTAATCTTAATAACTTAGAAAATTTTGTAAAAATAAACTCAAATATTAATTCAATAATTAAATATGATAAATTTTATTTTCATGAACAATATGGCATTAAAGATATACATATAAACAATAATAAATTGTACGTCTCATATATTGGTGAAAGAAAAGATAATTGTTACGATCTTAAAATTATTTTTAGTGAATTAAATGAAAAATTTTTAGATTTTAGTTTGTTTTATCAAACATTAAATTGTGTTGATAAAAATAATAATCATGGATTTTGGGCTCATCAAGGTGCGGGTGGAAGAATTGCTAATCTTGATAATTCAAACCTTTTATTTACAACAGGCGACTTTAGAAATAGACCCCTTTCACAAGATATTCAAAGTGATTTTGGAAAAATTTTAAAAATTAATATTCAAAATAAAAAGTCTGAGGTTGTTTCCTTAGGTCATAGAAATCCACAAGGTTTGTATTACAGCAAAAAATTTGACTTTATTTTATCTACCGAGCATGGACCAAAAGGTGGTGATGAAATCAATATAAACAATAAACCTTTTTTAAAAGTTAAAAATTTTGGATGGCCAATTTCATCTTATGGAGAACATTATAAAAAAAATTATTCTGAAAAAATATTGAAAGAGGCACCATTGAACAAGTCTCATAAAAAATTTGGCTTCGAAGAACCTATTAAATATTTTGATCCATCAATTGGTATCAGTCAAACAATTTCTTTGAACGAAGCAGATACAGAATTTTTAATTGGAGCAATGGGAAATGAGATTGCAGATCAGGATTTAGGACTTCACTATATTAAGCTAAACGAGAAAAGAAATAAAGTTATAGAACATGATTACTTTTTACTAAATGAAAGAGTTAGGGATATGGTAGTTTCTAAAGATAAAAAGTTAATTATAATTTTTTTAGAGACCACAAGTTCAATATCAATTTTAAAAAAAAATAGCTAATAATTGAATTAATTTTTAAATGAGATTTGAATTTCAGGTCCCCTTTTATAATTTTTGTAATCTAAACCTTTGATTGGATAATTTCTTGTCGTTTTTTGTTTTTTTATCCTAAATTTTTTTGGATTAATTAATGTCATTTCAATTACTTGTGGAATCCCTTTACTATCAACACTACCATAATTATTTGCATTAATATGAATATTTCTTAGCTTAGATTTGTTTATAAAATTTTTTATTTTTTTTAAATTTTTTTTAAGATTATGAAATTCTATAATCACTAAATTTAGTTTATTAAAATTTTTATTTATTTCTTTTAAAACCTTATATTCATCACCTTCAATATCTACTTTTAAAACAATATCTTTATTATCTCCGATTGCCTCAGAAATTGTAATTTGATTATCTTGTTTTGTCTTTATCGAAACAATTTTTTTTAAATAATGTTTATTTTTACCTTTGAAAAAAGTTAAGTATTGCAAAAATTTGAAAACATCTAATATTTGATAAAGTTTAATTTTTCTCAATAATAATAAAGAAATAAAATCTTTTAAAAATCTATCAGCCCAAAATTTATTGTTAACAGTGTGATCAAAAGCTAAAATTTTACAATTATTATTATATTCTTGGAATTGTTTTTCAAAACTCCATTCGTCATCAAGTCCACAAGTAATAATTACTTTAGTTTTCCTAATAACACGTTTGTCAATAACATACCCTCCATCCGATTTTCTACCAAGTCTAATTAAATTAGATATATCTGTGTGATAAGGTTTTAAAAAAGTTGGTAACATTTATAACTTAACTAAATTCTATTTATTTATTTCAGCCTGGGCTGCAGCCAGTCTTGCTATTGGAACTCTATATGGAGAACATGAAACATAATTAAGACCTATTTTCGAGCAAAAATATATACTTTTAGGATCACCTCCGTGTTCACCGCAAATACCTAGCTTAATTTTTTTGTTTTGTTTTTTTCCTTTAGTAACAGCTATCTCAACTAAATCTTCTACACCTTCATCTATTGAAATAAACGGATCAATTGAAAAAATCTTGTTTTCAATATAATCATTCAGAAATTTTCCACTATCATCTCTGCTAATACCAAAAGTAGTTTGCGTTAAATCATTGGTCCCAAAGCTAAAAAATTCAGCATGTTTCGCTATATCATTTGCTTTAATTGCTGCTCTTGGTAGCTCAATCATTGTTCCGACTAAAAATTCTATTTTTACTTTATTTTCTTTTTGTACTTTTCTTGCAGTATTAATTACAAGGTCTTTCATTATTTTGATTTCTGCCTCAGTTGACACAAGTGGAATCATTATTTCAGGGAATGCAAATTTTTGTTTATTTTTTTTAAGCTCTGACAAAGCTTTAAAAATTGCCTCACATTGCATTTCATAAATTTCAGGGAATGAAATACCTAATCTACAACCTCTGTGTCCAAGCATGGGATTTTGTTCATGAAGTTCATCAATTCTAGATTTTACTTCTTTAACACTTATACCAACCGCTTCTGCAACCTCTGAAATTTCCTTTTCAGATTTTGGTAAAAATTCATGCAATGGAGGATCAAGTAGGCGAACTGTAACTGGTAATCCATGCATAATCTTGAATATTTCAACAAAATCTTTTTTTTGATGTGGTAAAAGCTTCAAAAGTGCTTTTAATCTATCATCTTTAGTTTTGGAAAGTATCATCTCTCGAACAGAAATAATTCTTTCTTCATCGAAGAACATATGCTCCGTTCTGCATAACCCAATTCCCTCTGCTCCAAAATCTCTTGCAACTTTTGTATCTAATGGAGTTTCTGCATTTGTTCTTACTCTAAGTTTTCTAACATTGTCAGCCCAACTCATTAATTTTGAAAAGTCACCGGAAATTTCAGGTTTTACCGTTGGTACACTTCCTAATATGATTCTTCCAGAGGACCCATCAATTGTGATTATATCGCCCTCTTTAATTTCCACTGAAGCAGTTTTGAAAATTTTTTTTTCATAATCAATATCAATTTCACTTGAGCCTGAAACACATGGTCTACCCATCCCTCGTGCAACAACAGCTGCATGACTTGTCATTCCTCCTCTGGCAGTCAATATTCCCTTAGCAGCGTGCATACCCTGAATATCTTCGGGAGAAGTTTCTACTCTAACTAATATTACATCTTGCATCATATTATTAAGTCTTTCAGCCTCTTCAGATGTAAATACCACCTTTCCACTAGCAGCTCCTGGTGAGGCAGGTAAACCATTTGCAATTATTTCTATAGAACTTTTTTCATCTAAAGTAGGGTGTAATAATGTGTCTAAAGAATTTGGATCTATTCTTAAAATTGCTTCTTTTTTTGAAATTAATTTTTCTTTAACCATATCTACAGCAATTCTAACTGCTGATTTTGCAGTTCTTTTACCTGACCTAGTTTGTAGGATCCATAATTTCTCATTCTCAACTGTAAATTCCACATCTTGCATATCTTTATAGTGCGTTTCTAACTTCTTTAAAATTTTATGAAGCTCCAAATAAACTTTTGGCATAGACTCTTCCATAGATGGTGCTTTTACTTTTGCATCTCTTTTTGCTTTTTTCGTAATATATTGCGGTGTCCTTGTTCCTGCTACAACATCCTCTCCTTGAGCATTAATTAAATACTCTCCATAAATATCATTTGATCCGTCTGACGGATTTCTTGTAAAGACAACTCCAGTAGCACAATCATTTCCCATATTTCCAAAAACCATAGATTGCACATTAACTGCTGTTCCCCATTCAGATGGTATACGATTTAACTTTCTATAAATTTTAGCTCTATTACTTTCCCAAGATAAAAATACTGCACTTATTGCTCCTAATAATTGTTGATAAACATCCTGAGGAAATTCTTTTTTTGTTTTTTCTTTAACAATGTTTTTAAAATCTTTTATCAAACCATCCCAATCATCTTCATTAAGGTCTGTATCCAGCAAAACTCCTTTGGTTAATTTATAATTTTCTATAAGTTCCTCAAAATGATAACTTTCTACCCCAAGAACAACATTTCCATACATCTGAATAAATCTTCTATAACTATCTTTGGCAAATCTTCCGTTAGAGGTTTTGTTAGCTAGTGCTTTAACAGTTTTGTCATTCAAACCAAGATTAAGTATTGTATCCATCATACCAGGCATTGATACTCTAGCACCAGATCTCACAGATAATAAAAGTGGATTTTTAAGATCTCCAAATTTTTTTTTCACATCTTTCTCAATTATCTTTAACTCTTTTTTAATTTGATTTATCAATGAAGAATTCAATCTCTTTTTATTTTGGTAAAAAATATCACAGACTTTTGTTGAAATTGTAAATCCAGGAGGAACTGGAAGACCCATTCTTCCCATTTCCGATAAATTAGCACCTTTGCCGCCTAAAAAATTTTTGGGATTTTTAATTTTTTTAGAGTCTTTAGATTTAAAATTTACAATTAACTTATTCATTATTTGCTTTTAACAATTGAAAATTCATAAAATTTTGAAAGGTTTTACATAACATATTTATAAGTTCCAAACGATTTTTTCTTAAATCTTCATTATCTTCATTTACTTTGACATTATCAAAAAATTCGAAAACTTCTTTTTTTGCTCCAGCTAAGACCGATAAAGATTCTTCAAAATTTTCATTATTATCTATATCTGAATAATACTTCTTTATATCAGTAATCTTTTTAAACAAATTTTTTTCATAATCGCTTTTAAAAATACCAGGATCAGTTGAATTAGTTATTTCAATTTCTTTATTTTCCATTTCACTTTGAAGTATATTGGAGGCTCTTTTATAACTTGATGTTATATCTATACCAATTTGATTATTTATTATTTTATTTACACATCTTGCTTTTTCGAAAGATGAAAACAATTTATTAGTTGAAAAATTTGAAATCGATGCCTCAATAATATCAAATCGAATATCTTTTTCTTTAAGATAATATCTAAATCTATCTTTTAAAAAATTACTTAAATCTTTTTTTAATTCATCATTTACAAGAGTAAAATTTTGTTCTTGATATAAACCAATAGAATAATTCAATAAATCATTTAATTTTAAATCTTTTTTATTTTCAATTATTATTCTTATTATGCCGAGCGCCACTCTTCTAAGTGCAAACGGATCTTTTGAACTTGTGGGTTTTTCATCAATCCCAAAAAAACCAACAAGATTATCTATTTTGTCTGTCATCGATAAAGCAATACTGAAAGGCTTTTTTGGTACATTTGAATCTAATCCAATCGGTAAATATTGTTCAGTTATTGATAAACAAATATCTTTATCAAAACCTTGTTGTGCAGAAAAATAGCCTCCCATAATTCCCTGTAATTCAGGAAACTCACCAACTAAATCAGAAGTTAAATCTGTTTTACAAATAGATGCTGATAACTCTACTTTATCTTTACTAATTAATAATTCATCAGATATCATTCCGCCTAATTTTCTCATTCGCTGAACTTTATCAAAATAGGTTCCAAGTCCCTTGAAAAAATTAATTCTTTTTAGTTCAGATACCTTTTTCACTAAATTTTGTGTTTTATCTTTATTCCAAAAAAATTCTGCATCGCTCAATCTAGCATCAACAACTCTTTGATTTCCAAGTTTGATTAAGCCTTTTTGGTCTTTTTTATTTGCAACGAGTAAAAATTGATTTGTAATTTGATTATTTTTATCAATCGTAGGAAAATATTTTTGATGTGACTGCATAGTCAAAACAAGTATTTCCCTTGGGATTGATAAAAATTTTTTATCAAAATCACATAGTAAAACGTTTGGACATTCAACTAAATCTACAACCTCATCAAATAATTTTAAATTTTCTAAAATAAATAATTTTTTTTTACTTAATATCTTTGTGAATTCCTTTTGAATAATTTGTTTTCTTTTAGTTTGATCAACAATCGTTCCATGTATCTTCAAAAATCTTTCATAAGATTTGAAATTTTTAAATACTCCTGTTTTTTCTTCATAATCCTTATCAATAAAGGTCTTATTAGACGAAGTTAGATGGTAAAATTTAAAATCTATTATTTTTTCATCAAACACTGATAAAATAGACTTTAATGGTCTTGCCCAATTAAGGTTAAATTCACCCCATTTCATTGATTTTTTCCATTGGTAGCTTCCTAAAAGTTTTGGTATTAAATCTTTTAACAAGTCTGAAGTATTCAATATTTTTGAGGGTGTTTTAAAAAAGTAGAATTCTCCTTTTTCTGTATCACGTTTAATAAGTTGTTTTTTGTCAATTTTATTTGATCTCAAAAAACCCTCAATTGCTTCTACAGAAGCACTGGTTTTGGGTCCTTTTATTTCCTCAGACACAACCTTAATTTTTTTTTGCAAATCCTCAAATACGATAATTACTCTGTTTGGAGTTGATAATGAAAAACTTTTTTTTGATTTTATAGATTTATTGATAAAATATTCTCTAAATTCCTCTAAAAGTTTTTCACGAAAATTTTTTTGTAAATTAGCTGGAATTTCCTCACTAAATAATTCTAAAAAAAGTTCTGCCATTTTATATTTGTGTATCAATCCAAATTGAAGCAACAGATTTTGTAATTTCTCTTATACGTCCAATATATTCTGCTCTCTGGGCAACACTAATAGCTCCTCTTGCATCAAGTATATTAAATACATGACTTGCTTTTAAGCATTGATCATAAGCTGGGAGCGATATTTTTTTATTTATTAATGATTTAGCCTCACTTTCGAACATATCAAATATTTTAAACAGATTCGAGGTATTAGCATGTTCAAAGTTATAAGCTGAAAATTCTTTCTCCGCTTGATGAAAAACTTCTCTGTATTCAACGTTTTCGTTATTCCATATTAAATTATAAACATTATTTTTTTGTTGTGTGAACATACAAATTCTTTCTAAGCCATAAGTAATTTCTACTGAAACAGGCTTACACTCAAAGCCAGCCATTTGTTGAAAATATGTAAATTGAGTTATTTCCATCCCATCACACCAAACTTCCCAACCAAGACCTGCAGCGCCTAAAGTTGGACTTTCCCAATCATCCTCAACAAATCTAATATCATGATTTTTATGATCAATACCGATTGTAGACAAACTATTTAAATAAAGTTTTTTTATATTTGATGGAGAAGGTTTGATTATAACTTGAAATTGATAATAGTGCTGAAGTCTATTAGGGTTATCTCCATATCTTCCATCAGTCGGTCTTCTAGAAGGTTGTACATAAGCTGCTTTCCATGGTTTTGGTCCAAGTGATCTCAGAGTTGTGGCTGGATGAAAAGTTCCTGCTCCAACCTCCATATCATATGGTTGTAAAATTATACAACCATGTTTACTCCAATATTTTTGGAGGTTTAAAATTGTATCCTGAAAAGTTTGAAATTTTGGTTTTTTTTTACTTTTTTTAGAGGCCATATTTTTGCCAAATAGATTTTTCTTCTAATATATTTGCGACCTGATCGACGTGATCGTTAGATGATGATAATTTTTTACTTAACCAACTTTTAGATTTTTCAAATTTTTTGATTATTACATCTTCTCCAAATTTTTCTCTCAACACTTGATTGGCATCACCTATTTCGTCGATCAAACCAAGTTCTTTGGATTTAGTTCCAGACCAAAACTCTCCAGAAAATAACTCAACTTCTGATTTCTTTAGTTTTTCACCTCTACTTTTTTCAACAACATTAATGAAATCTTTATGCAAATCTAATTGTATATTTTTTAATCTTTCTATATCTTCTTTTTTTTCTTCAAGAAACGGATCGAGAGTGCTTTTATTTTTACCAGCAGTATGAACTCTTCTTTCAACTCCAATTTTTTTAATTAACTCTGTAAAACCAAATGATGAATAAATCACACCTATAGATCCAATAATTGAACTAGAGTTTGCATAAATTTCATCACCAGCACACGCAATCAAATAGCCTCCTGATGCAGCAATATCCTCTGCAAAAACTATTACCTTTTTTTTATTTTTTTTCGCTTGTTGTCTTATAAAATTAAAGATTAAGTGTGATTGAACAGGTGATCCACCAGGAGAATTAATTGTAATAGCAACACATGGTGCTTTTTTTACAGAAAAAGCCTTTAAAATAATCTCTTCTTGACCTGAAAAATCTATACCTTGTTTAAATTTACCTACGTTTCCGATAACACCAGCTAATTTTATATGAGGAATAATTTTCTTCTTTTTAAAAATTGAGAGCATAACAAAACTTTATAGAATTTTTGTATTAATATAAAGACACCTTATAATTGAAGATTTAGGTGCGTCAATTGATAAGTATCAATAGAAACTTATTACACTAATTTGCACACATTATGGGAAGCGTAATTCAACTTAAAAAACAAATTAATAACTCTTACTTTCAACTTAAAAACTCAGTTGAAAATAAGTTAATGCTCGTTGAAGAAAAAATTAAATCAAAACTAGATAGTAATGTTGAGCTGGTTCAAAAAATGACAGATTATCATTTAAACACTGGTGGCAAAAGGTTAAGAGCCTTATTAACTTTGGGCTCATCAAAGTTATGTGGTTATAATAAAGGCACCAGAGACATAAATTTGGCAGCTTGCGTGGAACTAATTCATGCTGCAACTTTGATGCATGATGATGTTATAGATAATGGTTCAATTAGAAGGGGTAAAAAAACACCAAATAAAATTTGGGGTAACCACTCATCTGTTCTAGCAGGCGATTATCTTCTTAGTAGGTGTTTTGAAATGATGGTAGAAGATGGAAATATTGAAGTTTTAAAACTATTATCGTCAACATCATCAATAATTGCTCAAGGTGAAATTTTGCAACTCCAGCATAAAGGTGAGGTTGATATGCTTGAAGAAACTTATTTGAAAATAATTTCTTCAAAGACGGCTGAGTTATTTGCCGCTGCTACTAAAGTAGGAGCAATTTTATCAGAAATGAAAACTAAAGAGAAAGAAGCTTTAGAGTTTTATGGTAGGAATTTAGGTTTAACTTTTCAAATTGCTGATGACACTTTAGATTATAATTCAGAATTAAAACTATTTGGAAAAAATATCGGTCAAGACTTCTATGAGGGAAAAATTACACTACCAATAATTCTTCTGTTTCAAAAAGCTAATAAAGATGAAAAAGAAACTCTTAAGAAAACTTTCGCAAAAGAAGAGAGAAGTCAAAATGATTTAAATTATACTTTATCTTTAATAAAGAAATACGATATTATAAATAGTTGTTATCAAAAGGCCAAGCACTATATTAATTTGTCATCAAATTCATTGTCGGTATTTAAAGACTCTGAAGAAAAAAATATCCTTGAAAATTTAACGTCTTTTAGTTTATCAAGAAATTTTTAGGGGCTTAAAAGACTTTTTGTCCACCCATTATTTGCTGTCAATTTATACTTTAGTCTTTCGTGTATTCTATTATCTCCATCTAACCAAAATTCTATGGTCGTAGGTTTTAAATTCCAGCCTGACCAATGATTTGGTCTTGGAACATTATTTTGATCTTGGTATTTATTTTTAAATTTTTCTAGTGATTTTATCAATTCTTCCCTATTGACTAATTCACTACTTTGTTTTGATGCCCAAGCCCCAATTCTACTTTCGTAAGCTCTAGAATTAAAATAATTATCAGCTACCTCATCTTCTACTTGCCTCAAAGTACCTACAATTCTAATTTGCCTAAGCAAACTTTTCCAATGAAAACACATTGTTGCATTGGGGTTTTCTTTTATTTCGTTTCCTTTCTGACTATTAAGATTAGTATAAAAAACAAATCCATTTTTATCGTAACCTTTAAGAAGCACCATCCTTACTGATGGAACACCTTGTTTTGTTGCAGTTCCAAGAGCTAAAGCATTTGGATCATTAATTTCATTCTTTTTTGCCTCTTCGTACCAACTTTCAAATAATTTAAAAGGATCATCTAAATTTAGAAAGCATTTATTAAGCCCTAGTGAGTTTTTTTCATTCATAATTTTAACAAAATAATCTATACAATATAAATAATGTCATTTAATACTTTTGGAAAGGTTTTTCGTTTCACTACATGGGGAGAATCTCATGGTCCTGCAATTGGTTGTATAATAGATGGTTGTCCACCACTAATAAACCTCAATGAACGAGATATTCAGATAGAACTCAACAAAAGAAAACCTGGTCAATCTAAATTTACTACTCAAAGAAAAGAGAGTGATAAAGTAGAGATTCTTTCAGGAGTCTTTGAAGGTAAAACAACTGGAACTCCAATCTCTTTAATAATTTATAACGAGGATATGCGCTCAAAAGATTATAATGATATTAAGGATAAATTCAGACCAGGTCATGCTGATTTTACTTACTTTAAAAAGTATGGCATTAGAGATTATAGAGGTGGTGGAAGGTCTTCAGCGCGAGAGACTGCTTCTAGAGTTGCAGCAGGAGCGGTAGCAAAAAAAGTTCTGGAAAAAAAATTAGGTAAAAAATTTAAAATTTCTGGTGCAGTTACACAACTTGGAATTCTTGGATGCGATACAAACAAGTGGGATGATAAGATAATTTATAAAAATCCGTTTTTTTGTCCTGATAAATCAATGCTTAAAATATGGGAAAAATATCTTTTGAGTATTAGAAAGGCAGGTTCATCCTGTGGTGCTATAATTGAAATTAGAGCTAATGGTATTCCTGCAGGATTGGGGGCACCAATTTACTCAAAACTAGACTCTGATATTGCATCTGCAATGATGAGTATTAATGCTGTAAAAGGAGTCAATATTGGCTCTGGAATGAATTCTGCTCAATTGTCTGGAGAAGAAAATTCAGATGAAATTTCAAAATCAAAAAATAAATTAAAGTTTAACTCAAATAATGCAGGTGGAATTCTTGGTGGTATCTCTTCTGGTCAACAAATAATTGTTTCATTCGCTGTAAAACCTACATCATCAATTTTAAAGAGCAGAAAGACAATTAATAAATTTGGAAAAAATACTAGCATATCTGTTAAGGGAAGACATGATCCGTGTGTTGGAATTAGAGCAGTTCCAGTGGGTGAGGCTATGCTATCATGCGTTTTACTTGATCATTATTTATTGAATCAAGCTCAATGTGGATAATTACTTTATTTTTGTTTTTGTAAGATAATATTTGAATTTAATACATCTAAAATTTGTTCTTCAATAGAAATGCTATCTAAATTTGCGAGTTTATACATGTTTTCAGGTTTGTCTTGATCAATAAAAATATCTGGAAGTTTCATTGATCTAAATTTTAAATTTGAGTCCATTAATCCCTTTTTTGTTAAAAAATCAATCACATGAGAACCGAATCCACCAATTGACCCTTCCTCAATAGTTACAATTGCCTCATGTGTTGTTGCTAATTGCCATATCAAATTTTCATCCAACGGCTTGGCAAATCTTGCATCCACTATTGTAATATTAACACCTTTTTTTTTTAAATTTTCTGATGCCCTTAAACTTTCACTTAATCTTGCACCAAAGTTTATTAAAGCTAACTTTTTTCCATCTTGAATAATTCTTGATTTACCAATCTCTATTTTTTCATTAATTGATGGCAATATTGATCCAATACCACTCCCTCTTGGATATCTGAATGCACAGGGTCTATCATTAATTTCTGTAGAAGTATTAATCATTCTTACCAACTCGGCCTCATCACTTGCAGCCATTACAATAAAATTTGGTAGTGTTGCTAAATAAGTCGTATCAAAACTACCTGCATGTGTAGGTCCATCAGCTCCAACTAATCCTGCTCTATCTATTGCAAATCTTACAGGTAAACTCTGTATTGCAACATCATGAACGACTTGATCATATGCTCTCTGAAGAAATGTTGAATAAATTGCTGCATAAGGTTTATAATTCTCAGTCGCTAAGCCGGCTGCAAACGTAACAGCGTGTTGTTCAGCAATACCAACATCATAAGTTCTATCTGGAAATTCTTTTCTAAAATTGTTTAATCCAGTTCCATCTGGCATTGCAGCTGTTATTGCAACAATTTTACTATCTTTTTTTGCGTGTTGTATCAGAGTATCAGCAAAAACTTTAGTGTATGACGGTATTTTACTAGAACTTTTTTCTTGTTCCCCAGTCTTTACATTAAATTTGGATACACCATGATAATGATCTTTTGCTTCTTCAGCAAAAGAATAGCCTTTTCCTTTTTTTGTTTTTATATGAATTAATATTGGACCTTGGTGTTTTGAGTCCCTTGCGTTTCTTAAAATTGGAATTAATGAAGAAAGATCATGGCCATCGATAGGACCAATATAATAGAAACCTAATGAGCTAAATAAAGTTCCACCAGTTACAGCTGATCTTAATAAATCTTCAGCTTTGCCGGCTTTTGCACTAAATCTTTTTGAAAATGCTGATGTAATCAATTTTATAGTTTCTCTTAAACTAAAATATATTTTACCAGAAAAAATTTTAGCTAAATATGTTCCCATTGCTCCAACAGGCCTTGCAATTGACATGTCGTTATCATTTAATATCACAATCATTTTGGTCTTTGAGGCACCCGCATTATTCATGGCTTCATAAGCCATACCTGCACTTATTGCACCATCACCAATCACTGCTATAACATTTTCTGATTTTTTTGATAATTTATTTGCTTCTGCAATTCCCAAAGCTGATGAAATTGAGGTAGAACTATGCGCAGCTCCGAAAGGATCATATTCACTTTCTAAACGCTTAGTAAATCCTGAGAGACCCCCTCCTTGCCGAAGTGTTCTTATTTTATCTTTTCTTCCTGTTAAAATTTTATGTGGATAACATTGGTGTCCTACATCCCAAATTAATTTATCACTTGGTGTGTTAAAAATATAATGTAATGCTACGCTTAATTCTACTACACCTAAACTAGCACCCAAATGTCCTCCAGTAACTGATACTGCATCGATCATTTCCTCTCTTAATTCATCAGCAACCTTTTGCAGTTTTGTTTCAGGAACTTTTTTTAAGTCTGATGGAAAATTAATCTGATCTAAAAATTCGTAATTTTTTTTCATTTATTTCTATTTAAAATATAATTTAGAGTTTCGGTTAAATTCTTAGATTTTGGTCCATACTTTTTTAACTTAGTATTTATTTTTAAAATTAGTTTATTCGCATATTTAATAGTATTTTTATCTCCCAGTAAACTAATAAGAGTTGCTTTTCCTTTTTTCTTATCTTTTCCAGTTTTTTTTCCTGCAGCAGAAAGACTTCCATTATAATCAATTAAATCGTCAGCAACTTGAAATAGTAATCCTATATCAGCTCCAATATTTTCAAATTTTTGTATATCTTTTTTACTTTTTTTCTTTAAAATTAATGGAGCTACACAACAAAAACTAAACAGTTTTCCAGTTTTTTTTATTTCCATTTCAATTATTTTTTTTTCTGAAATTTTCTTATGTTCATAGCTAAGATCTAAATATTGACCACCAGCAATCCCGAGATGTCCTGAACTCTCAGAAATTTTATTAATTAATCTAATTTTTGTTTTTTCATTGACATTCAAATCTTTGTGACTCAAAATTTCGAATGCCATAGTTAAAAGTGAATTTCCAGCAAGAACAGCTGTAGACTCTCCAAATTTGATATGAGTAGAAGGCTTACCTCGTCTTATTAAATCATTATCCATACATGGTAAATCGTCATGAATAAGTGAATAAGCATGAATACATTCAACAGCAGCACCAATAATTAGTAAGGTTTTATAATTTAAGTTAAATATTGAACCAACATCAACTAGTATTTTTGATCTTATTTTTTTACCACCCGAAAATAATCCATATTGCATTGGGACAATCAGTTCTGATTTTTTTTGCTTTTTAATAAATCTTTTTAAAAAAATATTTGTGTCTTTAGCAATTTTATTTAGTTTTTTTTGCATTATTTTTTGAGGTTATCTTAGATATATTGTCTTTAGTTGTCGTATTAATATCAGTAACTTTTTTTTTAAATTTTTTCTCGATGATATTGTTAAGTTTTATCAAATTTTGATATTTTTCAATTGAATTTTGTAAATTTTTTTGACTTTCTAAATCCTCAATTATCTTATTAGCTTCGAGAGTTAATTCCTCCAGAGACGAAGATTCATAATCATTTGGTAAATCTTTATCTTTCATATAATACTCTCAGATAATACATGAAAATTAATCTTGCAAATATTAAAAAAGCAAAAAAACTTCTATATAAAAAGGAGTGTATTGCTATACCTACAGAAACAGTTTATGGTTTGGCGGGTAATGCCTACTCAGACCAAGCCTGTCAAAAGATATATAAACTTAAAAAAAGACCAAAAAATAACCCCCTAATAGTTCATTATCTGAATATTCAAAGGTTGAAAAAAGATTGTCATTTAAACAATGACTTTATTAAACTATATAAAAAATTTTGTCCTGGTCCTTTAACTTTTATACTTAATCTTAAAAAATCATCAAAAATTTCAAAAATAATTACTAACAAAAAAAATACATTGGCAGTAAGATTTCCGCGGCACTCAGTCACGAGAAGATTACTAAAAATTTTAGAATTTCCTTTAGCAGCTCCAAGTGCTAATCCCTCATCTAGGGTTAGTGCTGTTACATCTAATCATGTAAAAGAAGATTTTGGAAAAAAAATTAAATACATACTTGAGGGCGGAAAATCATCTATTGGAGTAGAATCAACAATTATTGACCTTAGAGAGAAACGTAAAATCTTAAGATTGGGAGGCTTAAATGTTTCAACTATTCAAAAAATACTAGGAAAAAAAATAACAATAAATAACAAACCTTCAAAAATTGTTTCACCAGGTCAACTTAAGGTTCATTATTCACCAGGTTTGCCCATCAGACTTAATGCAAAAAATATTCGTCAAGATGAAGCATACTTGTTGATTAGAAAAAAAAAAGTAAGTAAACCAAATTATTATTTTTTGTCACAAAAAGGAAATCTAAAAGAAGCTGCAAAAAATTTATATTCTACTTTAAGAAAAATTAAAAAAAAGAAATACAGCTCGATTGCAGTATGTAAAATTCCTGATAGAGGATATGGTAAAACAATTAATGATAGATTATTAAGGGCATCAAGATTCAATGAAAAAACCACTTGAAGTTATAGGATTATCAAAAACTTATAATACAAAAGAAGCAGTAAAAGACGTTTCTTTTAAAGTAAATCAAAATGAAATTATTGGTATACTTGGTCCTAATGGTTGTGGAAAAACTACTACAATCGGAATGATTTTAGGTTTATTAAAACCATCAAAAGGAAAAGTTTTAATCAATGGTGTCGAAATTGAAAACCAACGTGTAGATTTACTAAATCAATTAAATTTTATATCACCTTATATAGAGTTGCCTAAAAAATTGACAGTTAGACAAAATTTAGAAGTTTATGGGAGGCTTTATGATGTGAACAAACATAAGGCAAAAATTGAATATCTGTGTGAAAAATTAAGACTCTACGAATTTATAGATAAATTAACTGGGGAGTTGTCATCTGGTCAAAAAAATAGGGTTAGTCTTGCAAAATCAATAATTAATAATCCAAAAGTTTTACTTCTTGATGAACCTACAGCATCACTTGATCCTGAAACCGGTGATTTCGTTAGAAGTTTTTTAGAGGAATATCAACATGAAAATAAAACATCTATTCTATTAGCATCACACAATATGGCAGAGGTAGAGAGACTATGTTCTTCAGTTTTAATGATGAATAAAGGATCGATTATTGACGAGGGAAGTCCAGACGAATTAATTAAAAAACATGGAAGAAAAAATATGGAAGAAGTTTTTTTAAAACTTACAAGGGAAAAGTATGAATTTTAATAAAATGTATGGTCTTTTCCTTAGACATTTTTATTTAATTAAAAGTTCTTTACCAAGAATTTTGGATTTAATTTATTGGCCAACAATTCAAATAATTTTGTGGGGTTTTATCTCCAAGTTCTTTTCAATACATAGTGACTACTATAGCAATACTTTGGGAGTAATTTTAACGTGTGCAATACTTTACGATATTCTTTTTAGATCAAGCATTAGTTTTAACATGCTTTTTTTAGAAGAAATCTGGAGTAGAAATTTCACAAATTTGTTTATTGCTCCCCTTAAGCTTAAAGAAATTATTGTTTCATTAATTTTTACTGCTTTGATAAGGACTTTAATAGGATTGGTTCCTGCAATAATGCTAACCTCTCCTCTATTTGGTGTATCAATTTTAAAATTGGGATTACCACTTTTATTCCTATTTCTAAGTTTATATCTTTTTGGAATAACACTTGGGTTGTTTGTGAGTTCAGGGCTAATTAGATTTGGTCCATCTTTTGAAAATATTGCATGGTCATCCCTATTTTTGCTAGCTCCTTTAGGATGCATATATTATCCAATAGAAATTCTACCAGAATTATTTCAACTCATTGCAAAAGGTTTACCGCTTGTTTATATTTTCGATGAGACTAGAAACATACTTTTAAATGGGTCGATTGATTATACAAATTTGAAACAAGCATATTTATTAAACCTGATCTATTTAATCATTGGAATAGTTCTATTTTATTTATCTTTTTTGAGAGCTCGAATTAAAGGGACATTAATTAACATGGGTGAATAATTGGTGCGCCTGCTAGGAGTCGAACCCAGAACCTCCTGATCCGAAGTCAGGCGCTCTATCCAGTTGAGCTACAAGCGCATATAATATTAATATACCATTTTATGAAAAAAAAAATAAATTTGAGTGTAGAAGAAAGTAATAAAAATATGCGTGTGGATGTTTTTATTAATAGTAAGGAAAATGAGATAAGTAGAACTAGAATAAAAAACTTAATTTTAGGTAAAAAGCTTAAGATTAATAATAAAGTTATTTCAGATCCTGCCAAAAAGGTTTTAAAAGACGATATTATAGAATTAATAATTCCAGAGCCTAAAAAACCTTCTCTGAAACCATTTAAATTCAAATTAGATATTGTTCATGAGGACAAAGATATAATAGTGCTAAACAAACCAGCAGGTATTGTGATGCATCCAGGAGCTGGAAATTTTGACAATACAATTGTAAATGCATTAGTAGATTACGATAAAGATTCTCTTTCGAATATTGGTGATGAACTTAGACCAGGAATAGTACATAGGATAGACAAAAATACGTCAGGTTTAGTAGTTATAGCAAAAAATAATCTATCACATGAAAACTTATCTAATCAATTTAATAAACACTCTATAACAAGAGTTTATCAATTACTTATATGGGGAAAAGTTAGACCTTCTAAGGGAAAAATTGAAACTTTAATAACACGAAGTTCAAAGAATAGACAAATGATGGAAGTTAGTCGGACTAAAGGAAAAAAAGCAATTACCAATTATAGAAGTATTGAAATTTTTGAGAATAAACACACACCAACTTTAAGTTTAGTAGAATGCAAACTAGAAACAGGTAGAACCCATCAAATTAGAGTTCACATGAATTTTTTAGGAAATAGTATTGTTGGTGATGATAAATATAAAAAAAAGTTTAAGAAAATTAAAAACATTAATCCGTTGATAAAGCAAAATTTAAATAATCTTAATAGACAATTTCTTCATGCTAAGACACTAGGCTTCATTCACCCCACGAAAAGCAAAGAAATGACTTTCAACTCAAATTTACCTCTAGAACTTGAGAATATTTTAAAAATACTAAGAAATACTAATAAATAAATCATTGAAAAATATAAATAATTAATTAGATAAACTCATTATGAATACTGCAATAAATAATAACTTGCCCATTTTAAGTAATGAAGGTGGTCTATCTGCATATTTGGAACAGATTAAAAAATTCCCTATGCTTGATGCAGAAGAAGAATATATGTTGGCAAAAAATTGGAAAACAACTGGTAATATTAAAGCAGCAGAAAAATTAGTAACGAGTCATTTGAGATTGGTTGCGAAAATTGCAATGGGATATAAAGGATATGGATTACCAGTAAATGAAATGATATCTGAGGGGAATATTGGTTTAATGCAAGCGGTAAAAAAATTTGAACCTGAAAAAGGTTTTAGATTAGCCACCTATGCGATGTGGTGGATAAAAGCTTCAATACAAGAATATATTTTAAGATCGTGGAGTTTAGTCAAGATTGGTACGACAACTGCACAAAAAAAATTATTTTTTAATCTTAAGAAATTAAAAAACCAAATAGCTCCCCAAACAGAAGGTGATTTAAAAAATGAGCATGTTGATGAAATAGCTAACAAGCTTGATGTTAGTAAAGATGAGGTGATTTCGATGAATCGAAGATTATCGGGAAAAGAATTCTCACTTAATGCACAAGTTGGAGAAGATGGTGATGAATGGCAAGACTGGTTGGTTGATAAAGAATTAGATCATGACTTAAAATTTGCTCATCAAGAGGAAATGGAACAAAGAAAAGACTTATTAAAAAACTCAATTCAAGTCCTTAATGAAAGAGAGAGAGAAATTTTATATTCTAGAAGATTAAATGATAATCCAACTACATTGGAAGACCTGAGTAAAAAATATAAAATTAGTAGAGAAAGAGTAAGACAAATTGAAAATAAAGCTTTTGAAAAATTACAAAAGCATATGCTTTTACTCGCAAAGTCAAAAAACTTATTACCTGTAAATTAAATATCAAAAGGATTTTCGATTAATATAGTATCATCACGTTCTGGGCTGGTTGAAATACTTGATATTTTTGTCTCAATAAAATTCTCAACCTCTTTAATATAATTTTTGGCATTTTCTGGAAGATCATCTATATTCTTAATACCACTTGTTGATTTTTTCCAGCCATCAAAAGTTTTATAAATAGGTTTTATTTTGAGCTGATCCTCTACTGCTGCTGGTAAATAATTAATTTTTTTTCCATCTAATTCATATTCAACGCACATCTTTATTTCATCCAATTCATCTAAAACATCCAGCTTTGTAAGTGCTATACCATCAATCCCTGAGACTTTAATAGTTTGTCTTACTAAAACACCATCAAACCAACCACATCTTCTTTTTCGACTTGTAACTGTTCCAAATTCTTTTCCTCTTGTTCCTAAAAGTTCGCCAATATCATCTTTTAATTCTGTCGGAAACGGACCTTCCCCAACCCTAGTCGTATATGCTTTAGTAATTCCTAAAACATAATTTATTGTGTTTAGTCCACACCCAGTACCAGTAGCAGCGCTTGACGCTACAGTGTTTGAGGATGTCACAAATGGATATGTACCATGATCAACATCTAGTAATATGCCTTGAGCTCCCTCAAATAATATTTTTTTTTTCTGTTTTTTGAATTCGTCAATTTTCAACCAAACTGGTTTTGAGTATTTCAAGATCTTAGGAGCAATTTTTAATAAATCTTTTTTTAATTGATCTTTCTCATAGATTTTTTTACCTAAGCCTTTTCTAATTGCATTATGATGTAAAAGAACAGACTCTAACCTTTGATCTAGATTTTTTTCAGATCTCAAGTCCATTACTCTTATTGATCGTCTACCAACTTTATCTTCATATGCTGGTCCGATACCTCTCCTGGTTGTTCCAATTTTTCCCTTACCCGCACTATCTTCACGGATTTCATCCATTTCCCTATGAAAAGGTAAAATTAAATTTGCAGACTCTGAAATTATAAAATTATCAGTGTCGACCTTAACTCCTTTTGATTTAATTTCTTCAATTTCATCTAATAATGCCCAGGGGTCAACGACAACTCCATTTCCAATTATTGATATTTTATTTTTTCTTACAATTCCGGATGGAAGTAGTCGAAGTTTATAAGTTACACCATTTATTACAAGAGTATGGCCCGCGTTGTGACCACCTTGAAATCTAACTACAACATCGGCTTGTTCAGATAACCAATCAACTATCTTGCCTTTTCCCTCATCTCCCCATTGAGAACCAACAACAACAATATTTTTCATTAATTAAATTTTTTTTTTATTTTCATTGAATTAACATGATTTATGGGACCATGTCCTTTTCCATAGTTTGGATTTGTCAGTATCGCAGAATTTACATATTTAATTCCCAACTCACAAGCGCTCTTAATACTTTTTCCACATGAAAGAAAAGTTGCTATCGCACTAGATAACGTACATCCTGTACCATGAGTATTTTTTGTTCTATGCCTAAAACTTGTAAAGACTTTAAAATCAGATTTGCTTAGATATAAATCTATTACTTTTTTTGATTTTAAATGGCCACCCTTCAATAATACATTTTTAGCTCCTAAATCTATCAATTTATTTGCTGCAAAAATCATATCCTCTTTGTTTTTAATACTAGTCTCTGCTAAAATTTCTGCTTCTGGAATATTTGGTGTGATCAAAAGGACGTTTTTTAATAGCTTTTTTTTTAAAGTTTGTATTGCTTTTCCATCAATTAATTTAGCACCACCCTTTGCAACCATTACAGGGTCTAAAATAATTTTTTTTACTTTTAATATCCTCAAAGCTTGAGCTACTTTTTCGACAACTTCAGTAGAGTGAAGCATACCTATTTTAATGGCATCAGGTCTTATATCTCTTGATGAATAAATAATTTGATTTTTTACTTCATTAGTCGGTATTGAAATAACTGATTTAACACCCATTGTATTTTGAACAGTCACTGCTGTAATAGCAGTCATTGCATAAGAGCCAAGACTAGTGACAGTTTTGATATCTGCCTGAATACCAGCCCCACCAGATGAGTCTGATCCAGCAATTATCAAAATTTTAGACTTTAATCTCAATTTATTTAAATTCTTTTGAAATCATTTTTATACATTTTTTAAGCAAAATTTTATTTTCACTCTCACCCATTATTCTTATCTTTGGTTCAGTGCCTGATTTTCTTACAAGAATTCGACCTTGATTTTTAATTAATTTTTTTGCAATTTTAATAGATCTTTTAACAGAGTAATTTTTAAGTATTCTATCATCTTTTATTTTTATATTTTCTAAAATTTGTGGAATTTTTTTAAAGACATTAAAAAAATCACTGGCTTTAGTTTTTCTATTCATTGATTTGATAATCTCTAAAGCGACAAGCACACCATCGCCAGTTGTTGCAAATTTTCCCAAAATAATATGACCCGATTGCTCTCCTCCTAAATTGAATTTTTTCTTTTGCATCAATTCCTTAACATATCTGTCCCCAACATTAGCTCTTAAAAATTTAATACCTTTTTTTTTTAAAAATTTTTCTAAACCATAGTTTGACATTAAGGTTCCGACAACGCCTCCTTTGAGAATTTTTCTCTTTTTCCATTGTAAAGCTAATGCAGCGATAATTTGATCACCATCAATTATAGATCCTTTTTCATCACACATTATTATTCTGTCAGCATCTCCATCTAAAGATATACCCAAATCTGCTTTGAATTTTTTAACATTTCTTTGTAGTTTTTCTGGAAAAGTAGAACCACAATTTTTATTAATATTAAACCCGTTTGGTTTATTGCCTATAACTTTTAATTTTGCTCCAAGTGATCTGATTAATTTTGGCGCAGATTTATATCCAGCTCCATTTGCACAATCTAGAACTACTTTAAAATTATTTAATTTAAAGTTTCTTGATAACTTTTTTTTACAAATTTTAATATATTCATCAGTTCCAGTCTCTAGCCTTTTAACCCTTCCTAATTTTTTTGGATTTGATAAGTGTTTTTGTACTTTGCTATCTATTAAATTTTCAATTTTTTTTTGAATTTTATCAGATAGTTTTAATCCATCAGGACCGAATAACTTTAAACCATTATCGTAAAATAAATTGTGTGAAGCAGTGATCATAATACCAAGATTTGCGTTCATTGATTTTGTCAACATTGCAAGGCCATTAGTCGGCAATGGACCTAGTGTATAAACATGCATTCCTGCAGAAGCTAAACCAGAAACTAGTGCAGGCTCTAGTGCGTATCCTGAAAGTCTAGTATCTTTAGCAATAATTGCTGTTTGTTTTCTTTTTTTTAAATTTGTAAAATATTTTCCTGCTGCCAGTCCAAACTTAAAGAACATATCTCCATTAATGTTCCCACTATTTACCTGCCCTCTAATTCCATCAGTGCCAAAATACTTCATTATTTATTTATAAGTGCTTTGAAAACTTTTATAGCTTGATTAACTTCGTTGACATCATGAACTCTCAACATTTGTACACCCTGTAACATTGCAAAAATACTGCTACTTATTGTTCCTCCAATTCTTAAAGAGCTATCATTATTTCCAGATAAATCTTTTATAAATCTTTTTCTGGAAATACCAAGCAGTATAGGCAAACCCAAAGAATGGTAAATTGATATATTTTTAATTATCGTCATATTATGTTTCAAATTTTTTCCAAAACCTATACCAGGGTCTAAGATTATATTATTATGATAAATTCCATTTTGACGTAAATTATTTAATTTTTCTTCAAAGAAATCGTAAATATCTAATAATACATTTTTATATTTTGGATTTTTTTGCATTACGTCAGGATTACCAAGTGAGTGTTGGAGTACGAAAGGTATATTGTACTTTTTTAAAATTTTGATTGAGTTTTTATCAAAATTAAGACCAGAAACATCATTAATTAATTTTACTCCTAGTTTAATTCCCTTTTCCATGATTTCTGATTTTCTAGTATCTAGAGATATAAAATTTTTTTTATCAATTAATTTTAAAATATTTTTGAGTCTATTCCATTCTATTTTTGATTTAATAGCTTTAGATCCAGGTTTAGTGGACTCTGCTCCAATATCAACAAGGTTTGAGCCAGAATTTAAAAGAAAATTTAATTGTTTTTTGGCTGATGTATAATTAAAAAATTTTCCACCATCTGAGAAACTGTCTGGAGTAATATTTAAAATACCCATTATTTGAGGAATATTTTGAAAATTTAAATTTTTAATATTTCTTTTTTTTTTTGTAATTAATCTTAGATCTTTTTTTACTTTTGTCTTTAAATTTACATGTAATTTGTTCACCTCATTTAGAGAAATTAATTTTTTTGAATTTCTTGTTATTATTTCTATTTTATCAAAAGAAATTTCAGAATTATTATGAAGTGGTAAAGTCTTTTTTTTCTTAACTAATAAATTAGATTTTGTACCATAATAGAAATTACACACTCTAGTGTAATATCTAGACATTCAGTCTAATGAACAATTTTTGGTTTTAGGCCTAGAGCACCCATTGCTGACCCTTTATCATCTTCTACTTTTAAGTCTTGTTTGTCTGCTGGGTATATATTTTTATTGATTATGTTTTCAATTTCTTCACCAGTTAATGTCTCATAAGTCATAAGAGCTTTAGCAATTTTGTGTAAATCTTCAACTTTTTCAGTCAAAATTTTCTTTGCAGTATTATAACCCTCATCAATTAGCTTTCTAATTTCTTTGTCTATTTTTTGTGCTACTTCCTCAGAGACTGACTGAGTTTGTGTTACTGATCTTCCTAAAAAAACCTCTTCTTGATTTTCGCCGTATTCAACAGGTCCCATTTCTTCACTCATTCCATACTTTGTCACCATGGCCCTAGCAAGTTGTGTAGCTTGATTTATATCTGATCCACTTCCCCCACCTGCTCCTGTTGATATATTATCTTTTCCAAAAATTACTTCTTCTGCAACTCTTCCGCCAAAACAAACTGCCAGTCTTGCCTTCAAATATTTTATAGAATGACCATGTTTATCTCTTTCTGGCAAATTCATAACCATACCTAATGCTCTGCCCCTAGGAATTATAGTTGCTTTATGTATAGGATCATAACTTGGCATATTGAAGGATACTAACGCATGACCACCTTCATGATAAGCTGTTAATTTTTTCTCATCCTCTGTCATCACCATCGAACGTCTCTCAGCTCCCATCATTACTTTATCTTTTGCCTCCTCAAACTCGTTTAGTGTAACAATTCTCTTATTTTTTCTAGCCGCCAATAAAGCAGACTCATTTACTAAATTAGCTAGATCTGCACCAGAAAAACCAGGTGTACCTCTCGCAATAGTTCTTAAATTAACATCCGGTGCCATTTTTATTTTTTTAACATGAACCTTTAAAATTTTTTCTCGTCCAATTATGTCAGGATTGGATACAACTACTTGTCTATCAAACCTACCTGGTCTTAATAAAGCGGGATCTAATACATCTGGTCTGTTTGTTGCAGCAATAATAATTACTCCTTCATTAGTATCAAAACCATCCATCTCAACTAAAAGCTGGTTAAGAGTTTGCTCTCGTTCATCGTTTCCACCACCTAAACCAGCACCCCTACTTCTTCCAACAGCATCAATTTCATCTATGAAAATTATACAAGGGGAATTTTTTTTTCCTTGTTCAAACATATCTCTCACTCTAGAAGCACCAACTCCCACAAACATTTCGACGAAATCTGAACCTGAGATCGTAAAAAATGGTACTCCAGCTTCACCTGCTATCGCTCTAGCTAATAAAGTTTTTCCAGTGCCTGGTGGACCGACCAATAAAGCACCTCTAGGTATTTTTCCTCCAAGTCTACTAAATTTTCTTGGATCTTTTAAAAATTCTACAATTTCTTCAACTTCTTCCTTTGCTTCCTCTACACCTGCAACGTCATTAAATGTAACTTTACCCTTAAGCTCATTCATCATTTTTGCTTTTGATCTTCCAAAACCCATAGCTCCACCTTTACCACCTTGCATTTGTCTCATGAAAAAAATCCAAACAGCAATTAATAACAACATAGGAAACCATGAAAGCAGGACACCAAATAATGATGGCATTTTTTCTTCAATAGGTGCAGCTGAAATACTCACTCCTTTTTCAGAAAGTTTTTCAATTAAATTTGGATCGTTAGGAGAATAAGTTGTAAATGCGTTTCCATTTGAATACACACCTTTAATATTGTTACCTTGGATTTCTACTTTTAATACTTCTCCATTTTCAACAGATGTCAAGAATTCCGAGAATATAACCTTGTCCCCACCCCTAATATTTGTTTGGGGATTTTTAAACATATTATAAAGACCAATAGTTAAAAAAACTATGATAGCCCACATTGCAATGTTTTTCATATTCATAGGCTTAAAATAAGAATTATTATCAATTTAACAAGTGGCATTTTGTGTAAAGTAGCATTATTTTAGGGTTCTTTAGATATAATTATAGATTGATTGACCTTTTCAATAATACAACCACCTAATGTAGCTCTATTTAATCGATTATTTTCAACTTCCCGTATAATTTTTTCTAATTTTTTTCCTCTTACAGAATAATATTTTTCACCAATTAACTTTAATGATTCTGAAAAGGCTCTAAAAGTAACCTCTTGGGGTTGGAGAAAAAAATCACTATTGATAACTAATCTTTTTTTATTATTTAAAAAAGAGGTATTTTCTCGTAAATTTTTATCAACGTAAAACTCTATTACTCTGTTTGCATTTTTTAAATTTTTAATCGTTTTTTTTAATTTATTTTTATCTAAACCATCTCTTTCAAGATTTTTCATTAATTTTCTTACTCGAACTCTTTGATATTTTTCATCATAGTTTGTTGGATCTTCTACATAAAAATTAAAAACTTTTTTTGAAATAAAAATTAAATCCTCTTTTTTTATATCAGTAAAAGGTCTTAATATGTTATTTTTTTTTATTCTTGTCTTTATGTCTAGAGATGTAAGACCTTTTATTCCACTACCCCTCAGAAGTCTTATAAAAAAATTTTCAATTAAATCATCCTCGTGATGTCCCATTAAAATATCTTTGATTTTTAATTGATTACATTTCTTGAAAAGTATTTCATATCTTTTTGTCCTAGCAATTGACTGAATGCTTTTCTTTGGTTTCTTTCCTTTCCAAGTTAATATTTCTGATTTTATAAAGTTTTTTTTAAGCAAATTTAAAACGAATTTAGCCTCTTTTGTAGACTCAGGTCTAAGTTTATGGTCGATAATATAAAACTTTGATTTTAAATTTTTTTTAATTGCATAAATTTTAGATAAAAAAGCTAAAGCAAGACTATCTGGACCACCTGAAACTGCAACTGCAAAACTTTCATCTAAATTTAAAGAGATCTCAAACTTTTTATAAATCTTATTTATTCTTTTATTATTTAAGTTATCTCTTAAAAATTTAGGAATTTTGGTTGTTGCATTCGAATTTCTGAGACTCATATTTAGCTTTTTGTATCACAGATTGATTTGCCTCTGGATATTGTTCTTCAACACCATTGATCATTTTGCAACCTTGATCTTTTTCTCCAATTTGTACCATTGATACACCAAGCTTTAATAAGTTTATAGGTGCTTTTTCACCTTTAGGGTATCTCTGATAACCTTCCAAATATGCTGAGGCTGCATCTGTATACAATTGTCGTATCCTAAAAGTTTCTGCATACCAATATTGAGCATTCCCAGCTAGATTATGTTCAGGGTTTGTGTCAACGAACTCTCTGAATGCTCTTTCAGCAGTTGAATAATCACCAACTTTTAAAAAACTTGTAGCAAACTGATATTGTTTATCTGGAGTCTCATTTGGAAGAATTTTTTCTTCAGCTTGAAAAGTTTCAGTTACCACTAAAGCTGTTGAGTCTACAGAATTTGTTTTTTGTGATGTTTCATTTGTCGCTGTATCTTTATATGATATCGATCCCAAATCTTGAGGTTGAGAACTTCCAGGTAAAACTTCCATTTGCTCATTATTTGTTTTTTTTGTTAATTTATTTGTAGTTGCATCAGAAGAAACAACATTTTCTAAGTCCTGAAATCTTATTTGATTATCTGCTTGCACTTTTGACATCCTGTTGGATAGTTTGTCTAACTTAAAATTTATTTCCTCAAACTTATTTGTAAGTTCCTGAAATTGATTTTCAATTTCTGAAAGTTTTAATAAATGTCTTGTAAGAACATCTTCTGAATTATTATCTAAATTTGAATTTAAATTTACAGAGCTATCACTATTTAATTCTATTGAACCTGAGTATACTGCTTTTTCTAGTGTCTTTATATCTTTCTGAAGTTGATCTAATATTTCATAAATATTATGATTGTCAGCATAAGAATAAGTTATCAAAAAAAAATTACTAAAACAAAGTGTAATAATTTTCAATTTTCTTAAAATGTGTCGCATCAAAATAATCTTATGATTAAAATAATGGCAAAAAAAAGACCCTTAACTAATTGAATTAATTAAGGGTCTTAAATTTTTTAAAATTAATTTGCTTTTACAGTAACAGATCTTCTGTTTTTTGACCAAGCCAAAGGATTAGAACCAGAGTCAACTGGTCTTTCTTTTCCGTAACTTAGAACTGAAATTCTGTTAGAGGAGATTCCATAAGTCATTAAATAATCTTTAGCAGCATTAGCTCTTCTTTCACCTAACGCTAAGTTATACTCTCTTGTTCCTCTTTCGTCAGCATGTCCTTCAAGTACGATTGTAATATCAGAATTTTTTCTTAACCATGCCGCTTGTTTTCTTAAAGTTTCTCTTGATGCAGTAGTTAAAACCGACTCATTAGTTGCAAAGAAAACTCTATCAGGAACACCTGAAGCTAAATATTCAACTGTATCAGTTCCAGTGTAAACATCCCCTTGCATTTGTCCTGTAGATTTTTTTGATGTTGCGCAAGCAGACAACACTAAACATGCAAATAATACTAAAAAAGTGTTTTTTAAAATTTTGTTTAATTTCATTAATGCTCCTTGGTCAATATTTCTTATAACTAACTTTTTCACAACTAATTAAATGTTTCAAGGTAAAAAATCAACATATTTTCAGTTAATTACTTAATAAAGATGACCATGATGGGTCTGATGCATCAGTTGGGGTATCTACAAGCCTTTCATTGTAGCCTGTTAAATCAATTGACCACAATTTAGCAGAAAAACCCTCTCCTTTATCATCAGTTTTAGTCTCTCTATAAAAAATTAAAACTCGTCCATTAGGCGACCAGGAAGGAGCTTCTTGATAAAAATTTTCTGTCAACAATCTCTCACCAGATCCATCGGTTCTCATCACACCTATGTAGAATTTACCTTTATGTAATTTTGTAAAAGCGATTAAATCGCCTCTTGGAGACCAAACAGGAGTACCATATAAACCATTTCCAAAAGAAATTCTTTTAACATTGCTACCATCACTTTTCATGACATAAATTTGTTGGTACCCACTTCTGTCAGAGTTAAAACAAATAAATTTTCCATCCGGGGAATAAGATGGTGAAGTATCTATAGAGGGATGATTGGTAATTTTCTCTACAATTCTATTTTCTAAATCCATTGTATAAATATCTGAATTTCCATCCTTAGCAAAACTCATTATAATTTTTTTTCCATCTGGAGAAAATCTAGGAGCAAAAGTCATTCCTGGAAAATCACCTACCACTTCTTGAATACCTGTTTCTATATCGAGAAGATAAACTCTAGGTAAATTTCTAAAGTAAGATAAATATGTAACCATTTGACTTGTGGGATTAAATCTTGGTGTCAAAACAAGTTCATTTCCTAAAGTTAAAAATTTATTATTTGAACCATCTTGATCCATGATAGCTAATTTTTTAATTCTTTTTGTTTTTGGCCCCTCTTCTGCAACATAGATTATCCTCGTATCAAAATAACCTTTTTCTCCAGTTAATCTCTCATAAACTTTATCTGTAATTATATGTCCAACACGTCTCCAGTTATTTGGAACTGTCGTAAATGCGAGAGCCATCATTTCTTTACCAGCCAGCACATCCCATAATCTAAATTCAACTCTAAGTTTATCATCAACATTTTTTACTTTACCTGTGATTAAAGCTTGGGCTTTAATTAAATTCCAATCCTCGAAACGCGGTTTAAGATGAGCAATATCAGGCGCTTGTAGAAAAGCATTTTTATCTAATGGATTAAAAAGACCTGAAGTTTTTAAATTTTTTTCGATAACTTTAGAAATTTCTGATCCAATATCTTTTTTTTTTAAAGTTTTCTCAAAACTCTTTTTTGATTCATCATCAATTGATAATGGTGACACTGCAATAGGGAGAGGGTTCAAATTACCACGTGTAATATCAACCTCAATTAAACCTAATGCATTAGTAGGTACTATAAATATAAAAAATAAAATAATTAGATTTCTCATAGAAATATTCTATCCTTCTAACATTTCTCTTGCATCAAAATTTAATTGTAATTCTTTCCATCTCTCATAACCAGTTGTAGGAACTCTTAAGGGCTGGCACAATTTTATTGCTCTTAAAGCACTTTCCGCTAAAACCTTATAAAAACCTTGACCAGGTTTATTCATTCTTGCATGATCCAAAATCTCTGACTCTTGAATTGTTCCATCTGGGTTCAGTTGAAGTTTAATTCTTACTAATAAATTTTCATTGTAAGGCAGACCCAAAGGAATACTCCAACAACCAAATATTTGGGCTTTCAAAGCATCCTCTTCGCTTAAAGATAAACCTGCGTTCTCAACATTTTTTTTTTGATCTTGTGTAATTTTGTTATTTTTTTTAATCGTTTCAGCACTTTCAACTTTAGATTTATCAATTAAGGCTGCAATATTATTTGGATCAAATAACTCTTTTTTTTCAAATTCAGAAACTTGCTTAACCTCATTGTCAATTTTTTCTGGATTTTGTTTATCTTCTTTTATTTTCTCTACCTTTTTAGGCTTATCATCTGGTAATGGAACTGCATCTGGTTTAATTTTTTTTACTTTTTTTGGGGGAGCTTGTTCAGATACCAACTTTTTTTCTTTCTCTTTAATTTTTTCTATAATTTTTTTTGCCTTCGGTGCGTAAGGAATATTAGTTTTATCTGTGATCTGTATTAATTCTACGGATACTATCGGGGGTAGATCAATTGGTTTTTTAGCTAAGAAAGGTAAACTAAAAGCTGTAATCATTATTAAAACTAGATGTGATACAGAAGATATAATTATACTTCTATTCACTTCTTACCTTTCTTTATATGGTTCAGATATAAGTGCTACTTTGGTGAAACCAGACCCAGATAGTAAGCCCATAATTTCCAATACTCTTCCATAATTAATTGTTTTATCGCCCCTTACATAAATTCTTGTATCAGTTCTATTTTTTGAAACCGCTAAGACTTTCGCTATTATTTTTTCATATTCAACTTTTGACTCTTGAATATAAATTTCACCTTTAGAGTTTATTGTCAAAGTAAGTGGTTCAGCTTCCTCAGGAAGAGAGTCAGCAGAACTTTCTGGTAAATCAACCTGAACTCCCACAGTTAACAAAGGGGCAGTAACCATAAAAATAATTAAAAGCACCAACATCACATCCACAAATGGTGTTACATTTATTTCGCTCATTGGTTCTTTTGATGAACGATTTAATTTAAAAGCCATTTTAGATAATCGTTAAAAATCTTTTTGAGAAATTTTCTAATTTTTGGGAATACTTTATTGAGTCATTATTAAATTTATTATATGCTACAACCGCAGGTATTGCTGCTAGTAGACCTAACGCAGTTGCAAATAGTGCTTCGGCTATTCCAGGTGCAACAATTGCCAAACTCGTATTTCTTGAAATTGCTATAGATTGAAAAGAGTTCATAATTCCCCAAACTGTCCCGAAAAGGCCTATGAATGGAGCTGTTGATCCAACTGTTGCTAAAAAAGTAAAACCTTTAGTGATTTTTGATATTTGTTTTTCAATACCCGTCTCTAACATTGTGGTCATTCTATTGTTTAAGTCTGTTCTAGATCTTCTCTTCAATAAGTTTTGCATCGCATCTTTAAATATTAAAGCCATTGGGTCTTGAACGTTTGCTGGTAGATTATTATAAAAAGTTTCTGCAGATTTAGAATTCCAAAACTTTGCTTCAAACTCTTCAGTAGATTGATTTATTTTTTTAAACAATCTATATTTTTCAATTATTACTGCCCATGAATATATTGAACAAGCAATTAACATTATGATAACTGACTTAACAATTATGTCAGCTCTAATAAATAAATTTATTAAAGAAAAATCAGCACTCGAGGCTAGCCCAACTGCTTGAGAGGTGATATCAGCTTCCATATCGTCTTCTCACACTTAAATGTGTCATGATTTTGTCTGAATATTTAAAGCTATCCGTCAATTTTGTAAGTTTCATGATAAAAACTTGCTATCAAAATCGCATCAGCTTTATTTGAGTCTTTCTTTCTTGATAATTGAGATGAAAAATAAGGAAATATTTCAATTGCTCTTGTCCTGCTGGCATCTTTCTCAGAATTTAAAAGATTAAAATATTTTTTCCATTTAGCGGGCCTTACAAAATACATGGGTAATTGCATCGCGGTACAAATACCCTTTAAAATTCCAAACGATTGTCCAAAATTAAACATACTAGTAACACCTTGACCAGGCATTGCAGAAACATGTTCAATCACAACTCTAATTTGATTTTTTTCAAATTGTTTAATTCTTTTGCTAATTTCATTATAAACTTGCGAGCCATTTACTTGTTTTTTATTTTTTTTCCCATCTGTCATTATAGGCATTTCAATTACGTCTAGGATTTTTCCATTATCTAAAAAACAAATTGAACCAGAAATTCCAGGATCTATACCTATTATTAACATAATTTAATTTACAAATTCAGCATTAGAATAAACATTTTGTACATCATCATTGTCTTCAAGTAATTCAAAGAAATTTACTAAATCTTCATTTTTTTCTTTAGAAATTTTTACACTATTAAGTGGCACCCATTCAATTTCTGTTGAGATAAAATTAGTAATTTCTTTTTCTAATTCTTTTTTAACATTATAAATTTCATTAACAGGACATTGTATTTCGTGAAAATCATTTTCCGATTTACATTCATCAGCTCCAGCATTAGTGGCTAGCTCAAAAATTTGATCATCAGAAACCTCTTTTTTATCTATCTTTATTATTCCTAATTGATTAAAATTATGAGAAGCAGAACCTTGGGTTCCTAGATTGCCACCTGCTTTTTGAAAAATTGTTCTAATACTGGACGCTGTTCTATTTTTATTATCTGTTAATGCTTCTACTATTACTGCTACTTTTTCTGGTCCAAAGCCTTCATATCTTAAATTTTCAAAATTTGACTCGGTACTAGCTGAAGATTTATCAATCGCTCTTTCTATATTTTCTTTGGGCATATTTGCTGATCTTGCAGCTTGAATCGCAGATCTTAATCTTGGATTCATTGCCGGATCTTTATCCCCAAGTTTTGCTGCAACAGTAATTTCTTTCGACAACTTTGAAAAAATTTTAGATCTTTGCTTATCGGCTTTACCTTTTTTATGTTTAATTCCTGCCCAATGAGAATGTCCTGCCATAAACTAATCAAGTATTCTTTAGCTGACCTCCAAAAACATAGCTTTCAATTTTATTTGCTAAACCAGTTTTTATATCACAATCAACAATTACTCCACTTAAAGTAGCATCACCAGTTGCTGGATAATGTTTGGTTGACTCTTTTTTCATAAATCTATTTAAAGAGTTATCTTTGTTCATTCCAATAACTGAGTCATAATCACCACACATACCTGCATCTGTTTGATAAGCTGTCCCATTTCGCAAAATTCTCGCATCATTTGTTGGAATGTGTGTATGTGTTCCAACCACTAGAGTAGCTTTACCATCAAAAAAATATCCTATCGCATTTTTTTCACTGGTAATTTCTCCATGAAAGTCAACAACAAGAAAATCATAATCCTCTTTTAATTTGTGCTCTTTTAAAAATTTTTCTGAAATCTCAAATACGTCATCACATTTTTTCATAAAAACATTACCCATTAAATTTAAGACACCAATTTTTATATTTTTTTCATTTTGAAAAACTTCAAATCCTTTACCCGGTGCTGGCTCAAATAAATTTTTTGGGCGAAGTAGCCTTTTTTCATTATCGATAAACTTCATAATATCTTTTTGATCCCAAACATGATTACCAGTGGTGATGACATCAACACCACATTTAAAAAAATCCTCACAGATTTCTTTTGTTAATCCAACTCCTGCCTCAGCTGCATTTTCTCCATTGACGATTACAAAATCAATTTTATTCAATTCTTTTTGGCTTAAAAGATTATTCAAAATTTTTGAACAACCTGAGTTCCCCACCACATCTCCTAAAAATAAAATTCTCATATAAAATTTTTATCTGTTACAATAAAATCCAGTTTCATATCATATTTGTTAGCTGGTATTTTTTTTACTTTTTGAAAAGAATAAGCTAACCCAATTAATATAATCTTTTTGTTTTTTTTTTCTTTTTTAATATACCTATCGTAATAACCACCTCCGTAACCTATTCTATTTAAATGATCATCAAAAGCTACGAGTGGTACTAAAAGAATACTTGGGTAGGCAATTTGATCTGATGTAGGTTCAGGTATTCCATATTTATTTATTGATAGAGGCTCTTTTGTTGACCAGTATAAAAAATCCATTTTATTATTTTTTTTAATTTTTGGTAATGATATTTGATAACCAAGTTTTTCAAGTTTATTAAGAATTTTGATTGGATCAACTTCATAATTATATGGATAATAACCGCCAATTATTTTTTTATTAACTTTTTCTTTTTTTAAAATTTTTATAATATGACTAAATTTTATAACTAAATTTTTATTGTTATTAAGTTTTCTGGCTTTCAATAATTTTTTTCTAATCTCAGATTTTTTCACTAGAATTTTACTTAGAAATATTTTCTAAATTTGCTTTTTCAACAAAACTCGAAATTTCATCAGCAGCTTCGTCAATTAACTTCTCATAACTCTTTTGATTTATTTCAATTTCATTTTTTAATTTAAGGTGATCTTTATTGAGTGAGTTTATTTCCAGCTCTTTCTTATCTCTATACTCATAAATTAAAGTTTTAAGCTCTTTAAATTTATTTGAGAGATCTCTCAACTCATTCTTTTTTTGATCTACTTTTTTTTTAGTTTCATAATATTCATCCATTACTTTAACAGCTGTGATTAACAGAAGTTTATTCTCTCCAAGATTTCCAAGCTCATTTTTAAGATTATTAAATTTCTGATTGATTTGAATTAATAATTCTTCAAGATGCTCTTCCTGGCCGTCCTCACAAGACAACAAAAATTCTTTTCCGTTAAACTTAATACTTACGTTTGCCATTTATCTATCTCATCTAACAAAATATCTGTTTCTTGATTTAATTCATCAATTTTTTCAGAAAACTCTATCTGTCTTTTTTGTTCAGCTTTTTCTTGATTTTGTAATTCGTCCAATTTTTTACTTAAACTATCATAATCATTAATTAAACTTTTATATTTTTCTTCTATTTCTTGCTTTTCAATTTCTAATTGATTTTTTTGACTACTTAAATTCTCTATATTTTTTTTAACGTCAGGGTTTTTTAAGTTTAAATTTTTTAATTTTGCCAAAGCTAAATTTAATTTTTTTTCTTTTTCGATCACAGAATTCATATATATATAATTATATTATTAAATAGAATCTTCTTAGTCTAGGCAGGATAATTACTTGAGTAAACTTTATAAAGAATTAGCGAATTGTATCAGATTCTTGTCTATAGATGCTGTCCAAAAAGCTAATTCTGGGCATCCAGGTATGCCAATGGGAATGGCTGATGTTGCAACTGTTCTTTTTAAGGATTTCTTAAACTTTAATCCAAAAAATCCAAATTGGATTAATAGAGATAGATTTGTCCTGTCAGCAGGACACGGTTCTATGCTACTTTACTCGCTCCTCTATCTGACGGGTTATAAAAGCATTTCTTTAAGAGAAATTAAAAAATTTAGACAACTTAATTCAATATGTGCAGGTCACCCCGAATATCATCCAAGCACTGGCATAGAAACTACAACAGGGCCTTTAGGACAGGGAATATCTAATGCGGTTGGTTTTGCAATCTCGGAAGAAATTTTAAAAAAAAGATTGGGAAAAAAAATTATTAATCATAAAACTTACGTTTTAGCGGGTGATGGCTGCTTGATGGAGGGAATAAGCCATGAAGCTTTAAGTCTTGCTGGACACCTAAAACTTAAAAACCTGATATTACTTTTTGATAACAATTCAATTTCAATAGATGGTCCAACTAGCTTAGCAGTCTCTGATGATCATGAAAAAAGGTTAAAAAGCTATGGGTGGAACTATTTAAAAATTAATGGACATAATTTTAAAGAAATAACAAAGGCTCTTGAAAAAGCACAAAAATCAAAAAAACCTATAGCAATCTCTTGTAAAACTACGATTGGATACGGATCCCCAAATAAGGGTGGTAAAGCCTCATCTCATGGCAGTCCATTAGGTGAAGATGAAATAAGATTAGTAAGAAAAAAATTGAACTGGCCACACAGTACTTTTGAAATTCCAAAAAATTTAATGGATCAATGGAGATCAATCGGTCAAAAAGCATCAATAAAAGCTAATAAGAATAAAAAAAAATTTACACTAAAATTTAATAAAAATTCTATTAATGCAGAAATAGAAAAAGCAAAAACAGACTACTTAAAAAAATTACAACCAATAGCTACTAGAAAATGTTCAGAAAAATTTTTGGAAATTGCATCCAAACTTCCAAACTTAATTGGTGGATCAGCAGATTTAGCAGGATCCAATAATACCAAAACCAAAAATCATAAAATTATTCAATCAAATGATTTTTCTGGAAATTATATCCATTTTGGAGTTAGAGAACACGCGATGTGTGGTATTATGAATGGTATCTCACTTCATAGTGAGCTTGTTCCTTATGGTGGAACTTTTTTAATATTTAGCGACTACTGTAAACCATCAATAAGACTAGCTGCTATGATGAAACAAAAAGTTATTTATGTTTTTACACATGACTCGATTGGTCTTGGAGAAGATGGACCAACCCATCAACCAATAGAACAATTGACAAGTTTACGATCAATACCAAATTTGAATATTTTTAGACCCTCTGACTTAATAGAAACTTTTGAGTGTTGGCAATTGGCATTAAATTGCAAAAGCTCTCCAAGCGTAATAGCCCTAACAAGACAAAGCTTAAATCCAGTTCGTACAAAAAAATCATCAAAAAATTTGTCTTTAGCTGGCGCTTATGAAGTTTTAAGAACGAGTAATAAAATAAGTGCAACTATTATAGCAACAGGATCTGAAACTAGTCTTGCAATAGACGTTAGTCATAAATTAGCCACAGATGGCATTTACTCAAAAGTAATATCAATGCCTTGCCAAGAATTATTTGATCAACAAAGTGAAATCTACAAAAATAAAATTTTAAATGAAACTAAACTTGTAGTTTCTATAGAGGCCTCTGAAACTGGTTATTGGAAAAAATATACTGGCAACAAAGGACTTAATTTTGGAATTGATGATTTTGGAAAAAGTGCGCCTTATAAAGATATATATAATCACTTTGGATTAAGCTCAGAGATAATAGTAAAAAAAATTAAAAAAAGATTATGACAGTTAAAATTGGAATAAATGGAATGGGTAGAATTGGAAGAATGATTGTTCGATCAATTATCGAGAATAAAAATAAAGAAATAGAAATTAAATACATCAATAATAGAACTAATTCTGAAACATGTTCATCTCTATTAAAATATGACTCTATTCACGGAAAATTTAATGCAGAAATAGATTTTGATGAAAATCATATTATTATCAATAAAGATAAAATTTTATTTGGCCAAGAAACAAATTTAAATGATATTAATTGGAATAAATATGGAGTGGATTATGTTTTAGAGTGTACAGGTAAATTTAACTCTAAAGAAAAATTACTAGCACATATTAATAATGGTGCAAAAAGAGTTATTGTCTCTGCTCCGTGTAAAGATGCTGACAAAACTATTGTATATGGAGTAAATGAGACTGAATTGAAAAAAGAGGATAAGATTATATCTGCTGCTTCTTGTACAACAAATTGTCTTGCCCCTGTGGCCCATGTTTTAAACGAAAATTTCGAAATTGAAAAAGGGTTCATGACCACAATTCACTCCTTTACAAGTGACCAAAGAATATTAGATAATTCTCATAAAGACCCAAGAAGAGCTAGATCGGCAAGCCAATCTATTGTGCCAACCTCAACAGGTGCATCAAAAGCAATTGGTGAGATTATACCTTCCCTTAAAGGTAAATTAGAGGGTGTGGCTATGAGAGTCCCTACGCCTAATGTTTCATTGATTGAACTAGTCTTTTGCACAAAAAAAGACATTACAATTGATAAAATTAATTTAGCATTTCAAAATTTTAGCAAAAAAAATAAAATTCTTGAAACTACAAAAGAAAAACTTGTTTCAATCGACTTCAATCATAATCCTGCTTCTTCAATAATAGACGAAAGCTTAACAAAAGTGGTGAGTAAAAATATGGGTAAAATTTCAGCCTGGTATGATAACGAATGGGGTTTCTCAAATAGAATGTGTGATATTGTAGAATATCTTCATAAAAATTCTTAATGAACAATATTAAAGATTGTGAAAATCTTAGTAGTAAGAGAGTTTTATTAAGATTAGACCTAAACGTCCCTTTGAAAAATGGTGACATTGTCGACGAAACCAGAATAATTAAAATTATACCTGTTATCGAATTTTTAATAAAAAAAAATGCAAAAATTTTAATAATTTCGCATGTCGGACGCCCTAAAGGCAAATTTAATAAAGATCTCTCTCTTAAACCAATTTGTGATTACTTAGAAAAAAAGATACAAACTAAAGTCAACTTTAAAAGTGAGGACATTTTAAAAATCAAAAGAGATGATTTATTTAAAGTGCCTGAGGAGAAAGTTGTCTTTTTTGAAAACATAAGATTTTATGCAGCAGAAGAAAAGAATGAGTCAAATTTTTCAAAACACCTAGCTAGTTTTGCAGATTTGTTCGTAAATGATGCTTTTTCTTGCTCACATAGAACACATGCCTCAGTATGCAAAATTACAGAATTTCTGCCATCATTTGCTGGATTACAATTTGAGACTGAGGTAAATGCTTTAAAAAAAGTTACTATTGAAATCAAAAAACCAATTACTTGTATCATTGGTGGATCAAAAATTTCTACAAAAATAGACATAATCAAAAATTTAATACCTAAATTTAATAACATAATCTTTGTGGGAGGTATGGCTAACAATATTCTGAGCTTCAAAGGTAATAAAATTGGAAAATCAATTAGTGAGGAAAATTGTGAAAGTATAATACAAGAAATTTTTGAAATTTCAAAAAATGCACTCTGTGAAGTTACTTATCCAGAAGATGTTTTAATAGGCAAAAGTGCAGATGACGATGCTCAGATAAAAGATCTCAAGGACATTACAGATGATGATTTAATCTTAGACGTGGGACCTAAAACACTTAAAAGAATAAAAAATATAATTGAAAATAGCGAAACAGTTCTTTGGAATGGTCCTGCTGGTTATTTTGAAAACCCTAGTTTTGCTAAAGGTAGCATTGAGATTGCAAAAACAATTATTAAAAAAAATAAAAATGATTCAATTTTTTCTGTAGTTGGTGGAGGAGATACAGTGGCGGTTGTTAATCAGCTAAATGCAATTAAAGATTTTAATTTTGTTTCAACTGCTGGTGGTGCTTTTTTAGAATATCTTGAAGGAAAAGAACTTCCTGGTATAAAAGCCCTAAAATAAAATGTCAGAACTAAATAATACAGCATCAAAAATTTTAGGAAACGGTAAAGGAATTTTAGCTGCAGATGAAAGTACTGCAACAATGACAAAAAGATTAGATAGTGTAAATGTTCCCTCAACCCCAGAAAACAGATTGTTGTTCAGAGAAACGCTTTTTAGCTCATCCTCAATGAAAGATTGTATTGGAGGTGTAATTCTTTACGATGAAACAATTAAACAAACATCATCCAAAAAAAATACAATTCCAGAATTAATATCAAATACAGGCTCATTGCCAGGTATCAAAGTAGACACAGGAGCAAAAATTTTAGCTGGTTCTCCAGATGAAAAAATTACTGAGGGTCTTGATGGATTAAGGGAAAGATTAAAAGAATATTACAAATTAGGTGCAAAATTTACTAAATGGAGAGGTATTTATAATATAACTAAAAGTTATCCAAGCAAACTCTCAATACACTCTAATGCACATGCATTGGCGAGATATTCCGCTCTAGTTCAAGAGTGCAATATGGTTCCAATAGTTGAGCCTGAGGTTTTAATGGATGGTGATCATTCCGCTAAAGAGTGTTTAGAAAAAACCTCTGAAGTTATAAAAAAATGCTTTGAAGAACTAATAATACACAAAGTAGATTTGAAGGGAATTATACTCAAACCTAATATGATTTTAGCAGGAAATAAATCTAAAGAAAAAATTACTAATGAGGAGGTGGCAAAATTAACTTTGGAGTGTTTAAAATCCTCAGTGCCTTCAGAAGTTCCAGGTATTGCATTTCTATCTGGAGGTCAGTCAGAAATAGAAGCAACAGAAAATTTAAATTTAATTAATAAATACAATAATACGGGCTTTGTAATGAGTTATTCTTATGGCAGGGCTCTTCAGCAAGGCGCCTTAAAGTATTGGTCTAAAGACATTAAGAATATTGAAGGTACTCAGCAGATTTTTAACCACCGAGCCAAAATGAATACATTAGCTGCTCAAGGAAAATGGTCAAAGGATCTTGAGATACAATAAAAAAAAATTTATTTACCTAATATCCCCACCTAAGATTGAAAGAAATTTTTTTAAAGATTTGAATGAAGTATTAAAACAAAAAAAAACAAGTTATTTTCAACTACGACTAAAAAAAGGTAGTTTTAAAAAAAAGTTAATAATTGGACGTAAAATCCAAAAGATATGTAAAAAATTTAAAGTAAAATTTTTGATCAACGATGACGTATACTTAGCAAAAAAATTAAATGCTGATGGATGTCATCTTGGCCAAAAAGATATGAAAATTAAAGAGGCAAGAAAATTAATTGGAAAAAAAATAATTGGGATTACATGTCATAATTCAATTAAATTAGCAAAAAATGCGATAAAAAATAAAGCGGACTATTTAGCTTTTGGAGCTTTTAATTCATCTAAAACAAAAAAAGTTAAATATAAAGCATCCATAAGTTTACTTAAAAAAGCTCAAAAAATCACAAACACCCCAATTGTTGTGATCGGTGGTATTAACTTAAATAATTATAAAAATCTTTTGTTGAATAAGGCAAACTTTTTAGCTATTTCAGGCTACATTTGGAAAAATAAAAAACTTAAACCAAAGAACGCGATAAAAAAATTAATATGAAAATAAATGCAGGTGAAATTAGAGTGGGTATGTTGCTAGAATATAAAAATGATTTGTGGCAGGTGATGAAAACACAGCATGTTAAACCTGGAAAAGGTGGAGCATTTGCACAGGTGGAGATGAAGAGTGTAAACAAAAATACCAAACTTAATGAAAGATTTAGATCCAATGAAACAATTGAAAAAGCTTCATTAGAGGAAACTAATTTTACATTTTCATATGAGGACCAAGAAAAGTACTTTTTTATTAATCCAAAAACTTTTGAACAAACAGAAATTCAAAAAAGTCTAATTGGTGAAAAAGGGAAGTTATTGACTGAAAATCTTGAGGTAACTATTAGTTTTTATAATGATAACCCAATTTCTGTAGATTTACCAAACCAGGTAACTTGTAAAATTGAAACCACAGACGCTGCATTAAAAGGTCAAACTGTTTCATCATCTTATAAACCTGCAGTTTTAGAAAATGGATTAAGTATTCATGTACCACCATTCATTGAAGCAGGAGATAATGTTGTCATAGATACCAGAAATTTAGAATACATCAAAAAAATTTAATTTATGAATTCAATATCTGCAAATCTCAATGTGATGATAAAGGCATGTGAAAAAGCATCTAAAATTTTAATAAGAGATTTTGGTGAATTAGAGAAGTTACAAGTATCCAAAAAAGGACCAAGGGATTTTGTAACTAATTCTGATCTTAAAACAGAAAAAATAATTATAGAGGAGCTTAAAAAAGCAAGACCAAACTATTCAATCATTAGTGAAGAGAATGGTATTGAAAAGAATAAAGATATTTCTAATTCATGGATAATTGATCCTATTGATGGAACAATTAATTTTTTACATGGAATACCACATTTTGCAATATCCATTGCTTTAAAATCAGACGATGAGATTATATGTGGATTGATTTTTGATCCTATTAAAGACGAAATGTTTTATGCTGAGAAGAATAATGGAGCTTTTTTTAACAATCAGCGAATAAGAGTCTCAAAAAAAAATAATTTAGATGAATGTTTATTTGCAGTTGGAAAATTAAAGAATGAACCAGACTTTACTTATAGAAGATCCGGATGTGCTGCACTTGATATTGCATACGTAGCGTCTGGGAGACTTGATGGATACGCACAAAGTAACTTAAATTTATGGGACATAGCCGCAGGTATAGTTTTAATTAAAGAAGCTGGTGGAGTAATTAATGATATTGATCTTAATAGTATTAAAAATATAAAAGTTTTAGCTTCATCAGCAGAAATAAATGCCAAATTTATTGAAAAACTGGGCAACTTTTAATTGTTTTAAAAATTTCTTTTGTTATAAGTCTCGTGATGAAAAAAAAAATACACCCTAATTACCATACTATAAAAGTTGAAATGACTGATGGGTCTCAATTTGAGACAAGGTCTACTTGGGGCGCTGAAGGCGATATTCTAAAACTAGAAATTGATCCAAAATCACATTCTGCTTGGACGGGTGGAAAACAAAAATTATTAGATAAAGGTCGAATAAGCAAATTTAATAAAAAATTCCAAAATTTTAGGTCAGAAAATAAAAGTTAATGACAAACGCCCCCTTAATGCCTATGGCAACGGCTGTATGGCTAGTAGAAAATACGACACTAACTTTCAAACAAATAGCTGATTTTTGTAATTTACATGAAGTAGAAGTTCAAGGTATAGCTGATGGTGAAGTTGCAAAAGGAATTAAAGCTTATAATCCAATAATCTCAGGACAGCTTTCAAGAGAAGAAATTGAATTATCCTCAAAAGATCAATCAAGGCCACTAGAAATAAAAAATACTGACATTCAAATATCAAATTCAGAAAAAAAAATAAAAAAATACGTTCCCTTGTCAAAAAGGCAGGACAAACCGGACTCAGCATTGTGGCTAATTAAAAATCATAACATTTTAAAAGATTCACAAATTGCGAAGCTTGTAGGTGTTACTAAAAATTCTGTTACCTCAATAAGAAATAAAAGTTATTGGAATTATAATAATTTAAATCCAAAAGACCCCGTTGCTTTAAATTTATTTACGCAAAAAGATTTAGCTCAAGCAATAGAAAAAGCTGAAAGACGAATTAAAAGAGAAAAAAAAGAGAGAGAAAAACAAAAACAATCAATATAATTCTTAATTGTGAATAAATTTAATGGACATAAAAATATAAAAATGTTAACTACACTTTTTTTTGGAGGTATTTATTAAAATAGAAGTTAAAGATAACAATGTAGAACAAGCTCTTAGAGTTTTGAAAAGAAAACTTCAAAGAGATGGTTTTTTTAAAGTAATAAAATTAAAAAATACTTATGAAAAACCCTCTGAGAAGAAAAAAAGAATTCTCCAAGAAAATATTAAGAGAGTAAAAAAACTTAACAAATTAAAAAATAGAATTTAATTATATCGCGGGGTGGAGCAGTCTGGTAGCTCGTCAGGCTCATAACCTGAAGGTCGGCGGTTCAAATCCGTCCCCCGCAACCAATTAATGATAAAAATCTTAATTAATAATTTAGACTCTTTTCAACTATGGAGAATTAGTAAGTTTTTAAATAAGTATAAATTTGATACTATAATTGATGTAGGTGCTCATAAAGGTGAGTTCATAAAATATTGTTTAAAATATTTAAATCCAAAACAAATATTTGGATTCGAACCACAAAGAAATATTAATTATATTTTAAAGAAAAGATTTAAAAAAAATAAAGTTATAATATCAAATCTTGCTATCGGCAAAAATAATAAAAAAGAAATCTTATATATCAATAAATTTGACAAAACATCGTCGCTATCTAAAAAAACAATATTTTCAAAATCAATTTTTAAAAGATTAAAAAATTTAATATTACAAAGTGAAAATTACGAGAATAAATATTTTGTTAAAACAACTTCTCTAGATTATTTTTTTTTAAAAAAAAAACTTCTCAAAACCTTATTAAAAATTGATGTTGAAGGTTATGAAATGAAAGTCTTACTAGGTTCAAAAAAAGTCTTAAAAAGAATAGATATGATATTAATTGAAAAACAAAACCTTAAAAATAATAATTTTGATCATTGCCACAATTATCTTTTGAAAAAAAATTTTATTTTATTTAAAACCTTTCTTTTTCCTTTAATGCATTTTGAGGACAGACTATACGTAAAAAAATATTTAATATACAATAATTCTAATAATGAGTAAAAAATTTCAAATTTTATTGCCAGTTCATAATGAAGGCCTATCTATAAAGAAAACTCTATTAGATATTTTCGAAGCATTAAAAAGCGAGATTGATTTTGAATTTATTATAACAGAGGATGGAAGTACTGATGACACAAAAAAAATTCTAAATGATCTTAAAAAAAAACTCCCTATGATTTTAATTTCAGAAGATAAAAGAAAATATTACTCGCTAGCAGTCTTGGATGGAATAAAAAAGGCATCATCTGATTATCTATTAATTATGGACTCAGATGGTCAATGTGACCCCAAAGATATAAAAAGCTTTTGGGAAAAAAGAAATGAGACTGATTTAATTTGTGGTTACAGATCACCAAGATATGATTATGCTTATAGGAAATTTATATCAAAAATTTTTTATTATATTTACAATATTCTGTTTAAAGTTCCCTTAAGAGATCCTAGCTTTGCATTCGTATTTATGAATAAAAAAACATATGAAAATTTAAATAACTTTACACCATATCTTCCAGATGGTTTTTTTTGGGAATTTAATGCTCGTGCGAATAAACTAAATTTTTTGTTTAGTGAAATTAAAATTAATCACAGAAAAAGAAGTTCTGGTGATACAAAAATTTACACTTTTGGTAAATTACCAAAAATTGCTTATAATAATTTAGTTGGACTTATAAAATTGAAAAAAGAAATTGGATAGTGATATTAATTATAGGAGCTAATGGTTTTTTTGGAAATCAACTTCAAAATTTTTTTTTAAAAAAAAAAGTAAATTTTTTTCCTACTGATATTTCTTTAAAAAATAAAAATTATTTAGACATCAGAAACTTAAATTCAATTAAAAAAGTTTTAAAAGAAAATCATATTAAAATAGTAATTAATTGTTCATGTGAGCCAGCTACAAGTAGATCAAAAAAAAAATTATGGGACACAAATGTAAAAGGTAATCAAAATTTAATAGAAGCTTGTGAAGAATTAAAAATTAAAAAATATATTTTTATTTCAACTTCGGCTATTTGGGTAAAAGATTATAAAAAACCTGTTCAAGAAGATGAAGTATATTGTCCTGTTGAAAATTATGGTGAGTCAAAAGTCCAGGCAGAAAAAGATATTAAAATCTCAAATTTGATCAACTGGACAATTTTTCGAGTTCCCATGATAGTCTCTAGAGAGCGATTGGGTATTTTAAGTTTGTTGTTTGATTTAATTTTATTGAATAAAAAAGTACCTCTACTCGGAACAGGGGAAAATATTTTACAATTTTTACATGCAGAAGATTTAAGTAATTTTATTTACTTATCTTTGAATATAAACGAAAAAAAAATTTACAACATTGGTAGTGATGAAAAAATTTCATTAAAAAGTTTGATAGAAAAATTAATTCTTAATGTAAATTCTAAGTCGAAAATAATATCAATTAAAGATTTTGGTGTTACAAAAATTTTAAGTTTTTTAAATAAATTAAATTTATCTCCACTTAATATCTATCACTTGAATATGCTTAAGTACTCTTTAACTCTCAACTCTGATAAAATTTGTGAAAATTATAATTACAAGCCAAAAATTAGAACTAGTGATATGATATTAGAAGCTTTACTTAATTATAAAAACAAATCTGGAATTAATAAAATTAATACTGCAATTACAAATCCAATTAAACCTGGAATAATAAAATTGATAAAATTTATTCTTTAAAAATTATAAAATAAAGGTAAATTTTTTATTAAGTGATAGTAAATGAACGCTATCATCAGGATAAAAAATTCCCATACTAATAATATTTTAATCGTATAATTTTTATTTAATTTTAAATTAATTATTTGTTCTTTAGAAAAAAAAAAATAAAAAAAAATCAGATATAATGGATCAAACCATTCTTGATATAAAAATTCAGTTAAACCAAAATTAAAATAAATTAATGGTAAAATTAAAAAATATTTGTAATTACTACTATTAATTGTTGAAATAATGAAAGCGAATATAATTGAGGAAATAAATATTAATAATTTTGTATCATTGAATAAAAAAAATTGAGTAAATTTCACAATGAACCCTCCACCTTTGTCAGGATAATTTAGATCATTAAAAAATATTAATTTAAAAATAAAAATTGTTGTAAACATTATGAAATATTTTTTGGTTAAAACAATTTCTTTAAATTTTGAAAAATTTACTAATATTAAGGGCAAAAAATAAAAAAATAATAAAGATGATATTTTAGGGATGTTGAGAAATATATTTTTTAAATCTAAGTTACTTGAAGCAGAAGTGGTCTGGGTAAAATCATCAAAAACGCCCCATAAATATAGAGTGTAAAAACCTGGGATAGATAGAAAAAAATAAACTATGATTGAAAAAATTATATTTCTTTTGTCATTATTAATTAACAAAATGATTATATGAAATACCGCTAAAAAAAGATATTGTTGTCTTGCGTATAGAGTTAAAGATATTAACAATGTTAATAATAAATTTTCATTTAAGGATATTCTTTTTTTTATCAATAAATTTAAAAGATAAAGTGATGGTATTAAAAAAAAAAACGCAAAATTTTCTGTCATCCCCCAATATGAGGAAGACCTAAACCATGGACTAAGCAATAGTATGAAGGGTATAAAAATAATTAGAAAATCATTATCAAATTTAATTTTTTTTAATTTTAAAAATTTATAAAAAATAAAGATAATAAATAAATTAAGAATTGTATTATTTAAACAATAGAAAAAATTATTACTTACCGGATTAAAAAATGATTGAAAGCTGTGAAAGAAAGGAAATGTTGCTTCACTATAACTCTGATAGTTTTTGAGAGTGCTAAAGTAATTTTGTTTTAGATCTGAAACTATTATCCATATGTGTTGCTCTAAATCTATATGGCCAGCGCCATTAGAAATTTCTCTAATATAAAAGCCAAAAAAGTAGCTTATAATTATAATTAATATTAAAAAAGTATTAAATTTATTTTTTTCAAATTTGAACATTTTAAAATTAGATAAAAATTTAAATTTTAAAATTTGATTTTTTACTATCTATTAAAAAATTTTTAACTGTTTCTTTTGTCAATTGATCAAAAGTCTTACCGAATTTTTCAATTTTTTCGATTATTTTTGGTGGAATAGTTATTATATGACACCCTAGTTGTTTAGCTTGTAAGTAATTATATGGCTCTCTGACACTAGCCCACAAAATCCTAACATTTTTAAAACTTTTAGCCATCTTAATACTTTTTACAAACTCTGGAACAGGATCTCTGCCAGCATCTGCAGCTCTACCTGCAAATATAGAAATTATCACTTTAGTGGTTTTATTTATATTTTTTAAAATTTTAGCTGTTTGTTTTGATGTGTAAACAGCAGTAATGTTTAATTTAATGTTCTTATTGTTTAACTCTTTGATAACTTTACCAGAAAATTGGTTTTTTGAATTTACAACTGGAACTTTTACATAAACATTTTTTCCCCAAGTATTTATTTGAATACCTTGAGCTATCATAGATTTACTATTATCAGCAAAAACTTCAAAAGAAATTGGTTTATCTTTACAAATTTTCAAAATTTGATCAGAATAAAGTTTATAATTTTTTGCCCCTGCTTTTCTCATTAAACTAGGGTTAGTTGTAAAACCTTTAACAATCTTTTTTTTATAAAATTTTTTAATATTTTTTAAATCAGCGATATCACAAAAAATTTGGGTATTCATTAACCTATAAATTTTTGGTTATATCCTCAGTCATTTTCTTAGCATCAGCAAATAACATGAGTGTATTTTCTTTATAAAATAAGTCATTGTCAATTCCTGCATACCCAGGTGATAGACTTCTTTTGACAAATAATACTGATTTACATTTTTCAACATCTAGAACTGGCATTCCATAAATTGGACTTTGTGGATCAGTCTTAGCAACTGGATTTGTAACATCGTTAGCCCCAATTACAAATGCAACATCTGCATTTGCAAAATCATTATTTATTTCCTCTAATTCAAAAACTTCATCATATGGCACATTTGCCTCTGCCAATAGAACATTCATATGTCCTGGCATTCTCCCGGCCACAGGATGAATTGCATAAGATACTTTTATGTCATTTTTCTTTAAGGTGTCAACCATCTCTCTAAGTGCATGTTGAGCTTGTGCCACAGCCATACCATAACCTGGAACAATTATAACTGATGAAGCATTCTTCATTAAAAAAGCAGCATCATCTGCATTACCACTTTTAACAGGTCTCTGTTCTTTAGATGAAGCATTTGACTTTTCATCAGTTGCCCCAAATCCACCTAAAATTACATTAAAAAAAGACCTATTCATTCCTTTACACATTATATAAGACAATATAGCACCAGATGAGCCAACAAGAGCTCCTGTTATTATCAAAGCTGTATTTTCTAATGTAAAACCAATTCCTGCTGCAGCCCATCCCGAGTAAGAGTTTAGCATTGAAATGACAACTGGCATATCAGCCCCACCAATTGGAATTATCAATAAAAAACCAATTAAAAATGAAACAGCTAATAACATCCAAAATAAATTTGACGACTGGGTTGAGCATAATAAATAAATCAAGATAAGTATTGAAATTAAAATAATTGCATTTAATGGATGCTGTCCCTTGAATGTGATCGGTGAACCAGACATTATTCCCTGTAGTTTTAAAAACGCAATCACAGAGCCAGAAAATGTAATTGCACCAACCGCAGCTCCAATAGACATCTCAATTAAACTCCCAAGTTTTATGTTTCCTGGGTTTCCAAGGTTGAATGCTGTTGGATTTAAAAAAGCAGAAATTGCTACAAAAACTGCTGCGAGACCTACTAAACTATGAAATCCTGCAACTAACTCTGGCATTGCGGTCATTGGTATTCTGTAGGCGATGAAAGCCCCTATGGAACCCCCAACTAAAATAAATATTAGAACAAAAATAAATCCATTTGAAAAATTACCAGTAGCTAAAAAAGTTACAGTTACAGCAATGATCATCCCCAAAATACCAAATAAATTGCCTTGTCTGGATGTTTCTGGAGATGATAGGCCTCTTAAAGCTAATATAAAAAGTACACCAGAAAATAAATAAAAGATTGCTGATAAATTAGCTGAGATCATTTTTTATCCTTTTTCTTTTTTTTATACATCGCAAGCATTCTTTGTGTCACAAGAAATCCTCCAAAAATATTAATTGCTGCCAATGCAATTGCTAAAAATCCAAAAATACTTGATGTATTGAACAAACTATCTGAATTACCAGATAAACCCGCAATTATTGCCCCAACAATAATTACTGATGAAATTGCATTAGTCACAGACATTAAAGGGGTGTGTAGAGATGGAGTAACACTCCAAACAACATAATATCCTACAAATATTGATAGGATAAATATACTTAATCTAAATATTAAAGGATCAATTTCCATATTTTATTTAATAAATGTTTTTTCTATTATCTCATCCTCTAAGTTAATATTTAATTTTTTATTTTCTTTATCAAACAAGTTCTCAACGAAATTAAACATATTTTTTGCATATAAGCTAGAAGCAGACACTGGAAGTTTATTTAGTATATTGCTCTCACCCATAATTTTAACCCCATTTTTTTCAATAATTTCATCCGCTTTTGTATAAGCAGTATTACCACCTTGCACTGCAGCTAAATCATAAATTACAGATCCAGCCTGCATATTATTTATCATCTTATCTTTAATAATAACTGGAGCTTTCTTTCCAGGTATTAACGCTGTGCAAATAACAATATCAATTTTTCTTAAAGTTTCAGAAAGTAATTCCTCTTGTTTTTCTTTGAAATCTTCTGAGGCTTCTTTTGCATAGCCTCCTTCAGTTTCTAAATTCTCAGCACCCTCGACAGTCAAAAATTTTCCACCTAAACTTTCAACTTGTTCTTTTGAAGCCATCCTTACATCTGTAGCAAAAACTATTCCTCCCATTCTTTTTGCTGTCGCTATTGCTTGCAATCCAGCGACACCAGCACCAACAACTAATATCTTAGCAGCGGGTACAGTGCCTGCTGCAGTCATCATCATCGGAATAGCTTTCTCAAAATTTGCAAATGACTCAATTACTGCTTTATATCCTGCTAGATTAGCTTGTGAAGATAATATATCCATAGATTGTGCTCTAGTAATCCTAGGTAATAATTCTAATGAAAAAAGTTTTATCTTTTTATTTTTAAGTTCATCTAATTTTTTTTTATTATCATATGGATTAAGTACACCAATTAAAGTTTGATCTTCTTTCAACAATGAGCTTTTTTCATCAGACAATAACCCTAATTGAACAACAATATTTGAAAGATTTATAACTTCTTTTTCATCATCAGAAAATTTAACACCTATATTTTTATATTCCTCATCAGGAATTCCTAAATGTGCTCCGTAATTTTTTGATAAATAAACATCTAACCCAAGAGCCTTGTACTTTTTTGCAATTTCAGGAGTAATTGAAATTCTTTTTTCAATTTTTTGATTTTCTAATACTGATCCAATTTTCATGAAAAAATTTTTATAGTAAGAACAATGCCATTAATACCAATATTAACACTACCGCGACAGTTCCCCACAACACAAATTTGGTAAAATTGATCCAAGTTTTTTTATGGTTTTCATTATCCATAAAAATTATTTTTGTCTTGCTTTAAATTTAGGATTAGTTTTATTAATTATGTAAACTCTCCCCCTTCGTCTCACTAGTTTGGAGTTTAAGTCTCTTTTTTTTATTGATTTTAATGAACTTTTTATTTTCATAATTTTTAAGAGTTTAGCCTGGCAAAGTCCTACTCTTCCATGTCTTAAGACAAAGTACCATCGGCGCTGAAAAGCTTGACTTCCGAGTTCGGAATGGGATCGGGTATTACCTCTTCGCTATAATCACCAGGCGACGTATTTATACCTAAAGAAAATTTTTAGTCAAAGAAAAATAAAAATAGATTAACTCTTGAAAGAATATAAAATAATGGTTTTTAGAGCAATAAATGCATCTTTTAGACCAATTTTTTTACCTTCCTCATATGATCTACCATTATAGGTAATTGGCACCTCAAAAAATTTGTAATTTTTTTTTGCTAACTTGATAGTTACCTCAGGTTCAAATGAAAAACTTTTCTCTTTTAAATTTATACTTTTTAAGGCAGAAGTTTTAAATACTTTATATCCAGTTTCCATGTCTGTTAAATTTAAATTTATAAATAAATTACATATAAAAGTTAATATTTTGTTTGCCAAATAGTGCCAAAAAAAATGTATTCTCACATATTTTCCTCCTCCTAAAAATCTAGAACCATAAACAATGTCTGCATTAGTCTCAAAAAAAGGAACTAATAACTTGTTGTAATCAAAAGGATCATATTCTAGATCTGCATCTTGTATGATTATGATATCCCCAGTTGTATGTTTTAGAGCTGTATGTATAGCTGCACCTTTTCCTAAATTACTATCATGAAAATAAATTTGAATTTTTTCATTACTTGTTAATTCATTTAAAACTTGTTTTGTTCCATCGTTTGAAAAATCATCAACAATAATAACCTCATATTTTAAAATTTTGTAGTTTTCTAAACTTTGAATTATTTTTTTCAAGATCTCTCTAATTGTATTTTTCTCATTATAACATGGAATTAATATTGAAAGTTTAAATGTTGATCTATCAATCATATTTAATTTTTTAATTTATTAATTATTAAATATCCATTTTTTTTTCTGACATCTAGTTTGTTATAAGAACAAATAAATGGAATATTCCAACAAAGCCTTCCTTGCCAACCATTTTTTGAATTATTTTTAGTATCAGGCTGATAAATTTTTACCAAATGATTAGTATTTTTCTGACTCAAAATGTATCGATTTTCTATTTTTTGAATACCAATGAAAATACTTTCAGCTTTATTTAATCTAACGATATTTTTTGAAAAACTAAAAAAAAGGAAAATTGTTAAAAAAAATAAAAAAAATTTTTTAGAAAAATTTTTTGACACCAGAATATTTATAAATAAAAAAAAGATCAAAGTTAGAAATAGATGAATTCCAAATCTATAAACTGGAGAATAATTAAGCCAAAAAACAAAACCAAATATTAGAAATAAAAATAATCCCAACTTATCTTCAAAAACAAATTTACGATCAATTTTTTTTTTTTGTACAAATAGAAATAATATTATAGGTAAAATTATTGTTAAAATATGTTCTGAGATTTCGATTAAATTTCTCTTAAACCAAAAACTTAACCAATTAAAATTTTTGAGATAATCCTCTGGTGTAAGAAAATCCTTTGCTAAACTAAAATAGCCCTTGTTCACGAGTTCAAGCTCATAAGATAAATTAATATTATCTCTATTAAGCCAACTTACATTGAGACAAGTCAGATTATTTGGAAAAAATAAACAACCAGTATAAATAAATTGTTGAACAAAAAAAATTATTAACACAATGTAAATAAAAAAAAACTTTAATCTAAAAATTTCCAACTTCAAGTTTTGAAAATATTTTGAATATAAAAATATTGGAAGCAACAATATTGGGATCGTACTTAATTTTATTAAAGTTGAAAAAAATGAAAAAATTGAAACTAAAAAAAAATATTCTCTCTTTTCAATTTTTAAGTTTGTTTCTGAAAATCTAATAAAATAATAAATTGCTATAATAGAAAAAATTACTGCTGGTAAGTCGACTCCAAATTCAGAAATTCTGGTAAATTTCAAAATTAAATAGAACAATGTTATTAACAGAAAATAATCACTGGTCATTTTTTCATTTTTTGAGAGTAATTGATGAGTGGAAAATAAAATAAAACTCAGAAAAAATAAAAAACTTGGAAGTGTTAAAAAATTAAAATTTTTACCAGTCAAAAAAAATATTGAATACAAATTTAACCAAATAGAATTATAAACATAAGGTTTATCAACATTAGCAAATCCAAAAATTATTTTTTCTTCTATAAAACTAATTGCATAAGGTAGATGATAGTAGCCAAAATCCTCATGATATTTTTGTGAAAGAAAAATGGGTAAGAGTAAAAAAAATATAAAACAATAATATATATTTTCAGTTTTAAATAATCTAAATGAGCTTAATTTTTTTTTATAGAAAAAGATTAATATTCCAGAAATAAATAAAAAAAAACTTATCAAAATATTTATCTTAAAGAAAAAATGGATAAAAGTAATAATGGATGAAATTATTATAAATCCTAAAAATATATCCAGAAAAAAATTATTGTTTATATTTAATCTGGTTAGCCTACCATATCCAGATACTGATAATGATAACAAAACAATACTTACAATAAATATAAGTATTTGGAGAAATATCATGAGTAATCATTCATGAGAATTTTTAAAATCCTCAATAATTTCATCTAGTTTTTTTGAAAAATTCATTTTTGATTTCCATCCATAACTATTAGCTAAAGTAAGATTTAATTTTTTTCTCATCACACCGTCATATTTCTTGTTATTATCAAATTTTATCAAAATGTTAGTATCAATTTTTTTCTTAATTAAGTTTGCATAATTTTTAACACTCATCTCTGTTTGAGAGCCAATATTAATTAGTGCATTTTGGATTTTTTTTTTTAGAAAAAATTCACAAGCATTTGCAACTTCATCCACATGCAAAACCTCCCTTAAAGGTTTGCCAGTTCCCCATAATTTTACAATTTTTTTTTCTCTTTTTTTTATACTTGCAAAATAAATTTTCTTAACCAAAGCTGGTAAAAAATGTGAGTTATGTGTATCGTAATTATCATTTGGACCAAATAAATTACAAGGCATAAGACATATATAATTTCTGTTAAATTGCTTATTCAAAGACTCAATCATTTTAATACCAGCAATTTTTGCAACTGCATAACTTTCGTTTGTTTCTTCCAAAACACCAGTCATAATTTGACTTTCTTTTATTGGTTTTCTTATATGTTTTGGATAAATACAACTCGAGCCAAAAAAAATTAATTTTTTTACATTAAAAGTGTGGCTTAAAGAAATTAAGTTTGTTTGAATTTGCAAATTATCAATTATAAAATCAGCTGGAAATTTTATATTAGCTTTTATTCCACCAACTTTAGCAGCAGCAATAATTACTGCATCTGGTTTATTATTCATAAAAAATTTTCTTAATGAATTTTGGTTTCTAAGGTCAAGTTTTTTTCTATCAGCGGTAATAAGTCTTTTATATCCTTTTTTTTTAAGTACTCTTAAAATTGATGAACCAAGCATTCCATTATGACCTGCAATAAATACTTTACTATTAACGTTGATCATTATTGTTTTTTAGCTCGTACTGTACCATTTCATCTATAAGATTATTTATAGAGATTTTTGGTGACCATTTTAATATTTTTTTTGCTCTTGATGCATTACCCTTTAAATAATCAACTTCTAAGGGCCTAAAGTATCTTTTTCTACACTCAATGATGACTTTTTTATTTTCAATATTTATTCCTTTTTCTTTGATGCCTTTCCCAATCCATTTAATATTTAAATCTAATCTCCTCGCGGCTCGATTGACAAAATCCTTAATAGTAAAAGTTTTTCCTGTGCCAATTACATAATCGTCAGGTTTTTTCTGTTGTAACATTTTCCACATTGCTTCAACATAATCTTTAGCATGACCCCAATCTCTCCTAGAATATAAATTACCTAAAAACAATTTTTTTTGAGCACCTTTTTTAATTCTTACTAAACCTTGAACTATTTTTTGTGTAACAAAAGTTTCACCTCTTATAGGGCTCTCGTGATTAAACAAAATACCATTACATGCATAGATATTATATGCCTCTCTATAATTTTTAGTAATCCAATGAGCAAAACATTTTGAAACACCATAGGGGCTAGCAGGATGAAAAGGGGTTTTTTCATTTTGAAATTTTTCTTTTGTCCTTCCGAACATCTCAGAGGTTCCAGCTTGATAAAATTTTATTTTTTTTTCCAAATTTAAACTTCTGATTGCCTCAAGAATTCTTAAAGTCCCAAGACCATTGACTTCAGCAGAATATTCTGGAACATCAAATGAAACTTTTACGTGAGATTGTGCAGCGAGATTATATATTTCATTGGGATTTACTTTTTTTATTATATTTAATATTGATGAAGCATCAGTTAAATCTCCATAAAGTAATACAAAATTTGATTTATAATTTATATCTTTATAAATATCATCGACTCTTTGAGTATTAATTATAGATGATCTCCTTTTGACACCATATACAATATAATTTTTATTTAATAAAAACTTTGATAAATAAGCACCATCCTGGCCTGTAACTCCAAATATTAATGCTTTTTTCTTTTTCATAAAATTTTTTATTTAACTAAAAGTAAACTAATATTATATTTATATAATACATTCGAGAATTTAATTCTAGTTGAAGTTAATGAACAATCTTAATTTTACTTGAAATCACCATTGGTATCAATCTTAGGGCGTATAAGTATTTTATAGAAAAAGATATTGGATTAAAAATTAATCTTATAAACCATCCAAGATATAATTGATCAATTAAACTATTAATTGGGGCTTGATCTTTTGTAAAAAAAGAAATTGCTGCTCCAGTACACAATATAGTTGTTTTAGTTTTAAGATTATTTTTCAAATATAATCCTAAAATTTCTTGTTTACCTCCACCAATATTAGTCAATATAAAATCTGGTTTCACTTTTTTTATTTTTTGTAAAAGCTTTTTATCTGATAAACCCTTAATTTGATAATTTGGTGCTAAATAATTATATATGTTCTTTATTCCCAAACTCTTAAAAAAACTCTTATTTGATTTTAAAAATTTTAAATTTGGGTCAATACAAAAAACAGATTTTTTTTTATCTCTTTTTAGATAGTTGAAAAATAGAGTCAAAAATTTATATCCTGAAAACTTTTTTACACTTATATTTTTAAAAATTTTTAATAATAAAACAAAAAAACCACTATCAAAAAAAACTAAATCAGCTTTTTTTAGAGACTCATAATATTCACCTGATTTTTCTATGGAAGCTAAAGCTGGTCCAGCTGGAAAAACAAATAATCCTTTTTTTAAAATATATCTATTAAAATTTTTAACATTGATATTATTAAATTTAATTCTTTTAAAAATTATTTTATTAATCATTGTTTATATATAAAGATGATGTTTAAGATTTAGTAAATCTACTTATATTAGATCCATGTTTACTAATTTCATTATTCATCCACTCGTAAGTTCTTTTAAGGCCATCTTTTAATCTTATCTTAAAACTCCAATTTAAAACTCTTTTGACTAAATCGTTATTACTAGATCTGCCTCTCACACCTTTTGGCTTATCCAATTGATAGTTACGTGATAACTTTTTAATATTAGAAATATCCTCAATAATATCTATCATTTGATTAATTGATACTTGTTCATCGCTTCCAATATTAACTGGTTCAGGATAATCTGACTCAAACAATCTTAAAGTACCTTCTATGCAGTCATCAACATATAAAAAACTTCTTGTTTGTTTACCATCACCCCATACTTCAATTTTGTCTTCATTATTTTTTTTCGCATTTATAATTTTTCTACAAAGAGCTGCAGGGGCTTTTTCTCTACCACCATCATAAGTCCCATAAGGGCCATAAATGTTATGATACCTAGCAATTCTAACCTCTATGCCATAATCTTCCATAAAATGTCTACACATTCGCTCACTAAATAATTTTTCCCAACCATAACCATCCTCTGGATCAGCTGGATATGCATCACTCTCCTTTAATCCTTCTATAAACACATCTTGCTGTTTAGATTTATTATAAGCACAAGCACTAGATGAAAAAAAATATTTTTTTATTCTATCTTCTTTACAAGCAATTAATAGATTTGTATTGATTAAGACAGATTGCATGCATTCCGCTTTGTTGTTTTCAATAAAACCCATACCTCCCATGTTACAAGCCATATTAAAAACATAATCAATATTCTTTGTGACAGTTCGACAATTATCAATTTCCTTCATATCCATCGAGTAATAGTTTTTCACATTATCATAATCCTGAAACCAATACTCTTTAGGTTTAATATCTACTGCAACAATTGAATTTTTGTCATCTAACAATCTTTTGACTAAATGACCACCTATAAAACCACCTGCACCTACTACTAAAATTTTTTTATTCTTTATCATGAGCTATTTATATCTCTTATCATTTAATTTTAAAAATTGTATTAAAAAAATGTAAAGTATTAAGAAAATTGAAAAAACTAAAAAGAAATTTAATTTTAGAAATATCCATAGAGTAATAGGTAAAATTGAAAATAATAAAAGAACTAAATTTGAAAAAGTTAATGAAAATTTATTTATTAAAAGATGATGAATATGATCTCTGTCCCCGAAAAGAGGATTTTTTGATTTTAAAGACCTAGTTAACGACAATCTTAAAAGATCAATTCCAGGTAGTAAAAGTAATAAAAAAATTTCGTCTGCGTAAATTATACTTTTTTGAACATTGTGTTCATAAATTAGCGAAATTGATAATATACTACTCAATAAATAAATACCACCATCACCTAAAAAAAGTGAATTTCTAAAATTAATTATCATTATCATTAAAATAGGTATTACACTTACTAAATAAAAAAAATTTAAATCACTTCTAAGAAACAAATATGAGAAAAAAAATAAAAATATTACACAAGATTGACCATTAATACCATCATAGAAATTTAATGCATTTATTAAAGTCAAAATGCAGAAAACTGTAAATAAAATCGAAAAATTTTCAAAAAATATTTTACTCTCATAAAAAGATAACGTAAAATTTGTTATTATTAAGTTTTTATTTAAAAAAACTGCAATCAAAATTACAACTATTGATAAGATTATTTTTTTGGATGGAGTTAATTGATACTTATCATCATATAATCCTAAGATAAAATTACCATATATCAGGAATAAAATTGAAAATAATTCTAAATTATTTATTTGCTCAATTTCTAAAAATAAAAAATTTTTTGAAAAAATAATTTGGTAAATGAGTATAAATAAAAAGTTTATTGCAAGAATAAATCCTCCAAGTAAAGGTGTTTTTTTTCTATGCAACTTTAATCTTCCATCTGGAAGATCGTAAATATTCAAAATTTTAGAAATTTTTTTTAAATGATAGAAAATGAATAAATTAATTATTATTAAAAAAAAAATAAACATTACTGAGTAAATACTTTTTTATAAGAAAACATATAAAGTCCAATATAATAATAAATGATTATCGATATCCAATTATTAAAAAAATTACCGCTTGGTAAAAAAGGAAATAAATTGATCAATAAAGATGAAGAGATGACTAAAAACATTGACTGATATTTACTTTTTCTTTTGATCAAAGAATTTTTTATATTTATTATGATAAAAGATAAAATTATAAGATAAAATAAAAAACCTAAGATTCCTAATTCAGCTGTAATTTGTATAAAAAAATTGTGAGGATGAGTTGAACAGATACCAATCTCGGAATTGTAATCCACTTTTCTACAATAATTTCTAAATCCTTTTGGACCAATTCCGAATAATGGCTTTTTTAAAAATTGATCATAAGCAAGTGTATAATGACCAGTGTGGACCTTGGAGAAAATTTCTGAAGATCTTAATAGTCTGCGTACAGGATGAATATCAAAATGTTCTACAATCTTTTCAGAAAAATTTTTTTTTTCGTCTATTTCTTTATTAAAACCATATTGCTCTGCCCGATATTGCTCACTATTCATTATATCCGAGTAATATTCACCAGTGATTTGATTGAAAGTTTTAACGAACATTCTATTGAAACTATTTGATTTACCCAAGTCGAAAATTGAAGTCAAAAAAATAAAAAAAGATAAGATTATAAACGCTTTTAAAATAATATCTTTAATCTCTTTTATAAAAAAAAATATCATAAATAAAAAAAATAAGACAAGAATGAAAGATGTTCTTGACCCTGAAATATAAATACTGATTAAATAAAGACTTAAAAAAATAATTATATATTTCTTACCATCATTAATCTTATCCAACTCAAAATACATAATAAAAAATAAAAAAAACGGTAATAATTTTAATAAAAAACTTCCTAGGACTAAATCTTTACCAAATATACTTGATATTCTAGAATCTATTATTTCAAATCCTAAAATATTTTTTCCAAAAAAGAACTGTATTAAACTATCTGATATGATGAATATTGTAATTATACATAATGAGTAAGCGATAAAATTAAGATTAAAACTTTTTCCTTCAAAGTAATCCAAAATAAAAATAATTGAAAGAGAAAATAAAATAAATCTGAAATGAAAAATAGATGATAACTTTAAATCTGTATAATCAATATTAAAAATTGAATTAATAAAAATATATATTGAAAATAGTAAAAAGAATATAAAAAACCTATTCTTAAAATAATCTAAACTCTTATTTTTGAAAATAAAAAAAATAATCGAAAAAAATACAAGTGCTTCTGTAATTGCAATTCCCAAAATATAAGATATAGGAATTAAAAAAACTAAATAATAACAAGAATTTAAATTAAAAATTTTTTTCATTAAATATTTATTTTTTTATTTTTTCAAAAATTTGTGTATTCTTTTTGGTGAAAAAAACAATATCAAAAATTTAATTTTTTCAGAAAAATTATTGTAACGAATAATTTTTTTAAAAAGAAAAAAATCTTTTTTTGATTCCTTTAATAAATAAGCAATTTCAAAATATTCAAGCTTCATTTCATGTATATGGATATTTTTGTTAAATTCATCGTTTTGAGTTTTTTTATTTTCTTCTAACCAAAATTTATATTCTTCGTAATACATTTTTGTGTTCATTTTGGAAAAATTATTCTCATGTACCCGGTAATTTATTAAAGGTGAATTCAGGGCGTGTGCATTACATTCAATTGAAATTCTCATCAAAAAATCATAATCGCCAATAATATTAAAATTTTCATTAAATTTTCCATACTTCTGAAAAATTTCTTTTCGAAAAATTACACCACTAATTATAATAAAATAATCTTTTATTAAAAATGAATATATTTTTCCACTAGGTAAGGAATAATTTTTATATATTTTTTTATTCTTGTTTTTTTCGAAAAAAAAATTTGAATTACAATAAAAAAAATCAAAATGTTTATTTTTAAAATGTTCTAATCTTGAAGAAAGATAATTTTCATTCCACCAATCATCACTATCTAAATAAGCAATTAATTCTCCCCTTACATGTTTAAGAGCTTCATTTCTTGCTTTATATAAACTTAATTTTTCTGAACTATAGAAATATCTGATTTTATTACTTTGGAAATTATCAATAATTTTTTTTGAATTATCTTTAGAAGAATTATTAAAAAAAATAACTTCAAAGTTTTGATATTTCTGATTTAATATGCTGGAAATACATTCTTTTAAATATTTCTCACCATTATGACAATTTACTATGATACTTATAAGTGGTTCCATAATTTAATATCCACTTAGACTTTGACGAAAATATAGTTAAATGATTTTGAAAAAGGGCCATCAGAGTTTTTTAATTCATTATTTTGTCTTTTTTGTAAAAATTTAAAATTATTATTTTTCATTATTTTTAAAATATTATCATACTGTGACTTAAAATTTTCATTAATCTCAACTGATATACTTTTAATTTTTTTTTCTTCTAAAAATTGTCCTGCCCCTTCAAGGATTAAATGTTCTATTCCATCAACATCAATTTTTATATAATCAGGAATATCAAGTATTTTGTTTTTTAATAGATGTTCTAAGTTCCTTCCTAATAATTTATATCTCATTTTATATTTTTGGTATTTGCCTTCAAAATTAAATTTTTCTCCATACGTATTTAACGCTGCACCCTCTCTAAATTTATCATCCTGCATCATTAAAAACTTTTCATTCTTATCGGATAATGGGTTCGAAAAAACGCTTATTCTATCTTCAAGACTATTAATTGATATATTTCTTGTCAAAATTCTTAAATTATTACTTGAAGGCTCAAAACTTACAATTTTACAATTTGAATGTATGATTGCAGCATATATCGAATACAATCCTATGTTTGACCCAATGTCCCAAAATAAAATAGGCTTAGTTTTATCAAATGTTTCAATCCACTCAAGAGTCTCGGGTTCTTTTGTAAAAAATGTATTAACTCTCCATTCTGTCAAGTTATTTGGTATAAAAAAAATAATTTTTTTTTGATTTATCAATATTTCTTTATAACTATCTTCTATTAAAAATTCTTTAAACCAAGAGAGAAAGCTTTTTTTAATTGTAATAGTTAAAATGTTGTCAAAAAATTTCAAAAATCGATAAAAAAAAAATGAAAATTTTTTAAACATTTAAATATATTATTTAATTGTAAATTTAAAATATCTATACAATATTGGATTAATCTTTTCCCTAAGTTTAACTTTGTAAAAATTTATATTTTCTATTTCACAAACTTTTTTTAAATCTTTTGTCATCATATTATATACTAAAACTATTCTATTAGAAATTTTATCTCCTTCATAAGAATGCCAACTAGACTCCTCTGATCTTGAAAAGAAAAATGCTCTATTTTGTTTCCATTCTATCTCTTTTTTATTTTTGCCATTTTTATTTTCATAGATATAAGTTCCATTATTTTTTTGGGGAGTGAGGTAAATAACTCCACTCAAAAGTTTTGTTGGAATATCTCTGTGAATTGGAAAAGAATAATCTTTACCAGTTTCAATAATACTAAATTCAGAGTAATCAAATAATTCAACTTTTTTAGGCGACAATTCTTTTAATATTTGTAATCCAATATTAGTGTATTCATCATAAAAAGTTTTGATTAAATTTTCACTTAAACAGGATAAATCAGTTCCTCCATTATTATCTATTATATTTCGATAAACAGTAGCTGTTTTTGGACCATTATACTCTAATTGGAGATCACGTAATTTTTTAAAATGATCGTGTTTTAAAAAGTTATCAATTACTTTAAAATTTTTCATTTTTTTAAGCTAAAATATTTTATTGTTTTAACCAGACCATCATCAAAAGTCGTTGTTGGAGACCAATAAATTAATTTTTTAATTTTTTTTATACTTGGAAATGATTTTATTACTTCATCTTTTCTTAACTTGATTTTCCCAAATTGAGGTTTTCCATTTTTAATTAATTTTTGAATTTTTTTTATTACTGATTTAACTTTTAAATTTTTATCAGACCCAATGTTTATTATCTGACCTGATGTATTTTTAGATTTTAGTATCATGAAAACAGCATTAATAAAATCATTAATAAATAAAAAATTTCTAATTTGGTTACCGGAGGAACAATTAAAAACTTTTCCATCCAAACATTGTGTAACAATAAATGGAATAAGTCTATTTGTTTTTTGACCTGGTCCATAAATTAAGTATGGCCTTAAAATTGTAACCGGAAAAAAAAATTTTCTATTTGCGTCTAAGCAATGTCTTGTAGACAAAAGTTTTGATTTTGCATAAATACTTTTTACTTTTTGAACAAAAAACTTACTTTTATTTTCACAATGAGGTGATTTTGAATTACCATATTCTAGGCTACTACCAATTTGTATAAATTTTTTTATAGATTTATCTTTAAAAAAACTTACCAAATTTTTACATCCTACAAAGTGACTATCGAACGTTTTTTTTTTATTAGTATGATCTACATAACCACCAAAATTTATCACATAATCAACATCAAATTTTATAACTCTAGCAAGCGAAGAATAAGAGGAAATATCACAGGTTAAATATTTTACATTTTTAACTTTATTTTTTTTGACAGGTTTTTTTGTAGAAAGACTATAAATTTTAAATTTTTTTTTTACTGCTAAATTGATAAAATTTGACCCTAGGAAACCAGTACCACCTACAACCAAAACTTTTTTCAAAATTTTAAAACCTTTCTTTTTAATAAATTTTCTAAAATTTCTTTATCTCTTAAAGTATCCATGCACTGCCAAAAACCATAATGTTTAAATGCAACTAATTCACCTTGACTTGCGATCTTTTCAAGTGGGCCCCTTTCAAGATAAGTTTTATCATTTTTAATATACTTGAATAATTCTGGTTCAATGACAAAAAAACCTCCATTTATCCATCCTTCATCAAGATTTGATTTTTCCTTAAAATATTTAACAATATTATTTGTAATTTTTATGGCCCCAAATCTTGCAGGAGGTCTTACAGCTGTGAGAGTCATAATTTTTTTTTTTCTTTTGTGAAATTTTATTAATTTTTTTAAATTAACATTGCTCACTCCATCTCCATAGGTCATTAAAAAAGTTTCTTTGCCTAAATACTTAGATAATCTTTTTAACCTACCACCAGTCATAGTTTTTAATCCAGTGTCAATTATATTAATTTTACAACCTTTAAACTTTTTTTTTTTAAAATAATCTTTAATTATCTTAGATTTATATCCAACTGCTATATAAAAATTGTTAAAGTTATATTTTCTATAATGGTTGATTATGTGAATTAAAATAGGAACATCATTAATTGGTATCATTGGTTTTGGAATAATTTTTGTGTATTCTGAAATACGAGTTCCTAATCCACCTGCCAAAATTACAACTTTCATTTAAATATTAAAAATTTTTTTTTTATAATTGTTTATTTGTTCAAAAGTAATTATTTTTGATTTTTTTAAATAATAATTCTTATACCAATAGAGAGTGTAAATTAGACTTTCTTTTAAACTTAAAGTTGTCTTCCATTTCAAAATTTTATTTGCTTTACTTGAATTAAGTTTGAGTAAAACAGACTCTTTCTGATTTATTTTTAATTTTTTAATTTTCCATTTACATTTATTCCATTCAAGCTTAAAAAATTTCAGTAATTCAATAACTTTATAATTTTTTTTATAAGATGGTCCAAAATTAAATATTTGTCCGTGGAGTTTTTTGTTTTTACTCAGTTTTGTTGCCAATAATATATATCCATAAATAACCTCAACAACATGTTGCCATGGTCTTGTTGAATAAGGATTTCTAATTACTGAGACCTTATTTTTTGACCAAGATTTAAAACAATCAGGAATTAATCTATCTTTCGACCAATCTCCACCACCAATCACATTGCCCGCTCTTCCAACAGCGATAAAAATTTTATTATTTTTTTTGAAATAAGATTCAATATAACTTTGTATTATTAACTCTGCACAACCTTTCGATGCACTATACGGGTCATTTCCTCCTATTAGATCTGTTTCTTTGTATCCCCTTTTAATTTCTAAATTTTTGTAACTTTTATCACTTGTAATTAATACAACTGAACATTTTTTTTTTAAATATCTTAATGTTTCTAAAACGTTTAATGTCCCGAGAGAATTTGTGTTAAATGTCATACTTGGATCTCGATATGAAGTTTTAACTAATGATTGAGCAGCTAAATGAAAAATATAATCTGGTTGAATTTTATAAATAATTTTTTTTAGTAATTTTAAATTAGTGATATCTAATTTAAAGCTTTTCAAATTTTTAATCTTTAGTAATTCATGATGAGAAGGCTTTGTAGGTACATCTTTTGATATACCATATATTTTACAATCATAAGAACTTAAGAATGCTGTAAGCCAAGAACCCTTAAATCCAGTATGGCCAGTAATTAAAATTTTTTTATTATAAAAAGTTTTTTGAAATTCTTTAAATCTTGTAGTCATAAATTGTTTCTTTTTTTTTGGGATCACCTAATTTAATTAGTCTTCCTTTTTTTTTAAGTCTATAAGTATATATATTTTCGGTAATTTTATTTACAATTATATTTCTCCACAATTTATTTGAATAAGTATCTAGTAAGGGAAATTCACAAATTTGTATTACTTTAATACCTCGTTCTAACGCTTCGATTATAGCTCCAGTTGATCCAATAAAAATTGATAAATTCCTACTTCTTTTTAAATTTTTTTCTTTTTCACTTGATAATAATTTTTTTAATTTTTTTTCAAATCTTACAACTTTTTTTTCTTTTGCAGAAACTGGGTGCTTTTTTATTTCAAGACCACTTATACAAAATTTATTTGAATTAATGATATAAGAAAATGATTCATAGACTTGATTCTCATTTCTTATAGTCATAGGGAAATATATTTTATTTCCCATTAAAATTTTTTTATTCTTCAAAAATCTAGTAGACGATTTAACTTTTATTCTTTTTTTTGGCCAATTAAGATTCTTGTTAAAACATGTCA